>CADAWC010000012.1 GCA_902791475.1 Fibrobacter succinogenes
GCGCACGAGGTCGGTCATGGCTTCTTCGTGCGTCATGGCGAGCACCATGTTGTGGTTGTTGCGGTCCTTGAAGCGGAGGAGTTCTTCGCCAATAGCCTGGTAACGGCCAGATTCGCTCCAGAGTTCAGCGGTCTGCACCACCGGGAGATCCACTTCGATACCGCCAATCTTGTTCATTTCTTCGCGGATGATGTTCACGATCTTCTGGATCACGCGGAAACCCATCGGCATCATGGAGTAGATACCGGTAGAAACGGGCTTGATGTAGCCGCCGCGCATGAGGAAGATGTGGGAGGGCATGGTGGCATCGCTCGGCGTTTCGCGGAGCGTGACGTAAAAGTACTTGGAGAGTTTCATCGTTAATGACCTTTTAAAATTTTACGGCGTAAATGTAGCTAAAAAGCCATCACCAGACAAGCGCTCTCCAAATCAAAACTAATTGAAAACTTGCACTCGGCGAGTCTCTGAACCCACCTTAACCCAATAGGTGCCCGGCGCCATGATGGCGATAGTCGTTGAACCATTGATGCGCCCTTTTTGGATTGTTTGCCCCTTGGAATTGAATACGGAAAACACATTCGGTTCCGAACTGAAAATTTGAATTTGCAAGCCTGAAGAATGAATTTTGATTTGCGAAACAGATTTGCTTGGTCCTTTTAAATCCAATGTTTCGTTATCACTTTTCGAGACGAATTTTATGGTTTTATCGAATTTTTCTCCATTTATACTTATTCTTGCAGCGAGCTTGTATTCACCTTCAGGAAACATCGTTGTTTGAATCGTAATGTTTCCACCGCAGAAACGCACAATTTCATTGTCATCGCAAGTCATTTGTTGTTCGGTCTGGATTGTGTCGCCCAAAACATTTAGAATGCTGTAATAAACTTCTGTATTTTTGAACGGAGATTCATAAGGCGGATCGGGAATAACAGATTTTTTCGTGTAGTAGTAGCAGTGCGGACGAAGATCTTCATCGGTTAAATTACCGGATACACCCCAAAGGTCATCTTCGTAGTATTCTTCATCGGGAATGTAATAGAGTGCATTAATATTGGTGTTTTCGAAATCAAAAAAATCTGCAAGTAGTTTGACGTCAAAAGCCATTAATGTATCAGCGCCGATTTTACTGAAACCAATAGGGTGTTCCAAAGTTTTGTCTTCTTTGCAATAAAACAGTACTGAGGTCGGCAAGTTTGCCTTGTCCCAACTGTACGAATACCAACCAGGATATTCTTCGTCTTTCTGCATGGCTTGTAAGTTTCCGTCGTTATTGATTACAAGTCCGACTCCTGATTCAATCCAACAACTGTCATTTGGAATTAAGAAATGAACAGTAAATGTTTCTGCGGATAATAAAGTCGCTAACCCCAAAAGCAACAAAACAAATTTTTTCATGAAAATCTCCTTTTTTGATAACATTTATAATTTAGCTTGTTTTAGATGATAATGCGTTTTTCTCGATGATTTTGCTTTTCTCGCTTTAATTTTTTTGTTGCATGCGTTGCATATAGGATCCTCACACGCTCCATGACAGGTTCTCCTATAATTTTGTATCTTACGGTCATGGAATTTTTAAACCATTTGCGGGAAAAAACCGCGGTACAAAAAATCGAAAAGTTCATTCCGGCGATTGCATTTCTGGGCGGGTTCAGCTGGGACTCGATGACTATTGGGCACAAAGTTTATGGAAGAGACTTGATATTATTGTCGTTCTATTATCTGGTAGCACTTGTGTCAATATATCTCATTGCGACAAAGCTTGTTTCCAATGATGAAGAAAGAGACAATATCAATTCATCTTTTATCAGCAAAGTTTTGAATCACGAATGGCCATCTTCTTGGATAGACCGATTGACTTGGGCTGTTCAGTTTTGCTTTGGAAACCTCTATAGCGCTCTTGTCATTTGCTATTTCAAAAGCTCCGGCTCCATCGCAGCATTTATCATTGTTTTAATTTTAGTAACGCTTCTTGTCGGCAACGAATTCCTGAAACAGAAATATGAAAAATTTGGAGTAAGCCTTGCATTCTTTTGCCTACTCGGGACGATGTTCTTTAATTTTTTGATTCCACACTTAGCTCATGAGATGGGGGCATTTTGGTTCTTTTTTAGCACAATTATTTCACTTTTTATATGCCTTTTACTTTGGTTTAAATCAAGGCATAAAAAAAGGAATCTCATAGCACCCATAACGATTAGTCTAGTCCTCTCCATAGCGTATTTAGTCAACTGGATTCCACCCGTTCCGCTAATCGTGAAACAACAAATTGTCTGTAAAAATTTTGACAACGAAACGTACTCGTGCGATACCGACAGGCTCAGTTTTTGGCAACGCAATGGATTTACACAGTCGACGATCCACAAAGAAGACGGCGATGAAATTTACTTCATGTCCTCAGTTTACGGCCCGGCAGAACTCAAAGCACCTGTTGAATTTCGCTGGTACTACAAAGAACCCTCCACAGGAAAGTTTAAATTGACAGACAAGATATCTTCGAGCAGAATGGTCATTCGGGGTGGGCGTGATGCAGGCTATCGGAGCTATTCGAAAAAGAAAAATATCCCCGCAGGGGCATACCGAGTGGAAACGGCATACAAAGATGGAGCCGTTATCGGATCAACCTCGTTCAAAGTGCTCGAAGGAACGCCTAAAAAAGGTTTTGTCCGTGATTCCCTACGCTAAAAATATGTATATTAACACGCGAAAATAGGAATGAGTGCATTCCTAATGATTTTTTGACTTAGGAGTCTAAAAAAAATGAAACTGAAAAAGATTGCTCTTGGTGCAGCCGCCCTTGCCTTGATTGCTTGTGGCGAAGCCCAAAAACCGATTGCTAAAGCAGCTGCTATCGCTCCAGATTCTGCAGATGACCAGAAATTCGCCTACATGCTTGGTGCCCAGTTCGGCCTTCAAAATTTTGCAAATCTCCCTTGGCAGTCTGGTGAAGGTATCGACGAAGATGCTACTGTTCAGGGTTTCCTTGATGCTATGGCCAGTTTGAAGGATACGACGGCAAAGCTCCAGTTCCCTCAGGATACTCTTGTCGCTGTCAGCAGACGTATCCAAAGCAACATGCGTGAACGTTACATGAAGACACAGCCGGATTCGAACGTTTCCAAAAACTTGAATGACCAGCAGCTCCTTGCATACGTCGATTCACTCCGTAAAGCATTGCCAGTCACACAGGCTCCCGCAGTAAAGAACGAAAAGGTTACCTTCCAAGCAAACGCTCCGTTGCAGCAGAAGTTCTCTTACCTCGTCGGTGTTCAGTTTGGTAACCAGTTCTATAGCATCGGTCGCCAGTTCCAGACGGATTTCGATGGAGAATACTTTGTGCTCGGTCTCCGCGATGCTGGTAAGCGCGTTCGCGATACGACGTTCAAGATGGTTCTTTCGGATGATTCTTTGAAGGCTGTCGGCGATCGTTACAACGAAAAGTTGAAGACAATCCGTGAAGAAATGACCAAGAAGCAGCAGGCTGAAGAAGAAAAGCTCAAAGCTGAAGTTGCTTCCCTCCGTGGCGATACGCTTGCAAACGGCATGCCCGCCAAGATGAACTTCAGCGTGAAGGCTTCTGGCATTACGGTGAAGGCCGAAGACTTGAGCGCATTCGCTGGTAAGCCGCTCCTCATGTTCTACTTCTCTGCAACTTGCGGTCACTGCGCACATGCAGCTCCGCAGATTCTTGAAATCGCAAAAGAATTTGCTCCGAAGGGTCTTACGACTGTTTCTATCGCTAGCGGTGGAAACAACAAGCCGGGTATTCGTCGCTTTATCGACGATGCCAAGTTCGACGAAACAATTAGCGTCGTTTGGGACGAATCTCGCCAGTTCGGTGAACTCTACAGCGATGGCTACGTTCCGAAGGTCTATCTCGTGAATCCAGATGGCTCTTACAAGGAATACGTTGCATTCGAACGTGAAAAGGATGACCTGAAGAAGGAAATCGCAGAACTTCTCAACGGCAAGAACGTTGAATGGAAGATCGAAGTCAAGAAGCCGGCTGCTGATTCCGTCAAGGCTCCTGAAGCAAAGCCTGAAGCTAAACCCGCTAAGGCAAAGGCTAAAAAGTAATCTTTAGCTTTTTCAAAAAACTTAAAGACGCATCCTCTCGAGGGTGCGTTTTTCTATAGCCGTATTGATTCATATTTTTTAAATTTGGCGCATGATTATCGCAGAATTTGATGTTGTCGTCGTCGGTGGCGGTCACGCCGGTATTGAAGCCACACATGCCGCATGGAAGATTGGTGTCAAAACCGCCATGCTCACGATGGATTTGAACGCTATTGGCAGAATGTCGTGCAACCCGGCCGTTGGTGGCGTTGCTAAAGGCCAAATTGTTCGCGATATCGATGCTCTCGGCGGCCTCATGGGGCTTTTGACCGACAAGGCGGGCATCCAGTTCCGCATGCTCAACATGAGCAAGGGCCCCGCCGTTTGGGGACCGCGTGCGCAGTGCGATATGAAGTATTACAGCGAAGTTGCCCGCGAGACGATGGAAAGCTTGCCGGGACTTACGCTGATTCAAGGTGAACTTGCATCGTTTGAACGCATGAACGACGGTCGCCTGGAACTCACGCTCTTGAACGGCGACCGCTATATCACGCGTGCGATTGTGGTGACGAGCGGAACATTCCTTGCCTCCAAGATGTTCACCGGACTTGAAACGAGCGTCGGTGGGCGAGTGGGCGAGCCGAGTGCAGATAAACTTTCGGAATGCCTTGCGAAAAATGGCATCCGCTTGCGCCGCCTAAAAACAGGCACGCCGAGCCGCTTGGATCCAGATTCTATCGACTTTAACGAATGCGACGTGCAACATGGCGACGAGCATCCGTGGCCGATGAGCGACCGCCATTTTGACGGTGCAACTCCCGACAAGTTCTGGGGTGACCAAATTAACAGGTTTATACGCAACGATTGCGTCTGCTGGATTACGCGCACGAACATCAAGACGCACGACATTCTGCGCAGCGGCTTCAAGGACAGCCCGATGTTCAGCGGCCGTATCCACGGCAAGGGCCCGCGCTACTGCCCGAGTATCGAAGATAAAATCAACCGTTTTGGCGACCGCGACGGGCACCAGCTGTTCCTCGAACCGGAACAGGCTGACATCGGGCGTGTCTATATCAACGGTTTCAGCTCCAGCTTGCCAGCGGACATCCAGCTTGCCGCCATCCACACAATCCCGGGCCTTACCCGCGCTAAGGTTCTGCAAATTGGTTACGCTGTGGAATACGATTCTGTCGATGCGACTCAGCTTTACCCGACGTTCGAATGCAAGAATGTTCCGGGACTCTATTTTGCGGGCCAGGTCTGCGGCACGAGCGGTTACGAAGAAGCCGCCGGTCAGGGTCTTATGGCAGGCATCAACGCCGCTCTCAAGGTCAAGGGCGAAGAACCCTTCATTCTCGGGCGCTCCGAAAGCTATCTCGGCGTGATGGTCGATGACCTCGTGAATATTCTGCTTGATGAACCGTACCGCATGTTTACAAGCCGTGCCGAATACCGCTTATTCCTCCGCAGCGACAATGCCGAAATGCGCCTCAAGGAAAAGGCCCGCAAGATTGGCATGATCAGCGACCGCGATTGGGAAGACTGGACTCGCCGATGGGACCTCATGGTAAGCCTCAAAACTCAATTTGCGGAAACGTCTGCAACGCCGGAAGAGGCAAACGTCATTCTCGAAGCTGGTGGTCAAGCTCTTGCATCCGAACGCACCCGCTGGATTAACGTGCTCCGCCGTCCGGGAATTGATCCTGAAACATTCTTCAAAGTGGCAGCACCAGACGCTAAAATTACGCGCCGAGACCAGTGGTACATGTATGCCGAAGAGCTTTATGCCGGGTTCTTCGACCGTCAGGAACGCGAAATTGACGACCAGAAGAAGATGGAAAAGGTCAAACTCTCGCCGGACTTCGATTACATGTCCATTACGGCCATCAGCATCGAAAGCCGCCAACGCCTCAACGCCCACAAGCCGCTAACGCTTGGGCAAGCTAGCCGCGTGCCCGGAGTGCGCCCCGCCGACATCACAGTCCTCGCGCATTGGCTGGAAAATAGGTCGTAGGTTTTAGGTTACAGGTTGTAGGGATAAAGTCGCGGCTTTGCCGCCCTTTAAAAATTTGCGTAGCAAATGATTATTTACCCTAACCCCTAAAACCTAATACCTAACCCCTAACCTCTCACTTGCATTTTCCCAATTTTTTACTATCTTTGCGCCCGTCAACTTAAACAATTTTCCAAGAGGTATATATATGGCAGAAGAAGCAGAAGTCAAATCCACAGAAGAAGTTAAGCCTCAGGAAACAAAATCCCAAGAAAAATCTCAAGTAAAGAAGGCTCCGTCCAAGAAAAAGCGCCCGTTCAACGGCAAGCGCAAGGGTGGTGCTCCTGCTGCAAAGAAGCCGGCTGTCTTTAGTGATTCCCTGGAAGATCGTTTCCCCAACCTTGCTGCAAAGCTCAAGAAGTCCATCGAAGATGGTATCAAGCAGAAGATCAAGGACGCTCAGAACGATCCGAAGGTCAAGGCCGCCTCTAAGAAATTTGCTAAGGAAAAGTAATCTTACTTCTCAAAATCTTTTAAAAATGCTCCGCACTTGCGGGGCATTTTTGATTATAGAAAAAGCGCGGCAACCGCCCTTGTTACTTGCCAAATACATCTCCAATAGTTAATTTTATGGCGCTTACGGGAGCTCGTAAAACGGGCTGAGAGGAAGTTGAAAACTTCGACCGAACCTGATTTGGATAATGCCAACGTAGGGAGGTTCCATTGAACTCAAATCCAGTCAAAATCAACGGTGAAAACGTCACGGCAGCAGGCATGACCATTGCCGAATATTTGGCGTCCGCAAATTACGATACAAAACGCATCGCCGTTGAGCGCAATTTGGAAATCGTCCCCAAATCAAAGTATGCTGAGGTCGTCCTCGAAGCGGGGGATGTCGTCGAAGTTGTGAACTTTGTTGGAGGCGGGTGATGGAAAGCGTTCGAATCCCGAGCAGGGAAGAGTTCCGACGCGCACTCGTACAAAAGCAAGGCGAAGAAATCGTTCAAAAATTGGAACAGGCCACAGTTGCCATCTGTGGTGTAGGTGGACTTGGCTCAAACGTCGCCATCAATCTCGCTCGCGCGGGCATCAAGAAGCTCATTCTCGTGGATTTTGACCGTGTTGATGTGACGAACTTGCAACGCCAGCAGTACAAGGCATCTCAGGTTGGAGAGCCTAAAGCGTTTGCGCTCGTCGAAAATTTGAAAGAAATAGCACCGTACACAGAGCTTGAAGCATACGACGAAAAAATCACGGAAGAAAACATCGACAAGTTCGTGGCAAATGCCGATGTTGTATGCGAAGCGTTCGACAATCCCGAAACAAAGTCGATGCTGGTAAACGCTGTGCTTGAAAAGTATCCGCAAAAGTATCTCGTGGCAGCCTCTGGAATGGCAGGCACGGACGATGCGAATTCCATCAAGACGCGTAAGATTTCAAAACATTTTTACCTCTGTGGCGATGGCAAGAGCGATGTGACTCAAGGGCTTGCGCTCCTTGCTCCACGCGTGCAGATTTGCGCAGCGCATGAGGCGCTCACGATTATCCGGATTATTGCCGGTCTAGAAGTTTAACATAAAGGACATGCAAATGAATTCTGACAAACTTGTTATTGGCGGTCATGAATTTGATTCTCGTTTTATTCTTGGTTCTGGAAAGTATTCCCTCAAGCTCATTGAAGCTGCGGTCAAGGATGCAGGCGCTCAAATTGTAACGCTTGCCGTTCGCCGTGCAAACACGAAGGAACACGAAAACATCCTCGACTACATCCCGAAAAACGTTACGCTTTTGCCGAATACATCGGGCGCTCGCAATGCAGAAGAAGCAGTGCGCATCGCAAGACTTTCCCGTGAACTTGGTTGCGGCGACTTCGTGAAAATCGAAATCATGCGCGATACCAAGTACTTGCTCCCGGACAATGCCGAAACCATCAAGGCGACCGAAACACTTGCGAAGGAAGGCTTTGTGGTGATGCCTTACATGTACCCGGATTTGAACGTGGCACGCGATCTCGTGAACGCCGGTGCAGCCGCCGTGATGCCGCTTGCATCGCCGATTGGATCGAACAAGGGCCTTTGCACAAAAGACTTTATCCAGATTTTGATTGACGAAATCGAACTCCCGATTATCGTGGATGCTGGCATCGGTAAACCGTCCGAAGCTTGTGCTGCCATGGAAATGGGCGCAGCCGCTATTATGGCAAATACCGCTCTTGCAACAGCGGGCGACATTACGCAGATGGCTTCTGCATTTAAACTCGCTATCGAAGCTGGCCGCAAGGCTTACCTCGCCGGGCTTGGCCGAGTGCTTTCTCGTGGCGCATCGGCCTCTGATCCGCTCACAGGATTCTTGAGGGACTGATTTTAGGACTTAGGTTTTAGGTCTTAGGTTTTAGAAAAATAATTGCACCGAAGGTGCCTATCTAACCTAACCCCTATAGCCTACAACCTATAACCTAACATTGACCATTGACTATTGACTAACGACTAAAGCAATGACAACAGAACGTAAAGACAACAATTACTTTTTTGATTCTGGGAATCTCTCGCCGGCGGCTCTAGAACGCAAGCACAGAATCGAAACGGATCCGTCTGTCCGCACGGACATTATGGAATACCTGCCGGGAATGGAAGTGATTCAATCCGACATCCGCGACAAGGTTCTTGCGGCATTTGATAGCTACGAAGCATCCAAATATACGGCACGAGATGTGCAGTTTGCATTGCAGCACGACACCTGTTCTATCGAAGATTTCAAGGCGTTGCTTTCACCGGCTGCGGCTCCGTTCCTTGAGCAGATGGCCGCCAAGGCAAAGATTGAGACGGGTCGCCATTTCGGCAACAACGTCTATCTCTTTACGCCGCTCTACATCGCGAACTACTGTGAAAACTACTGCGTCTATTGCGGATTCAACTGCTACAACCACATCAAGCGTATGCAGCTGAACATGGAACAAATCGAGCACGAGATGAAGGTCATCGCCGATAGCGGCATGGAAGAAGTCTTGTTGCTCACCGGCGAAAGCCGCGCCAAAAGCAGTGTCGAATACATCGGTGAAGCTTGTAAGCTTGCCCGCAAGTACTTCAAGCTCGTGGGCGTTGAAGTTTACCCGGTGAATGTCGATGAATACAAATACTTGCACGAATGCGGTGTCGATTACGTGACGGTGTTTCAGGAAACATACGACCGCAAGCGTTATGAACAACTTCACTTACTCGGCCACAAGCGCGTATTCCCATACCGCTTCGATTCTCAGGAACGCGCCCTCATGGGTGGCATGCGTGGTTGCGGATTCTCGGCGCTTCTCGGACTTTCGGACTTCCGCCGCGACGCTCTTGCAAGCGCTCTGCATGTTTACTACTTGCAAAAGAAGTATCCGCATGCCGAAATGAGCCTCAGTTGCCCGCGTCTCCGTCCGATTGTGAACAATGAAAAAATCAGTCCGCTCGATGTTCACGAAAAGGAACTCTGCCAAGTGCTTTGCGCCTACCGCATTTTCCTTCCGTTTGTGGGCATCACGGTCTCGAGCCGCGAAAGCAAGGAATTCCGCAACGGCATCGTGAAAATTGCCGCCACGAAGATTTCTGCAGGTGTCTCGACCGGCATTGGCGACCACGAAAGCAAATACAGCGGTCACGACGACGGGGAAGGCGGCGACGAACAGTTCGAAATCAATGACGGCCGCAGCATCGACAAGATGTACGCCGACATGAGTAGCGAAGGCATGCAGCCCGTGCTGAACGATTACCTGTATGTTTAGGCTTTAGGTTGTAGGTCTTAGGTATTAGGGCTATAATCGCGGCTTTGCCACAGTTACTAGAAAACGCCTCGGAAAAATTCCGAGACGTTTTTTGTTAATCCTTTAGGATCAAGACGATGCGAAGCATCGTCTTTAACAACCACCCGCATGCGGGTGAGATTGAAGCTTCAGCACTAACGAATGAATGAAAAAGGATGTCCCCAAAATTGATAATGTTTAGTTGTTCAAGCCAACACTATCAACAGGAGACATCCCAAAATGGCAGAAAGTCTAGCGCACACAAAATATGTGTGCAAATATCATATAGTATTTACTCCTAAGTATCGCCGCAAAATAATCTATTATCAATTGCGGGCCGATATACGTGAAATTATAAAAGATTTGTGTAAATGGAAAGGAGTGACAATTATAGAAGGTCATTTAATGAGCGACCATGTCCATCTTCTTCTCTCAATACCGCCTAAATATGCGGTGTCAGACATTATGGGCTATCTAAAAGGCAGATCGTCGATGATGATTTTTGAACGCCATGCAAATTTGAAGTACAAGTTTGGCAGCAAACACTTTTGGGCCACGGGGTACTATGTCAGTACGGTTGGATTAAATTCAGCGACTGTAGAAAAGTATATCCGGGATCAGGAAAAAGCTGACCAGATAGAAGATCGTTTAACAACCAAGGAATACGTCGACCCTTTTAAGGGTGGCCGGTAATCAGTCCACATGGCTTGAACGAAGTGAAAGCAAGCGTCTTTTAGGCGCTCGGTAGTAATAAAGCCTTCTAGGCTCAGTGCAAACCACCCCTTTTAGGGGTGGTTTGTGATTGAGGAGGAAAATACATGTTTTATTCCTATTTACTGTTTTTACAACCTTTTCTTCCGTAAGTCGAAAAGCATGTACCATAATCAGACTTGTATGCACTTTGCCAGTCTTTTCCGCTTGGAAGCAGGTACACTTCAACGGAGTAGGGATCATCTGGGTCTGACCAACGTAAACTAAGTGTATAACGGGTGTTGTCATCTATTTTTCCGACATTCAGAGCTTGACTTTGGAAAAGCTTTCGTACTGGAGCCATTCTGTACAAATCTTGCTTAGTTGAAGTTGTGTACTTTTTTGTTGTGAAGACATCGTTTCCTTCAATTTTGGAATCGTTTTTATTAAGTCTTTCTGCAATAATTTCAGCTACTCCTTCAAAGTTTGCGTCTCTAAGGGCGTTGTAGAATGTTCCTGCGTCACCGATCATTTCACAGATGTTGACATTTGCGGGTAAAGTTCTATGCTTTCCCTGAACGTTGATAGATGTGTTTTTATGCAATTCTATTACGAACAACGCTGCTCCTGTATTAGTCGACAGCGCGTAGTTGAGTTTTTTCGAGAATGCGTCTCTATCTACGCCAGTGACAGGATCGTAAACTTCCATTGCCGCATTATCCTCAATAAGCGCTAAGTTAAGAGCGTTTCTGAGGTCGTAAAGTTTCATTAAGTCGATTTTTTCACGAGCCTTTTCACCAAAACCAAAAAGTTTCGGCATAGCAACGGTGGATAGGATACCCATAATCGCGATAACCACCATAAGCTCCATGAGGGTAATACCCCTCTTTGAATTCATCGGTTTCATAGTATCGCTCCATATGTCTGTAGGACGATTCGTCCCTTTTTTTATAAAAATAGATAACCAAAACAGGTCGCGACATATTTTCGTGATAAAAAAGTAACAAACGTGAGAAAACGCACAGATTTCAAGCTTTAAGCTGTTCTATTCCAAAGTAGAGCATTTTTTTCTACCTTTAAAAACATGAAAAATCTTGATACTACGCTCTATTTCATTACCGATAGCACAAGCGTGCCAGCAGAACGTTTTTTGCCTACTATAGAAGCGGCATGCAAAGGCGGAGCAACGCTAATCCAGCTCCGCGAAAAGAACCGCTCTACGCGAGAATACATGGAGCTTGCAACAGCGACACACGAAATAACCAAGCGTTACAATATCCCGTTGATTATTGATGACCGCGTTGATGTGGCTTTAGCCATCGATGCCGAAGGCGTACATGTTGGTCAAACTGACATGCCCGTGAAAATCGCCCGCCAGCTGATGGGTGAAGATAAAATAATCGGAGCGACGACGAAGACTGTACCTCAGGCTTTGGAGGCTTACGAACAAGGTGCGGATTATCTAGGCGTTGGTGCAATTTATCCAACAACTACTAAAGTAGTCACAATTCTCACAAGTGTCGATACGCTCAAGGCAATCGTGAAGGCCGTGCCAATTAAGGTAAACGCCATTGGCGGGCTCAATAAAGACAATATCGGTGTGCTCAAGGGCTCCGGTATTTCGGGAATCTGCGCAGTTTCTGCCATTATGAAAGCGGCGGACCCGGAAAAGGCGACACGAGAATTGAAGCAGGCTTTTTTTAAACTAGTCAATAGTCATTAGTCTTTAGTTATTAGTTTTTAATTTGGCAGCTATGCTGCGATTTAAAAAACCAATGACCAATAACCATCAACCAATAACTAATTGATTATTACTATCTTTTTTGCAATGAAAAAGAATTTAAAGAATGCGTTGTCGTTTGTGGTCGATGTGGGCAATACGCACACAGTCCTTGGAATATATAAGGGCGACAAAGTTGTCGATCACTGGAGACTTACAACCCGCAAGCAAACGACCTCAGACGAGGTGATGAATCGCGTGGGCGGTCTAATCCATCTTTCTAAAATCAAGTTAGAAGCGGTGACGCACGTAGGTCTTTCGACTGTGGTGCCGTCATTGGAACGCCCGTGGGTCAAGGCTTTGCAGACTCTACTCAAGCGCCCGGTACAGGTTGTCAGCTCAACAAACTGCTTGAACTGTCCGATTGCATACCCGAATCCAAGCACACTTGGAGCAGACCGTCTCTGCAATGTCATTGCCCTCAAGGAACGCGGATACACCGACGCCATCGTCATTGACATGGGTACGGCAACAACATTTGACGTGATGAAAGACGGCGGCTTTGCGGGCGGTATTATCATTCCAGGCATCAGCGCTAGTCTCGATGTGCTCACTGAAAAAGCGGCTCGCCTTTTGCCGGTAAGTATTGAATGGCCCAAGCGCCTCATCGCAAATAACACCGATGACGCCATTCGCGCCGGCCTCTTGTTCGGCTTCATGGCAGAACTCGAAACGCTTGTTGCAAAAATTAAGCAGGAGATGGGCAAGAAGGATGTTCCAGTTTTTGCAACGGGTGGCTGGGGACGCACTGTCGTTGGACATACCAAAATAATCGATACTTACGATCCGTACTTGACTCTGGACGGAGTCCGCCTGGTCGCACTTCACGGGGATTCAGCCGCCGAAGTCATCGACAAAGACGCCGAAGAATAATTGAACTCGGAGGGGAAAATGAAAGCAATTTTCACAAGCCTTATTTTAGCAACGATGGTTTTTGCCGAAACCGGTCGTTCTCCTGTAATCAGTTCTGAACGCACTCGTAACCTGCGCGGGCTCGATTACGCACCGATGCTTTTTGAATACCATCGTCAAACAATAGGCGAGGGGAACCACTTTTTCACCTATCCTCGGCGCGATACAACGTTCCAAAAAGATTTTTACAAGAATCACAAAAACGCGATGGCATTCTTTGAAAGCGATAGCAATTCCTCGCACAAGTTTGCTATTGCGGTAAGCCCGATTCTTGGCATAGACTACAAGTCCTCGTCTGCACTCGGTGATACTATTTGGCCATCAATCGATGGAGGCCTTTTCATCCGCGGTTTTGCCGATTCACTCGACTTCGATCTCGATGCAAGAATGTACTCAGAAGGCCATGCCGCCAAGAAACCCAAAAGCTACGACCACGAAGTCTTTGACGTCCAGAAAAAAGACAAAGGTGACGGCGGAATTGATTACGTCAGTTTTTCACGCTACCGCGCACACTTAGCTCTAAACTACGCATGGGCAAGACTCCAGCTCGCTCGCGATGTTTTACATTGGGGCCCAGGCTACTACAACAATCTTTCGCTCAACCAGTTTGCGCTCCCGTACAATATGCTCTCGCTCGACCTTACATTTGGTCCGTTGCGCATCTACAGTGTATACGCAGATCTCCGTGTAAATTCCTGGAGCTACAGCAAAGACAACCTGAACGACCGCAATCTCTATGCACATCGTTACGAGCTCTCCCTCAAGAATTTCACACTAGGCATTTCTGAAATTCAAATTCTTTACAACGAGAATAAGCCTTGGCTGTTCGTTCCTATAGCACCGCTGTTTATTGAAAAAGGGAACTACTCCGAACGCGTGAATAACGGGGCTCTAGCCATCGACATGAACATCCAGCTATTCAAGATGGCCCGTATATACGGTGAATTTTTCCTGGACGACATGGAATCGCCTTACGCCGTTTACCAGAACCGCTATAGCAACAACCGCTGGGCAGCCATGCTTGGTGTCCAAGTCGCTCGAGATATGGAGGTTAAAGGCAAGCCTTTGCAACTCGGAACAATCGCCGAAATCGCACGCGTAGAACCGTTTACATACTGCCATTACGACACCGCTCAGGGACAAATGGCGCACCTCGGCCTTCCGCTCGGAAACCCCAACGGCCCGAACTCTCTAGCTATCGACTGGACGCTTTACAGCCGCCTTTTCTGGAACGCATCATCAAGTTTTTTCTTTAGCCTGCACAACAAGTGGCTCTGGAAAGGGGTGGATTACGGCAGCGATATTAACGACCCATATAAGACTCAGCCCAAGAAATTTATAAACGGAGCCCCCCTACAATATACCATAGCCCCCTCCATCAGCTATAGCGGAAATCACATTTCTTACGAACTTGAGCTTATTTTCGGAAAAATCCGTGCTGTTTTTGTACGAACGACCTTGAACTGGTAGTCTTTTATAACTATTTTATAACATAAGAAACCGATTAAAAACAAAGGTTTTTAACAAAAAGGATTGGCGATGGCCAAAATAATGGGATTGTTCTCGAACTTCAGAATTCGCAAACGCGTATTGGCAATTGCGGATGCATTTATCGTTGTTGTCGCAGGCTTGTTTGCAAACTTTCCTTTACCACTATACGCAAACGCAATTGACCGTGCCGACCTTTTTGCCATATTCTTTTTAAGCGTCATTTTGTGTTTTAGTAGCTTGCTTTTCTTTGGAGCCTACAACAAGCTTTGGCGCTATCTCAACCGTTATGATTTTTACAGCTGCATCAAAGGCGTATTCGTTGGCATTACCGTAACTTACATTTTCTTCTACGTTATCAACGGACACCTGTATTGGCAGTTCGCCCTGGTGCAAGCGCTTATCGCAAGCTTTGGCACATGCCTTTTCCGCTACATGTTCCGAAGAACATTTATTTCCTTAGTCAATACCGGACATAAAGAAGCATTAAAAAAACGCACCATGATTATCGGTGCCGGTAACGCCACTAAGCTTTTGCTCAACGAAATCAAGAACAGCGCAAAAGATGCAGAAAACGGCGTTGCTACATCAAACGCATCAAAGATTAATCCAGTCTGTCTCATAGACGACGACCGCCAAAAGATCGGCAAAATGTTTGAAGGCGTACTCGTTGCTGGCTCGACTACTGATATTCCCAAAATTGCAAAGCAAGAAGAAATCGAACTGATCCTTTTTGCAATTCCGAGCTGCCCGCCGAAAGATCGCCAGGTCATCATGGACTTGTGCGGTAAGACCGGACTCCCGGTAAAAGTTCTTCCTTTTGTGGGCTCGATTTTGGATACATCCAATGTCGGAGACGGTTCAACCAGCTTTGCCACTCAGATCCGTGATATCAAGGTCGAAGACTTGCTTGGACGTGAACCAATCAAGTTCGACAACAAGGATATTCGCGCCTATATCGAAAATAAAGTTTGTATGGTGACCGGTGGCGGAGGAAGCATCGGTAGTGAACTTGTTCGTCAAATCGCAAAGTACAATCCTAAACAAATTATCATTGTTGATATTTACGAAAACAACGCTTACGATATCCAGCAAGAACTCGTAATGGAATACGGAAAGTCTTTGAACCTTGTCACGCTTATCGCTAGCGTTCGAGACTATTTCCGCATGAACCAGATTTTCAAGACCTACCAGCCGGAAGTGATTTTCCATGCCGCAGCCCATAAGCATGTGCCGTTGATGGAAAACAACCCGATGGAAGCGATTAAGAACAACGTTATCGGAACATTTAACGTGGCCACCCTTGCCATGTTCAATAACGTCAAAAAATTTGTGATGATCAGTACCGACAAGGCCGTGAACCCGACAAACGTTATGGGTGCCTCTAAACGTTGCTGCGAAATGATCGTGCGCTTCATGTCCATGCAGAAGGATAGTAACACGGAATTCGTGGTCACACGCTTTGGTAACGTTCTTGGCAGTAACGGTAGTGTGATACCTCTCTTCAAGCGCCAAATTGAACAAGGCAAACCGGTAACGGTAACGCATCCCGAAATCATCCGCTACTTCATGACCATTCCAGAAGCAGTAAGCCTAGTGCTCGAAGCCGCAAGTATTGCCAAGGGGGGTGAGATTTTCGTGCTTGACATGGGCATGCCGGTCAAGATTGTAACACTTGCAGAAAACTTGATCCGTATGTATGGCAAGGTGCCGTACAAGGATGTTCCTATCAAGTTCACAGGACTCCGTCCGGGTGAAAAGATTAAGGAAGAGCTTTTGATGAATGAAGAAGGCTTGAAGAAGACAAAGAACAAGCTCATCTTCATCGGTAAGCAAATTGATATTGACACATCCAAGTTCATCAACGAACTTTGGAAACTCAAGAACGCCGCATCTGAAAACAATGACGAAATCGCCATTAATGCTCTACACGAAATTGTCCCGACGTTCACAACTCCAGAAAAGTTCAACAGCTCTATTTTGAAGAATTCTGAACCCGCAGCACAAAAAGCTTAACAACCAAACAAACAAAAACCAAGAAGGATCAAAATATGAAAAAGGTCATCTCGCTAGCTCTTTTCTCAGCGACTCTAGCCTTTTCCCAGGCTGGGATCATGGGGGGCACCGATGGTTTGCATCAAATAAATGCAAATACTCTCGGACAGTGGAAAGTTAACTTCGGTACAGGAGGCAACATTACGTTTGGCTCTTGGGGACTCTCTCGTGGTGGTGTCTACGAAGCTAACGGCAAAAGATATTCGTTCAACGATGCTGATGCATCGCTTTCTGGCAATTTCTTTGCTAGCGTTGGTGTTTTGAACATCGTGGACATCGGTTTGTCTCTCCCGCTTTATTACGACCATGCAAACTCTAAGGGGCCGAGTGGTCAGGGTAACATGTGGACGACTAGCCGCGGTGACTTGGATCTCTTTACCAAGATCGGTCTTCCGTTTATTTCTACAGAAGACGGTTTCTTCAAGACCGCCCTTTTGCTCGACCTTTATGTTCCGACGGGTGAACAGAGTGCCGGTGTGCGCCCTCGTCACGCTTGGTACCTGAACAGCAAGGCTTACACGCATCCGTTCACTGCAAATAACTGGGCTTTTGCTGCAGGTTTTGCATTCTCCTTCGATTTCAACAAGCTTGGCGCTCCGCTTACTTGGAACTTGGCTGCAAGCTATGTTGCTCCGGCTAGCTATGCTGAAACCCAGACGCTTGTGTATAGTACAGGTGTGAACTGGAATGTCACTTCTTGGATGACTCCGTACTTGGAATTCTCTGCAGAAATGCGTTTGCAGGACAAGGGCCGTTATGACATGGATCCGATGGTGGACCCGATGCTCATCACTCCGGGTTTCCGCTTCCACCTCCCGTATAACATCGAATTCGGCGTGGGTCTCGAAGTCGCAACTCGTATCTTCACGCAGGGCTTTGACCACAAGTACGATGTCAAGAGAGGCAAGGACCATATCGTCTATTATGAAGGCGAACGTGGCGTGAAGGCTTCTTACGGTTATGCCGGTACTCCGCTCTTTGCTGGTGCCGCAGTCTTGAGCTTCGCATTTGATGCTAAGAGCGCACCGAAGGATTCCGATGGTGACGGCATTATGGATGATGTTGACCAGTGCGCACACACTCCGATGGGTGCTCAGGTCAATGAATATGGCTGCCAGGTTGAAGATCTTCGCAGAATCGCTTTGGAAAAGGCTTACAATGATTCTCTTGCTCGCATCGATACCGACAAGGATGGAATTCCGGATATCAATGACAAGTGCCCGAATACGCCTGCTGGCATTTCTGTGGATTCTTTGGGTTGCATGCTTGACTTTGATAAAGATGGCGTTGCAGATAACTTCGACAAGTGTCCGAACACGCCGGCAGGAGTCCCGGTCGGTTCTACGGGTTGCCCGATGGATTTCGACAAGGACGGCGTTCCTGACTATCTCGATAAGTGCCCGAACACCCAGGCTGGCATTGAAGTCGGTTCTAACGGTTGCATGCTCGATACTGACAGAGACGGCATTACCGATTTTAAGGACAAGTGTCCGAATACTCCGGTTGGCTATGCCGTCGATTCTCTTGGTTGCTTGCCGGACTTCGATAAGGATGGCGTTGCTGATGTTATCGACAAGTGCCCGAATACGCTTCCGGGTGTCCGTGTTGACGAAAAGGGCTGCCCGATCAATAAGAAAGAAGACCTGGATCAGCTCAAGAAGGGAATCAACTTCAAGACGGGTTCTGCAAAACTCACCAAGAGCAGCTACGGCACTCTTGACGACATCGCCGAACTCATGCTCAAGATTCCAGAAGCCAACCTCGAAGTTCAGGGCCATACAGATAACAAGGGTTCTGCAAAGAAGAACCTGAAGCTTTCCCAAAATCGTGCAGATGCTGTGGTCAAGTATCTTAACAAGAAGGGCGTGGCAAAAGACCGTCTCCGCGCTGTGGGCTATGGCAGTGAAAAGCCGATTGCAGACAACAGCGATGCAACTGGTAGAGCTCAGAACCGTCGCGTGGAACTCATTCCGTTTGCAAAATAAAACGTGACAAACTCTATCTAAAAAATTAACGCCTAATGCACTAACAGATTGTCTGGTTAGTGCGTTAGGCTTTTTTAGATGACAATAATGGTAAAAAAACTTATTTTTAAATAAGGTAAACAAACTGGGGAGTTTTAGATACTCCTATTGAAGTCTTGGGAATACATATGCCTGAAAAAGAAGAACAAAAAGTTATTGCTCCTGCGTCGATCCAGGTTCAGCAAGATGCTAATACGATTACATTGCTAGAAGCGTTACAAATCCTTTTAGAAAAAAAGTTTACCTTACTAATGTTTATTATAGCCGGTGGTCTTATCGGTTATACTATAGCGAACTGGCTGCGTCCGCAGTACACTAGCGACATCTTGTTGCAAATCGACGCAAAGGGTGGTAACGCGACGAAGGCTATGGGTGAGATGGGCTCCATCCTTGATGTGGCAAGCCCTGCTGATGCTGAAATTGAGCTTATCAAGAGCCGCATGGTGTTAAGCGATGTTGTCGAAGCAGAACGCCTTTGCTTTAATGCAACCCCAGTTGGCGCTGTCGATCGCTTTACGCACAAAGAGGGACGCATGGACTTGGATTCCCTCTATATCCCCGAACTTGCTCGTACCGAAAAGTGGATGGCTAGAGCTGTTGATGAAAATACTTACGAAGTCATTTCTCCTGAAGAACAGGTCATTTTGGAAGGTAAAGTCGGTGAGATGTACAAGGCCGCTTACGCTGGTGACACTCTCAATATTCACGTTTCTAAAATGCTTGCAAAACCGGGTCAGGAATTTATCCTTTCTCAATCGAGCATGTTGGGTGCCATCGCTGCTTTGAAGAATGGGCTTAAGGTTGCAGAAAAAGGCAAGAAGAGCGGTATCATCGAAGCTAGCTACAACCATCGCTATCCGGATAGGGCTGCTTCTATCTTGAATTCTGTGGCAAAGACATATTTGCGCCAGAATGTTGAAATGCGCAGTGCCGAAGCCGCCAAGACTCTTGAATTCTTGGAAAAGCAACTCCCTGGTGTGAAGGCTAAACTCGACAGTGTCGAAAAGATTTTGGCGGATTACCGTTACAGCATCGGTTCTGTGGATATGACCGGTGAAACGCACGCCCACTTGAATAAGGAAAGTGAAATCCAGAGACAGCTCTTGGAATTGGAACAGCAGCGTCAGGCAGCTATGCGCTTGTTCAAGGAAGAACATCCGAGTGTTCAGACGCTTGTGCGCCAGCAGAATCGCTTGAGGGCAGAACTTGCTAAGCTGAAGAAGACTGCTGAAAAGATGCCTTTGACGCAACAGGAAGTGGCTCGCTTGAAAGAAGATGTGGCTGTCAATAACGAAATTTACACGACCATGTTGAACAACATCCAGCAGTTGCGTGTTGTGCGTGCTGGTGAAGTGGGTAATGTCCGTATTGTTGACTATGCGCAGATTAACGGAGTTCCGAGCAAGCCGAAGAAGATGAACATCATTATCTGCTCTGTGGCTGCTTCGTTTATGCTTGGTGTTCTCTTGGTATTTCTCTTGCGCATGATGCATAATGGTGTTCGCAGTGTTACGGAAATTGAACGTGAAACGAATACAAGCGTGCTCGCTAGGGTTCCTGAAAGTCCTGATTCTAAATTGAACCACAAGTTTATAAAGACCAGAAAAACACACGTTCAATCTGATCCTTCCGATCCTGTTAGCGAAGCAATCCGCTCTATCCTTACGGCTATTGATTTCTCGTTCAGTTCGAATAAGGAACATCAGGTGATTATGGTGACGGGTATTATGCCGGGTGTCGGTAAGAGCTTTGTCTCGACGAACCTTGCTGCTACTTTTGCTATGGTTGGGAAGAAAACCTTGTATATTGACGCTGACATGAGAAAAGCTTCTTGCCGCTTTACGAAGATTGGTCTTGCTGATGTCCTCATGGGAAAGGTTGCTTTTGAAAACGCTAAAATCACAAGTACAAACCTCCCGAATCTTGATATTTTGGAATCTGGCAAGTTCAAAATGGCTGCATTTGAGCTTTTACGTGGCGACATGCTTAAGAAGTTGCTTGATGAACTTCGTCCGAATTACGATGCCATTATTATTGATACCCCGCCGACCAACATGGTGACGGATGCTTACATGATTTGCCCGTTGATCGATTTTGCACTCGTTGTGTTGCATTACGGTCGCCATTCCATGGAAATGATCAAGGAATCTGTACAGACCTTGGAACGCTATTGCGATAAGCCGAAGGCTTTTGTGATGAACCATTGCGAACACAGACATGGTTACGGCTATGGCTATTATGGCAAATACGGTTACTATGGCTATGGTTACGGTTATGGTCACAAGTCCAAAAAAGACTAAATAGCGACTGCGAACGTTCGCAGGAAAGAATATTGAGAGCTCGCCTCCTTGTGAAGCAGGCTCTTTTTGTATGGTTACGCAGGAAAATGACAATTCATCAATAATTTTTTGTGACAAGACGTCCGCTTTTCCGTAAAATAATGGATTTTTAGAGAGTGATGAATCGCGCACAAAAAGCGCAGAAACACGGGGTTAAGAAGTTGAAGAGTAAACTGATTTGGATGGTCGCGGCAGGCCTTGCTTGCGGCGCGGCCCAGGCGCAGACGAAAGTCGTTGTGGACCCGGGTAAAAAGTATCAGCTTTTTGAAGGCTGGGGAACAAGCCTTTGCTGGTGGGCTGAACTCACTGGAAAATGGAGCGAAGCGAATTATAAAAAGCTTTTGGGCGCAGTGGCCGATCCGGACACGGGTCTTAGCTATAACATTTTCCGCTACAATATCGGCGGTGGCGACCAGCCCGGCCATAACCACTTGACCAAGGGCGATGGGGGAGCTGCAATCCCCGGCTACAAGCCAACCGAAAAAGGCGATTACGACTGGACTGCCGACCAGAGCCAGCGCAATATTGCTTTTGCTCTTGCCAAAATGGCGAAAGATCCGATTTTCGAAGCTTTTTCGAATTCCCCACCATGGTGGATGACAAATAGCGGTTGCGTTTCGGGCGGTGTCAATGGAGCCGACAATCTCAAGTCTGATTATTTTGACGATTTCGCCGATTACCTCTCTGAAGTAGCGAAGCACTTCAAGGAAGAATGGGGCATCACGTTCCGTACGATTGAGCCGTTCAACGAGCCAAGTGCAGGCTGGTGGAAGGCTAACGGTGACCAGGAAGGTTGCAGTTTCAAGAACAAGCAATCCGAAATGATTGTTGAACTTGGCAAAGCCCTCAAGAAAAAGGGGCTGTTCCCGGCAACTTCCGTGAGTGCAGCCGATGAATCGAACATTGGCGATGCGTTGGCGCGTTTTAATAGCTATAGCGCCGAAGCTCGTTCTTACATGTTCCAGGTGAATACGCATAGCTATTCCGGTTACGATTCCCGCGCAAAGCTTTACAATGCAGCGTTTGCCGCCGACAAGCGCGTTTGGCAATCAGAATCGGGACCGCTCCACCGCAGTGGAAATCTCGATATTACGCTTTGGATGGCCGATGTGATTTTGCACGATCTCCGCGATATGCATGCAAGCGCCTGGGTCGATTGGCAACTTTCAGACCCTGCCGAGAACTGGCGCACCATTGCGGTTGACCATAAAAAGCAGACATTCTCTTATGCGCCACGATTCTATATGCACGCCGCGTTTAGCCGCGTCATTCGCCCAGGTTCTCGTTTTATCGATAGCGACAACAGCAACACGCTTGCCGCCATTCGCGAAGACAGTTCGCTTGTGCTAGTGGTGCTGAATACGGGCTCTAGCGATGTTAAGTACACATTTGACTTGAGCAAGTTCGCAACGATTGGCAAGAAGGCTAAGGTCCACCGCTTTACGCTCCCGGCCGCACTCAAAGCCGATTCTGATATTGACGTTACGAACAACGCAATTACGGTTACCGCGGGCGCGCAATCCATCGTTACGATGGTCATTGAAAATGCAACCGGTGGTGTATGCGAAGCTAGCTCAATCATTCCGTACGCCAAAATTCACGATGGCGGATGGAATGAGACAACCGAAGTCAAGGTGAATCCCGGCGATTCGCTTGTGATTGGCCCGCATCCGTACGATGGCGGCCGCTGGACTTGGAAAGGTCCGAATGACTTCTATTACTTGGGCCGTGAAGTGCGTTTCAAGAATATGCAATGGCAGAGCAGTGGCATTTACACGGGAACGTACGTGAATCCGTATGGCTGCGAAAGTACGGTCGATATCAAGGTCATTGTTGACGACCCAGAGCACCCCTACATTGAACCGGTGGAACCGGAGAAACCGGATTCTGGCAGGGTGAACATCGATTCGCAAATTGCAACGAGACTCTCGCTAGGTGCTGGGAAAATCTCCGTCACGAGAAGCGGGGGAGACCTGCTAGTGAAAGCTGGGAATGCAGCGTGGAATGTCGCGCAGTCCGGGAAGTCCTCGCAGTCTGGGAATGCGCCGCTACAGCTCACGATTCACGACTTGCAAGGCGTGCTTTTGATGCGTCGTTCCGTTGACGGTTCTGCAGTGGTGCCTATCGCGCACTTGGCGAAAACGCCGTTAATTGTGCGAATCAAGAGCGCTGGGAAGACCGTTTATCAGAAAAAATTCAATTAACTAAAAAATCCTCGCGAATGCGGGGATTTGTTTTTTGCATTAAACTTTACGATTCCTTATGATGAAGCTTGTTTGCAAAGCTACGGCATTTGGCGATTTCGCGTGAGGTGAGTTCTTTGTTCTTGAGTGTGCCGGCTTTTTGCAGAACGCCAGCAATCTTGAATCCGCTCCAGCAAAGAACTTCCTTGAGAGCGCGGACAGTCCCAGCAGATTGCTTGAACAAGATGTTAAACGGCCACGGGGTAGAGCAAGTCGTGATGATGACAGCCTTTTTGCCCTTGAGAAGCGGAATAGGGTAACCGCTTTCGCTGTGGTCCATCATACCGTAAACCCAGCGGTCAAAAAGCATTTTGAGTTTCCCCGTCATGTTGCCCCAATAGCACGGCGAGCCCACGATTAGAGCATCGCAATCTTGCACGCGCCGCAGAACTTGTTTGGCATCGTCATTAGGCATAACACAGTCATGTGTGCTACGGCATTTCATGCAGCCGATGCACGCGCGGAATTGTAATTTGCAAACATCGATGTAAAGGACTCTGTCGCCACAGGCCAACAGTTCATTGCGAACAATTCCAAGCATTTGGCTGATATTGCTATTCGGGCGAGGGCTTGCATTTAAAATAACAAATTTTTTCATGGGGTCTCCAGGGCTATAGCGTTCTTTTATTTATTAAACACCTGAAGATGGGAAAAATGTCACTTTTTTAGTGGCCCATATACCCATAGGTAATATACAAAAATCCCGGGCATCGCTGCTCGGGATAATTTTTCAATGAGTGTGTAAACTGCGAACAACCTCATACCTCAAAGGCACGAAGTGCCGCGCTTCTCTCGTCTTTCGTCTGTAGGCCCGTAGGGCCGTTCTTTCGTCTTACTTGAACAGATTCTTCATCTTTTCAAGGAAGGATTCTTCTTGGGCGGTTTCCTTGTCCTTGCGGAGTTCAGCGAGCTTCTGGTAAAGTTCCTTCTCTTCGCGAGAGATATCCTTCGGAATGTCCACGCCAATTTGCACGTAGAGACTTCCACGGTCGCCCTGTTTCTTGAGAGGCCACAAGCCCTGATCGCGCAGACGGAGAACGCTGCCAGCCTGAGTGCCAGCGGCAATCTTGATCTGGATTTCATCACCGCCGATGGTCGGGATGCGCTGCGTACCGCCAAGAACCAGCTTGTGGACTGGAACCTTGACTTCGCAATGCAAGTCGTCGCCTTCACGGCTGAAGAAATCGTCCGGTTTTTCGGCAATCACGACGAGCAAGTCGCCGCAAGCGCCACCGCGCGGACCGCAGTTGCCTTCGCCACGGAGGTTCAGGTACTGGCCTTCGCTTACGCCCGCCGGAATCTTGATGGAAATCTCTTCGGTTTCCTGTACGCGGCCCTCGCCGTGGCAATGTGAGCACGGATTAGCGATTACTTCGCCCATGCCACTGCAAGTGGGGCAGGTACTTTCGGAAACCATCTGGAAAAATCCGCCGGACACACGACGTACACGACCCGTGCCATGGCAGGTATCGCAAGTCTTGACGTTCGTACCGCCCTTGCCGTTACATTCCGTACACGGTGTATAGCGTTTTAAGCGAACCTTCTTGGTGCAGCCTTCGAAAATTTCCTTGTAGCTAAGAGCCACCTTGATCTGCAAGTCGTTACCACGCGGAGGACCAGCCTTGCGAGAACTTCTGCGGCCACCGCCACTGAAACCAAAGCCACCACCAAAGATATCGCCAAACTGGCTGAAGATATCGTTGATGTCGAATCCGGCACCACCGAATCCACCACCGCCAAAACCGCCACCAGGAGCGTTAAAGCCGAACTGGTCGTAGTTCTTGCGCTTTTCAGGATTAGAGAGCACGTCGTAAGCTTCGGCAGCTTCCTTGAACTTTTCTTCAGCTTCCTTGTCGCCCGGGTTCTTGTCCGGATGGTACTTGATAGCAAGCTTCTTATAAGCGTGCTTGATTTCATCAGCACTTGCGTCCTTGCCGACGCCCAAAACTTCGTAATAATCTCGTTTTTCAGCCATTTTGAGCTCGCTTTGCTCGCAGGTATTAGGTAACAGGTTTTAGGTATTAGGAAACGTCTGAAAGGAAGTTCTTTGCTAATACTCTAAAAATTACCTCATGCCTAAAAGTCCTAAACTCTTATTATGCTAAAAGGACCGCCCCTTTTTCAGAGACAAAGCCCTTTGTATTTGAAAAAGAAAATAAGTGCTAGGTTAAGGAAATCCTAAAACCTAACACCTACAACCTATGACCTATTAGTCAACCACTTCAGCGTCGACGACTTCCGGACCATCGCCCTTCTTGTTGTTCTTCGGCTGTTCAGAAGCACTCGGCTGCGGACCCGGCTGAGCCTGGTTTGCACCAGCAGCCTGAGCCATGGAGCTGATCATGCCCTGAAGCTTGTCCATGGCGGCCTTGATCTCTTCCTTGGTGCCGTTGTCCTTCTTGGCCTTGATATCGTCGATAGCAGCCTGGAGCTGGCTCTTGGTATCAGCCGGGAGCTTGTCGCCAAATTCCTTGAGCTGACCTTCAGCCTGGTATGCCATCTGTTCGGCCTGGTTCTTGATGTCCACAAGTTCGCGCTGTTCCTTATCCTTGGCTGCGTTAGCTTCGGCATCCTTGACCATCTTGTTGATTTCGTCTTCAGACAAACCGCTAGAAGAAGTAATCTTGATGGACTGTTCCTTACCAGTTTCCTTGTCCTTTGCAGACACGTGAACAATGCCGTTTGCGTCGATGTCGAAGGTCACTTCGATCTGCGGCACGCCACGCGGCTTCTTCGGGAGGTCGGTCAAGTCGAACTTGCCGAGCGTACGGTTGTCGCGAGCAAATTCGCGTTCGCCCTGAAGCACGTGAATCGTCACAGCCGGCTGGTTGTCTTCGGCAGTGGAGAACACCTGGCTCTTCTTGGTCGGAATCGTGGTGTTACGATCGATGAGCTTGGTCATCACGCCACCGAGAGTTTCGATACCGAGAGAAAGCGGAGTCACGTCGAGGAGGAGCACGTCCTTCACAGCGGAGTCGCCAGAAAGCACAGCGCCCTGAACGGCAGCACCGATAGCCACCACTTCGTCCGGGTTCACAGTCTTGTTCGGTTCCTTGCCGAAGAACTTCTTCACGGCTTCCTGAACGGCCGGAATACGGGTAGAACCACCGACGAGAATCACTTCATCAATTTCGCTCAAAGAAAGACCGGAGTCCTTGATAGCCTTGCGGCACGGTTCCATAGAACGTTCCACGAGGTGAGCGGTGAGCTGGTCAAACTTTGCACGGCTGAGGGTGAGGTCGAGGTGTTTCGGACCAGAAGCGTCAGCAGTGATGAACGGAAGGTTGATGTTCGTAGAAGTCGTAGCAGAAAGGTCAATCTTAGCCTTTTCAGCAGCGTCCTTCAAACGCTGGAGAGCCATCTTGTCCTTCTTCAGGTCAATGCCCGGATTGTCCTTCTTGAATTCGTCGTTGATCCAGTCAATGATGACTTCGTCGAAGTTGTCACCGCCGAGCATCGTATCGCCGTTGGTGGCCTTCACGCTGAACATACCATCGTCGATTTCGAGGATGGAGATATCGAACGTACCACCACCGAGGTCATACACAGCAACCTTTTCGCTCTTCTTGGAGTCAAGACCGTAAGCAAGAGCAGCAGCCGTCGGTTCGTTCACGATACGGAGAACTTCAAGGCCTGCAATCTTACCAGCGTCCTTTGTTGCCTGACGCTGAGAGTCGTTAAAGTAAGCCGGGACCGTAATCACAGCCTGAGAAACGGACTGACCGAGGTAATCTTCGGCAATCTTCTTCATGGTCTGAAGAACGGCTGCAGAAATCTCAGGAGGAGCAAACTGCTTGTCGTCGATCTGCACGCGGACCGGATCAGAACCCGTGCCGACGAGCTTGTACGGCATGTTCTTTTCGGCAGCGGAGCATTCGCCAGCCGTACGGCCCATGAAACGCTTGATAGAATAAATCGTCTTTTCCGGGTTCGTGATTGCCTGGCGCTTTGCAACGTGACCCACGAGACGTTCACCGTTCTTGCCAAATGCGACAATAGACGGCGTAGTGCGGAAACCTTCTGCATTGGCGATGACGACCGGCTTGCCACCTTCCATCACGGCAACGCAGCTGTTTGTCGTACCCAAGTCAATACCAATAATCTTACCCATGATTTTAATCT
This sequence comes from Fibrobacter succinogenes, assembly GCA_902791475.1. Taxonomy (GTDB): domain Bacteria; phylum Fibrobacterota; class Fibrobacteria; order Fibrobacterales; family Fibrobacteraceae; genus Fibrobacter; species Fibrobacter succinogenes_J. Next base: position 27,478 of record CADAWC010000012.1, read on the forward strand.
CCTATTTTAAATTCTTGATCCCCAGTGTTTTTGTTTGAGCGGGGAGTTTTTTTTCGCCAACACATTAGCAAAAGCCGTGCCAACCCCGAAAAGCGCTCTTTTCGTTTCGTTCTGAAACGTTTTTTAGGCGGAAATCGGGCAAAAATAGGGTTGTTTCATTATTGGACGGTAGGGCGGGAAGGTTTCGGTGATATATTAAATAGATAGGAGGTGGCTACTTTTTATTTAGTAAACCGAAGGCGGTAAACTGTAGTCTGGGGAAGAGCCTTTTCCATAAAACGACCAATCTATAGAAAAAGTGTATCGGTTTCTGCTTTCACTGATATCACGTCCATAGCGAAATTCAAAAGAAAAACGACCATACGAAATATATGCTCCGGCACCAAATTCAGTATATCGAACTGGTTCAGGATCTCCAGAACAAGCTCCAGGAGGAACAAAAATGCTCCCATCACCACAGTAACTGTCTTTCAAATAAAATTCACGTCCATTTACAGAAACGTGCTGCGTAAACCCCAATCTCCAATCATCTCCCCAATGCATTTGCTCAATTGTCGAAATTCCACCCATAAGACCAAGAGAGCCCCAACTCATCACTCCAAAATGTTCGGAAACAAACCCTGGTTGTAACATCAAAGTTAAACTTTGTAATCCAAAACCAAGGGAAAAATAGGACCAATTAAAAAAATGAAAAAAAGAAATATCAGCAGGCCATTCATCAGCTTCTAAAACATCAAATTCCGGATTCTTCGCACCAAAGAAAATGAACCCCGTAGGACGAGTTTTCTGGCTTTTCCCTGAACTAAATGCGGCTGCATTTGCTTGCAGGCTTGGAATCCCACAACCTTTATTTGCCGCCTATGTGAACGGAACAAAGAAACCTTCTGCAGCCCGTCGTAAAAAAATCGACGAGGAATTTCACCGAATCGGCCGTGAACTGATGAAAGTATAAAAAATCCTCCGCGGGGGAGGATGCTACAATTCCAAAATATTCAAATAGTTCATTCGACTATTCAAAATGCGGACAATAAGCACCTTGTCAAGTTCAATTCGATAAAAAACAATACAATTCGATACTGATAAACATCGATATCGACTCAATGAATCTACTTTGCCTTTTAAGGATGGACCTATTTCAGGAAAAATGGCAAGGTTGTCGATGGCATCAAGGATTTCAAGAACTTTTTCATTTGCCGCTTGAGGACGGCCCAATTCAGATTCTATATATGCTTTGATTGAATCCAAATCCTCGGAGGCCTTTGGCGAAAAAATGATGACGGGCATCTACACCTCGTATTTCTTTCGCACATCTGCTGCGGAAAGCCAGCCACCCTGTTCGGCAGATCGTTCTCCCTCGGTAAGAGCCTTCTGGAGCTTCAAAGCCGCTATCATCCGTTCGTACTCCTTAATGTCAATGACAACATAGCAACCCCGACCATTTTTGGTCAGGAATACTGGAGACTCTTCAGTTACATTCTGAAGAACTTCGTTGTAATTACGCAAATCGGATACCGGCAAAATACAAGGCATAAGAAACCTCCTTTCTAAAGAAAAAGTATAAAATATTAAGTAAAATTACAAGTAATATATTAAGATTTTTTTAGAATAGACAAGTAAAAAAATCCTCCACTGGGGAGGATTTTTCGCTCAGGATGACACTCCGAGTTTACTTTCCGATATTAATTCGCATAGTTTGTCCGACGATGTTGCGAACGATATAAGCTCCGTTGTGATAGCCGGCCGTCTTGAGGCCCGTCTTGATATCTGTTTGCGAAGCCCCTGCGTTCAGGCGGACTTTACCAACCATATTGCCCATCAGGTCAAAGACCTTGTAAACACCTGCGTTTTTTGCGAAAGCATTTGCAGCATCCGAAGCAAATTTCGGCAAGATGCCCGTGGTGCCATTGCGTTTGTCCATAATATCGCCTTCAATTTTACCGAAGGCAATCCAGTCGAGGTTTACGTAGTCGCTTGTTATTAGGACTTTGAGCACGTGTTCGCCTTTGGTGAGTTCCTTGGTTGTTTTGCCTTTGTACGTAGCGTATGTATCGAAGTCATCGGTTCCAGAAAGCGAGAGTGTATCGGTGATGGGTTCATTGTCCATAAAGAATCGTACGCTTGCGCTTTCCATGCCTGTTGCGTAAGAAAGTTCGAAGGGGAGGGTTCCGCTTGTTTCGACGTTCACGGTGTATTCCAGCCATTCACCCTTCTGCGTGTAGCCCACGGCAAATCCGTCGCCGTTCTTCACGATATCCACGCGGTCTTCGCGATATTCCTTGCCTTGGTTTTCGGTGTCCATGTCGTAGTAGGCCTTGCCGGCACCGCCCACATCGTAGTTCTCAAAGTCAATGAAGTTGGCGGGACCTTCGACGCTTGCGCCTATAACCGGAACGTCGCATTTAGCTTCGGGGTCGGTGAGTTTAGCCTTGCAGAAGGGGCTCTGCGGAATGGCTGTTTTGCTGTCCTCGAATTCCCAGTAGTCCGCTTCGAAGTCGCCTTCAAATACAAAGAATACGTCGTGCTTGCCAACGGCACCTGTGAGCGGAACTGTTACGAGGCCGTCTGCGGAAAATTCCGCCTTGCCAACAATTTCGCCGTTCACCTTGTCCAGACGGACGGTGATGCTCGACGCCTTCTTGACGTTCAGAACGGATGCCGAGAAACTTTCTGCACCCGCATCGCCGAATTCCACGCCACTAATCTTGGTGTAGTCGCCGTTGCCGATGTTCGTGAGGATGACGTTGCCCACGTCCTTTGCGTTACGGCTCTTGACGCCCTCGCTCCACGACATGGTTTCAGCTTCCACGCGCTTGTAGGGGTCAAAATCCTCCACTTGCGCCACGCCATTTTCGGGCCAGAAGTCGATTTTTTGAATGGTGCCGTCAGCGTTGTAATGCATCTCGGCGACAGAAACAGAGCGGCGTTCCGCATGCTTGTAGGCCTGTCCGATTTTTGCTTGGTATTCCGCCCAGAGCAGGTAATTCAGGCCGAAAACGTAAGATTTTCCCTTGTAGTCGATGATGCCCGGGTGGTTGCCGCGGCTTTTCGGGGAATGCGGCATGATGTCGCCCTTGTAGGTCCAAGGGCCGGTGGGGGAGTCGCTCATCGCATAGCCGATGCCTTCGGAGCAGCAAGTGGAGGCGAACGCCATGTAGTAATACTTGCCACGTTTGTAGAACCACGGGCCCTCCTGGTAGTCCTTAATCTTGGGGTAAGTGACGATGGAGCCTTCCGTGTGGATCATGTCCTTCTTGAGCTTGATCATGTAGAGTTCCGGGTTACCCCAGTACATGTAGGCCTGGCCATCATCATCAATCCAGACAGTAGGGTCGATGTCGTTCCAGTGTTGGCGCTGCCATACGAGCTGGCCGTTGAGCGGATCCTTGAAGGGACCGTAAGGGCTATCCGATACGAGCACCGAAATTCCGTGACCGTGAATGGGGCAGTACATGAACCACTTGCCATCGCGCTCGATGACCTGTTCCGCCCATGCGCCGTTGTTGGAGTTATACCACTTGAAATCGCCGAGCGAGGCAACCGAACCGTGATCCGTCCAGTTGACCATGTCGGTGGAGGTGTACAAAAGCCAGTCGTACATCATGAACCCATCGGCGTTATCGTCATCGTGGGTCGTGTAGAGGTACACCGTGTCGCCGTGCACGTATGGGGCAGGGTCCGCCGTGTATTTCGTTGTGATTATAGGATGCTGCGCAAAAGCAGCACAAGCCAATACCGCTGAAACGGTTAAGATTTTACCAAACATCTTGATCTCCATTCCTTGTTAATTCCTACACCCAATAACAAAGATATATCTGAAAATGTTTGCGGTTAATCGCTTGCGTAAATCTCTATTGTCAATTTATCAAAAGAGGGGAGATAAGAAAAGCCCGCTCACGGGGGAGTGGCGGGCATAAAGGCGGGGGATATGGGTGTTACTTTCCGGAGGAAACGATAACCTTTGCGGTCTTCAAGATTTTGTTCTTGAGCTTGTAACCCTTCTGGAATACGGTGACAACATGACCTTCCGGGACAGTTTCGGAGGGCTGCTGCATCAGAGCTTCGTGGAGGTTCGGGTCGAATTCCTTGCCGGTCGGGTCGATTTGTTCGAGGCCTGCGTCCGTGAGAACCTTAGCGAACTGGTTGTAAATCATTTGCATGCCTTTTTCGAAAGCTTCGAGATCCTTGGCTTTGTTTTCGCTGGCGAAAGCACGTTCGAAATTATCCTGGACTTCGGAGAGTTTTTCGAGGAGCTTGCCGTTCGCGGTTTCGATGAGTTCGAGCTGTTCCTTGGCGTTACGGCGGCGGAAGTTCTCGAATTCGGCCATCAAGCGGACAAAACGGTCGTTGGATTCGGCAAGCTGCTGTTTCAGAACTTCTTCGGCGGAAGGTGCTGCGGGCTGTTCGGCGGCTTTTTCTTCGGCCTTTGGTGCTTCTGCATTTTGACCTTCTGCGTCAGCGGGCTTTTCGGCGTTGGCATTGCCGGTTGCTGAGCTTGCCGAAGCGTTAGCCTCGGCTTCAAGATTCATTGCGTCCTGGGCGGCTTTCAGCACATCCTGTTCAAATTGAGCACGTTCAGCGTTTTCGTCTAAATTTTCAGCCATGATTTATCAATATTCCTTTAAAAATTGTCTGTGCGGACATCTGTTTTACAATTTCAACATAAAGATAGCAAATACCATGCCAACAAAAAGCGCAAAAAAGTGTTTTAAAGTGAAACAAACACACCAAAAATGGTGATGCCCGCTCGGCGGCGGGCATGACAGATTGGGTTTATGGTAAAAGAAACGTCGGACTCCCCTTCCTAAATTCGTGTTGCCGATAATCAGCGTTATGTAAACTAAAATATCTTTCTATTGCAGATATTAAAGTAACGAAGAACTTAAATTTTCCCCATTACTATAAATCATCATCAATAAGTGATGGCAAAGGCGTATCATTTGACCGAGGTTTACAATTTGAATTACAGGGAGTAATCGCCGTCGATGTAAATTCATCACAAAACATTTTTAATTCTTTGTTCATATAATGAATGTCTATATTATTGAAATCATAATTTAAAGAATGGGTTATGATATTATCGGAACATTCCACATGGCTTTTTGTAGAGTCGCTTTTATAATTACTGCATATTTTTGAAATTTCAGCATTATCAAAACCTTTTAAATACTCTTGCATTATAGCGTTTCCTTTAGAAATTGTCAGTTCAATCTCTTCTTTTTGATATACTGTTAAAGTTTTTAATTTGATAGTTTCTTCATTAAGCTGAATATCGCAGGACAATGCATCTATGTAAACTCCACAAGGGCAAGGACCAGATGGATGCTCCCAATCTCTTTGCAGTTTTTCTTCCAAATCATAATAAATTTTGTACGCTAAATAGAGTGTAAATTGCCGCATTAAATCAGGACAGATTCTATAATTTATTTGATCGAGAAGATCGTTATTATCAATGTCGTCAAACCTTTTATTAAAAATGTACGTTATAATATTATCGGCGCATTTCACGTTGCTTTTGGTTGTATCTCTTTGGATTTCATTGCATATTTTTGCCAATTGTTTTTCGTTATGGTCCATATATTCTTCCTGGCACGATGCAATTCCATTAGAGATTGTCATCAAAAAATTTCCTTTTTTTTCTGCCGTCACAACATGCAATTGAATATTATCTCCATCAAGCATTGCATTGCAAGAAGAAGCCCCACGAGCTGCATAATTGTCTCTAAAGGGCATATCATTAACGCCTTTTAATATTTGATTACTAGCTTCATATAATCTTTTTTCATAATCCTTCGGGTTGGCATACTTCGATTTTGCAATCTCATCAGAACTCGAACAGATCTCCCCCGCCGACGAAATGTGTTCTTCGAGCAAACTTTCGGACTGCGGTACAGTCGATTTGCAGGCAGCGAGGAGCGTAATGGCGATTATGGGTAAAATTTTAAGGATTTTCATAAATTTGTTAAGGACAATATACAAAAAGTTTGTATGAGTCTTGATTTTTTTTGCTGATCTGCACACAGAGTAAAATAATTATAAATGTATTTAAACAGAATCGAATCTTCTGGAAGTTGGTTTGCGCATACATAATATTTTACATGTAAAAAAGACGACGCTTTCAAGCATCGTCCTTTTTGATAATTTTCTCAGATTTTAATCTTCGTCAAACCACAGGTCTTCAAATGTCATGGAGCCGTCCAAGAATGCCGGGCATTCCACATCCCTTTGAAATTCAACAAATGCGCTAAATTCAGGCACAATAAGAGGTGTATAGGTAAACACATTGCCCGAACAGGTGACATTCGTTAATCCATCTTCGTTCTGATAAGCTGTGCAAACTTGTGCCAATGTGGCTGCATCCACACCAGTATATTCTTCACGCACTGAGTAAACTCCATTGACAAGCGTTGCGGTCAAATGCATGCTCTTGTCAGGATACGTAATCACCATCGTTACTGTAGAACCTGCAACTTGAACATCACAAGTCTGAGCTTTCTTTGTCGCATCCCCACTTCTAATGATAAGCGGATCGTTCAAATAAAGCTCGAACATTTCATCACAAACAGAATTCATACTGGGAAGTACTCTTGAAACATATATCTCGCTATATGTCGGATCCACGTTAGGAATGTTGGCTGAAAAAACAACTTTATTATCTGAACAATTGACTGAAACATTGTTCATTGATTCGCAATCTTCTTTAGCATTTTCGCAAAAAAATCCTGCCCCTTTATTGTACAATCCCGAAGACTCAATTGCTCCGCTGTACACAGCAGTATTGTAATTTCCATTCACTCTGTAACGTAGCGCAGGTTGCTGTTCATCAAGCACGTTAACAGTCATATCCACAGTGACGTCGCTATTAGTCGCATAGACGTTGCATTTGAACGAAATCTGGTTTTTCTCAAAATGGCGTTCATAACGCAAATCACCCTTTGGAGAGCCTGCAAACGGATCCACCGAAGAGGTGCTTTCAGTATCACAAGCGGCAAGAAAAGCGACTATTGATAATGGAAAAAGGACAAGTTTCTTCATAATATTTCCCAAATTAGGCTATTTTTTTCATAATTATAGCTTATCTTGTAAAAAAATGCAATAATTTGCTCTAAATTTTTTTGAAAAAAAATTCATTTTTTTCCTGAAATGTATTCTCATGCTACATTAAAAAATTTTTTTCAGGACAATAATGAACCTTGTTGAAGCAGAAACCAAACGATACCGTGTGTGAAGTTTCCGTCGACTTGGATACCGCATTTGTGATGACCGCTGTTTAGCCAGATTCTATAATCATCAACATAACCGACTGCGACGAAATCAACGCCACTGGAATTATTGTTGAAAGTGATTAATGGCTAACTGGTATTGTTGTAGCGAACAGAGCGTAAAATTTTCACACTCTGTAAATAAAAAGCCATTCTTACATTTCTTGTAAATCTTTCATTTGAGGGAAGATTCTTCCCTACACTGCCCCGCAACCCGCATAGAATAAGGGATTGCGGGCTTTTTTGTATGTTAGAAAATTTTTGGCACGCATTTTGCAAATACGAGTGCGAACAAAAAGAAACCTCAAAAAAAGGATACCAACATGAAGCTCGTCACAGCTTACATTCAACCTGAAAAGCTCAATAGCGTAAAGCAATCGCTATACGAGAACAAGATCTACAAGATGTCTGTCACTAACGTTCTTGGTTGCGGCCAGCAGAAGGGTTACAATCAACGTTTCCGTGGCGTTGTTACTGAAGTTAATTTGCTCAAGAAAATTTGTCTGAAGATTGCTGTGAATGATGAATTCGTACAGCCTTGCATTGATGCCATCATCAAGGGCGCTCGTACGGGTGAAATCGGCGATGGAAAGATTTTCGTCACGTCACTTGAACAGTGTGTTCGCATCCGCACGGGTGAAACTGGACCGGAGGCGATTGGATAAAAAAGGGTTCAGGTTATAGGTGATAGGGATTAGGATAAAAACGCGGCTACGCCGCCCTATCACAAACGCACGAAGTGCGTGAATCTTTTCCTAAAACCTACAACCTAATACCTAAAACCTATCATTTTTTTCAAAGGAATTTATACAAATGAACGAAGTAGCAACAGTCGCAACCGTCAACGACGCCATCTTTATGACGGAAAACATTTGGATCATGATCAGCGCCATGTTGGTGTTCATCATGGGTCTCGGATTTGCATGTGTCGAAGCAGGCCTTGTGCGTGCTAAGTGCTCTGCAAACGTCGCTTTCAAAAACATCGCTGTGCCGGCAATCGGTATCACGATGTACGCCTTGCTTGGCTTTGGCCTTATGTACCCGGGCACTTTCAACGGAATTCTCGGTTTCGCAGGCTTCGGCATTGGCGACTGGGCAAATCCGGCAAGTTTCACCGCAGCCTACAATGGTCACTTTACGTTGTTCACAGACTGGCTGTTCCAGGCAATGTTTGCAGCAACAGCCGCAACGATCGTGTCTGGTGCCGTTGCTGAACGTGTGAAGCTCAACTCCTTCCTCGTGTTCACCATCGCCTACGTGGCCCTCGTCTACCCGGTTGTCGGTAGCTGGACATGGGGCGGCGGCTGGCTTTCCACCTTCGGTGCTCACGGTTTCCACGACCTCGCCGGTTCCACTCTCGTCCACTCTGTGGGTGGCTGGGCAGCTCTTGCTGGCGTGATGATTCTCGGACCGCGTATCGGTAAGTATGTCGGTGGCAAGGTTCACGCGATACCGGCTCACAACATTCCGCTCGCAACCATCGGTGTGTTCATGCTCTGGTTCGGTTGGTGGGGATTCAACGCCGGTTCTGCTCTTAACGGCGACCCGAAGGCTACTAGCTGGATTCTCGTGACCACGAACCTCGCTGCTGTCGCAGGCATCATCACCGCAACGCTTACAAGCTGGATCGTTTCCAAGAAGCCGGACGCCACCATGGCTCTCAACGGATGCCTTGCTGGTCTCGTCGCTATCACCGCTGGTGCAGACGTCGTGACCCCGCTTTCTTCCTGGATTATCGGTGCTATCGCTGGTGTGCTCGTCGTCGGTGCAGTCTTCATGTTCGACCGCTTGCACTTGGATGACCCGGTCGGTGCTCTCTCTGTTCACCTCGTAAACGGTGTCTGGGGAACGCTCGCTGTCGGTATCTTCGATATCACTGGCGACTACACGCTCGGCACTCAGGCTGTTGGCGTTCTCGCCTACGCTGTCCCGTGCTTCGCAGCTGCAAGCCTCATCTTCTTCATCATCAAGAAGACCATGGGTCTCCGCGTGACTGAAAAGCAAGAACTTCGCGGCCTTGACCAAGCTGAACACGGTCAAGAAGCTTACAGCGGATTCCAAATTTTCAGCAACATGTAATTTAGCACTTAGTTATTAGTCAATAGTCATTAGTTAAAAAACTTACTGAAGTTTCCAAGCCTTAAACTAACGACCAACAACCAATAACTAACAACTACAAAAAGTATCTCTGTTGACTAAAGTACCCCGGAACAAATGTTCCGGGGTTTTACGTTTGTGCGTAGCGACTATTTTTCGATTTTGTGCTACAAAAAAAGCCGCACGAGGCGGCTTGGAAATTTTCATTTGGTGAATTCCGTGCGGCTCAGAGATTATCGATTTCATTGAGCCAGTCCGCAGAAGATGCATCGCAAGGCATTCGCCAGTCGGCTCGCGGAGAGAGCGAAATCGTTCCGACCTTTGGACCATCCGGAATGCAACTGCGCTTGAATTGCTGCGCAAAAAAGCGCTTCAGGAAAAGCTTGAGAACGCGAACAAGTTCTTCACGCGGGTATTTCGCTTCAATTGCGGAGCCATCCTCGCCCACTTTGGCCCCAAAAGCTTTCTCGGCCAAGTAAAGCAATTTACGTGGTTCTGCACCATATTTTGTAAAATGATACAGATAAAAATCGTGGATTTCATAAGCCCCGAGAATGGACTCTGTTTTCTGCGCTATTTGTCCGTTGCTATCGGCGGGCAAAAGCTCTGGTGAAACAGGCGTATCCAAGATGTCTCGGAGAACATCGGCGAGGGCTTTCGCGGAATCCTGGGAATTTGTCGCACACACCCCCATCAATTTCTGCACATGATCGGCGTACCATGCGACAACGTGGCGCACGAGCGTCTTTGGAATATCGCAGTTCACGGCATACATGGACATATGATCGGCGCTATACGTGCTCCAGCCAAGAGCGATTTCGGAAAGGTCGCCCGTTCCAACGACAATGCCGCCTTCTTTATTTGCCAAGTTCATCAAAATCTTGGTACGTTCGCGAGCCTGTACGTTTTCGTACGTCACGTCAAGCTTTGCAGCATCGTGACCGATGTCTTTGAAATGCTGCAAGCATGAAGGCTTGATGTCGATTGTTCGGAGTTCAACGCCCAAGAGCTCCGCCATCGCAACAGCGTTATTTTTTGTGCGTTTGGTTGTGCCGAATCCTGGCATTGTAATCACGAGGATTTCGTTCAGCGGGCGATTCAGCAACTTGAATGTTTCGACAACGACAAGCAATGCAAGCGTTGAATCAAGACCTCCACTGAGCCCGAGAACCGCACGCTTGGCATACGACGATTCCAGACGTTTCGCAAGCCCTGCGCATTGAATGTTGAAAATCTCGCGGCAGTTAGAATCGCGATGTGCTATGTCGCTTGGAACAAAAGGCATCGGCGCAATGTAGCGGTATTTAAGACCTTCCGTGGGCTTTTCAGAATCATTCGCAACAACGGGAAGTGATGCAAAATTTGCGGCCTTTGCAAAATATTCTGTGGAATCGAAATCTTGGAAGCTGCCCTCGCTTAAGCGCTGGGCATTCAAGCGTTGCACATCGATATCAGCAAGAATGATTTCACTTTTGCGACTGTAATTCTTGCGTTCGGCGAGCATGGAGCCGTTTTCGGCAATCATCAAATGACCGCTAAAGACCATGTCGGTCGTGGATTCGTGAACGCCGGCAGATGCATAAACGTATGCCGCCATGCAGCGTGCAGACTGATTCATCACGAGATTACGGCGGTAATCGCCCTTCCCCACGAGCGCATCGCTTGCAGACAAATTTAAAATCACATTAGCGCCAGCCAAAGCGAGTTCACCGCTAGGCGGTGCCGCTGTCCACAAGTCTTCGCAAAGTTCCACGCCAATGCGTATTTCTTCGCTACCGTTTACCATAAAGAAATTTGTTATCGGCACCTCGCCCACACCATCAAATGAATACGTGAGCGGAGCTTTTCCATAACTGCCGCTTTTAACACTGTTTGTGCTTAGCAAATCGCGACCGCTATTGAAATGGCGTTTTTCGTAAAATTCACGCTGGTTCGGCAGGTGGATTTTCGGCGTAACGCCAATAATCTTTCCGCGTTGCAAAAGGGCGGCGCAATTATAGAGTTTACCGAACATTCGGAGCGGGAGCCCCACAGCGACAATCATGTCGGAACAATCAAAAGCCTTTGCAATTTTCAAAAGCGATGCAAACGATTTCTTCAGCAAAAGCTCTTGATGGAACAAATCACTACAGGTATACCCCGTAATGCAGAGTTCAGGGAAAACGACAACTGCGGCCCCTTCGTTTTTGGCGAGGAAACCGCAGCGTATGATTTCATCAGTATTGAATTCCGTATCCGCAACTTTCAAAGTTGGGCACACAGAAGCGATTCTGTAAAAACCGAACATTTTATTTTGTAATCAATCCTAGTTTGTTCATTCGATAATTCATCATTCGCGGAGAAATGCCAAGTTCGCGACCCGCTGCCGAAATATTACCGTCGTTGCGCTTGATAGCTTCTGTGATCAATTCCTTTTCGTAATTGCACATCATCACGTCAAGCGGAGCGTGATCGGTAATAATCTTTCCGGTACCCGTGCTTAAGCTAGTCTGCAATGAAGGCGGAAGATTGTAGCTATGGATGCAATCGTCTGTTGCCGTAAGCACGGCGCGTTCAATGCAGTTTTCAAGTTCACGGACGTTACCCGGCCAATGATAACTCATCAAAAGATTAATTGCCGTTGTGGACAAGCGAACAATCTTTTTGCCGTACCTGAGATTCATCTTTTCAATGAAATGCTCGGCAAGCAAAATAATGTCGCTCTGGCGCTTTGCCAAATCCGGCATCACAATCGGGAAAATATTCAAGCGGTAGAACAAGTCTTCGCGGAAGAGCTTCTTTTCCATGAGTTCTTCGAGGTTACGGCTTGTGGCCGCCAAGAAGCGAACATCGGAATGGAGTTCTTCGTTGCTGCCGACTCGGCTGAACGTGCGTTCTTGCAAAAAGCGCAACAGCTTGACCTGAGTCTGCATTGTCAAATCGCCAATTTCGTCGAGGAAGAGCGTTCCGCCATCGGCAATTTCTGCACGACCCTTGCGCATGTTAATGGCTCCTGTGAAAGCGCCTTTTTCGTGACCGAAAAGTTCGCTTTCCACAAGGTTTTCTGGGAGGGCTGCGCAATTAAGCGTTACAAACGGTTTGTCTTTACGAGATGAAAGCTGCACAATTGCACGAGCGATCATCTCTTTACCTGTACCGCTACCACCGCGAATAAGCACGGTCGCATCCGACGGAGCGACTTGACGCACTTGTTCGTACACAATCTGCATTTCGCGGCAGTTGCCAACAAGTTCACTCGGCTTACCACTGAGCATGTCACGCAACTTCTGGTTTTCGTCAATCAAGGACTGGCGTTCCACAAGCATTGTCTGGCATTCGCTAGCGGCATCACCCGTGATGTTGGCGATGATTTCCAAAAGTGCGACATCGCGGTCCAGATCCGTCGTCACATCGACAGGACGGTCAACTGAAAGCGTTCCGATAATTTGTTCATCGTGAATCAAAGGAACGCAGATAAATGCGACCTGGCTATCGTAATTGCGAGCGCCTGTGCGGTTCAAGAATCGAGAATCCTTGCGCAAGTCGGGAATCACGTGGCTGCGGCCTGTTTCTGCCACATGTCCAGTGATGCCTTCGCCCACCTGATATTGGCCTAGGCGCTTTTTCTTTTCATCAAGTCCATGCGATGCTTCAATTTTCAAGGTATTACCAAACAGCAAAGTAAACGTGCCGTTCAGCATACCCATGTCGGTATCCAAAATGGTGAGCACATTATCCAAGAGCTTTTCAACGTTTCTCTCGTGGATAATGATTGTGCTGATCTTTTGAACGACCGCGATTTCTGGACCTATTGGCTGTTTCATAATTTGTAAAATAGTAAATGATTGTTATATACTAAAGGGCTTTGACCAATAACCAACGGCTGAGTTTTTACAACTTTTCCCTAATGCGCTTGAGGGCAACAGCAGTTTGGTCTGGATCGCCAAAAGCAGTCAGGCGGAAATAGCCTTCGCCGCAGGGACCAAAACCACTACCCGGCGTACCGACGACTTCGCATGTGGCAAGCAAGCGGTCAAAGAAGTCAAACGATTTTTCGCCTTCCGGCAATTTCCACCAAATATAAGGAGCGTGTTCGCCACCGAAAACGGTATAACCACATTCCGTCAATTCCCTACGGATTCTTGCAGCTGTATCCATATAACCGCTAATGACGGCCTTTGTCTGTTCCCAGCCTTCCGGTGTGTAAATAGCTTCTGCAGCGCGCTGTGTCACGTAGCTCACGCCATTGAATTTAGTGCACTGACGGCGGTTCCACATGGCACGGAGCTTTTCAAGTTCGTGCGGGACAATTGTGTATGCGCAACGAACGCCCGTGAATCCGGCGGTCTTACTGAAGCTGCGGAATTCAATGGCGCAAGTGCGAGCGCCCGGAATTTCGTAAATGGAGTGCGGGAGCTTTTCGTCGCGGATGTAGCAGTTGTATGCTCCATCGAACAAAATAATTGCACCTGTTTCGTTGGCGTAATCCACAAACTTCTGGAGCGTTTCTCGAGTGAGCACCGTACCGGTCGGGTTGTTCGGGCTGCAAAGATAAATCAATTGGACGGGATTCTTCGGCAAGTCCGGCTGGAAGTTGTTTTCAGCCGTTGAGGCGAGATAAGTCACTTCGGAGAAATGACCATCATCCTGAAGAACTCCCGTACGGCCTGCCATCACGTTGCTATCGAGATACACTGGGTAAACCGGATCCGGGATTGCAATTTTGGCGTCAGCCGAGAAGAGTTCCTGGATGTTTGCAACATCGCACTTGGAACCATCGCTCACGAACACATCGTTCGGATCCATTTCAATGCCGCGCGGAGTGTATTCGCCACGGATAATGGCTTCGCGGAGGAAATCATAACCTTGTTCTGGACCGTAACCGCGGAACGTCCACTTGACTCCCATTTCGTTTACAGCCTTGTGCATGGCTTCGATCACAGCGGGGATAATCGGAGAAGTCACATCGCCAATGCCCAAGCGGATGATGTCTGCGTTTTCGTGGGTGCCCTGGTATTCCTTGATTTTCTTGCCAATCGTTGAAAAAAGGTAACTGCCAGGAAGACGATTGTAGTACGGATTGATGATTGAATTGTTCATTTTTAAGTATTCGGTTTTAGGTAATAGGTTTTAGGAGTTCACTCGTCTAAACGATTTAGATTTCGCCCTTGAAGACTTCTTTTGCGGGGCCGGTCATAAAGACGGGGCCGCCTTCTTCGTGCTTGATGTGAAGCGTTCCGCCATCCAAGACAACATCTGCTTCGAGACCGATGCGACCTATGCGCTGAGCGGCAACAAGCGTTGCGCAGCTTCCGGTGCCACAAGCCATCGTCACGCCACAACCGCGTTCCCAGACGCGCATGCGAATCGTATTTTCGTTGATCACTTGTGCAAATTCGATGTTGCAACGGTCAGGGAAAATCTTGTCTACTTCGAGGATGCTTCCCCAATTTTCAAGCTGGATTTTTTCGATGTCGTCTACGAAGATAACGGTATGCGGGTTGCCCATAGAAACTGTTACGCCCGTAAAATCAAAAGTGTCTGCCGTAAGCTTGATGGTTCCCAAGAATTCGCGCGGGAGGCCCATATTTACACAAACACGGCCATCCGGCAGAACGGATGGCTTTACAAGACCGCTTTTGGTGTGCAAAACAAAATTGCTATCATCGCTAAGACCGCGACTTTGGATAAACTTCGCAACACAACGCGTGGCGTTTCCGCACATGGCGGCTTCGGAACCGTCTGCGTTGAAGATGCGCATTTCAAATTCGTTACTTTTTACATTTTCGTTTATCGGAGTTACGACGACTACCCCATCAGCGCCAATGCCAAAGCGTCTATCGCAAAGTTCAATTACACGCTGTTCCAGAGCCTTGCCCGGAGTCATGTCGAAAGACTCACCAGATTCGACAAGAACGAAATCGTTGCCGAGACCCGTCCATTTTGAAAATTTTAAAGACATAAAATGTAATCCTTTTTACGCTATTCGCGCTCTATAGGCAAAAATCGTGCCACTTTTACAATTTCAGTAAAAGCGCTGATTTTGGAGTAATTTTGGGGATTTTGAAAATTAAAAGATTTTCAGGAAATGAAATATTTTACAAAATGTGTAAAAACAAGAAAAGAGTTTTACAAAAATTGTAAAACTCTTGAGTTTCAGGAACGGAGATGTATTACTTGAGTCGGTTTACGACCTGCTTGGCGCTTGCCATGGCGCGAACCACAAGCGAAGCTCCGTTAGCACAGTCACCGACCGCATAAATGTTACGTGCTGGGTCCGGGATGATTGCCGTACGTGGCGTAAGTTTCAAGCCCAAGTCGTTCACGAGGCCTTCAGCCGGAACGCCTGTAAAGCCCATGGCGAGCACGACCAAATCAGCTTCGATGATTTCCGTAGAATTCGGAACTTCATTCGGCTTGAGCGGCTTGCCAAGCGGAGAAATGTCCCATTCGACACGGACTGCTTCGACACCGGCCACGTGACCGTCCTTAACAATAAACTGCTTGGACGAAACATTCCAGCGACGTTCGCCGCCTTCGTGGTGTGCGTAGCTTGTGCGCAGCAAGTACGGCCAATCCGGCCACGGCGTAGAGGGTGAACGAGTCTTAGGCGGCTTTGGCATGAATTCCACCTGGAGAACACTCTTGCATCCTTCACGAACTGCTTTACCCACGCAGTCGTTACCCGTATCGCCACCGCCAATGATCAAGACTTTTTTGCCCTTGGCATTGTACTTTTCCGGATCTTTGCAATCAGGCATTTCGGCACCGTGCAAGTAATCGAGAGCAAGGTAAATGCCTTCGGCTTCACGGCCCGGGATTTTCAAGTCACGAGCGTTCGGCGTACCAATAGCGAGGAACGTGTAATCGAAATTGCGGTGGATGTATTCAGCAGAAATATCCTTGCCGATTTCGGTATTGCAAATAAACTTGATGCCAGCGGCTTCGAGGAGAGCTACGCGGCGGTCAATCACCTGCTTTTCGAGCTTCCAGTTCGGAATGCCGTAACGCAGGAGTCCACCCGGCTTTTCGTGCTTTTCGTAAACCGTCACGGCAAAGCCTTTGCGACGAAGTGCTTCGGCAGCAAACAAGCCCGCAGGACCAGCGCCAATCACGGCGGCGGTCTTTCCGTTCGGTTCAGCCGTCGGGAGGCTCACCCAGCCTTCTTCGAAGGCGGTTTCGATCATGAACTTTTCGACCTGACGGACCATCACGGCATCGTCATTCAAGTTACGCGTGCAGCAAGATTCGCAAAGTGCCGGGCAAACACGTCCCGTGAATTCCGGGAAGAAAGCCGTCTTGCTAATGATATCGTAACCCTTGCGGATATCGCCTGCGGCAACGGCTTCGTTAAATTCTGGAACGAGGTTTCCAAGCGGGCAACCTGCGCCGTGGCAGAAAGGCACGCCGCAATTTGAGCAGCGACCTGCCTGAGCCACAATTTCAACGGCAGTCAACGGGCGTTCAACTTCTTTTACGTCCTTGACACGTTCATCAACCGGACGGTAAACATCTTGTATTCTCTGTACTGTTTCCATTATATCCTCCGTACCGGTTTACTTCTGAGTGTGCATAGCTAAAGCGTGAC
Organism: Fibrobacter succinogenes; assembly: GCA_902791475.1. Taxonomy (GTDB): domain Bacteria; phylum Fibrobacterota; class Fibrobacteria; order Fibrobacterales; family Fibrobacteraceae; genus Fibrobacter; species Fibrobacter succinogenes_J. Next base: position 44,401 of record CADAWC010000012.1, read on the forward strand.
GGTATTCAACCGGGAATACCTTTACAAATTTCGGACGGGCATCGTTCCAGTCTTCGAGAATGCGCTTGCCCTTTGCAGAACCAGTAGCTTCGACGTGCTGCTTGATGATGTCGAGGAGTTCCTTTTCGCTTTCCGTACCCGGAAGCACGCTTTCAAGGTCCACAGAATCCACGTTGCAGCTCAAGTCAAAGTGACCCGTTTCGTCGTAGACGTAAGCGAGACCACCCGTCATACCGGCAGCGAAGTTCACGCCCACGCGACCGAGCACGACCACGCGACCACCCGTCATGTATTCGCAACCATGGTCACCCACGCCTTCAGAAACGAGAAGCATACCGGAGTTACGGATACCGAAGCGTTCGCCAGCGAGACCGTTGATAAACACCTTACCGCTCGTGCCACCGTAACCGATGACGTTACCTGCGATGACGTTGTCTTCGGCCTTGAACGTTGCGTTGTGCGACGGGCGAACGATGATCTTACCACCGCTGAGTCCCTTTGCCATAAAGTCGTTGACTTCACCTTCGAGGTCAAGAGTAATACCCGGAGCGAGGAATGCACCGAAGCTCTGGCCAGCAACACCCTGCAAATGAATCTTGATCGTATCTTCCGGGAGACCCTTTGCACCGTAGAAGTCATCCACGTAGCCAGAAGTTTCTGTACCGACCGTACGGTCCGTGTTGTGAATCATAGCGCAAAGTTCAACCGATTTGCCTTCCTTGAAGGAATCCTGAACGAACGGGAGAATTTCGCGTCGGTCAAAGTTGACAAGTTCTTCAGGAACGTAATTTTCGTCGTAAGACTTGCAGCCTTCAACAGTCTGGAAGACCTTGCTGAAGTCGAGGTGCTTTGCCTTGTAGAATTCGATAGCGTTGTTCACGTCGAGCAAGTCGCTACGGCCGCAGGCTTCATGGAGGCTCTTGAGACCGAGGCTTGCAAGGATTTCGCGGACTTCGTCAGCAATGAAGAACAAGAAATTCTTGACGTATTCCGGCTTGCCCTTGAAGTGCTTGCGGAGTTCCGGATCCTGCGTGGCAAGGCCCATCGGGCACTGGTTCGTATGGCAGCGGCGGTCCATAATGCAGCCGAGCGATACGAGCAAGTTCGTGGCAAAGCCAAATTCTTCGGCACCGAGAAGAGCGCCAATCACAACGTCACGACCGGTCTTGAGCTGACCATCGACCTGGAGCTTCACGCGGCCACGGAGATTGTTCAAAACGAGAGTCTGTTCCGCTTCAGCAATACCAAGTTCCCACGGGAGACCGGCATGCTTAATGGATGTGAGTGGAGATGCGCCCGTACCGCCATCGTGACCAGAGATGAGAACGACGTTTGCGTGAGCCTTGGCAACACCGGCTGCAATCGTACCGACACCGACTTCGGACACGAGCTTCACAGAAACACGAGCCTTCGGGTTGGAGTTGTGCAAGTCGTAAATGAGCTGAGCCAAGTCTTCGATGGAGTAAATATCGTGGTGCGGCGGCGGAGAAATGAGCGACACATTCGGGATAGAGTGACGCACGCGAGCCACAAATTCATTCACCTTACGAGCAGGGAGCTGACCACCTTCACCCGGCTTTGCACCCTGAGCCATCTTGATTTGCAAATCCTTAGCGTGACGGAGATAGTCAATTGTCACACCGAAACGACCAGAAGCGATCTGGCGAATAGCAGAGCTGCGGATTTCACCGTTCGGCCCCGGAGTATTGCGATCCGGGTCTTCACCACCTTCACCGCAGTTGCTCATGGCACCCACGCTGTTCATGGCGATAGCGATTGTTTCGTGAGCTTCCGGGCTCAAGGAGCCAAGGCTCATAGCGCCAGCGACAAAGTGCTTGACGATGCTTTCACGAGATTCGACTTCGGAAATATCGATCGGAGTCGTTTCCTTGAACTTGAAGAGACCACGGAGCGTTGCGAGGCGTTCGGACTGATCGTCAATGAGCTTGGAGTAAGCCTTGAACTTTTCGTAATCGCCCATCTGCACTGCCTGACGGAATGCAGCGATAGACTGCGGAGTCCACAAGTGGCGTTCGCCTTCGCTGCGATAGCGGTACTGACCGCCTTCCTTGAGAACGCTGCTAGCGTCGGCAAGAGCGATGTGGCAACGAGCGTCGATTTCCTGAGCGATTTCCTTGAGGCCGATACCTTCGATACGGCTTGCAGTACCCGGGAGGTACTTGTCGATAAATTCGCGGTTGAGACCGACGGCTTCGAAAATCTGGGCGCTGCGATAGCTGCGAAGCGTTGAGATACCCATCTTGGACATGATTTTCAAGAGGCCCTTGTCCACAGCCTTGATGTAGTTGGCTGCAGCCGTGACCGGATCCACATTGATTTCGCCGGTATGGCACATGTTCGTGATGCTTTCGAGAGCGAGGTACGGGTTGATGACCGTTGCGCCGTAACCAAGCAAAAGGGCAAAGTGCATGACTTCGCGGACTTCACCGGACTGCACAATCAAACCGATTTCCGGACGGACGCCAGCTTCGACGAGCGAACGGTTCACGCAAGCGGTTGCCAAGAGCGACGGCATCGGGACGTAGCCCCAATCCACGTTCTTATCGGAAAGGACGATGATGTTGAAGCCATCCTGCACGGCGCGGATAGCGTCGCCAGCGAGCTTCTGCAAAGCTTCTTCGAGAACTTCGCCATTGCCGCCAATCGGGAACTGCATCTTGAGCACCTTAGCGGTAAAGCTCTTGTCGCCGATGTTTTCGAAACGGCGGATTTCGTCTTCGGTCACGACCGGACGCGGAATCTTGATGAGGTGAGCCTGTTCCGGAGTTTCTTCGAGAATGTTGCCGTGGTTACCGATGTAGGTCGTAAGGCTCATCACGAGTTCTTCACGAATCGGGTCAATCGGCGGGTTCGTCACCTGGGCGAACAGCTGCTTGAAGTAGTTGAACAGCGGCTGCGGCTTGTCAGAAAGCACGGCGAGAGCGGCGTCGTTACCCATGGAACCGAGCGGTTCTGCGCCCGTCTTTGCCATCGGCTGCAAAATTACACTCAAGTCTTCGGCAGAGTAACCAAAACGCTTCTGCTGGATGAGCAAATCTGCCGGGACATCAGACGGATTGATTTCGCTGAAGAGGCCGCGAACGCTCATCTTGTTTTCGGCAACCCAGCGGCGGTACGGCTTGCTACGGGCGACGAGAGCCTTCATTTCCGCATTCTTCAAGATGCGGTGGTTTTCAATATCGAGGTAAATGATTTCACCCGGTTTTAAACGACCCTTTTCTTCAACCTGGTCGTCGTCGATGTCAAGCACACCCGTTTCGGATGCCATGACAAACAAACCGTCTTTACATAAAGTGTAACGTGCCGGACGAAGACCGTTGCGGTCCAAAATGGCACCAGCGTTCACGCCATCGGAGAATGCGACCGCTGCCGGGCCGTCCCACGGTTCCATCAACATGGATTCGTATTCGAAGAAACCACGCACATCGCGGCCGAGGTAATGCTTTGCCCCCCAAGCCTGCGGCATCATCATGAGCATCGCATGCGGGAGGCTACGGCCAGCGGCCACCAAAAGTTCAAACATGTTGTCGAGGCTAGCGGAGTCGCTCTGGCCTGCGGCAATCAGCGGCAAGCACTTCTGCAAATCTTCGCCGATGCGGTCGCTCTTGAGGTACGGTTCACGAGCCTTGAGGCTGTTCAGGTTACCGCGGAGCGTGTTGATTTCGCCGTTGTGAGCAAGGTAGCGGAACGGATGAGCCAAAGGCCAGGTCGGGAACGTGTTGGTCGAATAACGCTGGTGGACAAGCGCAATTGCACTTTCGAAATCGTTATCCTTCAAGTCCTTGTAAAAGCCTTCAATCTGCGTTGCAAGCAAAAGTCCCTTATAGACAATAGTCTTGGAGCTGCAAGAGCAAATGTAAAGATTCTTGACAGACTTTTCGATCAAGCGGCGGAGTACAAACAGCTTGATTTCGAATGCTTCGTTCGATTTTAACTTAGAGCCGTCAAAAATGTACTGACGGATGTGCGGAAGCGTTTCGCGAGCCGTGTGACCGATAGCGGACGGGTCCACCGGAACTTCACGAATCTTGACGACCGGAGCACCTTCAGCAGCAGCGAGCTTTTCAATTTCTGCATCGGCAGAATCGGCAGCCACCGTATTTTCGACAAAGATCATCGCCACGCCGTAACGGGTCGGAAGATCGTTGTAGATCTTGTGGAAGAACTTGTGCGGCATCGAAAGCAGAAGGCCAGCACCATCACCCGTTTCCGGGTCGCCACCCGTTGCACCACGATGGAGGAGGCGCTTTAAGACGGTGATACCCTGGACAACAATCTGGTGAGAAGCGATATTATTTATATTGGCGACCAAGCCGACGCCGCAGGCGTCATGTTCGTTGGCTGGATCATAAAGAGCTTGTGCTTGCATAGAAATCCTTTTTAGTTTTTGCGCCCTATATGCAAAAACTGTGCCAACTCGCGACAAAATGCGTAAAGCCCGCTTCAATTCATGAAAAAGCGGTTAAAAATGTAAAAGAAAGAAATTTCTGAACAGAATCTCTAAAATTTGATGCAAACACGGTTTACAGTTTTTGAAATTAAATTTTGAATTTTTACAAAATACGTAAAATTAGAAAGCTATTCCAAAAGTTTTCCAAAATGTTGTTGTAAATCAACTATTTTTGTATTATAACATTCAAGATGACTAATATGATGAAAAAATTCAAGTTTGGACCCTTTGGGGCGTTGGCAATTTTATTGGTTTTTATTTACGCATGCAGTGACAACGGAACCGATAGTGATTATCCGCGAACAAAATATCCCCAAATAAAAGATTACTCAAGAAAGACAATTGTGGGTACAGTCATCAACGCCGACAGCGTCCCCCAAGCTCACGCTCGAATCTATATTACCGGAGTTGATTCCACCACTCAACACGCCTATATCATGGATTCAACCGAAGCCGATAAAAATGGATATTATTCCATCGTTACAGATGGCGATAAACACCGTTACAGATTGCTTGTCAAAACAACGACCGATCCCGACACGTTATTTGGATTTGAAACCTACGTTTATACATTTTGGGATACTCCTTATCCAGACTCGTTCAAATTCGATATAGAAGTCGGTGAACCCGCCTCAGTGCAATTCTATTTACGCTACAGAGATTACGATTCCATTTGCCTAGAAGGTTCCTTTGCCTGCGCCACAATTACCGAAAACGATCGAGAAAAAGGCTTTGTCATCATTCGTGACGTACCTCCAGGATCTTACGAAACATACACAGGTTGGAGAGATGGCAAGGCCATTGCCAACCCATTACTGCTGAGGCCCAAAAATATTCGGGCTGGTTCAACGTATTACTGGGCAAACGGTTTTTTAAAAGGACACGAAGCCGGAACTTTGGATCTCTCGATTCCGCGCAAAGCTTTAGCTATTTTAGACTCAGCAAAGCTCCCCCACATATTAAATAACCTCATCATCCCTGTCTTTAAAAAAGAAAATTACGATGCTCTAATGGATGATCGCGGAAACGAAATAATAATGTCCAAAGCCAAAAACGAGACGGATTCAAGCCGTTTTTGGATAATTCCCGATTCCATAGGTTATGCCAATCAAAAGATTCGATGGATTGACGCATTCGATCAAAATGAACAACGGCAAAAAAGAAACCTTTGGCTCCTTTATTCAAAAATCAGTGCGGATTCCATTGATATAAGCCATAACTTTAACCCATGGGATTCTAGCTATGCTGTCAGTTTTTGGATTGAATCTCTCAGCGACTCACGCAAACAAGTCTCGCTAGTCTCGGTCGGCAATGATTCACTTGGTTTCAAAATTACCCAATGCCCCAAAAACACCCAACAAATTTGCATGAGAATTTTAGATAAAAATGATTCGACCTCTATAGATTCGACAATTTACTGCAGTGAAAAAATTTTTGATAGCAAACGCCACCACTTATCGATAGTTATCCACAAAGACCTTGTGATGATCGCAATAGATGGCAAAACAGTCTACGAAACCAGTATGGATTTAACAATGAATTTCTTTAAGGCGCTTCGATACTTACAAATAGGAAATGTACCGCTGAAAGATTTTATCGTGTACAAAATCGACAAGGACATCCGCACCCCCAATGACAATGACTGGATCCGCCTCAAGGCATGGCTTATGGCATTTTATGAACTTCAAGCCTCTGTTTCATCAGATAAATGATGCGATTTACAAATTTTGACGCTAAATTTCGCAATTTTGTCGGTTACGAATCGTGAAAATTGAGGTTTGATCAATTTTATAAGAAAAATTTAAGTTTTATAACGTATTTGTGGACAAAAATTGGAAAATGAGCGCTGTTTAAAAATTTTAAATTTGGCGCCATGATTAATTTTATCAAGTCTATTTACTCCGGTTTGTGCATTGGACTCGGCGGAACGGTTTATCTATCTTGCGACAATAAGATCCTCGGGTCGTTCTTGTTCGGACTGGGGCTTTTTACGATTTTGAATTTCGGATTCAACCTTTTTACGGGTAAGGTCGGCTATTTCGTCAACAATAAGATTAATTATTGGGGATTTTTAGGAATTGTTTGGCTCGGAAATTTCATTGGAACGTTCGTTTTCGCGAAGTTAATGGCAGCGACTCGCTATGGTGCGGCTCTCCAGGCGAAGGCAAATGCTCTTTGCGTTATCAAGGACGGCGATGGTTTTGCTAGTTTGCTCGTGCTCGGGATTTTCTGCGGAATGCTCATGTTCATCGCGGCAGACGGCTACAAGACCGTAGAAAACCAGGTCGGGAAAGTTTTCATCGTGTTCCTCCCGGTGATGGTCTTTATCTTGAGTGGTTTCGAGCACTGCATTGCAGACATGTTCTATTTCTCGCTGGCGGGCGATTTTTCAATGACAATGCTCAAAGCGCTTGTCGCGATTACAATTGGCAATTCCATTGGCGGTGGACTCATTCCGCTGATGCAAAAGCTGAACGCCAAGTCCGCGAACGCGTAAATCACCACCACTGAAGATTGAACACCAAAGTAAGACGATCGATGGGGTGAGCTTTATCATTATCCCAATCTTTAATTTTGTAGGTCAAATCGCGACTATAACGGAATTCGACACCGAGACCGAGACGTTTTCCGGCATGCCACGCAATATACGCTCCGCCGCCGATTTCATCGTAAAAAACGGGAGCTGAAGAACTATTAAACACAGCACCGTCTTCTGCTAAAAAAGCTTCTCGACCATTTCGGGAAATATGTTGCGTCAAACCCAAGCGGACTTTGTGAGAGGATAAAGGCAATTGTTCAATAATTGTAATCCCACCACCCCATTGGAATTCGGAATATTCGTATTTTTCAAGTTGCCACAAACAAACGTTACTCCATCCCATTACGCCGAAATAATCCGAAATAAAACCGGCTTGCACATACGGTGTAATCCAATCAAGACCTCCACCAATTTTAAAATTCCCCAATTGTTTTTGAACATCAAATGTTATTTGAAAGGGAATTTCTTCGTCATTATAAGATTGATCCTTTGGAGGCTTTTTACTTTTTACACTTTTATAGGGAATGTAACGCGGATACTTTTCGGTATGTTCCGATGTAAAAGCCATCGCCACATTTTTCTGCAAATCGCCATCGCCTTTTTCCATAAACGCGGCTGCAGAAGGTGGATGGATAATAGACAAGCTACATCCGCACAATCCCAACGCAACAACTAATAAAATTACATTCAAACGCATCACGGCAATAAACGTAATTATTATCCTGGCCCATTTCAATCAAATTCGGATAAACTGTACAAACAAAGGGATGAATATGCCAAAGCCGCAGCCCGCGAGGGGTTGCGTTTTTTATAAACAGACAATCCCGGCACTGAGGCCGGGATGACGTTAAAAAGGATGATCGCAGAGGTGATTTAAGCCAGGTCTTTGATGACCATGATGCCGCTGCGTTCGATCTTCGGGTATTGACGCATGCCTTCCCCGCCCTTACCCTTGTCGAGAATCTCGAGGAGTTTGCCATCTGTGGAGTACAGGTGCAGTTCCCACGGGCCATTCGGTGCGTTGAAGTAACCGGAGTTCTTTTGCACGTTGCGCTGGAACGTTCTGTTCAAGCGGTCGGCAACGCTGCGGGCATGAACGAGCGAAACATCGGCGAGATTCCAGGAAATCGGCACGCCCCCCATGTCAAAGATGAGCACGGCATCGAGGTCGGTTTCTTCCTTCATCGTGAATTTCCAGCTGAAGTTCTGCCAGCTCGTGCTCAAGTCGAGAATACGGCCGTTTGCGTACGGCGTGTAAGTTTCGCAGTCCTTCTTGATGTTCACGTTCAGCGTACGGGGCTTATCGGCCTTGGCGCGCATGCTGAAAATGTATGTCACGCCCTTGTGGAGCGCAAAATGCTGCTTGAACTGGAGATTCCAGGAATCCTTGCCGCCCTTCTTGATGTCGAAATGCACAACGCCATCCTTGACGGTCACGTCGCCCTTTCCACCCCAGAAGTCGGTCGTCCAGCCAGAAAGCGGATCTTCGGCATTGAATTCGCCGTTTTCGATGATGTTCGCGCCCGTTCCCTGAGAACCGGTCGTGAAATCCTTGTTCTGGATAAAGTTTGGAATCACGCTTGTGTTCTGGATGCCTAGAGGGCTGTCAACAGCGACTTCCTTGCCCCAGCCAATAAGCGTATTGTAGGAGCCGTGAACCGTCATGTCCATTTCCGGACTGTCGAAGTTACCCGGACCCCAACTCCATGCGAGCCAGCCGATGTTCAAGCGTTCGCATTCCGACATGATAAACTTGTACGGAATTTCACGAACACCGCCTGCAGCCACCGGAGCAAATTCACCGACAATCAGGGGAATCTTACGCTTGAGGGATTCTTCGAGCGTACCCTTGATGCGGTCCTTGACGGTTTCGTAGCCTGTTGCCACCGGATTGTGGCGTTCGGTCGGCCACCACATGTGAATCGAGAAAATCAAGTTGTGTTCGGGGTCAGCCTGCAAAAGCTTCGGGCCCACGTTCAACAAATTCTTTTCGTTCTGGCCCCATTCATCGGCGTCGATCATGATCGGCACACGCACGCCGGAGGCGCGGAGCTTTGTGACGATGATGTTATAGGCATTGAAAAAGTCATCGGCGCTCTGGGCCTTGTCGCCCGGTTCGTTACCGATGTTCAAAATCAGGTATTCCTGATGATTGTAAATCATCTGGAGCGTTTCTTCGCGAAGCCAGAATTCGAGGGCGTCGCTCAGGCGGTCCCAGTTACCGGTCGTGTCATGAATTTCCGGGATAGGAATCATGCCGTTGGCAATACAAAGCGAAATAATGTTGTCGAGGTCGCTGATGCGGCCTCGAGTATTCCAAACAATTCTTACACAGTTTGCGCCAGTCTTTGCAATTTCGGGAATGGTCTTGCCTTCACGATCCGTCCAAATAAACATGTGGTTTACACCACGAAGAACAACCTTTTCGTTGTCCTTGCTATACAGAAAAGAATCTTGAACGAAAAAGCCCGGTTTCACAGATGAGCCGTTCATGTCTTTAATTTTCTCCATAATGTCAATTAATCCATTATAAATATACAACTAAATGTTTTTTAGAGCCAAAATTTTTTCGCATATATAAAAAATTCAGCGCTCAACCATGGACTTTTCAAGCAAAATATGTGCCACAAGGCGTAAGCTCGGCTATTTGAGCCTTATGGATGCTGACGCGTTTGATTTGGCGACTTCAGATGGAAGTTGCGGCGGCACTACATTTCCGATGTTTTTCGCCGAGTAGTTCGATAACGAGCGTTCTGGAAGATGCTTCCAGTAGCGTACAGGCAGGCAACGTCGAAGGAGGCGCGGGTTGAGCCGCTCCTTGATCGCCATCGTGTCGTAGTAAGACTTCCACATGCGTGTGAATTCATCTGGAGGGGCGTGCGCTGAAATGTAACTCGGGTCGGGAACCGTTACAAAATGTGTTCGGTAATTCTCGTAATAGACGCCAAAGCCTCGCTTGACATCAATAATCGCCCATGTGCCATTGGGGTAACGGCACCGGAAATGCCCGACAATCATTTCGAGAATGTCGTACTTCGGTTCGATTTCAGCGATATACATGCCATCGGGCGCTTTGTTGAAACGCACCATTCCATACATATTGTCCATTTCGCGACGCACAGAACGCGCAATTGTAATGAGCGGAATCATTTCGAGACTGGACGGATTGCGACCGTAATTCGGGTCAAGCCCCGCAAAAAGCTTGCGCAGGTACGCAAGAATGTTCATCTCAATGTTCGCGTCTTCGGAACGGAAACAAGTCTCGAGCAAGTTTAAGACGTCTTTGCTTGCGGCGTTGGTAATGGCACGCCTGAGGCGGTTGGCGGAATCTTCAGACGTTTCAACGTGGAAGGGTTGCGCGAAAAGGTCGGTTGCCGCTTCACGTTCCGCTTCGTACGTGCGTTCGGCGACAAAGCAAGAAACATCGAGATGTTGGCGGTAAATCTCGAAAACGGCACTCAAGAAGCCGTCGAAAGTAGAATCGTAATGAATGGCGAGGGACATTGTTTAGTAGGAAGTAGGCGGTTGAACTTAGGAGATGTTAGTCAATGGTCATTAGTTATTAGTTGTTTGCAATAGGCAATGCATTTGCTGATGGCTGTGCTTTGGCTGGTGCGGGGAGTGCGGCGGGCATGGCGTCGAACAGGTCGAGTTGATCGTTCTTGGGTTTGCCCGCTATGAGCAAGGGACGAATCATTTCGGGGTAAAGCTTGTGGAGTTCTCGCGGCACATCGCTATTGTAGATGAAGTATTTCGCGCGCTTGAGCACCACCCCCATTTTCTTCAAATGTTCGAATCTGATTTTAGAATAACGCCTTCCGCTGACAATGAGCTGTGCTGACCTCACGCCAATGCCGGGCACGCGCAAAATCATCTCGTAATCGGCGGATTGCAAATCGACTGGGAAACATTCCGGATGGCGGAGTGCCCACATTACTTTCGGATCCAAATCCGGGTCCAGGAACGGATTTTTCTCATCGAGAATCTCGTTGTACTCGAACTTGTAAAAGCGCATGAGCCAGTCGGCCTGATAAAGCCTATGTTCGCGTAAAAGAGGCGGTTTTGTGGTAATTACGGGCAAGCGCTTGTCCGCATTTATCGGAACATACCCCGAGAAATAAACACGCTTCATTTGCTGTTGCTTGTAAAATCCTGCCGAAAGCGTCAAAATCTGGAAGTCGGTCTCCCCCGACGCTCCGACAATCATCTGCGTGCTCTGCCCTGCCGGCAAGAACTTCGGAGAATACTTGGACTTGTCCGTTTTGTATTCAAGCTTGCGTTCCGCCAAGAAATTCATCGGGCGGTAAATGGATGCAAAATTCTTTTCGGGCGCGAGGTATTGCAACTGCTTGTCCGAAGGAATTTCGATATTCACGCTGCTGCGGTCGGCATAAAGCCCGGCCTCGAACAAAAGCCTAGAACTTGCGCCGGGAATTGCCTTTAAATGAATGTAACCGCCAAAATGGTGTACCAATCGCAATTCTTTCGCCACCTTAATTAACAGTTCCATCGTGTAATCTGGCGAGCCTATCACGGCTGAGCTCAAAAAAAGCCCTTCAATGTAATTGCGGCGGTAAAATTCCAACGTGAGGTTAATGAGTTCTTTAGGTGTAAAAGTTGCTCGCGGGATATCGTTACTGCGTCGGTTCACGCAATAAGCACAATCGTACTTGCAGGCGTTACTGAACAGCACTTTCAATAGCGAAATGCAGCGCCCATCGGCGCTCCACGTATGGCAAATGCCCGAGCTGTGCCCGCACCCCATTCCGCCTTTTGGCGAATTGCGCTTGGAACCGCTCGACGAGCACGAAACATCGTACTTGGCGGCATCGCCTAGAATGTTCAGTTTATCGCGTAAATCCATTTTTGCCCATCGTTTTTAACGACACACTTGTTTACTTGCCCTTTTGTTCACTAAATATAATAATAACTGCACAAAAAAGCAATCAATTTATCATTTCGGCCCATCTTTTTCATTATTTTCAAGAAAAAGACACAAAACCGATGTAAAAACGAATCTGGATTTACCTTATTTTCGGAACTAGACGCACCTACTTAAACAAGCTCACAAAGCACCTTCTAAACTTATACTTGTTCGAATATTCCACCGCATAGATGAACTCTTCTTCGCTACGAGAAAATACTAGCGGAGCAGGAACAAGCCCATCACAAGAATTCTCTGTCACGTTAAATTTTTTGTATTCGCTAACGCAAGATTTTCCGTTTGACGATACTTTAAGCATAATCGACTTTGAAAAAGCGGTAACTTCCGGATTCAAGATTTGTCATCGCACTATAGACCAATAAATCGTAAGCATTTTCATGGAAGAATTCCTGTTGTTCCGCGTCAATTCGCTCAAAATATACAACAGAGAGAACTGAGTTCGTTCCTATAGATAATAAAACCGCGAAAGAAACAACAGTCTCTTATTTTACATATTTCGTAAATACACCTATAATTTTTCAAATTCTGTAATTTTCAGATCGGGTAAAAACAGCTTTCGTTCATTACATTTTTCATTTTTCGTGCAATTTCGCCATTTTACATACTTTTTTCAGTTTTGGCACACTTTTTGCAATTAGGGCAGCGAAAAACAAAAAACAATAAGGAGTTTGCCAAATGAGCAACGCATATAGATTAAAAGCAATCAAGGAAATCGCGAGCGAAGCCGCCGGCGCAAACATGGCCGCAGCACCCGCAAATATCGACTTTTACGGCGAAGACGTTTTCAACGCCGAAGCGATGCGCACCTACCTTCCGAAAGACATTTGCAAAAAGCTTTTTGCAACTATCGATGACGGCGCACCGCTCGACCCGAGCATCGCTGGCGAAGTTGCACACGGCATGAAAAAGTGGGCCCTTGATCGCGGCGCTACTCACTTTACTCACTGGTTCCAGCCTCTTACCGGTTCCACTGCCGAAAAGCACGACTCTTTCTTGGAACCCGAAGGCGACAAGGCTATTCTCGCTTTCAGCGGCAAGAACTTGATCGTCGGTGAACCGGACGCATCTTCTTTCCCGAGCGGCGGCCTACGTTCCACCTTCGAAGCCCGTGGCTACACCGCCTGGGACCCGACCTCTCCGGCATTCATCAAGCGTCACGGCAACGGCGCAACCCTTTGCATCCCGACTGCATTCTGTAGCTACACTGGTGAAGCACTCGACAAGAAGACTCCGCTTCTCCGTTCTATCCAGGCTTTGCAGAAATCCGCCGACCGCCTCATGGGCCTCTTCGGTGTTGCCCAGCAGAAGGTCACCGTCACGCTCGGTGCCGAACAGGAATACTTCCTCGTCGACAAGCGTTTCTACCTCCAGCGCCCGGACCTCTACCAGGCCGGCCGCACCTTGTTCGGTGCAGCTCCGGCAAAGCACCAGCAGATGGAAGACCACTACTTCGGTAGCATCCCGTCCCGCATTTTGAACTTCATGAACGATGTGGAAAAGGAACTCTGGAAGCTCGGCATTCCGGCTAAGACCCGCCACAACGAAGTCGCTCCGGCTCAGTTCGAACTTGCTCCGATGTTCGAAGAAGTGAACCTCGCTTGCGACCACAACATGCAGATTATGGAAGTCCTCCGCCAGGTTGCTGACCGCCACGGACTTGTCTGCCTCCTCCACGAAAAGCCGTTTGCTGGCATCAACGGTTCCGGTAAGCACAACAACTGGTCTGTGAACTACGGTAAGACCAACCTCTTGAACCCGGGCAAGGACCCGCACCAGAACGCCATCTTCCTCACCACGCTCTGCGCTGTGATTTACGCCGTCGATACTCACGCTGACCTGCTCCGTATGGCTGTTGCAAGCGCTGGTAACGACCACCGCCTTGGCGCAAACGAAGCTCCTCCGGCAATTATCTCCATGTACCTCGGCGACCAGCTTGCTGATGTCGTCGATCAGCTCGAAAAGGGTGATCCGAAGTCCAGCAAGCAGGCTGGTGCTCTCAAGCTCGGTTCCGATACTCTCCCGCCGCTCCCGCGTGACGCTACGGACCGTAACCGTACTTCTCCGTTCGCATTCACTGGTAACAAGTTCGAATTCCGTGCACCGGGTTCTAGCCAGAGTTGCTCTGAACCGAACGTTATCCTTAATACGATTGTTGCAGAAGCATTCGACATCATTGCTGACAAGCTCGCCAACGTTCCTGCAGACAAGTTCCACGAAGAACTCCAGAACCTTCTCCAGAAGATCGTTAAGGAACACAAGCGCGTTATCTTCAATGGCAACGGCTATACCGACGAATGGGTTGAAGAAGCTGCAAAGCGCGGCCTCCCGAACACCCGCACTACCATGGAAGCCCTCCAGGCACTCACCAAGAAAGAAAACGTCGCCCTCTTCGAAAAGTACGGCGTGTTCAACAAGCGCGAACTCGATTCCCGCTACGAAGTCAACATGGAAGACTACCACAAGAAGATTCACATCGAAGGTGAAATCGCTCGCGACATGGCTAAGGACATCATTCTCCCGCAGGCCATCGAAGCTTACTCCGCTGCTCTCAAGGCAAACGAAATGGCTCTGAACCAGGGCTTCCCGGCTCTCGATTCTTACGCCAAGCCGCTTGGCGAAATCATCAAGAAGTTACTCGCTGCTATCGAAGTGATGGAAAAGGCTCTCGCAGGGAAGCACGAAGATATCTTGAACGGTATGCTCGACCTCCGCTTGGTTGTGGACTCTCTCGAAAAGATTGTTCCGGACGAAAAGTGGCCGCTTCCGAAGTACCGTGAGATGTTGTTCATTTACTAGCCGCCAGTTGAAATGCGCGGCACTCGTAAAACGATTTAAGCACATCAAAACCGAAGACAAAATCACTCGTCGAAAGGCGGGTGATTTTTTTGATAAACTTCTTTTTGTTGTAAAAACTTACATCGGGATTTTGTCTAAACCACTATAAAAAGTGGCAAAATGAAAATATAATTGTTGATCATGAAATCAACAAAACTTTGTGCATTCTCTCTTTCCTTGCTGTTCAGTGCCGTCATGGCAACTGCAGCTGATACCGCAGGTAATTTCTTTGATGAAAACGGCGCTTACTATGGTCCGGACTGCGATAAAGAAAAAAATTATTCCGGCGCTTACTACACCGGTAATTACGAAAGCCCGTTCAAGACCGTCTTGGGTAAGACCGACGAAGAAATCCAGGAAAAAATGGATGATCTTTGGAATCACTATTTTAAGGGCGACAACAATTCCAAAGTCTATTACGACAAGGGCAATGAAGCCTACATCAAGGACATCAACAACAATGACGTCCGCTCCGAAGGTATGTCTTACGGCATGATGATTGCCGTGCAAACCAACCACAAAGAAGAATTTGACAAACTCTGGAACTGGGCCAAGAACCACATGTGGCACAAGAGTGGCGGCTGGGACGGCTACTTCGCATGGCAACGTAACGACAGCGGTAACGGCGGCGATGACAACTGCGCACCCGACGGCGAAATGTATTTTATGATGTCGCTCCTTTTTGCTGCGAACCGTTGGAATGACAGCAAATACATGGACGACGCTCAGTACATCTTGAAGAAAATGTGGGATAATGGCCAGCATAGCCTTTTCAACCCGCAGCATTACGTGATTACATTCCAGCCGCAGGGTAACGAAAACAACTTCTCCGACCCGTCTTACGACTTGCCGGCATACGTTGATCTTTTTGCTCGCTGGTCCACCACCAATCAGGATAAGTGGTCTAAGGCTGCAAAGGCAACGCGCGATCACTTGTACAAATCTTCTAACCCGAAGTCCGGCTTGTTCAGCGACTACAACAACTTTGACGGAACCCCGCACGGCGTAAGCTACAATGGTAACGCCGAAAAGTACATGTACGACGCCATGCGCTGCGCTATGAACTTCGGTATGGATTACTACCTCTTCGGTGCTGATTCTGCACGCCAAGAAGAAATGGCCCGCCGCATTATCGATTTCTTTGAAAAGGACGGCTATAAGCATGCTCGTTTCAACTGGGATGGCTCTAATCCGCAGGAACAGTATACGCAGGGCGAAGCCGGTGCAAACGCCGTTGCAGCCATGGCTTTGATTAACGATTCCAAATACGATGCCGCTGTCAAGAAAAACTTGGAGTTGGCATGGAATACGGAATTCATGACTGGTCAGTACCGTTACTACGATGGCTTGGTGCACTACCTCGCCATGCTCCACTTGAGCGGAACGTTCAAGATTTGGAAGCCGAAGCCGACTGTCGAAGACAAGTCCGTTGAAGCAAACGAATACTGTGGCGTGAAAATTGAAAAGGACACCACATTCTACGCTTTCGAAAATTGCAAGCTCTACAAGGTCGCTGCAAAGCCGGAAACGAACGCCATTTCTGCAAAGGTCAAGTTGAACAACGCCGTGAGAGTTTGGTCCACCAATAGTGCTATCGTTATTGAAAATGCTGCAGTTGGTACCAAGTTCGCCATTACAGACGTAAATGGTCGCGTGCTCAAGTCAGCAAAGACAAGCTCCGCCATGCAAGAAGTCAGCATCAGTAGCAGAGGCAACTTCCTCGTTATCGTCGGCAACAAGACCTACAAGGTTGTGAAGTAATAAGACATAGAGATTCCCATTTCGTAACGGGAATGGACTCTTAAAGAACGGGCGTGCAGAAATGCACGCTCTTTTTTGTAAAACGCAATTACATAAAATGTAAAACAAAATCTAGAAATTACATTTTATGTAAAATATTTTTGTATAACATTTGAGTCCGTTATTGAAAATTTCGCAAAATTCGCCAAATTATCATTTTTGGCACACCTTTTGCTTGTAGCCACAAAAAGAATTACAATTTGTGTAAATTAGGAAAATTAAAATGGCATTACAGCATAGATACAACGGAAAGACTAAGTTTATTATCGTCACCGGAGGCGTCATCTCCGGACTCGGCAAAGGGGTAGCGGCAGCGTCCATCGGGGCGCTGCTTTCTGCTAGAATGAAGGTGGTTCCGGTCAAGTGCGATGGTTACCTCAACACAGACCCGGGCACAATGAACCCGACCGAACATGGTGAAGTTTTTGTTTTGGATGACGGTGGCGAATGCGACATGGACTTCGGCCACTACGAACGCTTTTTGAACGTGACCGCCAAGAAAGATTGGAGCCTCACGATGGGCCGCATTTTCAAGATGATTCTCGAAAAGGAACGTCGCGGCGACTATCTTGGCCATACGGTGCAGTTCATCCCGCATGTGACCGACCTTATCAAGGAACAGTTTTACAGAATTGCAAACCAGGAAAAAGCCGATGTGCTGTTGATTGAAATCGGCGGTACCGTAGGCGATCTCGAAAACCAGTTTTACATCGAAGCCGCTCGCCAGCTAAGTCACGAAGTTGGCGACCACAATGCGATTTTCGTACACCTCACCTACGTCCCGATTCCGTCTGGCGTGAACGAACAGAAATCCAAGCCCACACAGATGTCCGTGCGTGATTTGAACAAGCTCGGCATTTACCCGGAAATCGTCATCGGTCGTTGCGAAGAATATATCAAGCCGCACCTCAAGGCAAAAATCGGCTTGTTCTGCAACCTGCCAGCTGACCACATCATCTCTGGCATTGACGTGAAGCACGTTTACGAATGCCCGCTCGTTTACGATGCCGAAGGCATTCCCGAGATTCTTTCCAAGACGCTAGGCATTTACGCCCCGCCGAAACTTGATCAATGGAGCAAGCTCGTGGACGCCCTCAAGCGCAATTCCGTGAATCCGCGCAAGACGCTTACCGTTGCCATTTGCGGCAAGTACCTTGCCCTCGAAGATTCTTACGCATCTGTTGTCGAAGCGATTACACATGCCTCCGCCCATTTGGATTTGCATGCCAACATCCGCTGGGTCGATACGGAAAAAATTGAAAATGGTACCGTTTCTGTCGAAACAGCTCTCAAAGGAATCGACGCAGTCATCGTTCCGGGTGGTTTCGGTAGCCGCGGTATCGAAGGCAAAATTCAGGTCATCCGCTACGTGCGCGAAAACAAGATCCCGTTCCTCGGCATCTGCTATGGCATGCAGCTCTCCGTCGTGGAATTTGCACGCCACGTCTGCGGCATGCAGGGTGCAGGTACGGTCGAAATGGAAAGCGAAACGAACCACGTCGAAGTTCCGGTCATTGCATTCCTCCCCGGCCAGGAACACATCAAGGATCTGGGTGCGACGATGCGCCTCGGTGGTCACGATGTCGTCATCAAGGAAAACAGCCTTGCCGCCCAGGTTTACGGTTCTACCGCCATCCGCGAACGCTTCCGCCACCGCTACGAAGTGAACCCGAATTATGTCGAACAGATTGAAAAGGGCGATCCGACCGGTGCAAATCAGCAAAAGCTCGTTTTCTCCGGAAAAGCTGCCAACGAAGACATTATGCAGATTATGGAACTCACGGACCACCCCTACTTTATGGCCTGCCAGTTCCACCCTGAACTGAAGTCCTCGCTGATCCACCCGGCACCGCTCTTCCTCGGACTCCTCAAAGCCGCAGACGAGAAAAATTAAAAAGCAAAAAATCTTAAATAATGGATTGTCGTAAACCTGTCAATTTACTATAATTAGCCCCCGATGAAAAGAATGGAACTTGTTGACTTCGAACTCGCCTTCAAGGAAGCAGTTCCGACCCACAAAAAGGTCGGTTGGGTTTCAGTTTTTGACAAGACTATTCATTTTTTTAAGAGTTTTATTTTTAAGGCAAAGGCATTTAGCTTTTGCCTTTCTTTTTACCCCAACAACTGTGACGTAAGGTAAATCATGAACGAAAAATTTCAATGGAAAGCAAAGCGCGAGCGCAAGGCTTTTATAGCCTTGGCTGACGGAGCCGTATTCCACGGTTACGCCTTTGGCGAAAAGAAAGACACCGTCGGCGAAGCCGTGTTCAATACCGGTATGGCTGGTTACAAACAGATTTTGACCGACCCGTCTTACGCTGGCCAGTTCGTGGTTTTCACCACGGCCGAAGTTGGCGCTTACGCTACGAACTTTGAAAAGTCCGAATCCCGTCAGATTTTCTTGAACGGCATTGTCGTGAACTCCCTCGACTGGGTTTCCAAGGAACTGAACGAAGAATCGCTTCATGATTACATGCTCGCCCAGAAAAAGGCAGGCATTGCAGGCGTCGATACTCGCGCCCTCACGCTCCACCTCCGCACGCATGGCGCCCAGAAAGCTTACCTCCACGTCGAAGACACGGAAATGACCGAAGCCGAAGCTATCGCAAAGGCAAAGGCTTGGGAAGGCCTCGACGGTCAGGATTACGCGAGCAAGGTCTCCGACCCGAATGGTTACGAATTCAACGATGAAGGCAAGTACCACATTGTTGCTCTCGATTTCGGTATCAAGACGAACATCTTGAGAAACCTCGCCGCTCAGGACATGCGCATCACGGTCATGCCGATTGGCACGAGCTACGAAAAGATCATGGAACAGAAGCCGGATGGCGTGTTCCTCTCGAACGGCCCCGCCGACCCAAACTCCTTACCGCAAGTTTACAACATGGTCAAACAGCTCCTCGGCAAGATTCCTCTCATGGGAATTTGCCTGGGTAACCAACTCCTCGGCCTTGCTCTCGGTGCTAAAGTTTCCAAGCTCAAGTTCGGCCACCACGGCTGCAACCATCCGGTCAAGAACCTCTTGACGGGCGCTGTCGAAATCACGTCACAGAACCACAACTACGCCATTGACGAAACGTCTCTCCCCGCCGATGTCGAAGTCACGCACATCAACCTGAACGACAACACGGTCGAAGGCATTCGCTGCAAGAACGTGCCTGCGTTCAGTGTGCAGTACCATCCGGAATCTGCCCCGGGTCCGAACGATTCCATGTACTTGTTCGAAGAATTTAAGAAGATGATTGAAGCTTTCAAGGGAGGCAAGAATGCCTAAGCGTACCGACATCAAGAAGATTATGCTCATTGGTTCTGGCCCGATTGTGATTGGCCAGGGCTGCGAATTCGACTACTCCGGCGTGCAGGCCTGCAAGGTGTTGCGCCGCGAAGGTTACGAAGTGGTGCTCGTGAACTCCAACCCAGCAACCATCATGACCGACCCCGAAATGGCCGACCGCACCTATATCGAACCGCTGAGCGTCGATATTTTGCACGAAATCATCCGTCGCGAACGTCCGGACGCATTGCTCCCGACTCTCGGTGGCCAGACCGCCTTGAACCTCGCCATGGAACTCAACGAGCGCGGCATTTTGGACCGCTACCAGGTGGAGCTTATCGGTGCAAAGGCAGAATCTATCCAGCGCGCCGAAGACCGTCACCTGTTCAAGGAAGCCATGCTCAAGATCGGGCTTGACCTCCCCCGCTCCGGTTCCGCACACTCCATGAGCGAAGCAACCGCTATCGCCCACACCATCGGAAGCTGGCCGTTGATCATCCGTCCGGGCTTTACGCTTGGTGGTACTGGCGGCGGTATCGCCCACAACGAAGAAGAATTCGAGACCATCGTGAACCGCGGTCTCGACGCCTCGCTCAACAACGAAGTGCTTATCGAAGAATCGCTGCTTGGCTGGAAAGAATTCGAAATGGAAGTCATGCGCGATAAGAAGGGCAATGCCGTTATCGTGTGCTCCATTGAAAACCTCGATCCCATGGGCGTTCACACGGGTGACTCCATCACGGTTGCTCCGATCCAGAGCCTTGATGACCGCGCTTACCAGGCCATGCGTGACGACTCTTTGAAGGTCATGGAAGCTATCGGCGTGGAAACCGGTGGATCTAACGTGCAGTGGGCTATCGAACCGAAGACCGGCCGTCGCATCATCATCGAAATGAACCCGCGTGTGTCCCGTTCTTCTGCTCTTGCATCCAAGGCAACGGGCTTCCCCATCGCAAAGATTGCAGCACTCCTCGCCGTGGGCTACACGCTCGACGAACTCCGCAATGACATTACGCAAACGACCCCGAGCTGCTTTGAACCGGCGCTTGATTACGTTGTCGTGAAGGTCCCGCGCTTCACCTTCGAAAAGTTCCCGAAGGCCGATTCCACACTCGGCACTCAAATGAAGTCTGTAGGCGAAGCCATGGCAATCGGTACGAACTTCAAGCAGGCTATGCAGAAGGCTCTCCGTTCTCTTGAAACGGGATTCGGTGGATTCGGAGCCTGCGCCAAGTGCGAAAAGTTCAAGGAATATGACGACGAAACACTCGCCAAGGAAGTTGCACGCCCGAGTGCAGAACGCATTTTCGTGTTGCACGAAGCCTTCCGTCGCGGTTGGAGCATCGAAAAGCTTTACGAACTCACCAAAATCGACCGCTATTTCTTGCGTCACTTGGAAGAACTCGCCTGCTTCGAAGACGAAATCACGGCTGCAGGTTCTCTCGAAAACCTCGCCAAGGATAAGGCTCTCTTCCGCCAGGCCAAGGAACTCGGCTACAGCGATATCCAGATCGGTTACCTTTTCCACAAGAATCCGGAAGAAGTCATGGCAGTGCGTAAGCAGATCGGTCTCGTCCCGAGCTACTACTCCGTCGATACTTGCGCCGGCGAATTCGAAGCCATCACGCCGTATTATTACAGTTGCTGGGCCGAAAATTCCGAACCAGTCCGCGAAATTCCGGGTCATGGTCACAAGAAGAGAATCATGGTGCTGGGCGGCGGACCGAACAGAATCGGTCAGGGCATCGAATTCGACTACTGCTGCTGCCACGCCGCCTTTACGCTGCGTCGCGAAGGCTACGAAGTCATCATGGTGAACTCCAACCCCGAAACGGTCTCTACCGACTACGACACTTCGGACAAGCTCTACTTCGAACCGCTCACGCTCGAAGACGTGATGGGCATTTACGAACGCGAAAAGTGCGCGGGCGTCATTGTGCAATTCGGTGGCCAGACTCCGCTGAACCTCGCCATGCGCCTCAAGAAGGCCGGAGCAAACGTGGTCGGCACGAGCCCCGAAGACATCGACCTCGCCGAAGACCGCGACTTCTTCAAGCAGCTGGTTGACAAGGTCGGCATCAAACAGGCCGAAAGCGGCATCGCCCACAACGTGGAAGAAGCCCTCGCCATCGTCGAGAAAATCGGCTACCCCGTGCTTGTGCGCCCGAGCTTCGTTCTCGGTGGTCGCGGCATGGTGATTGTCTATAAGGAAAAATACCTGCGCAAGTTCGTGGAAGAAGCCGCCGCTATTGGCGAAGGCAAGCCCATCCTCATCGACCGCTTCCTCGAAGACGCCACCGAACTCGACGTGGACTGCATCAGCGACGGCAAGCACACCGTGGTGGGCGCCATTATGGAACACGTGGAACCCGCAGGCATCCACTCCGGCGACTCTGCCAGCGTCATCCCGCCCATGACACTTTCGCAGGAAATTCAGGACAAGGTCCGCGCCTACGCCAAGGAATTCGCGAAGGAACTCCACGTTTGCGGCCTCATGAACATGCAGCTCGCCGTGAAGGATGGCGAACTCTACATGATCGAAGTGAACCCGCGTGCCTCCCGCACCGTGCCGTTCGTCTCCAAGTCCATCGGCGTCCCGCTCGCCAGCTACGCTAGCCGCTGCATGCTCGGCGAAACCCTCGAACAGATCGGCTTCACCGAAGAAGTGCACGTGCCTTACGTGAGCGTCAAGGAAGCCGTGTTCCCATTCGTTAAGTTCCCGGGTGTTGACATCACGCTCTCTCCGGAAATGAAATCCACCGGCGAAGTCATGAGCATCGATCGCGACCGCGGCCTTGCCTACCTCAAGAGCCAGCTGGCATCGGGCAACAAGGTCCCGAGTCAAGGCAACATCTTCGTTTCGCTCAAGGACGAAGACAAGCAGAAGGCCGTTCCGCTCATCAAACGCCTCGTGGACATGGGCTACCAGATTTACGCCACCCGCGGCACCTCTACGATGCTCTACAACGAAGGCATCAAGACCCGCGCCGTGTTCCGTATCTCCCGTGGCCGCCCGAACCTGCTGGACCTCATCCACGATAAGGAAGTGCAGTGGATCGTGAACACCACCGAAACTGGCGCCGAAGCCATGGTCGACGAAATCCAGATGCGCTCCAAGGCTGTGGTCTCTGGCATTCCTATCACGACGACCATCGCCGCCCTCACCTCCACCGTTGAAGGTCTCATGGACAAGCACGACTTCGGAAGATTCGAAGTCTGCAGTTTGCAGGAATATCACAGGCATGTGAAGAAGTAAGATGCCACGTCATTGCGAGGGGCGATAGCCCCGAAGCAATCTCTAACCCTATTGACGACGGTGTCATCCTGAACGGCATAGCCGCAAAGGATCCAGAAAAAAAGCGCAGACTCCGAGCCTGCGCTTTTTTCACACTTTGAACTGCAAAAATTCTTTGACGAATTTTTATTCCGCTCTCAAAATTCAACGGCTAAAACTGTCAGATATTTTTAAATTGCGTTACATGAAGCAATATATCGTAGATGCATTTACAAGCGAGCCTTTTTCTGGGAATCCGGCGGCAGTTTGTGTGATGGATTGTTGGCCAAGCGCAAAATTCATGATGAATCTTGCGATGGAAAACAATTTGTCCGAAACGGCGTTTATCGTAAAAGAAGATACGAGCTATCATTTGCGTTGGTTTACGCCAGGGACCGAAGTGGAACTGTGCGGGCATGCGACGCTGGCATCTGCGTTCGTAATTTTGAATTTTTATGAGCCAAAGAACGAAGTCGTTCAATTTAACACCTTGAGTGGCGTTTTGACGGTCAAGCGGAATGGAAACTTGTACGAGATGGATTTTCCAACTTACGAGCTGAAAGAAATTCCCGTGACCGATACAATGGAAAAGGCTTTTGGCGTGCGTCCGACAAAGGCCTTTTTGGGACTTGACCTTGTGTGCGTTTTTGAAAACGAAGAACAAGTGCGGAATATGAATCCCAATCAAGCGTTGCTTACGCAAATCGAAGGCCGAATCCAGAATGCAACTGCAAAATGTTCAACCAGTCCGGATGCAAATGGCGAAAGCGTCGATTGCGTCTCGCGCAGTTTTTGCCCAAAACTTTTCATAGCCGAAGACCCGGTTTGCGGTTCAGCCCATTGCCAAATAGCGGATTATTGGTCGCACGAACTACACAAAGACAAGATTCACGCTTACCAGGCGTCCAAGCGCGGCGGCTACCTGCATTGCAAACTCAATGGCAATGGACGAATTTCCATCAGCGGCGAAGCAGTTCTCGTTGCTAAATCAGAGATTGTTTGCTGAACCATTTTCGGTCCTTTTTCATGGGGGGGGCCAAACTTGTAGAATCCGAGGCGAGAACATTAGAAATGATTTCGCCGCTTCTTTTCAACAACGACTTCTTTTCATTTTCATCAACAACTTCAGGAACGCGAGCAATGGCACGAGACAACTCGCGAATTTCTACGAATGTATTGATGATGTTGATAGTTGTTTGCGTTGCGACACGCCCTTTCAAAATTGTCGCAAGCATGTAGAGACCGCGTTCAGTAAAGGCTGTCGGATTAACAGGACTGTATTTTAACTTGGCAAGGTGGTCAAAAATTTTGACCACCTCCTTTTTCTCGGCAACATTAACTAATCGCAATCAAGGATAACTCGCTGATCTCTCAACACAAGAATTTTGCTTTCAACGTCATTCATCTTTTACTCCAATCCGCCTTACAAGCAAAAAAAAGCGGGTCTTTTGAATTCGTCAAAGGCTTGGAATAGTAGGAAAAACGGGGGTATGCCTCGCACAATGTCATGCCGGATTCCGTTCTGGCATCGCCTTTTAATTTTAAAGCGCAGACTCAACACGAGCCTGCGTTTTTCATTTTACTGAAGCCTATATTTTGAACAAGGCTATTTCTTCTTGAGAAAGATTGCTGATGTCTTTGCCGTTCCTGTCGGCATATCGAGCCAGCTCCAGCAAGTTCAACTTGCAGGGAGGAGCGTTCCTGTACGGGTCGGGAACCGCCGAAAACGGAATCCGTACATCAGACAGAATGTCCTCAACCTTCTTAGTTCCATTCATAAGTGTACGTCTCCAATAATTTTTTTGCAGCAATCGGCCCCAAAATGAAATGATACGGATGAAGCGCGCCGATATGCGAACACCCTAATACACCAATATAGTGATTTAGCAGCTCTTTGTTAAGGGCAAAACCAAAAATAACGCCATCGTAACCCCATTGTACAGATTTATCAACGGCAATGGCAAAATTTTCACCCCGACCAGAATTTATCGACAAGTCGAAAACTCCGCCCAAGAGCGAGAATTCTGTAAAATACAAGTTTGATCCAGACAAGATTTTCAACGCGTTTATTTTACCGGGAACGGTTGATAACGAAAACGGCATTAAGTACATCGGTTACGCCGAAGCCGATTGGAATACGCAGGCTACCGAAGGTTATCGAAAAATCCACAGTTTTCTTCTCGACACCAAAACCGTGATGCAGAAACGCACTTCGAAAGATGCTGGCGGAGCGTATTTTAAGGGAAACTTCAAACTTTTCCCAAAAATAATGAGACCCATCCACTCTCGGCAGTATACCCAGAGTCCGGATTCTGCTCCTTCGAACCTAACTCGACTAAGGGGTTGAAGTGTAATTTGCTGGATGCTGTCTTGCCAAACTGGTCTTTTTCTCATGTTTTTTATAGAAAAAGACCAAAATAGCATGTATAACTTGGTCTTTTTCTCACTTTTTTATCGAGGAAAAGACTGCTTTCAAAAAAAATATTGTATTTTTGATAAAAAAGAGGGTTTTCATGTTGCACAAGAACATCGTTGGACGGAAATATGAAATTGAACGCCTGCAAGAAGTTCTCGAATCTAAGGAATCGGAACTTGTCGTCGTTTACGGCAGACGCCGTGTTGGCAAGACGTTCCTTGTCAATGAGTTTTTCGACAATCAGTTCGACTTCAAACTGACGGGTGTTTTCAATGAATCCTCAAAAGTTCAGCTAAAACGATTTTCCGCAGTCCTAGAGGAATATAGCGGACTGCATTCAGATGAACCCGGAAGCTGGTTTAAAGCCTTTGATACATTGAAGGCTTATCTAAAGTCATTGGACAAAAAGCGCAAAGTCGTCTTTATTGACGAAATGCCTTGGCTTGACACGACTAAATCCGATTTTGTAACCGCTCTAGAATCTTTCTGGAACGGATGGGCCGCCGCTCAGGGAAACATCATTCTTATCGCTTGCGGTTCCGCAACCTCTTGGATGACGAATAAGCTCCTTGGCGATCGTGGAGGACTCTTCAACCGTTCCTCTACGCGACTTTTTGTGCGTCCGTTCACACTGCACGAAACAGAACTCTATCTTAAAGAAAAAGGTATCGACTGGACCCGCTACGACATTGCAGAATGCTACATGATTATGGGAGGCATTCCGTTTTATCTGAAACAGTTGAATGCAAAGTGGAGCTACACCCAAAACATCGACAACATGTTCTTCCGTGACAAAGCAGTACTTTGGGATGAATTCGACCACCTTTACCACTCTTTATTCAAGCAGGCCGACGCTCACATCGCCGTTGTAGAAGCATTGGCAAAAAAGAAAATGGGGCTTACCCGCTCCGAAATCATAAACGAGACTAAGCTCCCTGCCAACGGCAAAATCGGAATAATCCTGAAAAATTTAGAAATAAACGGTTTTGTCCGACCGTATCGCTTTTTTGGTAAAAAAAAGCAAGAAACCATTTATCAACTTTGCGATTTCTATTCCATGTTTTATTTCACCTATATCAAAGATAACTATGGAAAGGACGCTCATTTCTGGACGAACAGTTTAGACAATCCTTCCAGACTCGCCTGGGCCGGATACACCTTCGAACAACTTTGCAAAGAACACCTTGATTGTATAAAGAAAAAATTGGGAATAGCCGGAGTCCTCACAGAAACTTCATCCTGGTTTAGCAAGGGAGAAGACGAAAAGGGGAACGGAGCAACCAAGAAAGGTGCGCAGATAGATTTGCTCATTGACCGAAGGGACAGGGTCATAAATTTGTGCGAAATAAAATTTTCATTGAATGATTATACAATAGACGCTGATTACGACAAATCACTGCGCAATAAAATCGAAACTTTCAAGCGTGAAACTGGTACACGTAAATCTATTCAGTTGACCATGATTACCACCTATGGAATCAACAAAAATAAATACAGCAACCGAGTGCAGAGCGAAGTTGTGCTAGACGATTTGTTTGTTCCGACATAAAGGGTAAATTTCTATGACATCCCTTGAATCTTTGGTGAAGGAACGCGAACTGCTTTTGCAAAGGCTGCAAGAGATCGATAAGCAAATTCAAACCGCCACCGAAGCCCATTTTGCCGACAAGCCCACGCAATCGGTTTCCATAAACAAATTCTCCCCCGTTATAGATAAAATCAATCTCTACCGATCTCTTTTCAGGGGACGGCAAGATGTTTTTGCAAAAAGATTCGAGAGTGCCAAGACGGGGAAATCTGGATACCAACCTGTCTGCGAGAATGAATGGAGAGCCGGTGTTTGCGAAAAACCCAAAGCGAAATGCGCCCAATGTTCCAACAGAAAATTCGTTCCATTTGACAATTCGATAATCGAGAAACACCTGCGAGGAGTTGAATCATTCGGAAAATTTACGCGTCCATTCGTTGCAGGCATTTACCCGCTGTTAAGCGATGATTGCTGTTACTTTTTGGCGGTCGATTTTGACGAAGAGACGTGGGTTCAGGATTCCAAAGCTTTTATAGACTCTTGCAAAACTGAAAATATTCACGCTTACCTGGAACGGTCCCGCTCAGGGAATGGCGGGCATGTATGGATCTTCTTTGAAGACAAAATCAAGGCGAAGATTGCGCGCGACCTAGGCGCGACGCTCCTTACCAAAACATTAGACTCTCGACCTGAAATTAAATTAGCATCTTTCGACAGGTTCTTCCCGAACCAGGATTACATGCCCAAGGGTGGACTCGGCAACCTCATCGCATTGCCACTACAAAAAGCCGCCCGAGAAAAGAATCATTCCGTATTTATTGATCCCGAATCCAGCAACGCCTATGATGATCAATGGGCATTTCTGGCGCAAATTCAGAAAAATGCAAATGACTTGGTAGAACAGAAAGTCATTACAGCACATACACATCACGAAGTTTTGCCGGCATACGAAAACGAAACTAGCGATGCTGACGAGCCTTGGCTTTCTCGCAAAACAGAATACCCGAAAATTAACGCACAACTTCCCGCAAAAATAGACATAGTTTTAGCCAATCAAATTTTCATCGAGTATTCCGGTTTACCTGCCGTCTTACGGAACCGTATTTTACGCTTAGCATCGTTCCAGAACCCTGAATTTTACCAAGCTCAAGCTTTGCGATTACCTGTTTGGGGCAAACCACGTATACTCTATTGTTACGACATCTTTCCAAAACATATAGCCATCCCTATCGGTTGTTATGATAAGCTTCTTGAATTGTTAGTGCATTACGGGATTACGCCGGTAATTAAGGATGAACGAAATCTTGGTTTTCCTATTGATGTTAACTTTTCAGGCAACCTTTACCCTGAGCAGTTGCTTGCGGCTGAAGCGCTAAAGAAACACGATATTGGTGTTTTGTCTGCAACCACGGCTTTCGGCAAAACAATCGTAGCACTTTGGCTAATAGCACAAAGAAAAATCAACACATTGATTCTCGTTCATCGTGCTCAGCTTATGGAACAGTGGGTAGAGCGAATCGCAAGTTTCTTACAGATTTCAAAGAAAGAAATCGGGCAAATCAGCGGAACGAAGAAGAAACGTTTTGGAAAGATTGATGTTGCGCTCATCCCGAGCGTGAGCCGCAAAGGCGAAGTAGAAGAATGGATTAACGATTATGGGCAAATCATCGTTGACGAGTGCCATCATATTTCCGCATTTTCGTTTGAAAAGGCCGTTCGCGAAAGCAAGGCGAAATATAAGGCGGGATTATCAGCAACCTTGACACGCAAGGATGGTCAACACCCGATTGTCTTGATGAACCTCGGCCCCGTGCGTTATACTGTCAACGCTAAAAAACAAGCCGAAGAACGCCATATAAAGCATTCCGTAATCGTCCGACCCACAGGATTTATTCTACCACAAATTTTAGAAAAACCCGCAATTCAGGATGTATTCCATGAAATATGGAGCAGCAACGCTCGTAATGAAATGGTATTGCAAGACATGATGGTGGCCTACCACGAAGGCCGTCAAATCTTGATGCTTACTGAACGGACTGAACACATCCAATGGTTTTACGAAAAAATGAAGGAATCTGTTCCCACGCTATTTGTATTAAAGGGCGGTTTCGGAAAAAAGCAACTCAAACAGATTTGGTCTGATATTGAAGCTGCCAAGGCAAACGGAAATATCGTCATTCTTGCGACAGGCCGCTACATTGGCGAAGGCTTCGATTTGCCAGAACTCGACACCTTATTCCTGCCATTTCCTATATCATGGAAAGGAACGCTTGCGCAATATGTAGGCCGATTGCACAGGATGTCCGCGGGCAAGACAGAAGTTCGTGTTTACGATTATGTAGATTCCAACGTACCCGTTCTCGCCCGCATGTTTGAGAAGCGTAAGAAGGGCTACGATTCCCTAGGGTATGAGGTATAGAGGAGCTCAATAAGAGCCTGATCCTATCCAAACAAGGCGTTAAAAACAGCCCGTCATTGCCTTGTCAATAAAATCTATTTTTGAACGTTTATACCCGCAATAAGGACAAGCCCAATGATCAAAGCGGATTGTATTCTGGCATTCAGGACATTGACATAAATCATTCCGCGGATGCAAAGCCGATTTACAGTGAGGGCATTGAGTCGCCTCGCTAGAAACGCCATTCCCGCAATTCGGACATTTTATCAGGGCCATAGATTTGCCATTCCTTGCCTTTAAACTTAAGCATTCTGCAATATTTTCCCAATGATAGCATTATCTAGAATTTTAGGAATGTTTAGATTGCAAATATCATCAATGTATCGAGAAACGTTATTCCTTTTTACAAATTCAGAAAAAACAGTTTCTAAGTTCCAAAACGTCTCATAGTATTCTTTTCTTGTCAAAAGAAACGGCATGCATGCCATAACGTTTGATGAAATGAACACGCCAAATCTTATCACCACGATGTTTCTTGTAGAATTCGTGTTTAAGCCTTAATGTACCCATTTTTTTCATACAAACCTCATTGGGTAAAATTTGCTTTAGCAGCCCTTCATAAAAAAGATACATTCTAGGTGAGTCAAATTATGACGTTTTTAAATATTTCAAACAAAAAATAACGAAAAAAGGCATCTACTTTATCTTTTTTCGCATTTTTTCGAAATCATCCAAGAAATACTTTTCCGCAAAAACTTTGGAACGAGCTGGGCTTCTAATAAAAAAGTCGTCCCTTGCGGGGCGACCATTCACTTATCTCAAAACCACTCGTTGTGTTTTGGCATTGCCGTGTTTGACCATATAAATGCCGCGGCTTAAGCCCGCGTTTGTCATGGCATTGCGGAGTTCGCCGACATCTCCAACTTGGAATTCGCCGATAAACGCACCGATTGGGCTAAATACTTTATATATACTTTGAAGGCTTTGGGGCGCAGCATGCGTCCCGAAGGCAATTGCATCGGTAGAGTCTGAAGGCGGTTCCACCTTTGGTTCTTGCCACAGAATGAATTCGACAGTCGTTGCACTGCGGGCCGGGACGCTGTAACTGCATTTTGTACCGTCAACCTTGATTTCGCTTCCTTCCTTGAGGTTGTTATTGTCATCGGTAACGTATGGCTTAAAGCTTCCAATTTTTGTACTTCCGAAGTCAAAGTCCGCCTTGAATTCTTCGTTCTTGGAATTGAGAATGACGACTGCGATTTTCGTCTTGAGGGAGTCGCGGTAGGCGGTGACCTTTACATCTCTTTCGGGATTCTTGGTAGCATCGATTCTCCTCGCGCCGGGGCGTGCAAAGCGGCTGAAGTTCCCCATGACCCAGAGTCGCTTGGTGGGCTCCACGTTATCGGGGTTGCCTTGTCCTTGCGGCCAAAGCGCTCCGTTGCCGCAGCTGGGTTCGCTGCAGGAATAAATCCACCAGAAATGCCAGGCGTTCATGTTCGAAATCGTAAGGGCGTCGTGAATCATGTTTGCAACGCGGAGAGCGCTTCCCATGCCAACGTCTTCCTTATTGCTTCCGAGATCGTAGACTTCGGTTTCCCAGAATTCCTTGCCGGCTTCGTGAATTTCAGGGTAAGCGGCGGGATCTCCGCCATATTCGTGCGTTCCAAAAATGTCCGTATATTTCAGAGCGGCGGGATTGTTGAAGAATGCTTTTTTGTAATTGGGGAATCCGTACCAGTTGATGGCTTCAGTGCCTATGATTTTGATGCCCGTGGTATCGAGAGTGGGGCCAAGATAGTCGCCAACCCAACGAGCCAATTCTTCGGGTTCGTAGTGGTTGTCGCCGGTGCCGTCGGGCTCATTTTGCGACGAAATCGCGTATAAGTTGACTCCAGCTTTTCGCATGTCTTGCGTAAATTTTAAGATGGTGTTCGCCCAGTCCTGGGCGTGATTGAAATCCAAATGCTTTTTATCGCCATCGTAATTGACAGTGTATTTGGATGTCCACGGAGCAGCCCAAACTTTGACGCCGTATTCACTCGCCTTTTTGGCGATACTTGTTTCGGAGGTGGAACCGTCCGGAGCAATACGGATGCGGTGCAGGGTAAGCCCCGCGCCACTAGTGGAGTCCCAAAGGAAGGCGGCGTTCTTGTCGGTGATGGACCCCGCCCATGCTGATGCGGCACCAAAGCCGCTGATGCGCTGGTATTCCTTGCCCATGTCAACGTTTATCGTTGCAGCACAGGCTAGAGTGCTCAAAAATGCGATGGAGAGCGCAAAAAGAGAAAATCTCTTCATTGAATACGTCATAAAGCCTCCTTTTTGTCCCTTACTTTCTTTAAAGTAAGTTGAAAAATTCACTTTATATAAGGCTAAAATCGAATTTGTTTTGATAAAATGACAACAGCTTTATGGCGTTATACTCAATTTTAGCAATCACAATCTCTAAGCATCACATTGAGCTCTGCATGTCTAGAATTCAATCTGTCGACCAAATCCTGGAATGCTTTGCCGTGAACCGTCTCATATTTGAAAGTGTTGTCGGATCCATTTTCTCCCGAAAATGAATACAGGTAATAATGGCACATTTCATGCACCATCGTATTGCGGTATTTCCGGTAATCAAATTCAAAATGGCGGCTGAATACGATGCTTAAATAGTTAGGGACAAAACAGGCCAAATAACTAGAACTATAGTCCAATTCAAAAGTCAACCGGTCTACGTCTAGCATGCCTTCAAAATAGAGCTCATTGTAGCGTTCGCAGGTTTTCCGCATAAAATCCGGCGTTATCAAAACCGGATCATGTTCCCGATAGCCAAATTCATTTATTTCTTCATTCGTTTCTTTTCCAAGCCACTCGTTTTCTGCAATAAGACTTTTGTCTGTCGGAACGCTCGCTTGCGCGGCACGGATTCGTTCAATTTCTTTCTTGAAAAGATTCTTGATTTCATCAGGACTGATTTCCAAATCCTGCGTCCCGGACAGAGACTTATCGGCAAACGTATTAAAGACTTGCTTTTTGAATTTGAGCAGAGTGTTGATTTTCTCGTCAATCGAATCAAGCATCAAAAGCCTGTACACAAGCACATTTCGGACCTGCCCCATTCGGTATGCGCGCGATATCGCCTGCATTTCGGCACTCGGCTTCAGTTGCGGTTCGCACAAAATGACCACATTCGCCGCCTGAATGTTCAAGCCTAGCCCGCCCGCGTTGATTTGCAACGGGAGAACTGTCCCGGCAGGGGATTTTTCAAACGCATCGATAATTTCTTGCCTATGGCTCACAGGCACCGCACCCGTAATGGGCTCCATGCAAGATTCGTTCAAATACGCGCAAACTTTCTTGATGGTTTCCAAGAAAAATGAAAAGACGAGAACCTTGCGGTTTTCAAATTTTGCCTGACGAACAATCTCCTTGATTCGCTTCAGCTTTCCGGACTGTTCAAAATCGTCGACATTAAAAGAAACCCGGCGCATCGTCATGAATTCTTCTTTAACAGCCGCTTCTTCGTATGCAGCCATCTCAGCATCGCCACCTTCAATCCACGATTCTTCTTCGATGAGCTCCGGCAATTCCTTCAAGACATCTTCGCGCTTTCGCCGATAGTAAATCGGCGCAATCATCTGCATAAATTCTTGGCTAGTACTTTCTTTAGCAAAGCTCATCGCCATTGACGCAATCTTCGGACGGAGAATTTGCAACAAGAAGAGCATTTCTTTCGTGCGATTTTCGAGAGCTGTACCTGTCATTAGCAACAAGCGATTAGAGTGCTTGCATAATTTGCGGACACTCACGGTGCGTTGGCTTCCCGGATTCTTGATGTAATGCGCTTCATCGACAACAACCATCGAAATGGAATCTTTTTCAGATAATTCCAGTTGTCTCGAAGTTTCATAAGTCGTAACGGCGACTCCCCCATTCTTTTTCCACGCATCAAAATAAATAAACTTGTCCGGTCCGTGGATTTTTACGGCTGGAATATCACAAAGCTTCTGGATTTCGCGAATCCAGTTCACCAAAATGCTCGCCGGGCAAATGACCATAAAATGGGTTTCACCCAAATTTTTCAAAGTCACAAGCGCCGCTATCGCTTCGACCGTTTTACCGAGGCCCATTTCGTCCCCTAGCAAAACTCGCCCCTGGTGCAATATAAATTTCACTCCAAGAACTTGATATTGGCGCAGCTGCGTCTTTAAGCCGTCTAAATTTGTCCGTTCGTCAAGAATTTCCTTCGGCAATTCGGCCGAAACAATTTCTTCATTGCCCAATGCGTAAGGGCAAATCCTTTCCAAGTCGGTAAAGAACGGAATCGGTGATTGAGAAAACGCCTCCCACGCAAACGACGGATCCGCCGTTATTAGCGTTTGCAATTCAGAGAGCAAAGACGCAGAACGCTGCCAAAAATCACTCTCATAAATTTCGTTCAGCGCATTGAATCGGGCTTTCGCCTCCTTGTTAAAGAGGAGCGTCGCCACAAACCTGAACGAACTCGTATAGGGGCGCAAAGCGTTGATATTTTCAATGACACGAGCTTCGTTTTCTTTCAAAAGTTCTTGGCATTTTTGCGCTAACGGAAGCCCATGACGATAAACGTAAAGAGCCCGGACTAGGTCAGACGATTCCCGCGTTTTTTCGTCAACATTCAACTTCACATTGACTGATTTTCGAGCATTTTCGTAATGTTCCCCCACATACTCAACGATTTTCTTTGCATCGGCCGCAGGGACCGCAAATGCGTTGGCAAGAACGCTTTCGGACACGCCCATCAAATGAGAAGCATTTGTGACCTTTCTTTCGGTCAAACTAAGCAAAGTTTCCGGCTCAAGATCCAGCCGCCCAAGAAACACCCCTTCAAGTTTTTCCTTGATAAGGGCGTTCAAAACAGCATCGGCACATTCCTTTACAGCGGTTTCCGCTTTAGACGTAAAGTCCGAAAAAGACCTCAAATCGGCCAATCGTTTTTCAAATTCACCAATCAAAAAGCGGATATTCTTTAGCGAAAACTTTTGCATGATCCACAAATATAACCAAACAAAATGACACTAAGTGTCAAAATGGAATTTTTCGTTTTCTATATAAAACGCTTTGTTGCATATAGAAAATGTTTTGACAATTTTCTCAACAGAAACAGCGATATTTCAAAAATTTACACATCTTTGTTGCGTACTAAAATTATATTTCATGTTATAAGAAACAAGAAGGAGGCCTTAACATGAAAAAGAAATGGTTGGCGGTTATAGCGTTTTCGCTATTGAGCGCAGCTTGTAGCGATGATAGCATCGGGAATTTCCCAAGTGCCGCAGGAGCCGAAAACACCCCCACAAGCGCTGGAATTGAAAGCTCAAGTATTGAAAGCTCAGCCGACAGTCCCAAAGCCGAAAGCAGCTCAGCATTCTCCTCGAGTTCTGCAATGTCTTCTAGCGTTGAAAATTCTACAGAAAGCTCCGCTGAAAGTAGCTCGGCTACAGAAAGTTCTTCAAGCACTACGCCCAAAAGCAGCGCAACAGCTTCCCCAGATACACCCTTCGGTGACTATGATTATGCCCTTACTGATAGCTACGAAGGCGGTGCGGGCGCTCCTGGTGGCTTTGGCGGCGGATTTTCTGATGCAACCACTTCTACGAAAGGCGGCGGTGCCGGTGGCGTAACAGGTGGAGCCGGAGGCGTTAGCGTAACAGGCGGATCGCCAGGCGGCGCAGGTGGAGTCGGTGGAACGAGCGGCGCGGGAGGCCTTGATGGCACAAACAACAGAACATCAGGATTACTCACGGCAGGAGAATGGAACGACCTCGACAATTGGAAGTTCTGGAGTGGTCTCCTCAACGAAAACAAGTATTACGAAAAAACGAGCTACTGGAAATTCTACCCTAAGAATCTCGTAGCCGTACAAGTTGTCGATGGCAATAACACCGCCATTGCAAATGTCCCCGTGGAACTCCTTAAGGGTGGCTCCGTACAATTCTCCACAAAGACGGATAATGCCGGATTCGCTTACTGCTGGCAGAGCCTCTTTGCCAATGAGAATGGCGAAATTGTTGCTGAAGATTATTCGCTTAACGTCAATGGTGCTAGCTATATCGAACCACTCAAGTTCACCTTGCAGGGCGATGAACAAGTCAATGTCAACGTTGTCGTAAGTACCGATGCTAGGCAGGCCGCAGCAAAAGCCGATATCGCATTCATCGTGGATGCAACAGGCTCCATGACCGACGAAATCCGCTTCCTTATTTCTGACCTGAACTACATTATAGATCATGCCAGTTCGGGCAATAACGTTGCTTTGCGTACAGCAGCATTATTCTACCGCGATCTCCAAGACGAATACATCACCCGATACGATGATTTTTCAGATAACGTTTCTACAACTCAGGAATTTGTCGCCAAACAGAAAGCTGGCGGTGGTGGCGACTATCCCGAAGCTGTTGACTATGCTCTAGAAGCGGCCTTGCAAAAGCTTTCCTGGAACGAATCGGCTCGCGCACGTATCGCATTCTTGATTCTTGACGCCCCTGCGCACCATAAGGACAACGTCATCGAAAGCCTGCAAAAATCCATTGCGCTCTTTGCCCAGAACGGCATCAAGATTATCCCGGTGGCTGCTAGTGGCGTGGATAAGGACACTGAATTTATGCTGAGATTCTTTGAGCTTGCGACTGGCGGCACGTACGTGTTCCTCACAAACGATAGTGGCATCGGAAATAAGCACATCGAAGCTTCCGTCGGCGATTACGAAGTGGAAAAACTCGCCGATTTGATGGTCCGCCTCATCAAGAAATATGTAGAATAACATCATAACCAATAACATACTCAAAGTGTCGCGACGAGATGCCGCGGCACTTTCTTTTGTATAATACACAAACCAACGAAAGCAACATCTTTTACTGAATTTCTTTATAATCCGTTCACTCAAATTATTGTTTTTCGCACGAACTTTATCTATTTTTTATTTACAGAAGGAGTTTCCACTTGGAGTAAAAATGAAGACATCCTGTAAATTCACGTCTATATCATTAATTTGCCTATCATTTAGTCTATTTGCATGTACAAATGACGAAAACAGAATCCATAGCGCGGAACCCGCAAAAGAGATTCCCCTTGAAGATTACGCTTCGATTGCAGATAGCACACTTTACAGACATGTAACGATTTTACGCATCAAAGATTACTATGGCAATATTTCCGAATGGTACGAATCTGACTGCAAGATTACAGATTCAACATTTTCATGCTATAAGAGTGAATGCATGGGCAATTGCCCAATATTTTCTCTTGCGGGTTTATTATGCACCGATTCGAACGGTGACGATATAGCATGTCCCGAATATAAAGACACGATTTACGACACCACTTATAAGAATTTAAACTTCGGTGATGAAGCTTTACTCCACTACATCCCTGTTGCAAACATACCCACATTCGACAAAGAAGCCGTAAAAAAGGCCTTATCGAACTTGTCCGGAAACTATTGCTCCCAAATTTTTCAAATAAGATCTAATTATTCTATTGAGGCAATCGGACTCCCCAAAAGTTTTTCATGGAAAAATAGAAATGACTATGATTGGGGGCTCGAAGCTTATGTAAAATCAGATGAAAAAACAAACGAATCAAAATGTGAAGTCAGGGAACCACTTGTTCTATATCATCCCGATGCAAATGCATATAGGTATGTTTCATGGTCATTACCCGAAAAAATCCAAAATTATACTTACTTATTATTTAATGA
This sequence comes from Fibrobacter succinogenes, assembly GCA_902791475.1. Taxonomy (GTDB): domain Bacteria; phylum Fibrobacterota; class Fibrobacteria; order Fibrobacterales; family Fibrobacteraceae; genus Fibrobacter; species Fibrobacter succinogenes_J. The sequence goes on from CADAWC010000012.1 coordinate 81,607, forward strand.
GTCCATGGACAGCTATAGAGATACGACTATCACTTGGAAGCTCGTCTATAAGGACCAATACGGTCGCGGCGACACGCTCGATATAACGACAAAGTTCAAATTTGACGAATCTAAAGCCGATACTACAAAATCGTATTTCAGCAGAAGAGAATATGGCTGTTATGACGCTTTAGATTCTAAACGCTGTAAATAGATTCCCGTCTTACTTCGAGAACCATCCCCACTGCGTGGGTCAGAATAACGTTTTACAAACAAAAGTCACTCGCCGAATGGCGGGTGATTTTTTTGTAGAACCAATTTTTCAAAGGGCCAGGTGTTGTTTACTTTTCTAGCGGAGTCTTTTCGACGAGTTTTTTGGCGATTCCCTCAACCACGCTTTCCCAATTGCCTTTCGTCATTGCAAAGGTAAATGAACTTTTATCATAAGCACTACCATGAGCAAGTACTGCAAGTTCATTGGGATTTTCGAGAGACACTATAGTATAATGAACTTTAAGGTTTATGCTCTTATTGCCGATACAGCCATCACGGTTATGGCACATGCTTTCGTGGCGCCAAAAACGCAAGGGATGGACCAATATGGTAAGCCCCGGGATTTCCTCCCATTTTTCTTTTACGGGCAAAGGAACATCGACAGAACCATCTTCAAGGGGCAATGGAGACATGACAAACATGGCATCATCCACGATCTTAACGGAATGAGGTATTTTCGAATATTCCGAAAGAGCTGTATCTAAATATGCAGCCACCCACTGCTTAAAGACATCAGCATCGCCAAAGTCATCCGTGACATCATCGGAATTGGCAACGTACGGTTCAGAAATAATTACCGTAAACCGCTCGGGAGCTGTTTTCCACTGAGGGGCGACAGCCATCCGCGGGCTACTGCAGCTTGTAAATATAAACGAAAACGCCGCCAACAAGTAAATTCCAAATTTCATATAAACTCCTTAGTACCAAGATTCCGGCTTCGGTTTCCAGAAACGGACTCCGACACCCAAGCTAAATGTCCACTGCATCCCTTCCCACGAAGAAGCGCCAGTGCTTCCGTCGTTATAGGGATCGCGGCAACGAGTACCGTAGTTATCAGGCTCCAAGTATTCATTTCGGCAATGGTTATCGATGTAATTCATTCTTGCCTGAGCAAAGGCAACGACATCCCAGGAATCCGAAATCGGGAAATAATAGTTCCCCTGAACGGCAAGAGCCCAAGAACTGTAATCTAAGTCGGCACGAGATATCCCCTCGTTCTTTGGATAAGAATCAATGTAAGACAAGCCGAACAACAAATCTATCGTAAACCACTTTTTGGGGCCAATCGCGACACCGCCCAGCAAAGAATAGGATTTTTGGGAAATGGAACCGCCCTTATTGTTGTCTCCCGGCGCAAAATTATACTGGTACTGGAAAAATGCCCTACGATAACTAGCCCTAAGCGCAATACCGAACATTTTCGAGACATCGTAATTATCATCAAAGCCACTCGTTCCAATCACAGGGATTCCAAACATGGCGATTCCGGTCAAGGCAACCCAGACATCGCGTTCTGCAATCTTTTGGGCTATTTCCTGTTCGCGCAATTTCTGCTTGACAAGATTGTTTTCCTCTTTCGCCCGATCTTTTTCTTCGGCGGTTTTATCAACAAAGCCTGGCATCTGGGTTTCAACAAATTCACGATAATCCGATTCTGGATATTTTTTCAAGAATGCATTTTTTTCTTCGCCAAGCCAAGTGGTATCGCATTTGAACGCAGGCTTGATTTCACAACGGAAACGCCAATCGTATTTTGCCTTGAGGTACTTGAAATAAAGCCTCAACATGTCCTTGTCTTCGCGAGAACCATTCGCCTCGGCAATTTTCTTTTCCATAAATTCAAGCGACACGTTGCGAAGCGACAATTCTTCGTCAAAAGTATTGAATTGGTCAAGAATTTGAAGTCCGGCTTCTTTTTCATTAATTTGTTTGTAATGAAGCATGTACTCCATCAATTCGTTAAACGCCATGGGTTCGTTCATCTTTGACGCCCAATAATACAGATAGGAATTTCGTTCATCTATAGAAAAGAGCAACAGATTGGAATGATTTGTCTTGACGCATGTCGCAAGAGGCTTTAAAATGTCCATGTACTCTCTAAAGCACTGAGCCTCTTCTTCAATGCCGGATTCACCCTCTGCCACCTTAAAAAACAGAATGCTTACCGAATATTCGCCTTTTTTGTCGGCGCATTCGCCGAATTTTTTTGCGAGGGTCCGCTTTTGCAGCGAGAGTTCTGCCAAGTCAGCCGTGCAGCTTTCTTGTTCTACAGAAGAAGCTTTATCCGCATTTAACGGATTATCACTTTCCTGTGCCGAAGGAGTATAGTAGAACTGCGCAAACGAAGTTGCACACGAAACAAGGATTGATAATAAAATTTTATTCATCATAGTGTATAATATAATTTATTCACACGTAACTTTGTAAAAAAAACATACATAAAGTAAAAAACACCCTTGCGACTTTCATCGCAAGGGCATTTTTAAAGGATTATGCGTTGCGCTCTGACGAGCACAAACTCATTAAGCCTTATTGAGGCGATCCTGGATCATGTCGATGATTTCAGAGAGTTCCTTCGGGAGGTGCTTGCCGAACTTCGGATAGTGATTTTCCTTAACGTCAGCGAGTTCCTTCTTCCAGCCTTCCACGTCAACCTTCGTGATTTCC
>CADAWC010000013.1 GCA_902791475.1 Fibrobacter succinogenes
CGTTGACACCACCCGCGTGTTCGCCACAGGATTTAGCTTCGGCGCCATGTTCACGAACTCTCTCGCTCAGGACTTGCAAGAAAGACTCCGCGCTGTAGCCGTCTACGCAACTGCAGACTACAACATTTGGCTCCCGTCTGCAGGAACAGGTCGTTATGACGCCAAGAACTTGCCTATCGCCTGGATGGGCGTACACGGCAAGAGAGACGGCGTGTGCAACTATGACCGCGCCAAGACCAGCGCCCTCCCGAGAATCCTCAAGCGTAACGGCAAGGCCGACGCAAACGGCAACTTCACCGACGCAAGCTCCGAAAAGCCGCAAGAATTCAATGGCACTGCAGGCCACGTGTGCTACGACTTTAAAACCGTCGACGAACGCTTCCCGGTCAAGTGGTGCAGCTGGAACGGCGAACACCAGTGGACAGCACATGACGGCCCCAACACGGGTACCGGACAGGGCTGGCAGAACACTTGGGTTCCTGAAGAAGTTCACAAGTTCTTCGAACAGTTCTAACCGAAATTCATAAATCAGCTCTCTACCCAAAAGCGGTTCCTCCCCAGGAGCCGCTTTTTTCTGTCATGCCCGCGCATTCCGGCCCTTCGGCATCGCCAACCTTAGCGGGACTTGTAAAAAACATTTTATAGACAATTCATCCATAAACATGGAGCGCAAACGCGTAACATTCATCACATCTAGAATTAGATTAGTTTGTAATGAGGTGTGTTTTAGGAGATTGGTAAAAGGAGTACGTATGATTAAAGCGCCCAATCTATTTACGGCTGCGTGTTTTGCCTTGTGCGGGATGGCATCGGCATACACAATCACGGGAACCGTTTCTGACAATGACGGCAAGGCACTCAAAGGTGTCTCGGTTGACTTACTCAAAGAAGGCAAGAACGCCACGACAGACGACAAGGGTAAATTCACCATCCAGGAAGACGAAGTGGGCATCAACCCGAGCTTCAGAAACACCGTTGGCTATATCAGCGTCAATAAAGGCATACTCTCTTACTCCCAGAGCAGCACTTCGCCCGTGCAGGTGAAGATTTACAACTCGCTCGGCCACCAGATTTTCAAAAAGACATTGCAGGGCGCAGGCACATACGACTTGAGCAAAGGACTCAGCGCACGCGGTACTTACTTTGCACAGGTCTCTGTCGGTAACGCCAAGCAGAATTTCAAGTTCACGACGGACGAAAGTTTTACCAGCTCCTTCGGCTCACAGGCTAACGCCCTCATGAAGGATGCCGCCAAGGACGAAGCGCTCCGCTTTACGCTCGATGGCTTTGACACGCTCACCATTCCGCTCGGAACGCTCGACACGACCGTTGACGTGAAGCTCAAAAAATCCGAACCGACGTTCAAATTCGGCTACGCCTTGAAGAACGCACCGACTCCGAGTAAGGGTTGCGGCACAAACTCCACATTGAAAAAAATCAAGAGCGTCGAAAACGGCGACCAGTTCCAAATCAAGGTCGGTAACGATACGCGCGATTACTTTATCACCTTGCCGAAGAACTACGACAACAAGAAACCGCACAAGGTTCTCTTAGCCTTACACTGCTACGGTAGCCGCGGTGAAGACTTCGTGCATCACAAAGCAGACTACGACCATCCAACTCCGTACTACGGCCAGCAAGTGCTCGACAAGAACGGCGACTACATCTTCGTTTCACTTGACGCCATTGGCGGCCTTTGGACCAAGGGACAGGGCGATCACGACTTCTTTGCACAGACACTCACAACTTTGAACGAAAACTACTGCATTGATACGAGCCGCGTGTTCATTACAGGCTTTAGCTTTGGCGCCATGTTCAGCTACTCACTCATGCAAGACATGCAGAGCCGCGTCCGCGCCGCCGCAACCTACGCCGTTGCCGATTACAACATCTGGCTCCCCGAAGGCAACAACATGAAGAACTTGCCGATTGCCTGGATGAACGTTCACGGCAAAAACGACGGCAGATGCGATTACAACCGCGCCAAGAACAGCGCCCTCCCGAGAATCCTCAAGCGGAACGGCAAAGCCGACGCCAACGGAGACTTCACCGACGCAAGCTCCGAAAAGCCGAAGGAAGTGAGTGGCAACACCGGACACGTCTGCTACGACTTCACGACTGTTGACGAACGCTTCCCCGTCAAGTGGTGCAGCTGGCCGGGTGACCATCAGTGGACCGCACACGACACCGGTAACATGGGCGTCGGCTGGAACTGGGAACAGACATGGGTCCCTGAAGAAGTCCACAAGTTCTTCGAACAGTTCTAAAGATTTCCTATACACTCTCTAAAGTCCAAGGGCCCGCCGGAAACGGCGAGCCCTTTTTTGAATAAAGTTTGGAAAACGAAGACGGAAGTCCAATCTTACACTAGAGCTGAGCGGTCTCTATATTAGCTTTTCCACTTTAGAACAAAGCGATTCGGCTTCTTCAGCAGTCGGGGCTTCGGCAATCACGCGGATTACGGGTTCCGTGTTGCTGGCGCGCACGTGCACCCAGGACTTTTCGCTCCCGAGCCAGAGGCCGTCGCGTTCATCCGTCTTCCAGCCGGCAAATTCAGCCTTGACCTTCGGGAGAATGTCAGCAACCTTCTTGTCGCCGAGTTCGAACTTTTTCTTCGGCATCACGTAGGCCGGATTTTCTGCCACGAACTTTTCCGGACCGCCATTGTGGTGGGCCATCCAGCTAAGCACAAGTGCGGCAGCCACGAGGCTATCGCGACCGTAGTGGAGCGCCGGGAGAATCACACCGCCGTTACCTTCACCGCCGATGACGCAGCCATTCTCAATCATCTGAAGGCTAACGTTGATTTCACCGACCTTCGCGCGGCTGAATTCACAACCGTACTTGGCGGCAACATCTTCGTTCATGCGGCTCGTGGAGAGGTTCACGCAAACGCTACCCTTCTTCTGAGCAAGTACTTCGTCCGTTGCAATTGCAAGCGTGTATTCTTCGCCGATACTTTGTCCCAAACCATCGACGAGAGCGCAGCGGTCTGCATCCGGGTCCACGGCAAAGCCAACAGCGCAGCCGTTATCCTTGACAGCCTTGCGCAAGTCACCGAGGTTTTCAGGAATCGGTTCTGCTCCGCGCGGGAACGTGCCATCCGGGCTGCAATGGACGCGAACAACTTCGCAACCAAGCTGTTCCAAAAGGCGCGGCACAATAAAGCTACCGGCACCGTTCACAGCATCGACTGCGACCTTGAAATGCTTGGCCTTGATGGCTTCGACATCCACGAACGGAATCTTGAGCGTACCATCAATGTGAATGCCATCGGCATCCGGGGCGACTTCGTACTTGCCCATCGTGCGGTAATCCGGATAGCTGAACTGGTTTGCATCAGCGAGAGCAAAGAGCTGCTTCACATCATCCGGACCGAGGAAGAGTCCCTTGTTGTTGAGGAACTTGAGAGCGTTCCATTCGAGCGGGTTATGGCTTGCAGTAATGATGATGCCCGCATCAGCCTTGAAATGCGTCGTCAAAAGTTCCACAGACGGAGTCGTCGAAAGGCCGACATCCACGACATCCACACCAGAAAGGCGGCAAATGCCTGCGACAAACTGCACAATGGCATCACCTGTCGGGCGGCTATCGCGGCCAATCACCACGCGCTTTGCCTTCGTGATTTCAAGGAATGCACGCACATGGCTCTGCAAAACCTGCGGAGTAAGGGTATCGCCAACGATTCCGCGGATACCAGAAATAGAACGCATTAATTTAGACATATTTTCTCCATTAAATTAAACTTATCCGAGTTCCGGGACCGTCGCATAAAAGACGAGATCTTCCGGGCCTTCATTAATCAAGCTGTGGGAATGGCCCTTCGGGCAGAAATGGCACTGGCCTGCTTCGACATATTCCACACCATCATCAAAAAGTACCTTGCCCTTCCCCGAGACAAAGAACATAATTTCGCTATTGGTTTCGTGCTTGTGGTAACCGATAGAAGCGCCAGCTTCGAGCGTGCCGTGCATAATGCGCGTCGTACCGTCGAAATACATCTTGGCCTTGTATTCTTTTTCGCCACCCTTAAAATTCGGGAGAACAGTCGTCTCCATACCTTTTAAATCAATAATCATTATGACCTCTTTGAACGAGGTAATAATAGAATTTTAGGGGAAAAGAGCCAAGCATGCGGGTCTAAACGTTACGGCGATATCCGCTCAAAGCAAGGAAAATAATGGCAGGAACGTAGAACAGCCAAATAAAGTTATTCGAGACAGCGGCAAAAACTTCAATAGTGGAATGGTCCGCACCCGACAAAAGTGATAGCCCCGTAAGCGCATCGCAACACGTAAAGCAAACCATCCCTAGCACAATCAGGTTTGCATTCGCCTTCGGGAAAAACTTAAATTTCAAAGTCATGCATGCAACCACCAATGAACAAAGTAGAACCGGAATATAGGCAAGCACAGCCATAAGCACATACGATTCAAGAACATGGAGCTGTGCAAGCACAATCATCGCAATCACAGCCGCAAGCGGAAAGCAATAAATCCACGGGAACGACCAGTCTGTATTCTTTGTACGCGAATGTCGATAAATTAAAATCATCTGCGCCATGAAGAAAAATCCAATACCGAGCGAAATAAAATTTTCTCGAGTTTCAGGCGTGCCAAAATAATTGTACAGAATCTTGAAACAGAAATCGGCGCAGAGGATCATCAAGAAGCCCGTCTGCAAAAAGAAGCGGTCGCGCTTGGTGACTGAACGCCTGCCAATCGCAAACGCAAGCAGCGTTGCAATACAAGTTACAGCAAACTTCGTGATGTTCTGAAAATCGCTGGTAGAATCTAGACACGACTGCACAGCACCGCACTCATGCAGCACAAGCCAGTCACGCACAAAGAATGACACAAAAAGAATTGCCACAAGGGCAATCAAAGATGAAACCAGCTTCGAATACACCATGTGTATAAATATAAAGCAGTCGTAAGAAAAAAGTAAAGAAAAGTTTAAAAATTTTCTTGTATGTGACGATGAACAAATTTCATTTTGTCATGCCCGCGAATGCGGGCATCACCATCTCGACATAAAAAAGGAGATGCCCGCTTACTTCGACTGCGCTCACTTCGATTAAACTCAGTGCAGGCAGCACAGGCTCCGGCGGGCATGACATTTTGATTTCAGAAATATTCTAAGTTCTAAGATCTAACTATCTTTTTTCGGCTTGATTTTTGCGGTCATATAGCTGAGCACAAGATTCTGCCATACAACGTAGCAAGTCGGGGCAAGAGCCACCACTGGGCCCGCATAAAGGCTAGAAACCCAGATAACAAGCGTCGTGTTCTTTTGCCCCATGCTCTGCGAACCTTCAATCGGACGGCGACCGCGTTCGCAAATCCAGCCAAGCCAGAACTGCAAAAGGCAAAGCACAAGCGACACACCAGCCATGAGCGGGAGTTTTCCGCTATTCCACAAGTCAGCAAAGCCCATTTCGCGAATATCGAAACTCGCCTTGGACAAAATAATGAACACCGAGAACGTCCACACAAACATCGTGTACTTCTGGTATTTCGCGGCACGGTCGGCAAGTTCCGGGTAAAAGTTACGGAGCCCAAACGCAAACGCCAAGGGAATGCTTATAATCGGTTGAATCGTGTTAAAAATCTTCATCGCGATTTCAGACAGGTCCGCCTCAGCACCGGTCAAATAGCCAAAGATTATCGGGATGCTAAAGCACGCAATCAAGTTACCGCTGAGGAAAATCTTGAGTGCCAAGGAAGCACTGCCGCCAAGCATCTTCGCCATTGCAGGAGCCGCATTCGCAGGCGGACAAAGCGCAATAATCGCACCGCCCAAAAGCACTTCGCGCGGCAAGTGGAAAAGCTCCACAACGCCCCAAAGCGCTGCGATAATCACAAGACTTGCGATAAACGCACGGGCCTCAATCTTGAACGTGTAACCATGCGTCTGCGGCGGAATTTTCGTCACGAACGTAAGGAACATCATGATGCCGATAGTTAACGGCAAGAGCGGCGACAAAAAGTGCGCCTGAGGAATGAGGATGCCCGCCAGAATTGCGATGGGCATGAGAATAGCGCGTAAGTTACCCATAGTCTTATTTCCGAGACCAAAGGTAGTAAATTGAGTATGGACTTGGCTATAAAAAAGGAGATGCCCCATCGGAGTGGGGCATGACAGGGAACAAACGCCGGGGTGACGAATGCAAAGGAAATGTGGCGATGCCGGAACTGCGTCCGGCATGACATCCAACGCTTACAATTCAATAATTCTGTCGTTTTGCAAGAGCTGTTCGAAAGTCTGACGCTCGCGAATGAGCTTGATTTCACCCTTCGTGTACATCGTTTCAGCAGCGTAGCGACGGCTATTGTAGTTGCTGCTCATGGCGGCACCGTAAGCACCGGCATCATGGAGAATCAAGAGATCGCCCACCTGAGCCTTCGGGAGCTTGCGCGTCACGACAAAGCCACCTTCTTCCTGCGTGAACACGTCACCGGATTCGCAAAGCGGGCCTGCAACAACGGCATCCACCGTTTCATTGAGTTCGCGACCGTCACGGGCAACCACGGAAATAGCATGGTAGCTACCGTAAAAACTCGGGCGAACGAGATCGGTAAAGCCAGCATCGAGCAAGTAGAACAAATTATTGCCCTGTTTCTTCACGGCGCGAATTTCGGCAACGAGGTAGCCGCTTTCTGCAACAAGGTAACGACCCGGTTCCACTTCGAGGTGGACATCATGACCAATGCTCTGCTGGATACGCTTGCGGGCGTTATCCCACAAATCATAGTAAGCCTTCACGTCAATGCGGTTGCCCTTTTCTTCTTCGTGATACGGAATCGGGAGACCACCACCAGCGCTAATCGTGCGGAGGTGAGAACCGAGGTGACGGCTAGCGTCCACCATGGCATCGCAAACCTGGGCCAAGTGTTCAAAATCCGTGCCGGAACCGATGTGCATGTGAAGCCCAGTAATCCACATGCCGTTGCTCTGGGCGAGCTTGATGCAGTCCTTAATCTGTTCGTGCCAAATGCCGTGCTTGGAAAGGTCGCCACCGGTATTCGTCTTGCGGGAGTGACCATGGCCAAAGCCCGGATTCACGCGGATGGTGAGTTCAGACTTCACGCCGAAATCAGCGAGTTGCTGGATCATGTCCGGAGAGCCCACGTTCACGGCGATATCGTACTTCTTCACGAGTTCGAGTGCATCGCGGTCAAAGATATCGGCAGTGTAAACGATTTCGGGAACCTTGCCCTTCTGCTGTCCACCCTTGAAGCCGGCCTTGAGGGCGCGCACAATTTCACCAGCGGAGACGGCGTCGACAACGCAGCCAAGCTTGCGGATGAGCGAAACCACAGAGAGGTTCGGGCATGCCTTTTGAGCAAAGCGCACAGTGTCAAAAACCTGCACGTCCTTTACAGCACGTTCAATCGTCGCACGGTCATAAATCCAAAGCGGGGTGCCGTATTCACTGGCCGCTTTCAAAAGCACTGAATCAGGGATGGAATTTTTCATACGGGGGCAAATTTAGAAAATTAGAACTTAGAACTTAGAACTTAGAATTTAGAATTATAACAATATTTTCGTTTTTCACTAGTTTACTATTTTACACAAAATGAAAAAAACGCCGAGCATTTTGCCCGGCGCATTTTCAATAGTTTTTCAATCAGAGCAATTATACGTGCTTGATCTTATTGTCGCCTGCATCCCAGTTCACACCGTCACAGACAAACTTGTATTCGTAGTCGCCCGGAACGAGGGAAATCTTTGCAACCCAAAGACCCGTCTTCTCGTCCTTCTTGAGCATGTCGGCATCGACAGTCCAGTTGTTGAACGTACCAGCAACAGAGACGGTTGTTGCAAGCGGGCAATCGGCAACGAATTCGACAGCGACCTTCTTCGGGGCAGCAGCCTTCGGAGCTTCAACTTTTGCAGCCTTTGCAACCTTAGCAGGAGCCTTAGCCGGTTTTTCAGCCTTTGGAGCCGCCTTCTTGGCCGGAGCAACCTTGACATCGGCCTTCTTAGCTGGAGCCTTCACGGTTTTTGCGGCGGACTTTTCTGCAGCGGGTTTTGCCGCAGCCTTCGTCGCAACTTTCTTTACAGGTTTTGCAACCACAGTTTTAGAATTCTTGGACATAATAATCTCCTCTTATTTCTTAGTGTCCTAAATTTAGTAAAAAAATTTTTATTTTGCTATATTTGAAATATGCTTAAACAAATCATCGCTCCCAGCGTCTTGAACGCAAACTTCCTCGAACTCGGCAACGGCCTCAAGGCCATTGAAAACGGAGGCGCAGGCCTCGTTCACCTGGACATCATGGATGGGCACTTTGTCCCAAACATCAGCTTTGGCCCGGGCATTTCTGCCTGCGTCAAGAAGGGAACCAAGCTCCCGCTCGATTGCCATTTGATGATCGAAAATCCGGAAAACTACGTGGGCGAATTTGCCAAGGCTGGCGCAAGCATCATCAGCGTGCATGCCGAAACCACGAACCATCTCGACCGTTTGCTGCACCAGATTGCAGAACTCGGCGTCAAGCCCGCAGTCGCCATCAATCCGGCTACTCCGCTCGAAAGCATCAAGTACGTGCTCGACATCGTGGACATGGTACTCATCATGTCTGTGAACCCGGGATTCGGCGGCCAGAGCTTGATTCCTTACTGCCTCGACAAAATCCGCGAACTCCGCGCCCTTAAGCCGGAACTCAACATCCAGATTGACGGCGGCGTAAAGCTCGACAACATCCTCGCCTGCAAGGAAGCGGGCGCAAACATCTTCGTCGTCGGAAGTGCCATTTTCGGCAAACCCGATCCCGAAGCAGTCTGCAAGGAATTTGTAGAAAAAGTGAACGGCTAACAGCCGCACAACAGTTTATTGAGCCCGCTTATTGCGGGCCTTTTTATATAAAAAATTGGTCCCGCAAAGCGAGACCTTTCATATAACTTTTGTAATCCCCCAATTAACTCCCCGTCACATCGGTGTCGATGCAGCAGAAGCAAAAAGAGCAGACACAAAGATTATAGAAACAACGATAAGAAAGTACCAATTTTGCATGACCAAAATATATACTGAAAATATGGCAATGGACCAACTTTTCAAAAAAGTTACAATATTATTACAAACTATATCATACAAAGACTCCGTTATTTTACACAACCATTTTTTTACCAAACTTACAAACGTACGCTTTATTTATATTTACGCTGCCAAATGGGATTCCTATGCAGATATACGCAGATAAAATATTCAACAATCCAATAGAAACCATCGAAGCATTTCAGCCCAAAGATGTCAAGTTGGCGCTTGACAGAATTGAATTTTTACAAAGTAAGGGGCTTTATCTACTCGGCTACATGCGCTACGACCTCAAAAACGTAGCAGGCGACGCACCCCTTATCTACTTTGAAGCTTTCGATTCGTTCCAGCAGTTCGGAGAAAAAACACCCGACTACAAAATCGGCACTACTGTAAAACCGCGCCTATCCAAAGAAGAATACACACAAAAGATTGACTACATCAAAGAGCAAATCAAGAACGGGATTACATACGAAGTCAATTATACATACCCATCAACGCTAAGAACAAACGCTAGTGAGTTAGACTTATACCAGTTCCTTTTGCAAAACCAGAAGACCCCTTACAACGCCTTTTTGCAAAATAAGTACGAAACGATTTTGTCTTTCTCGCCGGAACTGTTTTTCGTGAAGCGCGGCAACAAGATTTTGACAAAGCCCATGAAGGGTACGCTCAAGCGTGGCAAGACTTCTGAAGAAGATGACGCATTACAAGAATTCTTGCACAACGACTTAAAGAACCGCACCGAAAACGTCATGATTGTCGACTTGCTGCGAAACGATCTCGGGAGAATTTCAAAGCCGGGAACCGTATACGCAGACAAACTATTCGAAGTCGAAAAGCACAAAACCGTCTTCCAGATGACCTCTGAGATTTCTTCAGAACTGAAAGACGGTACAACGCTTTACGACATCATCAATGCGATTTACCCATGCGGTTCCATCACGGGCGCGCCCAAAATTTCTACAATGGAAGTCATCGCGAATGCAGAACCGTTCCCGCGAGAAGTGTACTGCGGCGCCATCGGCTACATCCACGGCGACGAAATGATTTTCTCCGTCCCCATCAGAATCTTGCAGAAAAAGCAAGGCGAATCGGAATACAGATACGATGCCGGCGGCGCCATCACGTGGGCATCTACCGCAGATGACGAATGGAATGAAACAATGACCAAAGCAAATTTTTTAAACACCGATTTTTCGCTGATTGAAACAGGCATCACCGATTTCGAGATGCATCTTGAACGTTTGAGAAATTCCGCAAACGCGCTCGGCTTCACTTGGAACAGCGACCTTGAAAAAATCAAGTTCGATAGTTCTGTCGTGAACAGAATTGAGCTTTTTAAAGACGGTCATTTTGAACTCACGACAAGACCAATTCCCGCACCCAAGCAAGATCCAAAAGTCAAAATCGTACACAAAGTAGATTCTTCCAATCCGTTCCTGTACCACAAAACGAGCATCCGCTTGCCATTCCCGAAAGACGTCTTCGATGAAATCTGCGTGAACGAGAAAGGCGAAATCACCGAAGGCACGTTCACGAATATCGGCATTCTAAAAGATGGCATCATCTACACGCCGCCTATCGAGTGCGGGCTTTTAAACGGCATCACAAGGCAAAAGCTTTTGAACGAAGGCAAGGCCAAAGAAAAAATCCTGTACCCAAACGATCTCAAGACCGCCGAGAAAATCTACTGCTTCAATTCCGTCCGCGGCATTGTGGAAGTAACGCTCGACGAATAAATCCGGAATGACAAGTAAAAAGGCGGGCCAAAGCCCGCCTAATCCTAAATCACACAACCTAGCGCAAACTTACTTCACAACCGCATTGGCGTGGCCTACGTAAATGGCCTGCAAGGCGCCAGCGAGATATGCAAGCGGAGCGTTCCAGTTGATGGCCACTTCGTTTGTCGCATAGCTGCAACGGTTATCGATGTAAGCAAGTGCCGGCTTGTCTGCAACAGCGTAGTTCGGGCACTTCCAAAGTTCCTTGCCATCGAGGTTGATGTCCTGCTTGCCCAAGTGCGGACCGCCCACGAGCATGCCCGGGACCGGATCATCGACAAAGTCCGATTCACTCACGCGATGGTGCGGGTTGCGCGGGCTTCTGTAGCCAAAGCCAGTCACATACGTCATTTCAATCGGGTTCTTGCCCAAGAGGTAGTCGAGACACTGCTGGGCGCCATCCAAGTAGCTCTTGTCGCCCGTGATGTAATAAGCATGCAGCAACACGATTCCGTTGTTCGCCATGGCACTGTTACTGCCCCAGTTCCAGCTAGACGGAAGAGCCGGGAGTCTGTAAGCGCTCGTATCGCCAACCGCACGAAGTTCGTTTGCTGCGGCAAGCAATGCCTTGCGAGCGGCACCACCGAGCTTTGCGCCAAAGTCCGCAGAATCCAGAGCCACATGGTAAACAGCGAGCATGTTCACATCGCCCCACCACGGTCCATCGCTTCTGATCTTGTAAGCGCTCAAGTCGTTGAGGTAATTCTTCTTCTTTGTGGCGCGGAAAAGTTCTGTTGCAGCAAAGGCAAATTCATCCTTGCCGTCTTCGCCGCCATACGTATAGTCGCCCGTCTGCACATCGGAGGGTTGCTTGTACAAAGCCTTCGGATTGTGCTTTGCCCAATAATAGGCGGCACCAGAAGCCTTGAGCATGCGGTCTGCAAAAGCCTTGTCGAACGGAGCATACACGCGAGAAGCCTGCGCCATCACAGCGGCAAAGTCAAGTGTTGCAGTCAAGCTCTTTTCAATCGCATAGCGCTTCGCGCCATCAATTTCAGGCATCGTGCTAGAGCCGAACTTGAGCGATGTGAGCTTGTGGTAAACACCACCGTCCTTGTCCTGCATCGAAAGCATCCAGTCCAGATTCCAGCGGATTTCTTCGAGGAGCGAAGGCATCTTCGGAAATTCACGCGGGATGTTCCACTGGAGCGTATCCATGAACGCCGGGAAGTGTTCATAAAGTTCCAAAAGCGTAAACACGGTAATGCCCGAGTTCACAATGTACTTGCCATAGTCACCGGCATCGTACCAACCGCGCTGCGACTTGATAATCTTCGGGTCAGCCTTCTTGGGAGCGGGTTTGCCCTTGGACTGCGCAACGACCGTCGCCGTCGGCAAATCTGTACCGTAAACAGTCACGCTGTCGTCAATGTGGCCAGCTGCACGAGCCCACTTGCCCGCATAGCGCGTATCGAGAGCCATACCTGCACGCTGGTAGTAGAACCACTTGAGGGCCGCCTTCGTCAAATCTTCGTAAACGTGCTCGCCAATCACGACCGGGTTGCCGATATAGCCGTCTCTGTACAAACGGTACGTGCCCGGCTTCTTGATCGAAGATATATCGTAAGTCTGGACTTCTTCACCACTGTAATCCCAGTCATAGACCATCGGGGCTTCGAGCGTAAGCACCGTGTTCCCTGCCATGTCACGGACTTCGAGCGGGTTCGCATCGTTACCGGGAATGACGACCGTCTTTTCGGATTCGGGGGCAAAGCCAAGCTGGTTCACCAGGGGGATAGCCATTGTCGGCACAGCAAACGCTAACGCAGCGAGCAAATATTTACGCATTAGAAACCTCACTTTACAAGGAAACGCCCGTATTTGCAGGCATGACATCGTAATATATAAACGCTAATTACAATATAAAGATACCTTTAATTTTATGAAAATGTATTGAGCCTGCTCACTTTAATGTTTACCATAGGTAACAAGTGTATTAAGTGTGTTGCAATTAGGCATTGACTATTTTCATTGTCATGCCGGCCACTGTGCCGGCATCGCCTTTTCGTATTACGAGATGGTGACCCCGTCCCCATTCGCGGATCATGACCACATAAGAGCTGAAGCTCTAAGTGGTCAAAGAGAACAAGTCCGGGGTGACAGTAAAAAAATCCTCGGCGCATCTTGTTGCGTCGAGGATTTTCAAAAGCATTTGTGAATCTCGCGGATTTTGTCAATCTCGCGATTCGCTCAAGCTCAGAGAATTACTTCTTCTTGGAAGCCTTGTAGTTCACGCCCGGGCGGAGTTCGAGGCCAACCGTCACGAGGAGTGAGACGATCGGTTCGTAGTGGTCCTGGGAGAGGTCGTACACGGCAACGCCTGCCATGCCTTCGCTCTTCACGTGCTGGGCGACTGCCTTCACGGACGGGATACCCATGAACACGATAGATTCGGTTTCGCTCACAGCCACTTCGGACTTGGTCGCTTCATCGAATGTCACCGTGTAATCCGGAGTGTCAAAGCGGTTCATGAGTTCAGCGTACGGGAGGTAACCTTCGTTACCGCTTCCAACGCCCTGATGGCTCGTGCCGAGGCCCTTAGCACCGGCAAAAGACTTACCGTAGAGGAACACGACCGGAGCAAGGAGTTCCTTGTTCACGCCAGCGGCGGCAACAGCGTCAAGCGTTTCCTGCACAGAGTTTGCGCTCTGGTTCGGAACGAGGCTGCTTTCGCTTTCGTTCATGAGGTCGGCCATGAACACGTCCACGTAAGCAAGGCGGTTCAAGGCTTCAGCCTTGTAGGCATCCATGCCGGCTGCCGGGTAAATCACGGCAGTCACCGTCGAGCCCGAGAGACCGTCGACCAATGCGTTCAGCATCTTGGCGTAATCTTCGGAATCATCCGTCGTGAGGTTCTGCCAGTCGAGTTCAACACCGTCACCGCCGTTCGTTGCAATCCAGTCCTTCACGTTAGAGACGAAGGAAGAAAGCGTTTCGTCGGAGGAGGCGATAGCCTTGAGGTTCGATTCAGCTTCCATGCCGCCCACGGAAACAATCAGCTTCACGCCGTTTTCCTTGGACATGCTTGCGAGGTTCTTGAAGTTGTCGGCATCGTATTCGTCGGCAAAGGCAACCGTACCTTCAGCACTCGGAGTGATAGACATGTAGTGAATGTCAGTCACGAGATTGTAGCGGATATCCTTGGCGTAGAACTGGGAATACTGACTCCAATACGGATAGAAGCCAATCACTTTGTCAGCTGCAGCCTGGGCCATCGCAGCGCCCATGGCAAGAGCCAATGTAATAACTTTAAAGTTCATTTTGAATACCTCTTATCCTATTGAGCAATTACACGAACCGTGCCGGCTTCGTCTTGGCAGTAAAGATTCGTATCTGCAACAAAGTTCTCAGCTTTCTGAACACCTTCAGCCTGCTGCTTATAAATTGGCAAATCCACGCGGTTTACATTGGCGAGTTCGTCCGGACGGCAAGCGCGATAAGCCCAGCCATGGGTTCTACCAAACATCAGGAACTGCTGGGAAATCACATCTTCGTCAACCGGGAGTGCGCTCAATACAACGAAGTCATTGTCGACACCGACAAGATTGACCGCAGTCACATAGCTCACGATAGTGTTCCAAAGCTTCGGCTTTTTACCTGCAATTGCATTAGTAACAGAGTCAGCCATAGTCGGACCACCTGCAGCTTCAACTGCAGCCTTGGCAGCTTCAATTTCAGCTTTTTCCTGAAGTGCAGCAGCCCACTGTTCAGGCGTACCACCAGCCATATACTTATCAAAGTAAATGGCTTGCATGGCTTCAGTATTGGCAAGGAGGTTCGCTTCGTCCGTAGACTTTTGAGCATTGTAAGCAGCGTCACCGAGATTTTCCTTGAGCTGGGTATTGTAGTCACTTACGTAATCTCTGTACTGCATCATGCGAAGTTCCGGATGCAAAGACATGTACTCCAAAGCGGAGAATCCAGCCGGATAGCTATCGACATAAGGGTCATCAACACTCATCGAGGAGCAGGCGCCCAAAACACCTGCCAAGAGAATCATCATGTACTGGTGAAGTTTTTTCATTTTCAGCACCTCTTAGAAATTCACCGTCACATCGGCGGAAAGTATGTTCTTGGTGATGGAAACCTTGTCTGCACCAGCGATGACACCAGTATTGTAGCTGTACTGGAGTTCGTTAGTGAGCATGCCATACTGCAAGGACAGGTAAGACAACGGAGCAAGTTTCACACGGACACCAGCCATAATCAGGCGTTCCGTAGCATCGTTCACGTTAACAATAAACGGAGCTTCTTCAGTTCCGCCCACGAGCGGTACACCACCATTGTCAAAGACCTTCTTGTACTGCTGGAAACCAGCAAGCACGCCGATCGGGCCCCAAACGTCAGCCGTAAGGCCAGCAACGATTCGAGTGGCCTGGCGCTTCAAGTAAGCGCTTTCGGAAGCCTGGGAGAAAGAACCCTGAATGAGAATCTGGCGGTCGAGAGCGGCAAGAGCACCGACATCAGCACCGAGACCAAATGCAAATTCAGTGTACTTGTTTTCCTGGATTACAGGAAGACCAGCCAAAGTCCACTTACCGTAATCGGCATAAGTCTGAGTAAGGACGCTTACGCGACCATTGAAGAAGATCTTGTCTTCCCAGTTTGCATCGGCCTTAGCCATGATCCCCTTACGGTCAGGGGTTGCCAAACCGAACGGCAAAGACATGCTTACAGACGGGTCGATATCTCTGAGATAGTCCTTTTCAACTTCGAGCTTCTTAGAAGTGGTCCCCGTGTAACCATTGCGGTAGAAATGACCGTTCTTGTAGTTGTTGTCCAAACGGGCAAACATATTGGTACTTTCTTTTTCACTCGAAAGAGCGTTGACGAGATTTTCCGAAGTCATCAAGTTGTTTGCATTCAATGTCGTAGAATTGTAGACACTGTAGTAGAGGTTTTCGAGGCTAGAAGCACCGAACGTCCCCAAGATGACATCGTTGATCGAATTCGAGTAGAAAGCGTTCGAATTGAGGATTGTGGCACGGCCCGTATAGACCGGAGAAGAAGCCAATTCAGACCAGAAGCTGGAATCAGTCTGGAGGTAACCGGCTTCAGCCTTGAAGTCAAGACCGCTGACATTGCCCTTCACAAAGAGATTTGCGTAGATGCTCTTGCCATCCTGTTCGCGATAGTCTTCATTGATACGGGCATCAACTTTAGGAGTCGACTTAACGATATAAATGACTTCCTTGCCATCGATGTTCTTTTGCGTAAGAGAATAGGTCGTTTCCGGCACCTTACCCATGTAGTCACGATCGACTTTCCAATTGGACATGGCAAATTCGCCGTTCACACCGAACGAAACCGGAAGTTCCGGGAGGATCTTCTTGGAATCGAAAGCAAGGTCAGCAGAGAACACCATGTTCTTGTCGTAATAGACCGTATCTGTAGTAGCAATCTTCTTAGAGCGAGCCGTCAGCTTGCGGTCCATCAGATTGACGTAGTTCACGCCAAGGTGAGCACCGTAGGCATCGGCACCAACGCGAGCACCAAGGAGGTAACGGTCAGCGAAATCGAAGTCGAAGAACACCTGGTCGAGCTTCTTAGCCGTATTGCGAAGACGGGCACCCGTGAGCTGAGCGGTGATATTATCGACCGGGCCCACATTACCGCTCTGGTAAGCGACATTGAGACCCTGCAACAGGCGACGGCTCGTAGTATCGAGGTTGCGCTGGGCAAGAGCTTCACGACGCTTTTCCGCAAAGATTTCCGGTTCCTGGAGGATTTCGGTCTGCGGAGTGTAAATGGTAAGCGGGGTATAACCGATACGCATGTAACCCAAGTTGAAGTCAACATGCTTATTCAGGATTGTACCATCATAGCTGAACCAGTGACCGATAATCGGGTTGTTGTTTTCGTCGTAAGCGTTCTGCCAATCCTTGTGCAAACGCAACTGGACATCGATCATAGTCTCAGAACTCGGACGAGCAGTCAAACGCAGGTTCACATCGGTGAAGGCCTGGTTTTCCTGAGTCGGAGAGTTTTCTGCATACTGGTCAGAAGAAGAGAAGGAGGCAAGTGCACCAGCCTTTGCCGTACCATTGATCTTAAGCCCGAGAACAGCTGCATTGAGAGAATCCAGCTTTTCCAAAAGGGATTTCTGTTGCGTCACAACCTCAGCCTGGTTTTCTGCAGCAAAGGCTGCCGTAGCCGAGAAGGCAAGTGCGGAGGTCAGTAAAAATTTGCGCATGTTCATATTGAAATTCATTCTAGTTACCTCCCATTAAAATTCCACATTAATGGAAGCTTCAAAGATAGACTGACTAAACTTGTGCTGGTAAGTACCCGTCATGCCATCGCCCTTCTTTGCACTATTGAAGTAGTCCGGCAAGTTGCGAGTCGATTCACCAAGAGCAGTCGTGTTGTAGTCATTCGTCACATTGATCATGCCGTAGTTGATGGCAAGCCATGCATTGTCGGCGACCACGTAGTCAAAGCCAACCATCCAGTGCATCTGCTTGCTCTTCATGAGCGGGACATCTGCACCGACAAAGGTGCTATACGGATCTTTGTATGTGCCGTAATCAGAATTGATCATCTGGAAGCCAGCCGTAAAGCCGAGACGCGGCAAGAACTGGACAGAAAGGCCTGCATTGATGAAGTCGCTCTTGAACGTTCCCGAAGCACCGCCAACAAGATCAGTCTTGCTTTCGGAATGCTTATAGGAACCAGACACTTCCAAAGCCTTGCTAAGACCTGCAATCTTTGCAACATCAACCTTTGCACCACCGCCAAATTCCATATAGGAGACCTTGTCAACAACGCCTTCGAGTTCGGACTTGACCTGGTTGAAAATGCTCACGAGAGCCTGAGCTTCGACCATTCCCTGCCAGTCACCCTTGATAAGGGAGCGGACACCCATGCGGTTTGCAGTGGCAAGACCGTTCGGCAAGGCAAGCTGGAGAGCCGGATCCATCATCAAGTTGATGAGGGAGAGCTGTTCAACAGAATAGACATTCGAACCCCAGGAGTTCTTGTTGTACGGAGCGATGTTGTAGCTTTCACGCTGACCATCCATGAATCTATCGTCGTTTGTACCCATGGACTTGCCCACCGGAGAGAACTTCGGAGAGTAGTTGTAGAGAGCGTCAAAGGTAGAGTAGAGCGGAGAGTTCACGCCATACTTGACCGTTTCGCCATCCTTATCGGAGTTCAAGATACGCTGAGCAAAGAAGCTCGGAGACTGGGCAAGGTTGTTGAACCACTTTTCATCGTTGCGGATGAAGTCGAGGGCAAGACCTGCGCTCCACTTGTTGTCTTCCTTGTAACCCACGTTCAAGTTAGCAAGAATTGCGGAACCGTTATTCTTTTCTTCAGAAACAACCGGAAGCGTCACATTGGTCAAAGGATCCGTAACATAGTTGGTTTCCTTGACCTTGTTAATGGACATGGCGTATTCGGCAACGAGATCAAGAGTGAGGTTCTTGTTCTGCATGAGGCCAGCCACATCAGCACCGGCACGACCGCTAATCACGAGCGTATTCTGCGGGCCAACATCCGGATTGATCGGTTGCTGAACGTAACTATTGATTTCGTCATCGTTCTGGTTGAAATCGTCCGGCTTGGCGTCACGAGCTAACGGATGGCGGTAGACATAGGACTTCGTGTTTTCATTGTCAAAGATGAACATCGGAGTCACGCCGACAAACACGTTCTTCTGCATCGGCAAAAGTTCGATATTGCCACCAACGAGCCACTTGTCCGTGTTAGAGGCAAGGGATGTTGCAAAACCCGGAATGGAATCCTTCGGGAGGATGTTGCCTTCGGCGCCGCTAAAGTCGAGGACAGACACGCGGTTCACGCGGGCGAAGAAAGCTTCAGCACGGATTTCGCCAATCATCGGGTCGATTTCCTGGCGGAACTGGAGGTTCACACCCTGAAGGTTACGCTTGTTGCCTTCGAGGAGCTGTTCCTTTTCGGCCATGTGGCGCTTGCGTGCGAAAATCGTCGGTTCGTACATGATGTCGATACCGGGATTGTAGATCGTAAGCGGAGTGAGTTCCTGACGGAAGTCACCGATAACCCAGTAGAAGTTCTTGCCGATATTGCCTTCGACATTGAGCCACTTGGCTTCGAGAGTCTTAGCTGCTGCAGCGAAGTATTCCTGCATGCCACCGCCAAGGCGCATCGTCACGTTGGCGCGGACAAATTCGTACGGGCGGAAGCCGAAATTCAAGTCTGCACTGACGAATTCATTGCGTTCCACATCCGGGAACTTGTTGATGCCAGTCGGATCCTGATCCGTCTTGAAGCTGGAGCGCTGGGCAACAGCACGGATGCTACCGCCAATTTCAACGCCACGCTTGGCGTTCGCGCTATCAGCCTTGGCCTGCAAAGCCTTTTGATTATCCGCAACAGCAGAAGCCGATGCGGCAACCGAAGCGGAAAGAAGGGCGATTAAAAGTCTTTTCATTTTCATATTCATCTTCAGCATCCTCCCTTAGAACCAAGCCTTGGTTTCGGCAGCGATGTAATGGGAATGCCAATCATTTTCAGAAACGGTTTCGTCAGAGTGCGTCATGAACTTGTAGCGGAAGTGGAGCCCCACGCGATCGGAGAAGTCCCAGTCAAAGCCAAGGCCAATAGCGAAGTCCTTGTAGTTGATGGGAGCCTTTTCGTAATAGTACGGGAGGACTTCGTTTTTACGAGTCTTATTAGTAGCACCCCAGTTAGGCACAGAAACACCCACTTCGTGGTTGACATAAGCCTTTTCAGATCTGAACGTTTCGAAACCGAGGATACCCACCATGTGGAAAGTCGGCGTCACAGCGACGGTCGGTTCAAGCTGACCGAAGAAGCTCGTCATGAGCATGCCAGACTGCTTTTCGGAAACTGCAAGCGGAGCAAAGGAGGTCGAAACACCAGAGAGGGCAACGAAAGCCGTCATCATGATGTTGCGGTCGGTACCGAACCAGTGCCCAATATCGTAACCACCCATGAAGGACATGTAAGAGGACCACTTGACATGGGTCGGAACTTCGTCACTAGCGATCTGCTGACCGTTGTCATAAGCGGCGAAAGATTCCCACATTTCCCAAGTACCACCAAGGAGACCACCGTGCTGGCGATACATCTTGACACCATCGGCAGTTCCCTTCTGGACACCGGCACGAGCAATATAACCCGAATTAGAACTGTTACCAGAGTCAGCCACAAAGAGCGGCTTATGCTTAGTCCAGGAGTTGGTGCTTTCCCACATGTTGCGGCCGTTCAAACGGTAGTTGAAAGCAATCACGTCCTGACCAGCTTCGATCTGGCGGTGCTGAGCGTACTGGAAGTCAAAGTAACCGCGGTTGAAGCTCGGTTCCAACTTGAAGTTGATACCGGCCATGTTCGGGGAGTAGCGGAGGGCGCCACCGTTAAGGTAGAATTCATCCTTACGCCAGCCCGGGAAGCGGGACGGGTTTGTCAAAGAATACGGAGAGTAGAAGCCCGGCTGGAAGAACACGAGTTCAGCAGTCATCGGCCAGCCTTCGAGATACTTGCTCTGAGCCTTGAGGTAGAAGCCAACCTTCGGGTCACCCACTGCAGATCTCTTAGCAGCGCTGGAATAGCCGGTACTATTTACGATCGGACTATAGTCATCAACAGCTTCAGACGGGTAGAAAGCCACTGTATCCACAATGCTTACGCCCAAGTCAGCCATCAAGAAGAGCTTCGGAGTGACGTTGCCCTTAACATCGAGAGAAACAATATGCGTATTGAGGAGTCTCGGGGTAGCATCACCAGTACTTAATACACCGTAAGTCAGCCACTGGTCACGGAATTCGTTTTCGTTGATGATAGCATCATCAAACGTTACGCCCATGTAGTTCACACCGAGAGTGAGGTTGTCTGCGATCTTTTCCTTGGCGATACGGCCATGGAGGATTGTACCGCGGAAGTCGTAGCCACCCATCATTTCAAGTTCGCCCGGCTGGCCACCATACATACGGAGACCATCACGAGTACCCACGTCAGCATCCATCGGCTGAGAAACGAGGAACTGAGCCTTCAAGTCGTACGGGAGCTGATAGACGTTAGCAAACACGCCACCGAAAGAGCGGTTCGTCCAGAATGCACGGCCACCTTCCTTGACGGGCTTGAATGCCTTTTCCTTATAGTAGGTAGAAACAGTCTTTTCGTCTTCGAAAAGTTCGTACTGCCAAACGAAACGCGGGTTCGTTTCACGTTCCCACATGGTAAGCGGGGAAGCGTTAGCCCAGATAACACCACCAGCGGTGATGTAGGCACCGAACACACCAGCACGGATATCGACACCGACGTTCAATTCTTCGTTGATGGTCGATGCGTAGTAGTCCGTAGAGTGATCGTAAAGGACGCGTTCATCGTTGTAGCCCGGAGCCTGAGTCGGGTGCTTGGCCAAGTAGTTCGTATAGATACCGCTCAAGTCAAACGGGAACATCAAGTTCGTAAACAACGTAATGTAGGAGTTCGGCATGGCGACGACGTTCACGTTCAAGATAGCGTCGACGCTTGTACGAGCCTGGTCATCACGGACCCAGGGGCTCTGTTCGGTATAATGGAAATTCTTCAAACGGAAAGCCATGTAACCGGAGACTGCCAGTGGCAGATCGTCCTTGCCGAGAAGAGTCGATTCCATGTTGTTGGAAAGAGTATCCAACGAAGCGTGCAGGGAATCAAGCTGCAACTGCGGAGGGAGAGCCCACGCAGCACCGAGGCTAGACGCTAATAAAAGGGAAGAAATTGTTTTGCGCATAAAATCCTCTTAAATCTCGTTGCGGAACGGATAATGAGCCGGGCCTTCGTACGGCTTGCCATGCTTCTTAATCACAATATCGTCAATCCAAACCTTGAAGGATTCGTTTTCATCCTTACGGACTTCAAGACGGAAGCCCTTGAAGTTGGACCATGCGAACGGGAGCATCACTTCGCGCGTGTTCTTCGCATCCCAGTACACACCGGTATTGCCGAAGAGCTTCAGAGGAATGCTGAAGTGCTTCCATTCTGTCGTAATTTCACCAAGGCTCTTGGAACGGAGCTTGACCTGGAGGGATTCGCCATTGCTCTTCACGCCATCGTCAACGAGCACGAACAATGCGTTTTCGCCACCCTGGGCACCCTTAAGCCAAAATTCGAGAACACCATCTTCCAAATACGGAGTCAGGTCCACGGAACCCGCAATACAAATTGCGACACCGGAATAGTCGCTCGCGATAAGTTCGATTTCCATGGAGAGTGCACCTTCCATAGCGTACTTATCCGTGAGTACCGGTTCGGGGTTTTCACGCGGATACTGGTAGGTATAGCCACCACCACGCGGAATAGCTTCACGCATGACAACGGTGACAACTTCCTTATCAGGACGGAACGGCTTAGGATCCTTCATGACAAAGTGGGACTGGTCGCGGTCGCGGTAATCGCTAAAACCGTAGCCAGCGAAAGAAGATGAAGCAAGAAGCATCGCCGCTAGAGCGGACTTCCAAATGGCTTTTTTAAAGTTTCCATTCATAATAGGTACAATTCTCCAAATTCGGATCGTCTACAATATAGCTTGTTTTTGGGAATTTTCGATCCACTGTTTTGCAAAAAAGGCTTTGCAAAGCTAGATGCATCAACGAAATACCACTTGTTAAGCCACACAAACGCTGGACTCAAGCGTAAACGGAAATTTTTTATCCGCAAACGTTTATGAATGTTTACAAACTAAAAATTTTGACGACCATCACATGGACTCAAGCGTAAACATAAGATAAACATCTTTTTAAATTTCTATTTTTTGTTTTATATAGATTTTGAGAACAGGTATTTTGGATTACGAACCTTTTGGGGGTCAACTATGATCAAAAAGTTTCTTACCGCAATGGCAATCGGAAGCCTCATCTGCGCATGCGATAGTGGCACCACAGCACCACCACCGGCAACACCCAAATCGAACAGCAGCACCGCCGTTCCCGTAGATTACACAGCCGGAAGGACCATGAACAAGATTCTTGGCCGCGGTATCAACCTCGGAAACTCCTGGGATTCCGATGGTTCCGATGACAGTGGCTGGGGCAACCCCATCCGCGATACAGATTTCGCAGTCATCAAGGCAGCAGGATTCAATTCCGTCCGCATCCCGGTCCGTTGGCAGAACGGCTCCGACTATTCTAACCATACCGTTGACCCGAATCGCCTGGCAGGAGTCCTAGAAGATATCCGACTCGCAATTGCCAACGGCCTTGCCGTTGTCGTAAACTTCCACCACTACACCGAACTCAACTGCGCCGGTGGCGGTGGAAATGGCTGCACTTACAACCCCACCGAATTCGAAGCCGAAAAGACACACTTCCTCATGATGTGGGCTCAGGTAGCTCAGGCAATGGGCGAATTCCAGGACAACCAGGTTGTACTCGAAATCTTGAACGAACCCATCATCCCTAGCGCATCGCTTGTGAACCAGCTGATGACGGAAGCCTACGCTATCATCCGCATGTACGCTCCGGGCAAGACAATCATGTTCGAAACCTACCATGCCGCAAAGTTTGAAGACCTCGAAAGCCTCAAATTGCCGCAAGACGGAAACATCATCTTTAGCGGTCACTACTATCTGCCCTATGTTTACACCCACCAGGGTCCTCACGGCAACAACTGCATAGGTGACGCTGTAGATGGAAACACCGCTGAAAAAGACATGAGATCTTACGTCGGGCTCGCCTACAAGCTCTACCCGGATGTAAACGGAATCGACCAAGTGCCTATGAATATGGGTGAATTCGGCGTTGCCGGCGGCGAACCTTTCAGTTGCAATGGAACTCCTCCAAGCAAGGAAGGCAAGGCTGAATGGGCTAAAAAGACCGCTAAGGCAGCTGTCGATAACGGGATGTCGTTCCATTACTGGGGATTTGGACGTACTGGCGGCTTCGACGCCTACAATACCACCTCAGAAACATGGTATTACGGATTCCCGCAAGCACTCATTTTCTAGAATCTTAAAGCGCAAAAAAGCACAAATGATCACAGGCGAACGAGAGAACCGCCCCAGTGCTCATCAAAGAAGGCTTGGAACAGAGGTTCCGGGCCTTCTTTCAATTCTTCAATAACTTCGGCGGTCGGGCGTTTGCCGCGGTAAAGTTCGCGGAAAGCACGTTCAAAAAATGCGATACGTTCAGGCGGGAATTCATCAGCATGCAAGCGGAGCGCATGGAGGTTGAGGGAAGCAAAGCGGAGCGGATTCCCGAAGGCACGACTGCAAGGTGGAACGTCGTAATCGACCTTGAGCGTACCGCCCACGAAAGCGTAGGCGCCCACCTGGTTCCTCTGCTGCACTGCCGTGGTGCCGCCGAGGGTCGCAAACTTGCCAATGCGTACGTGTCCGCCGAGCTGGCATCCGTTCGCGATGACCGCCCCTTCGCCGATTTGGCAGTCGTGCCCCACATGGGCGTAAGCCATGATGAGTACGTGTGGCGCAATGCAAGTGCAACCACCGCCCTGAACTGTGCCGCGATTGAGCGTCGTGTATTCGCGGATGATGCAATTTTCGCCAATTTCAAGGCGAGTCGGCTCCCCTGCGTACTTGAGGTCTTGCGGAGGCGCCCCAAGAATCGCCCCATCGTAAACATGCGTATTTGCCTTGATGGTCACGCCACCGTAAACGCGCACGCGCGATTCAAGCACCACATTTTCGCCAATTTCCGCATTTTCATCGACAACGCACCAGGGGCCGATAACGGCAGACTCGTGGACATTGGCATTCGGATGAACAAAAGCGGATGGATGGAGCATAAGCAATTCGCGCCTACGGCGCAGTTACTAGTTAGTAGTCAATAGTTACTAGCAATAATTTAGTAAAAACATTCTAGTAACTAGTAACACAGAACTAGTAACTAAAATTCATTATTTTGATTTTTCTAGATTTAAACGCATGGGTGGCATTATTCTCGCATGCCTGACTGCGCTCTATGCGCTCCTGTTCCTATTCTTCATAGTAGGACTGTTAAAGACGCATCGCTATAAAGGCCCGAAAGCCACCCCAAGCGTCTCGGTCGTGATCCCGATGCGAAACGAAGAGGAATTTGCCGAACGCACGCTCGAAGCGGTCGCCGCCCAGGACTACGTTGGCGAATGGGAAGTGATTTGCGTCGATGACCGTTCTACCGACCGCACGCGCGAGATTCTCGAAAAGTTTGCCGCCACACACCCGCGTTTCCGCGTTTTAAGCCTCCCGCAAGATTTACCGCAAATTGCAAGTCCCAAGAAGCGCGCGCTCGAAAGCGCCTTCAAGATTGCCAAAAACGAAGTGCTCTTGACGATGGATGCCGACTGCATCCCGCGCAAGAGCTGGATTACCGCCATGGCCGGGCGATTTGTCGATGGCATCTGCATTGTGCAAGGCCCCAAGCAGAACAACGGCTCGCGCTCGATGCCGCACCTCTACCAGAAACTTGAAACGCTCGGCTACACCGCGATGGAAGCAGCGGGCTTTAGCCTTGGACGCCCGATTGTCGCCAGTGCGGCTTGCCTTGCGTACAAGAAGGACTTGTTCTTTAAAGTCGGCGGATTCGGAGACCTCATCAACCTCTCGAGCGGCGATGACGACATGCTCATCCACAAGATGATGAAAATCCCGGGAACGAAGGTCTGCTACAATCTCGACAAGGACGCTGTGATCGAGACCGCTCCGGTGCATACGTGGAAACAGCTCTTCAACCAGCGCGCCCGCTGGAGCAGTAACGGCACGAACTACGAAAGCAAAGCCTACATCCTTTTGCTCACGCTCATTTACACGTACTACATCTGGATGTTCGTGAGTCCGTGGTGCGCTATATTCCTTGATTTCCCGTGGCAATGGTGCGTGTTCAGCATTCTGCCCAAGATTGTCGTGGACTTTGTATTCTTGAGCATTGCGTCCTGGAAGCTCAAGTCCAAGCGCCGTATGCTCGCATTCTTGCCTGTAGAGCTTATCCAAATCCCGATGATCGTGTTCTGCGTCCCCGCAGGAATCTCGGGAATGTTTAGGTGGAAATAAAGGCGCCAAAGGCGCCTTAGTTGGCAGAACTTAGCTCGCTTCACTCGCCTTACGCAGTTGTCTAAGTTCTAAGCTCTAAGTTCTACTTCTCGCCCAGGCAATTGCATCTTCGGCGTTCTGGATTTTACCATCGAGCTGGAGCTCAAAGCTTTGCTTGATGGTCTCGCCCATTTGCTTGCCCGGCTTGAATCCCATTTCCATAAGCATTTTGCCCATGAGGAATGGCTGCGGAGCTGCATTGAGCAAGTCAAGACTTGCGGCAGCTTGCCATAGCTGTTCCGGGAATTCCGGGGCGCCGGCGGCGGCGTAATACTTACGCGGGGTGGCTTTAACGAGCAGGCTCAACAGCTTTAAGCCACCCAGCTTCACCGCCATGCGGCGAAGCGCCGGCGCATCGTTCACAATTGCAAAATCGAGCTCGCTATAAGCATTCAAAAGCAATGGGACATTCTTCACCAAGTGCGATTCATTCGTGATACGTTCGAGGAACTTAAGAGAGGTTTCGGGACTCCCGCTGAGGAATGAGGCAAACGCAAATTCCATCACCTGATCGTCCGAAAGCGGTGCGCACTTGGCGTCACCAACAGCTCCACCAGCCGCTTCAGCATTCGCAAAGTTCCTGCGCAAGCTCTCCATGTTGTCGAGCATTTCGCCCAAGTCTTCCCAAGAGCCACGCAGTGGCGAAACTTCCGGGAAAAATTCGTTCAGCTTAATGTCCAAGAAAGCACGCAAACCAAGCGATGGCTTGCCCGGCTTCAAGAGCCACTTCTTGAATTCTTCGAATAAACGCTCTATAGAAAGGTCTTCGAGCGAAAGCGTCTGGCAAAGTTCAATCGTCTCGGGCGCAAGTCTAAGCGCAAAACGGCTCGCAAACTGCACGCCTCGCAAAATGCGCAGCGAATCTTCGACAAAGGCTGGGCCCACATGGCGCAACAAGCCTTTCTTCAAGTCGTCTATGCCGCCGTATGGGTCACACAGCGTAAGTTCCGGAAGTTCCATGCCCATCGCATTGATGGTAAAGTCACGACGGAGTGCCGCTTCCTTGAACGAGAGTTTCTCATCCGTATGCACCACGAAACCGCGGTGGCCATAGCCGACTTTGCTTTCGGTACGCGGGAACGAGAAATCGAGCGAGAGGCCCTTCATCGCCAAATGGATCACGCCAAAAGCCTTCCCGACAAGATTCGTACGGCCGTACTTCTTTAAAATCGGGACAAGTTCATCTTGCGTGAGGTCGTAAACTTCGACATCGTAGTCGCGGCAAGTCCTGCCAAGGAGAGCATCGCGCACCCAGCCGCCGACCAAGAAGGCGCGGCCACCCGCTTCACGGATTTCGCCTGCGATAGAAAGCAAGCGTCTAGGCAAGTCCGGTTCAAACGTCTCGCCTGCAAGAGTCTTGATTGTAGGCATTACTTATTGGCCTCGACAGACTTGTAGCGGTCGTAAATACTCATCGTCTTTTCTTCGGAAGAATCCTGCAACAACGTAGAGACAGGGATCTCAACTTTTGCAGAATCTCCGGAACTTGCGTTTTCCGTGGTGGCATAACGTTCGTAAATGCTTCCGTTAGACGTTCCAGATTCATTCTTCTTTTTTGCCTCGTCTTCGCGGCAGGTGCGCAGTTCATTTTCCATGTACGCACGCTGGTCCGGAGAATACGTCATCGTATTCAGGCGGTATTCAATTTCTTCACACACAAGGCCCTGACGTTCGCCAGCACAGCCCACCAAAAGAGCCATCGTCAACAAAGCTAAAAATCCAACAACTTTATCCATACTACATCCTCAACATCCATTAATGGATAATCAAGAGCTTGCCTTTTTTAGTTTTAGACTTGCCTCGAATAATGTACTGATAGACACCCGGTGCTACGAGGTTGCCATTATCCATTCGGCCATCCCATTCCACACGTCCACCAACGACACGGTCTCCCGAAAACGTAGCTACAAGCCTGCCACCTCTATTGTAAATGTTGACGACAGCATCTTCAGAAATGTTAAGGAAAATCACATTCTGGTGCACATACGGACGGAAGGGGTTCGGAAACACCTTAACATCTTCACGAGCATCATTTGTCATATTGCCATCGGCACTGCGCAGGTCACTTCTCGCATAGCGGGAAACGCCATTGTCATGCGCAAACCAGACAAAGCCAAGTAAAGTATCTACAGCCACATCCTGGATTCTATCGCTAAGGAGTCCCTGGCGAGTCGTAAAGTGTGTTACAGACAATGTATCCGGATTTGTGACTCGTGGAGTCAAGCGGTAAACACCATTTGCCGCAGTCCCGACCCAAAGATTTCCACGACTATCGACGTCAATACTCGTATAGCTAGCACCTGTAAGGCCATTTGTAGAAAGCGGAGTTCTCAACGAATCCTGCTCGTGATTCCAGTAGACAAGCGACGAAGCCGTAACCATCCAGAAATAATCTGTTTTAGGTTCATAGACCAAATCCAATGGAGTTGTAGAAGGCCCGTAATACGACTTGACATTGTCCTTAGTCGCAGAAAGTTCACCGCCAGTCCTTTTCGGAGGATCAAAGGTGATAACATCCAAGCCACCATTTGCGTCCAACGAAGTTGCATCACGAGTTCCAATATAAACAACCCACTTTCCTTCATCGTTCACGCGGGCAATCATCGGTCCAGCAATAGTTGCACTGCCAATATTCTTGGCACATGACATATTTCCATTAAGGTCTACATAAATTAAGCTATACCCATGATTCGATCCTGACGTTGTCAAAAAGCCCTTATTATCCGGAGCCGGAGTCGAAGAGACGGCAATTGAGTAATGGTTATCGGGATCTTCAAGGATATTATCCATGCAGTAATCTTCATTTGGATCATAGAATGTCTTTATGTATTCACCCCAATCACCGTAATGGACATACGCAATTCCCCAGATATGATAGAACACATCTCCATCAGGGAGAACGGACAAGGTTTTCATGTCGTGGCCTAAAGCATCCGATCTGTTGCCATTGCCAAACAAAGCCTGCACAGGCTTGCTCCATTCATAACCATAATTGCGAGAAAAGTATCCTTCCTGAGAAGCGGCAAGCACTCCACCTTGTGGAAGCACCTGAAGTTCATACGCATTGCCAATCGCAAATTTTTCATATTCCGACAAAGACGAAAGCTTTTTTCCATCGTAATAGAAAACGTCATTGGGGCCAGCCAAGACGGCTCTGTTTGAAGAAAGCAACTGAACCCAACGGACTTTAGACTGCAAGTAAGGATGACGAATCGTATCCGATCCAACAATTTTTACGGAGACTAGTTTTTCGTACAGAACCGTATCTTCCAAGGCCTTTCCACGGAGAGTGACTAGCGGAGCATCTGACGAAATCACGGAGAACGTGTCTGCAGCAACAATCGTTTCGCCATCCTTGTCCCATAGTCTCATGCCTTCAGAAGGATATGTTTTTAACTTGCCATCTTTCCAAGCTATATCCTTGACGACATACCCTTTATTAGAAGCCGATTTCACAAGGCTCCAGGAATCCTGGTTATACAGCTGAATGTCGGAAGCCAGATGTTCCCAGTCCATCTTGCGTACATAAACCGACTGATCCAGAGCCACAAATAGTGAATCCCCGCGCACCTTCATCGCAGTTATAGGAACTGCAGACAAGCTTACATCGGCAATACGCTCTATAGTAAGGATAGAGGTTAGAGTTTCGAAATTAAAGAACGAAAGGCGATCTTCAAAAGCGATGACCAAGATGGATTTTGCAATACAGACCATGCCAGGGAGAACTCGCAGATTGCTACCTGCAAAAGAACGGCTCATGAGCTGCCAGTTTCCACTCGGCGTCATCGTCGAAATAATACCATTATCCGTAACCGCAAACATTCCAAGTTCTGAATTGACCACAGCACTTACCGCAGGTGCCGCAAGGCCATTTCTGGTCGTATACAAGTCATCTGCGTTATTCGCTCTATAACGGATTCCGCCAGCTGTCGACAAAATCAAACCATCTCCATAAGGGATGGCCGCCCTTATCGGGAAAGGATTTGAATAATTAATCCATTGGTCCACAGCAAAAGCCGACGAGACCATGAAAAGTATACAGATAAGCTTTGACAATATTTTCACATTCTAAAATTACAAATTTTCAAAACTTTTCAACCAGCATATTCAATAATTTCCCGCAAAGTGGCATCCCGACCAAAAACCATTTTTAACAATTCCTTTTGTTTGACCATCTTTTCTTGCATTTTTTGAAACGCTCTTGCCCGGTGCCTTACAATTCCCGTTCTAGAAAGCCCAATCAAGTCACTCAATTCATCTGTAGTATAGCCAACAATCGATAACTCCACAATCATTTTTTCGAGCGGGTTCAATACCGAAATCAAGCACGAGATTTCACCTATGATGGCACAGACACTAACATCCTCATCGGGCAGCGTACGATCCAAGTTTTCGTAGCCCATATAACGATTCTTACAGTCATACAGAATCGAAAGCGGTATTTCCCGACCCCACCCCCTCTTCCGATAGCCACTGTAATGGCAATTCAACAGAACCGTCTGAAACCACGGCAACAAATGGACACCGTTGTTCAACTCGTTCGCCTTTTGGCAAAAACGGAGCGCTACTTCCTGAAACAAGTCGTCCGCCTCGTCTTTCAAGCCGCACTTTTTCAAACACAATTTGTATATTCTGTAGGAATATTTCTTCCAAACACTACCGACCCAATCGCGGGGTTGGTCACAAAGGAAACCCGTATATGACATAAATGTTTTATTTCCAATATTTTCTACTTCTTTTAACGGGACTTAATTTATGAAAATTTTAGACAAATTTAAGGAATTTGGAAATTTTGCAAACAACCGTTTGCAAAAAACGTCATTTTGCATGCTATTGTTTGCAACGGCCATTTTCGCGGAAGAGTTCAACATGAACAATATGCCGCCTCCCGAAGCAGGCATGAAGTATTCCGCGGGATCTCTGCAGAAAGGTTCGAGTGTTATTGTTGAAATCGAAATTCCGGATAACTGGCATGTAAACGCAAACATTGCCGCCGATGAATTTTTGAAACCTTCGTCTATCGAAGTTTCGGCAAAGGGCATTCACTTTGGAGAGCCCAAGTGGCCCGAACCGATCAAGGAATATAGCGAAGCTTTGGATCTCGAAAATCTCGTGTTCAAAGGCCTCTTCCAAATTACGCTCCCTGTCGATAGTGTCGAAGATGATTACGATAGCTTGACGACCAAGGCGACATTCCATTACCAGGCATGTGACAATTCGATTTGCCTCGCTCCATCGCAAGTGACATTTGGACTTGGACCACTCGGGTTTACAAAGAAAAGTGCATCGCGAGATGATGCAACTGCTCCTGGAGCCAAAAGCGCTACAAGCTCTACAGGGAAAACGGGCGGAAACGCCGCTGCAAATGCCACCGGGAATGTGATCCATGCGCCAAGCGCTGCTGGGAATACCACAGAAGGTGCCGCAGGGACGTTCATTTTGCTTTTGTCTGCACTGTTCGGAGGCTTAATTCTGAACTTGATGCCGTGTGTGCTTCCAGTGCTTTCGCTAAAGCTTTTCAGCTTGATCAAGCAGTCTCGTGAGAGCCGCAGGCGCCTGCTTATGCTAGGCGCCACGACAACCCTCGGGATACTTGTGAGTTTCTGGACGCTCGCCGGGGTTGTCGCCGCCGTCAAGGCGGGCGGCGGGAATGCAGGCTGGGGCATGCAATTTCAGAGCGCAGGATTCATCGCATTCATGGTCGTGATTCTAAGTGCCTTTGCAATGAGTTTTTTTGGAGTTTTTGAAATCTGGCTTCCCGGAAGCGCCACCACCAAGATGGACAAGGCTGGGCACAAGCAGGGCTTTTGGGGCGCATTTTTCACAGGCGCACTCCTCGTGCTTTTGAGCACTCCGTGCTCCGCACCGTTTCTCGGCACCGCGATGGGTTTTGCATTTACCGCATCGACCCCTGTGCTGTTTTTGTTTTTCACCGCAGCAGGCGTCGGGCTTGCGCTCCCCTACATGCTCGTGAGTGCGTTTCCGAAAGTCCTGAAAGTTTTTCCGAAACCGGGCGCATGGATGGTCACGCTCCAGAAAATCATGGGCGTTCTCTTGCTCGGCACAGTCGTATGGCTCCTGTGGGTTGTGCATGAACAGGCCGGAAACGTCGGCGTAGGCATCTTCGCCGCCATTTCGCTTTTGAGCATCGCCATGAGTTTTGCGATAGGGAACATCGCCCCGCCGGGAGTCGCGTTTTTTCGCGAAGTGCTCTCCGTTGGAGGCGCCGTTGTAATCCTTGCCATCATCTGGTTTGCATTTGCATCGCCAAAGTTCGAAGCCGAAGTCGATGCAATTTTCAAGGCTCGGTCTGTACAGCTCGTCACCGAAGATGGCTGGTACCGCTACACGCCAGAACTCATCGAAGAATTTGCGAAGTCTGGCCGTACCGTATTCATTGACGCCACCGCCGACTGGTGCCTCACTTGCAAGGCAAACGAAGCAGCCGTCCTCAACCGCGATGATTTCAAGCACGCGATGGACAGCCTGAACGTCGCCCGCGTCAAGGCAGACTGGACTCGCGAAACACCCGAAGTTACCGCACTCCTGCGCAGCATGGGCAAATCCGGTGTCCCCGCCTATGCCATCTACCCCGCAGGCGATGCAAGTAAGCAAGTCGTACTCCCGGAACTCCTCACGACAAGCGCCATCGTAGAGAAGATTGTGTTCGAAAAATAGCACACTATAAAAAGTCAAAAATAGACAGTTGGAATAATTTAAGAAAAGCCTTCACGAACGAAGGCTTTTTTATATTTCTTTACAAAAAGGACCCTATATGAAAAAAACATTCCTCCTCCTTGTCTCTTTCCTTCTAATTTCCTGTGCTCACACGGTCGTCCAAAATACGACATCCAGTTCCTTTTTACCGGGATTCGGCGTTCAACCCCTCAAGATAAAGAAAATGGCTTACATTTCATATAATATCTTGGAAAAAGAGGAGTCCTGCTCCATTACCGATTTTCAAAATAAATACGTAGGCAAAATTCTTAAAAAGGATAACATTAGCATAAGAATAGACAACATCATAAACGTAAGCATGGAGCAAATAGATAAGTCAAAATCGCGCGAAACATCTTGTTTCCTCTTCTTCTGTTCCAAGGGATTTTCACAACATAAATACAAATGCCACTACGAAGGATATGGTGTTGAATACGATTTATCGGACATAGAAATAATCAACGATCCAGACCTTAAGCCTGCAGGCAATATCCCCGCAATCGAAGATGAAGAATAAAAGGAATCCTACAATGCCTAAATTATTCTTTTACACAATTGCAATTATTTTATTGACCTTTGGGATTTCCGAGGCACGAAATTGCACAGGCGAAGTAATCACCTTGAAAAGTGGCTGGACTCTCGTAGAAGATCCAATGTACTGCGCCCCCAAAACAAATAACACCAAGCCAAAAAAGTCCTCGCCCGCAGAATTCCTAAATTACATCGTAAAAAATCTTTGCCACGACTCTCAAAATGTTGAAGACTTTCAAAAAGGATTTCGTGACAATGAAAACAATTTAAGCATCATAGTCAAAGGACGTTGCAATGACGGGAAAAAGCACGGCAACATTACCTTTTCTACAAATGAGGAACACTTATTCACAACAAAGTTCAGAAATGACGAAGTCGTTAAAACATCTTGTACCATAAAAGGCGACAACACCGACTTTATGGATTGTTTCTTCTATTACATTAAAAATTACGTAGAAAAGTAAATACGAAAACTGCCCCGCCAAAGCGGAGCATTTTCATAAGCGATTAACAGTATTCCTACTGTTTACTTTCTACTAAACGCGCTTGCCTTCACGCTTGTAGCGTTCGATGCATTCCTGATAGAAGTCGAAAGTCTGCTTGGCAATCGTCTTCCAGCTGAACACGTCAATAGCGCGCTTGCGGCTGACTTCGCCCATCTTCTTTGCAAGTTCCGGATTCTCAAGAATCTTGTTAAGCTTGTTTGCAAAGTCCGTCTGGAAAGCCTTCGGATCAGCAGGTTCAAAGATCTTTTCGGAAACTGGCTTGAGCGGCACGAGGAAACCCGTTTCGCCATCGACGATGATTTCCGGAATGCCACCGACAGCGGAGCCAACAACCGGCGTTCCACAGCTCATGGCTTCGAGATTGATGATACCGAACGGTTCATAAAGCGACGGCGTTGCAAACACAGTTGCGTGGCTATAGAGCACGCGAAGTTCCGTATGCGGCACAGCGTCCTGAATCCACACGACGCCATCGCGCGTCTTCTGGACTTCTTCAATCAGGTGCTTGCATTCGTCGGCAAGTTCCTGCGTGTCGGGAGCCCCTGCGCAAAGCACCACCTGGGCGTTCTTGTCGATTTGCGGGATAGCCTGAATGAGCTGGCTAATGCCCTTCTGGCGCGTAATGCGGCCCACAAAGAGCACGAACGGACGCTTCGAATCCACGCCCCACTTCTTCAAGATTTCTTCGTCGAATGTCGGCTTGTAAAAGTCCGGATCAATACCATTGTAGATAACCTTCACACGATCTTCCGGCACGCCGTAAAGCTTCATCACATCGCGCTTCATGCCCTCGCTCACTGCAATCACGCCGTCTGCGGCTTCGTAAGCGGTGCGTTCAATCCAGCAGCTCATGTTATAGCCGCCGTCACCGAGCTGTTCCGCTTTCCACGGACGGTGCGGTTCGAGCGAGTGCGTTGTCAAAATAAGCGGGCACTGCAAAAGGCGACTTGCGACCACGCCACCGAAATGGCTGTACCACGTATGGCAATGAATCACATCGATATCCTTGAGTGAGGACATCCACTGCAAATTAATATCAAGCGGCTTCAAGATTTTCTTGAAACGTTCATCAGCCGGATTATGTTCTAGCTTCTGGCTAAAACCAATGGCTCGGATATTGTCTGCATCGTCATTCTGCGCACCAAAGCAACGTGCTTCGATGTGGCAGAGCTTGGAAAGTTCTTGGCTCAGGAACTTGACGTGGATACCTGCACCGCCATAGATTTCTGGCGGAAATTCATTAGTAAGGATAGCAGCATTCATAGAACAAACCGTGGTTAGTGGTTAGCAAACAGTGGTTGGGGAAAATACCCGCAAACTGTTCTCGTGAATAATTATAAAAAAAACACCTCGACCATGAAGATCGAGGCGCTTGGTGTTTGGAGTGTTTAAGAGATTAGAAGTTCTTGCACTGGCCCTTCCAATTGCCGCGTTCGCCAACAATCGGGCCGTTGATGTACTTGCCACTAGAGCCAACGAAATCAGCCTTGCGGTTGTCTTCGCCACCGAGGTGCCAACGCATCCATGCAACCGTTGCAGCCATGCCGCCCCACGGACCAGAACCATGGCCCCAGCCACATTCGCCCTGCTGGCATTCATTGCCCTGACCGCCCGTCATCTTGATGAGGCATGCCGGAGCCTTGACGCCCCGGTTGTTATAGTCAGCTTCGGCGTTCGGGCGTTCCATGCCGCCTTCGCCATAAACAATACCGATAGTCTTGCTTTTAGAAACCTGAGACATAGCCGTATGTCCGAGGTCACCACTATTGTTGAGCATGGCGGTAATCACGCGATCGTCCTTGATGAGGGCCTGTTCAGATTCGAGACCGCCCATGGAGTGACCGGAGCAACCGACCTTCGTCATATCAAGCTTCTGGTACAGAGGATCATTCGGATCCTTGTTCTTCTTTTCGAGCCAGTTGAGGGCCGGAATTGCCTGGGTTGCGTTACCCGGAGATTCACGGAGTGCTATCACGACAAAGCCGTGAGAAGCGAGACGACGGATAATACCACCGTATGCACCCGGTTCCGTGCCGCCACCCGGACCCCACACGACAACAGCGTGCTTCTGGTCGTTAGAAAGCTGTTCCGGATAAGCAAGGATTCCACCGCCATCGTGACCGGTGCGTTCAATGTACTTGACCTTCAACTGGTCCTTCGTCTCGTCCGTGCCTTCGGCAAGGAAAACACCCTTCGGCTTAGCTGCTTCGCTGGAGCTCGATTCCACCTTTTCTTCGGAGCTGGAGGAGCTTACAGCAGGAGCACTCACCGAGCTGGAACTTACAGCCGGTGCGGTAGCAGAGCTCGATGCCGGAGCGTCACCGCAGGCGTTCGGCAAGCTAGAAGCCAAGCACTTGTCATCAGAACTAGAGCTTGCGGCAACATCTGCAGAAGATTCTGCGCCCGGAGCAGCTGCGCTGCTGGATCCTGCCTGCGGCCCAACATCCGCACTAGAACCCGGAACAGAATCGCTGGAGCCAGCTTCAACAGTTGTACCAGAAGTCGGCTGAGCGGCATCAGAGCTAGAAATTTCTGTGCCAGCAGTACCCTGAGAGTCAGAGCTCGTGCCCGGCTGAACTTCTCCGGCAGAGCTAGACGACAAGCTGGCAGTATAATCGCTAATTGCAGACGTGGCATCGTCACCGCAATTCAGGAAGACCAAAGAACTGGCCAACACCACCGTTTTTAAGAGTTTAGATTTCATTTTGTTCTCCTATTTTTCCCATAACCTGTATAGAAAGTACCTTATAATTTTGCGGATTTTCCACGTTTCGAATAAAGTCTCGTGGATAAAAAATCCAAAGTGCATAAACTCAGTCTATAAGAAAACGCAGTCGTAATTCAAGACGTGTAAGGAGATGCCCGCCTGCGCGGGCATGACCTTCAAACTTGTTCGGAATCCCGTTGTAAATTGGGAGATGCCCGCCTGCGCGGGCATGACAGCAAAATTCGCGCTTGCCGATACAATAGATAACCGAGAAACCCGCGGGCATGACACTATAAAGAAAACGCCTCGATCGTAATGACCGAGACGCTTGGTTGTTGGAGTGTGGAAATGATTATGAATGGATTAGAAATTCTTACATTGGGTTTTCCATTTGCCCTGTTTACCGATGATATTTCCATCGATATACTTGCCAGTCGTACCCACAAAATCTGCCTGACGTTCGCTTTCGCCACCGAGCTGCCAGCGCATCCAGGCAATCGTTGCCGCCATGCCGTCCCAGGAACCGGAACCATGGCCGTAACCGCCTTCGGAATTGTTCTTCGGACCGCCCGTCATTTCGATCAGGCATGACTTGATATCCGTTGCCGTTTCGTAATCCTTGATGGCGTTCGGCTTTTCCATGCCAACTTCACCGTAAAGCACCGCAGCCGTTTTTTCTTTCGGGAAATTCTTGATGACACCGCCATTCTTGTCACCGCTATTATTGAGGAATGCGGTAAACACGCGCTTGTCCTTGATGGCTGCCTGCTCAGATTCCAAGCCACCCATCGAATGTCCGGAGCAACCGACCTTCGTCAATTCAAGCTTCTGGTAGAACGGATCGTTGGAATCTTTGTTCTTGTTTTCGAGCCAGTCAATCGCCTTGGAAGCCTGCGATGCATCGCCCGGAGAAACGCTCAAGGCAATCACGACAAAACCATGCGAAGCGAGTCTGCGAATCATGCCTTCGTATGCGCCCGGTTCTGTACCGCCGCCCGGCCCCCACACGACAACGCCGTGTTTCTGGTCGCCAGAAAGCTGTTCCGGATAAGCTAAAATACCCTTATTATCCCAACCCGTATTTGTCTTGTAAACGACCTTCAGCTGGTCCTTTTCTTCTTCCTTACCGCTCGCAAGGAAGATGCCCTTCGGAGCTTCGCTCGAACTAGAAACCTGTTCGCTGGAACTCGACTGAGCCTCGGAAGAACTTGAGGCCACATCGCCTGAGCTAGACTGCACATCAGAAGAGCTGCTCAGAGCATCTGCCGAACTCACCGGAGCTTCGTCGGAACTCGATGCAGGCGCAATTTCGGAGCTAGAGGTCGGTGCAATATCAGAACTAGAGACCGGCGCATCACCGCAAGCGTTCGGCAAACTAGATGCCAAGCACTTGTCATCAGAGCTGGAACTTTCAGCCGTAGATTCTATGCTTGATGAAGAAATATCGCCAGTAGACGATAACGGAGAAGTTGCAGAATCGTCCCCGCAGTTGATAAAGGCAATGGCACTTACCAAAATCACACCCTTAAAAATCTTTGATTTCATTTTAGGCACTCCTTTTTTACCAAGACCTTAATCCCATCCTTCAATAAAATACCCCCAAAAAAGCCCCGTGATCAAAATCACAGGGCACGTTTCGTTGACAAAAAGTCCAAAGGTGAAAAGGAGATTCCCGCTCGGAGGCGGGAATGACAATAATGGATAGGAGAATGACAACTAACGCGGGGCGTAGATGCGGGACATGAATTCGGCGCGAGTCTTTTCGTCCGTCTTGAAGCGTCCGAGGAGCTGCGTCGTCACCATAGTAGCACCCGGCTTTTTCACACCGCGCATCGTCATGCACATGTGCGAGGCTTCGAGAACCACGGCAACGCCCTTCGGCTGGAGCACTTTCTGGATAAGTTCTGCAATCTGGCGCGTCATGCGTTCCTGAATCTGCGGGAAGCGGGCGTAAAACTCCACCACGCGCGGGATTTTCGAAAGACCGACAACGCAATCGCCCGGGATGTAAGCTACGTGAGCCTTGCCCGTGAACGGCAAAAAGTGATGTTCGCACATACTCGCAAACTCGATATCCGGCACAATGATCATCTCATCGTACTTTTCGTGGAAACGCGTCTTGAGGATGTCTTCGGCCTTCATTTCGCCCGTAAGGCTTGTCATGAGCTCAGCGTACATCTTAGCAACACGCTTCGGTGTATCGATAAGGCCTTCGCGGTTAGGGTCTTCGCCCATGCCTTCCAGAATCATCCGGAAGCCGTCTTCCATTTTCTTAAAATCCATAATGCACCCGCAAGCGATGAGGTAAGAGGTCGGTTGCCTTCGGCATCCGTTGAGCGCAAAGATAGCAAAAAGCAAAGAAGTAGTCTTCTGACATAACGGGTTTATAGCATAAATAGGGGACATTCCTCGCTCTCATGAATTACCGTCAATGTCATCACCTTACATTCCAGTCTGCCCATAGAAGAAATGCAAACACTATAATAATGGTTGGTTAAGTATAGAACATTGAGTAAACAATCCTGTTTTTATTACAAACTTCATATTTTCATCACCGCAAATAAAAAAATCAATATATATTTGCAGCAATCACAAATAAATTATAGGAACAGGAAATTAATAAAACATGAATAAAATAATTAATCCAATCTACAACAC
This sequence comes from Fibrobacter succinogenes, assembly GCA_902791475.1. GTDB lineage: Bacteria > Fibrobacterota > Fibrobacteria > Fibrobacterales > Fibrobacteraceae > Fibrobacter > Fibrobacter succinogenes_J. The sequence goes on from CADAWC010000013.1 coordinate 38,957, forward strand.
AATTGTCAATTTACAACAAAACAACAACTGCATTTTAGACAATTCAGATTTCCAAATGTTACTAAAAAATTTCCAAAGTAATCTCAAAAGAGTTTTTTTAGGAACAATTCTTATTTCAGAAATACAAAATGACAATGAAGCAATACAAAAATACAGCGATATAATTGGGGCAGAATTCATTGAATACGTTTATCAAAAAATAACAACCGTTTGGGACATATCCTATCAAATAGGAAACATGCTTTTAGATCTAAAAAAATCTAAAAATGGAAATAAGTATTCTTTACTACAAGAAGAATTTGATAAAAAAAGTCAAAAAAAAATTGATTTCAAATGGTATAAGCAACTCAGCGACTTAAGGAACCGACTTACTCACGGAGGATTAAACATCATCCCCTTTTTTACAGACAATCGAATAAAATTTCAAATTTACAACAATGACGTAGATGAATCTATTGAATACAACGATTTTTACAACGAAAAAGACAATCAGCTAATTTATGCAGATTACTACTTTACATACTATACAGTATTACTATACAACTATTTATGTGATTTTTTCAATTTCGTTAATTCTCAGCTGCCTATAAATGCTATCAACTCCTGCCAACATCCCACTTTCGCAGCCATAATAGAACAACTCAAATACATTGACTTTCCTAAATCCGAAAATTTCTTTTTGTTAATAGAAAATATGAACAAAAACAATTATAACAATCAAAAATACAATTTTTCTATAAGCTAGCCTTATCTTCTTACACGAACACGACTTCGTTGCCTGTTCGGGGCGTTTCCGCGCGGTTCGGGAGTCCCGATTCCGTATCAGCATAGCCAATCGCAACAGAGGCGTAGACGCGTTCATCTTCCTTAAGGCCAAGGCCGCGCAAGTATGCAAGAAGCGTCGGGTCTTCGTTCAGCCACTTGAGCTGATTGATATAGCAACTGCCAAGGTCGAGCTCATTGGCGGCAAGCATCATGTTTTCGACAGCGCAGGCGACATCCGCCATGTTGTTGCCATATTCTTTTTTATTCGCAACCACGATAAGCACAGGCGCCGTATAGCAGAAAGAATAATTGCCCTTGCGCGAAAGAGTGATGGAGTTCTTGAGGCTCTTGTAAAGGTCTTCGCGGAGTTCCATCGCTGCAAATGCGGACTGCACAAGTTCCTTGAGCTTTGCAATGACCGATGCATCCGAAATCACAAAGAAGTGATTCCCTTGCGCATTACCGCCCGTGGGGCCAAACTGCCCAGCTTCGGCGATAGCCTTCAATTTTTCGATTTCAACAGACTGCGCCTTGAACTTGCGCGTGCTACGACGAGTCTTTATAGCTTCAAGAGTATTCATAATAAATCCTTCGAGACACTCTACTTATCTAGCGGGAGTATCAAAATTCTAGACTTGCGCTTTTTGTTGTAATGTTCGCGCTTGGATGGCGGCAACTCATCAACAGTGCCATCAACAAATCCAAGCTGATAGAACCAATCGAGCGCCTGCGTCGTAAGCAAGAACAAAGTCTTGTAGCCCTTCATACGGCCGAGCGAAATCAAATGGCGTACAATCGCATCGCCAATACCCGACTTGCGGTAGTTCGCACCGACTGCAATACCGGCAACTTCAGCCATGCCATTTTCAAATGCATGGAGAGCACCGCAACCGTGGATGCTGTTATCGATGCTGTACACCACGTAATCGGCAAGCTTTTCAGAAATGGAGTCCTGCGTACGCGGCACCAGATAGCCCTTCGCAATGTAGTCCTGCATAATGCGCAAGATATCCGGAATGTCTTCGATAGTCGCCGGGCGGATACTGGAGTACTGGTTCGCGTACACCATGGTTCCGTCACCACGAGCCGAAAACACTTCCTGCAGCACACTGCCTTGGAATTCGCCGCTCAACAAATGCACACGGTTCGCACCCGCTTCACAAGCGTTGATGGCATTCATCAAGTAATCCATCTGCGCAAAGTCGAGCACATCGGAATTGAGTTCCAGAAGTTCTTTTGCCTGGTCCACATCCATTGCAGAAATGAGCCCGTTGTCCGTCGGTTCAAGATACTTCGTGTTCTTGCCCGTCACAAGGCCTTCGAGCTTGATGCCGCTTTGGCTACCAATAAAGAACAGCTTCCCAACCTTCAAATACTTGCAAAGTTCAGTGGCAAGTTCTGTACTAGAAATATTGTAGGCATGTCCAATCTTGTTCCAGCCAATCGGCGGGATAATCGGCACAAACTTCTCGTTCATGAGCTGTTCCAAGAGGTCGCGCTGGATGCGTTCGATACGACCGGTACGCATGTAGTCGACACCGTTAATCACACCCATGCTGCGCGCCAAGATCCAGTTGCCTTGAATGCCACTGAGACCGCTCGCCGTGAGGTGGCTCATGATGCGCTGCGCAACGCCCAAAGACGCCTGTTCCACAAGCGGGAGCGCCTCTTCGTTCGTGAGTCTCACGCCGTTATGGAATTCCGTCTCGAGATCCCATGCCTTGAGCTGAGCGTCGATGCTATTTCGCGTACCCGGCACAATGATAATACGGATACCCGCCTTATGGAGGAGGGCGATATCGCGCATCAGCACGGGGAACATCGGATGGTCCATCAGGCTATCGTCAATCTTCAGGACAAAAAGCTGCCCCTTGAACCTATCCATGTAGCCAAACACTTCCCGGATGAACCCGGCAACTTCAAAGTGCTGAGAATAAAAATCGGACGTTGCGTTATTCATATGCTAAAAAGTAGCAACAGAAAAAGCGAAGGACAGAACATCCTTCGCCATTTGAACAAAAATAAGCCTTTTTTCGCGCGGCTATCTGCACATTTCGCAAAATTACTTCGCCGGGAAAACCTGTAGCAGCTCCACTTCGAACACAAGGAGCGAATTAGGCGGGATTAACGGCGGAACACCAGCCTCACCATAAGCAAGCCCACTCGGAATCCAGGCCCGCACCTTTTCGCCGACCTTCATCTCCAGAAGCAAATCCTGCCAACCTTCGATAACAGAAGTCACTGCGAATTCCATCGGGGCGCCGCGCTTGACGCTATTGTCAAATTCCGTGCCATTGAGAAGGGTTCCCACATAATGCACCTGAACCTTGTCGGTCGCCTTGGGCTTAACACCCGTCCCTTCCCTGAGCATCAGATACTGCACGCCTTTTTTCGTGACCCAGATTCTTGGATCCTGGGCATTCTTTGCCAAAAACGAAGCCTGATCGCTAAGAGCCTTGCGGGCAGCGGCAGCCTCATCAATATCCTTTTGGATCTGCATTTGGTTGAGCAAGTCCTGAAGCGCCGCCTCGGACTCGGAATCGGTCATGAGAATTTCACGAGTCGAATCGAGCACATCGCGCATGGCATCGATAAGGACATCCAGCTTGACAGGCACGTTGATATTCGAAACGGCCCTGCCAAAATCAACACCTAGCGCATAACTATAACGGTCAACGGCATTGTCCAAAAACACTTTCTGCTCTTCGCCCTGTTTTGGTTCCGGTACAGGGGTCAAATCGGGAGCAACAGAGACCTTCTCAGCCTCCACAGGTGCAGGAACAGGGGTCGAATTGACAACGGGTGCAGGTTTACTACCCCCACATGCCACAAGAGCTCCCCCAATAAAAACTATTGGCAAACAGCGAAAAATTTTCATAAAATCAGATCCGATACTGAATTACGCCCCTTAAAAATACCTTTTTTAGCTAAAAAATGGGAAAAAATGTGTTCTATATCTCTAATTTACTATAAATGTAAAGAAAATCACACACTACCCCTTTAAAAATACTTACTTTTTTGCTATCTTCGCATTGAAAGGAAAATTTACAATGAAAAAAAGCTTTAAGTGTTATATCGATTCTGCAACAGCCCAGAAGAGGCTGTTCGATGAATCTATTGATAACGTTAAAGATTCCTTAATCAAAGCCGTAGCGGAATCTACTGTACGTAATGATAGTGATGTGCAGCTTTTTAAGAAGCCGGAACCGGTTTATTCAACTGGCTGGCTTAGGGGAGCTCTCTCTTACCCCTGGGCAATCGTAAGCGTCATCATCCCGTCGATCATCGAAAATCTGTAATTTAAAGTTCATACTTTAACTCCGAAACGCCCGCCCCAAGCGGGCTTTGCTTTTTTTTAAAGAATATTCCTTTGCTGTTTTCAAATCAAATCGCGCGATAGCAAATCAACTAAAAAAAATAACAGGCTATCGTTGTGAAAATAAAAGCGTCGGCCAAGGTATTTTCTTCGCAGTAGCGCGCAAAACGAGTGTTGCGACGGGCTGCTTGCAGACCGGCATAACCGAGTGAAGTCGCTGACGCCGTAGGCGTCAACTCCGAGCTGGGGCCCCGCCCGCATGACGTACTTTTTTACTATTTAAAAAAACATCTTTGGCGGCGAGCCTAAATTTTTTATTTTTGCAAAAAACGGAGATTTTATGGCAGCACTCATTTTAGACGGCAAGGCACTTGCCAAGACTACTGAAGAAGAACTCAGCGCCCGCGTGGCAAAGCTCAAGGAAAAGACCGGCAAGACCCCGATTCTTGCGACGATTCTCGTGGGCGACGATCCGGCTAGCGCCACTTACGTCAAGATGAAGGGCAACGCCTGCGCCCGTGTGGGCATGGAAAGCATCCGCGTGGTGATGGACAAGAATACCACGACCGAAGAGCTCCTCAATAAGATTCAGGAACTCAACGAAAACCCGAACGTGCACGGCATTCTCTTGCAGCACCCAGTTCCGCGTCACATCGATGAACGTGCCGCATTCGAAGCCATCGACGCCCGCAAGGACGTAGACGGCGTGACCTGCCTCGGCTTTGGCCGCATGTCCATGGGCGAGCGTGCTTACGGCTGCGCAACGCCGGCCGGCATCATGCGTCTCCTCAAAGCTTACAACATTCCGCTTTCTGGCAAGCACGCTGTAGTCGTTGGCCGTAGCGCCATCCTCGGAAAGCCGATGGCCATGATGCTCCTCAACGCGAACTGCACCGTCACCATTTGCCACAGCAAGACCGAAAACCTTCCGGAATTTGTGAAGCAGGCTGACATTTTGGTCGGCGCCGTCGGCAAGCCGGAATTCATCAAGAAGTCCTGGATCAAGCCGGGTGCAGTCGTCGTGGACGCTGGTTACCACCCGGGTGGCGTGGGCGATATCGAAAAGGGTCTCGAAGAAGTCGCTTCCGCTTACACTCCGGTTCCGGGCGGTGTAGGCCCGATGACCATCAACACCCTCATCTACCAGAGCGTGGAATCCGGAGAATCATTGATTAAATAGGTTTTAGGTATTAGGTTTTAGGAGTTAGGTTAAATTAGCCCGATACCTATGACCTTGCATTCTGTTAATGGTCGGTGATTAATGGTCAAGGTCGTTATTCAAACCTTCGCAAAAGGCGCCCTAGTGGCGCTTTTCGCTTTGTGCACTTTGTGGCCTGCACAAGCTTTTGCCGCTTCCGAACTCCAAAAGCAGATGGTGCGTGACATGAAGAAATGTGGCAGCACCACCGAAGAAGTCGCATGTGCCATCGAAGGCAAGGACGGCTGGCTCTTTTTGCAAGAAAGCCTGCTGAACGCCACCAAGCGCTGGAACGACAACACGCCACAAATTATCGCGTTTAGGGACTCGCTCGAAGCACGCGGTATCAAGCTCATCGTCGTACCCGTTCCAGACAAGCTCTTAGTCGTCCCCGAGCAGTATTCCGACAAAGCCAAAAAAGGAATCAAGCTCCCGCAATACAAGAAGTGGGTCGACAAACTCCGCAAGCATAACGTCACTGTCATCGACGCGCTCGACAAGATTAAAGAACTTCACAAGAATCTGGGTGCCAAAACGCCCATGTTCGAGCCGTACGAGAGCCACTGCACAGGCCCCGCCAGGCTCGTGCTTGCAAGCATGGCCGCCGATTCAATCGCACCACTCCTCTACGGCATGAACCGCAAACGCTACCCGCTTCGCGATACCATTGTCGATGGCACCGGGAATCTCTATGACTTGCTTCACGGCGAAGAAATCGCATACAAAATAAAAGAACAAAAAGTTTTAGGCACCGACGGCTACAAGTATCGCGGTTCCAAAAAAGCACCGATTATTGTCATTGGCGATAGCAATGTAGGTCAAGGCAAATCCTACGGAGCGCAAATTGGCGCATACATCGCAGCAGCGACAAGCGTCGAGACATTTTCCATCAGCAAAGTCGGCGGTGGCAACATCGGCCCGCAAATGTTCAAAGGCAAGGGGAGCTTTTTAGAAGGCAAAAAAGCAGTTGTCTGGGTATTTGACGGCCGCGAACTCTACGGGCATTTCAAGGACCCGGAATTTTAAATTCCACAAGCCCGACCAACAGCTACTTCAGCTTTTCCAAGAATTCCTTTGCGTCGCAAGACTCGACGAGGCTTTCGCCGAGCAGTTTCTGCAAGCGTTGCAGGTCATTGTGGCCTTCACGTTCAAATACAACAACCTTCTTGAAGCGGTCACGGTGGCGCAACAGGAACTCCAGATTGTTGATATCCGTCTTCGGGAAGCCGTAACCGATAAAGTAAATCTCTTCAGTATTTTTCAAGTAGTAATCGGCCTTGGACCATAGCAAGTTGAAAAGACTCCCGCGCAAGAAAGATTCCTTCGCATGCGCCATCGGAATGAAGATGGGCGTGTCTTCGCAGTAAATCGGGAAACTGCGGTCTTGCGGCTCGACTTCGCAGACATTTTTCAAATCGAGTTCATCGCTTGCGCCCTTGACAGGGAACCAGTTGAGCGAGCCATGCAATTTGATAAGGTCTATGGTGCGGTTGGATTTACCGCGTTTTGCCGAGCGGTCGGCAGGGTCGATTTTCACGCCGTAATCGACAGAAACTTGTTCGCTAAGTTCCTTATCCTTGGCAATTGCAGTTTCAATAAGCGTATCGTAATTGAACGAGAGCAAAAGAGTTTCGCGGGTGCCCGACGCAGAATCATTTTCGCAAGACTCCAAAAATTTCTTGAGAATCGCCGCAGCGGATTCGTCTAACACGTTGTCGCTACGGATAACACTTGCAATGAAACGCAACAGTTCAAAGCGGAGCGACGCATGGTAAAGGCGTTCGCGCTCACCCGGAAAAATCTGCGCCGAGAGAATAGACGTTGCCAAAGGCTCGATGCCAAGGTAATCGCTATCGCCGTTGCAGAGCGTCAAAAAGCGCTTGCAGTAATCGCGAAAGTGCGGAAACTCGTCCGGGATTCCAAAAGGGATAAGTTCATTCAAGTCGCGGAGCGTGGGCATCTGCGGCGAAAAAGACTTACTGAAACCAGAACCAAGTACAAAAATACGGCGATAACAATTCGACTGCATCATACCGTTAATGTATAATTTTTGCCCAAAATGCGACCTATTGCACGCTCTTTTTGGATTATTTATTTTTGGTTATACGACGAGAAAGACCCGCCGACCGAGGCGTACGCATCCACGGGCGGGAACATTCCTTCTCACAGTTGTAGGTCCGGTATTGACGGAAGCGGTGGCTTGACCATCCCTGCCTTGGAAAACCCATGCGGAATACACTGTGATACATATCCCGATTGCCACTGAAGTGCATCGGCTTTAAATGATCAATCAACAACAATACACCCAAAGTGTACGTTTTTGGCGTACATATTCTTCCGCTATTTAGCGGAATTGGAGTTCTATGACTAGAGAACAATATGCAGCAATGCTCAAGGACATTAGCGAAACCCACAAAGCAGGTGGCAACACAGCCGCTTGCATCGCTAAATACAATGAACGTTATAAATTCATGTACATCTATAATGATAACGTGTTCAAGATTCTTTTCGGGAATCCCGAAAACGAAAAAATGACCATTGATTTTCTCAATGCTGTTCTTGGATTCATCGGAAGCGATTGCATCAACAACCTCGCCTACATCAATCCCGCCCTCCCCGATGCATTCGGCAAAAGCATCACTTCGGACATCGTGGCAACCGACCAGCGTCTCGACCGGATTGTGCTTGAAGTACAGCATGTCGAAGACGATTCGTACAACGCACGCTTGGTTCTTTATACGGCAAAGCACACCATTGCAAGCCGTATCAAAGGAGAAGGCTACGCTTTGCAAAATCTGAACCTCATCAGTCTCCAAATGTTCGATGGTTTCCCCAATTCGCCTAATTACAGGCACAGCATTCGTTTCAAGAATCAAGAAAACGAAGAATTCTATGACAAGCAAACCATTACGCTTGTCGAAATTCCAAAATTCTTGAAAGGGAACTTCACCACCGACAACAGCAGAATCGCAGAATGGCTCCGAGTAATCGACGGGTTGAACAACGAAACGCCCGTAGCCGTCCCCGAAGGCTCTCCATTCGCTCTATTGCAAGAAAAAGCCCAATTGAGTATATTTACAGAGGAATTTCTTGTAAGCGAGGCTATGAAAATGAGCGACCACAAGTATGAACTCTACGTTGAAAAGAAACACGCCCGTAAGGAAGGCCTCGAAGAAGGGCGTGCTGAAGGGCGTGCTGAAGGACGCGCTGAAGGACGTGCTGAAGGACGCGCTGAAGGACGTGCAGAAGGTCTCACGGAAGGTGCTGATGCCAAAGCACGCGAAATGGCCACAGCAATGCTTGCGGATGGCGATTCCGTGGAAAAGGTCGTGCGAATTTCCAAACTCCCTGAAGCCGAAGTTCTTGCAATCAAGGCTAATCTGACACAGAAATAAACAATTTATATAGAAAAAGAAGAACGGGCTGGAATTTTCCAGTCTGTTTTCAATATTAATCTGATAAACATTTTAAAAATACAGCCAGCCCGTTTCCATGGCAGTGATGGGCGTGACTTTCACGTTGCCCTTTTCAGGGCGTTCAAAAGCAAGCCCCGTCAGAAAATTCATCCAGCATTTCGGTTCAAATTTAAAACCGCAAAAATGCGAGAGGCACGGCACAATCCAGGCATCGTGCGTCACGAAAATGTTGAATCGCGATTGCGCTTTTTCAAACATCATCTTGCGCATCTGTTCAGCACGTTCATGCAAAGGGAAAAATGCATCGTGTTTTCCAGAGTCTAGCCACTCACAGATCCCTTCGTAAAAGCCTTCTCGTAAAGTTCGCTCATACGCAGGCACATCACGAACAAAGAAATCACCAAGTTCATTGAGCGGCGTGACATTAACCGAGGCGCCCGCACAAGCTCCAAAGCCCGCGAGCTTGCGGCCTTCGTGAATGCACTTCGCCGTTTCCATGCAGCGCCCCACCGGGCTAGAAAAATACACCGCATCGCCAATCGCCGGAATCATCCGCCCAAGCGCTACCGCCTGGCGGCGCCCACAATCCGTAAGCCCCACATGAGCACCAAAGTCCTTATCGTCCGGCGTGATGTGATTGCGTTCAGCATGGCGCAATAGCAGATAAATTCTAGAATTCCAGTCAGCCTGGGCAAAAAAGTCAGAAAGTTGTATAAAGTCGTTGGTCATTGGTCGGAAGTGGTTAGTGATTAGTGGTTAGTAAACAGGATTGTAAAAATAAACCTTATCTGCAACAAAAACTGCGTAAGGAGATTCCGGCATCCTTCGACCTTGCTCAGGACGGGCTCTAGCCGGAATGACGTAGCGAAATGAGAAAGTAAAAAGGAAATGCCGTTATTATGCTCCTATCGCAGCAGCGAGCGGGATCCACAAAGCGTGTCCGAGCGCAAAGCTCAAGATGCCAAGCAAGAATCCGCACAGCACATCCGTCAGCCAGTGCACGCCGAAATAAACACGCAAAAGACCCCACGTGAGCGGCAACAGCATCATAATCCATCCGTACTGCGGCACGCAATAAAACACCGTGCTTGCCACCGCCAAATTGTTCATCGTATGGCCCGACGGAAAGCTGTACTTGTCGAGCGGCGGAACTTCCGCCTTGATTTGCGGGTTGGCGGCAAACGGGCGCGGACGCTTAGTGCTGAGCTTAACGCCTTCATAAATCAAAAGGCTCATCGCAAGCGAAACAAGCGCCTGCCAAAGAATCGGCAAAAAACTTTCCCAACCAATTTTCCAAATCAAAAACGCAATGAACAAAGCCCAAATATAGCCGTCACCCAGACGCACGTAAAACTTGAGGAACTTCGTCGTCTTCGCAGAGAAATGCCGGTTCGTCCAATAAACTGACACGCGATTGTCAAAATCAGAAATCTTCTTGAACATCAGGTTAAATGTAGATTTTTACGCTCGCCACACTGCATCAAAATTCCTATTTTATCAGACGATATAATCTATAAAGGAAATCCCATGCGCGTACTCGTTCTCAACTGCGGCAGCTCCTCTGTAAAGTTTGCTGTCATCGATACAAAGACCCAGGAATCCATCGCTAGCGGCCTCGTCGAAAATATCGGCGTGAACGGCCACACCAAGGCCAAGGGCCCCGAAGGCAAGATTGACTTCAACTTCGACTGCCCCACGCATGCCGAAGCAGTGGACCAGGTCAAGAAATTCCTCGACGCCCAGAAGCTCACCGACACGATTGAAGCCATCGGCCACCGCGTCGTGCATGGCGGCAAGTACATCAAGAGCGAAAAGGTCTCGCAAGAAGTCATCGACTACATCCGCAGCATCACGCTCTTTGCCCCGCTCCACGAACCGGCACACGCTACCGGCATGGAATGCGCTACCAAGTTCTTCCCGGGCCTCCCGCAGGTCGCCGTTTTTGATACGGCTTTCCACCAGACGATGCCGCAAAAGGCTTACCTCTACGGCATCCCGTACAAGTTCTATGAAAACGACGGCATCCGCCGTTATGGCGCACACGGCACAAGCCACCGCTTCGTGACTGCCGAAGCTTGCAAGGTACTCGGCACCAAGCCCGAAGAAACCTGCCTCATCACGGCTCACCTCGGCAACGGCTCCAGCTGCTCCGCCATCTTGAACGGCCAGTGCGTCGATACCACGATGGGCTTCACCCCGCTCGAAGGCCTTATCATGGGTACCCGTTCCGGCAGCCTCGACCCGGCAATCCTCTTCTACATCGCTAAGAAGTACGGCGATGAATACGGCACCATCGACAAGCTCGACCACCTCGTGAACAAGGAATCCGGCTTGCTCGGCCTCTCTGGACTTTCTAACGACATGCGTACGCTTACGCAGGCAGCAAGCGAAGGCAATAAGCAGGCTCAAATCGCCCTCGACGTCTTCTGCTACCGCCTCACCCGCGAAATCGGCGGCATCGCCATGGCTCTCCCGCGCATTGACGCCATCGTCTTCACGGGCGGCATCGGCGAAAACAGCTTCTACGTCCGCAAGCAGGCTTTGGACAACTTAAAAATTCTCGGCTACCAGGTCGACGAAGAACGCAACCTCAAGAGCGGCAAGGAATCCAACCACCTCATCACGAAGGATGGCACGCCGAAGGCAATCGTCGTTGCAACAAACGAAGAATTGCTCATCGCTCTCGACACCGAAGCACTGGTGAAGTAGACGAAAGACGAGAGAACGCCGCTCTGCGGCTACAGACGAGAGAAGGCTCCGCAATGCGGAGCCTCTTCTTTTTGAAGACTTTTTCCATTTAATAAAAGAGATGCCCGCACGGAGGCGGGCATGACACTCTAGTAACTAATAACTATTGACTAGTAACTGCGCCTCCGGCGCTTACTTAATCGTCCATGTCTGGTTATTGACGCGGAGGATCTTGCGGCCCTGCACCTGAGCAGAAGCGTTGAGCACTTCAGAGGGGTTCACCGGGAGCTTTGCACTCCAGACCACGCGCCCCTTCATGTCCATGATCTTAGCCGTTCCACGCTTTGCCATCACAGCGTTCTGCCAGTTGTTCTTCGGCTGAGCCAGTTGCGGCATCAAACCAATCGGCTTTTCACCAATGATGATGTACAGCGGAACAGTCACATTAAGCTTATCCGGATCGCTAGCCTTGACGCCAACAGCGATGATTTGCTTATCCTTGAACTTGACACCTTCATTAGCCTTGACCGTAATAACAGAACCCTTCATCGAAATCGAGACATACTTCAACAAAGCACTTGTTTCATTCGGCGTGAAGGTCAGTTCGTCACCATCGACATCCGTCACAAGCGTATCCAAATCCCACTTGACTTTCCAGTCAGACTTGTCAGCCACATAGACCGTGTCTTGATGCAACAGCACAGGCTTGTCATTGACCGGAGTAAGCGTGATGCAGAATTCAAAGCTCTTGGAACCAGACTTCTTGTCCGTAGCCGTCACGACCACATAGGCCTTGCCCGTAGAATCTGGCGCAGAGTTGATTTCAAGAATACCCTTATCCGTAATCTGAACCTTGAGCTTGCCATCCTTGCTCTTTGCAGAGTAGGTCAGCGGGTCGCCTTCCGGATCCTTGAACCAGGAAGCAATGACCGAGCTCGTGTACTTCAGCGTCTTCGAGGTCGGGAAATCTTCGGTCATGGTCGTATCGAGAGTGCTGGACTTTACGACAACGGTCGGGAGCAAGTTGCGCTTATCGACCACAATCGTCACAATAGCGGCCTTGGACTTTGTTCCATTGACAACTGCATAATAACCAAAGTAATCAACACCTTCATAGCCTTCTTCTGGCACATACTTGAAGCTGCCATCCTTACTGAAGGTCAGTGTACCATGAGCAGGCTTCTGAGCAAGTTCAGCTTCCATACCCTTCGTCACACCTTCAGGATACTTGTCGTTAGCAAGAACACCCTTCTTGGCATCCACCGTAAGAGTGCTGTCGTTAAACGTGGTGTACTCGTCCTTTACCGCCTGAGCGACATCCTTCGGAGAAACAAGCTTTGCATAAAGCTTCACGCCGACAGAATCCTTGCCATCCGACGCATAGAAGAAGATGGTTGCAAGACCCGTTGCGCTAGCCACCGGCTTCAAGGAAATGAAGTAGTTGCTTGCATTCACGCTATCAACGGTAGCGATAATCTTTGTACCGACAGCCTTGTAGGTAAACTTCTGCGTGCCTTCGGTAACTTCGCGATCCTTAAAGGTCAAGGACTTTGTCGGGATCTTGATCTGCTTTACGGTATCTTCGTCGAAGTCCATATCGAGAACAAGCGTATCCTTCAGGAATGCACTATCGGCAACCGTTACAGTCGGCTTAGCATTGATCGGCATCACGTGGATCACCACAGTAGCCTTGTTACTAATCATCGTATGGTTAGCGGTTTCCACAAGCACATAAGTCAGCGTGTCATCGCCACGGAAATCCTTTTCCGGAGTATAGACGAACGAACCCAGCTGAGAGAATTCCGTCAACACACCATGCTTGGTAGAATCCACCGGCACAACAAGGAAGTCGTCACCATCAGGATCCGTGTTCATTGCGGCAAGACCACGGACAATCGGAACAATCAAATCTTCACCTTCGTTTATGGTATAAGATGTATCCACAGCAACAGGTGGTCTATTGGCATCCGTGACATTTACAATATACGAGACCTGAACCGCATCAGACAGTCCATCAGATGCATAGACAGCGATAATAATAGATGTATCCTTAGTAACGCTTGTGACAATTCGGATAGTATCCTTCAAGGACATCTTGCCCATAGGAGTCAAAATTTTGACCAACTTGATGGCAGAAGCATCCAAGGCAACAAAAATACTGTCATTATCCTCATCGGCGAACAAATCCTTGAGGACGATCTTCATCGTGTCCACTTCAGCCAAATCAATCGTGACGGCATCAACATTGTACGGAGGAAGCACGTAAGTGGGCTTGTTTTCGGCAGGCGGATCATCCGGGCATTCCGGGTCACCCGGGCAAACCGGATCAGGACCGGGACCGTCAGCAACAGCCGTAATGATAACGTTAAATTGAGCCTTTACAGAAGCACCTTCACTACTCAAAGCAAAGATATTAAGAGCCAAAGCCGTATCGCTTTCAATATTCCTAGAAACAAACACAAGCGTGTCGGCCAAAGTCGGAGCATCCGCCGGCTTGACCTTCGTCAAGATATTAGCAGGCATCGACGTTGCAATCGTCACGTCTTCATTTTCGCCCGCAGCAAAGACCTTCGAAAGAGGAATCTTCAAGGAATCCGTTTCCTTGATCGTTACGGTCTGGGCCTTGTTATACGGTTCGAGAACCGAGAGAGACGGCTTTTCTATGACCGTTTCGCATTCGCCGAGAGAAATGGCAGAAATCGTAATGACGTTTTTATGCCTAGTGGCATCGCTCTCTTCAAAGCTATTGGCATGGCCAGCCTTATAGCTCATCTGAATGGCTAGCTGTTTAGTCAAGTCCAGCGCGACAGTTGTGCCCCAGCCTGCTTCCTGAGCAAAATTCTGAAAATCGATATATCTGGAAGTAAATTCCGATGTAGCAGGAAGATCCGTGCCGTAATAATTATAGTCCGTAATCGTAGACTGCTTCAAGTCCAAACGGAACTGGCGATCTGCCTTATAGGTAACGCAAAGGCCAGAATGAGACGAAAGGTCTACATCGACATCTTGCTTATTGGTCTGTTTCCATGCAAAACCGAAGCCAGCGACACTGTATTGGTCAGAATTAAGGTCCAATTCCACAGAAAACTGCTTATACCCGTCATCGGTATCGGAAAGGGTCCCCTTTGTATTCGGTTCCGGCTGGGCATAGCTAAACCAGTATGCCGGCTGCATTTGATTGCCCGTTTTCTTGTCAAAACTCCAAACCGTCGTGCCGGCGAAACCCGTCGTCGCGCCAGCCAACGCCATCACCAAAGATAACGATAGCGATTTCATTATAAAAACTCCTCTAAGATTTCAACACCAAGACCCATCAGGATAAATCTATATTATCCCGTGAGCTTTGTCACTAGGGGAGCAAAAAAAAATCATCCCAAATTGTCAAGGGCTTCGAAGCGCTCGTAGGCCTGTTCGAGCAAAGCCTCGTCATCGGCAATCTTTTTCTGGAGTTCCACGATGAGGGTCGCGTTCGTGTAGACCTCGGGCTTGGAAAGTTCCAGCTGGTAGTCGGCAATTTCCTTTTCGAGCTTTTCGATTTTTTCGGGGAGGGCGGCGTATTCGCGCTCCTCGTTGTAGCTGCGCTTTTTCTTTTTCGCGGGCACGGGGGACGCAGAGGCGGCGCCAGCGTTAGAGCGGGCGAGCTTTTCGGCTTCGCGTTCGGCGGCCAGGCGGGCGGCCTGGGCGGCTTCCTTGTCGCGAATCTTCTTGTTTGCCTCGTAATCGGAATAACCGCCGACCGCTTCAAAGACGTGGCCACCCTCTTCGATGGCGAGGATGCCGGTCGCCACGGAGTCGAGGAAGGCACGGTCATGACTGACAGTCAGGACGGTGCCGTTATAGTCGGCCAAAAGTTCTGCCAAAAGGTCGAGGGTTTCCATGTCCAAGTCGTTCGTCGGTTCGTCAAGCACCAAGACGTTGCTCGGGTGGCTAAAGAGGCACGCGAGCAAAAGGCGGTTGCGTTCGCCACCGCTAAGCGCACTAATCGGGCCGCGGGCACGGCCTGCCGAGAACAAGAAGTCTTGCAAATAACTTAACACATGGCGCTTGACGCCGTTCAGCGTGATATAGGCCTGGCCATCACCGATATTCTCGATGAGCGACTTGTCTTCGCGCAGGCGGGTGCGCATCTGGTCGAAATAGGCAATATGGAGGTTACTGCCCAAACGCACTTCACCCGATTCCGGCTGGAGTTCGCCCAAAATCAGGCGCAAAAGCGTCGTCTTGCCGGAGCCATTCGGCCCCACAATGCCAATGCGGTCGCCACGGCTGATTTCAGTCGAGAGGTCGTTAATGAGCGGGCTCCCGTCATAGGAATAGCTCACGTTCTTGAGACGCGCGACGAGGCGCCCGGAACGGTCGGCTTCCGTAATCTGCATGTTCACATTGCCTGTACGGGAGCGGCGGGCCGCGCGTTCTTCGCGCATTTTAATCAAGGCGCGGACTCGCCCCTCGTTGCGCGTACGGCGTGCCTGGATGCCCTTGCGGATCCAGACTTCTTCTTCGGCCAATTTCTTATCGAAAAGTGCATTCGCCTTTTCTTCTTCGGCAAGCGCCTGGTCCCTGAACTGCACAAACTTGTCGTACGGGAAATCCCAACTGCGCACACGGCCACGGTCGAGTTCAAAAATGCGGGTTGCCGTACGGCGTACAAAAGCACGGTCATGGCTCACGAACATCACCGCACAAGAAAGGCGCGTCACAATCCCTTCCAGCCACTGGATCGCGGGAATGTCCAAATGGTTCGTCGGTTCGTCGAGCAAAAGCAAGTCCGGGTCCTCGGCCACGGCACGCGCAAAAAGCACACGGCGCTTCTGGCCACCGCTCAAGCTATCGTAAGGCGCATCCGCATCAATGCCCGTCTTCCCGAGAATCGCTTCGGCAGTTGCATTGTGCGCACCATCGTCCAGAACCTTCTTTGAAATCACGGAACCACCGCTCACCACCGTAACGCGCCCCATCACAATGTCGCGGACAGTCCCATCGAGATGCGCCGGAATTTCCTGAATCATGCGGGAGACTTTAAGCCCCGTCTTCTTGACGATTTCGCCGGAATTCGCTTCCATCTCGCCGGTCAGCACCTTCAAAAGCGTACTCTTACCCTCGCCGTTACGGCCGACAAGGCAAATACGGTCTCCCGCCTCGATATCAAACGAGACATTATCCAAAAGCGGCGGACCGCCAAAACGCAGCAAAATATTCTGAACCGACAAAATGGGCATAAACAAACCCTTCTATAAATACTTTTTCCCATTGAAAAATAGAAAAAACGTTTAATTATCTAAATTTGAGCGAAATGCGTTTCTTGACCCAAAAGCTATTGACTCTAGCGGCCATCGCTGCACCTGCATTTGCAGAGGCAGAAACCACCGTGCCAAGCCTAGCGGATACAACCGCCACCGTGAGCGATTCAACGGATGACTTCCAACGTCTTTCGGTAGTTCCCATTCTTGGCTACACCGAAGAGACTCAGTACCAATTTGGCGCCATGGCGATAGTCTTCTTCAAGCCCGAGTTCGAAGGCGGCAAAGCCTCGGAACTGGACCTCTCATTCTATGGGACATCGCGCAAGCAATTCACAAGTTCCGTTTCACCCAAGTTCTACTTTTTAAACGAGCTCATCTCGGGCGTGGTAGACCTTCACTATGAGGATTGGGTCGGCAACTACTTTGGTCAGGGCAATAACCCCGACATTAACGACTTCTACAAGTTCGACCGCAAAACATTCTACTTCACCTCCCTAGTCAAGACAAACTTTGGCACAAAGCAGTGGCTAAAGGATTTCCGTTACGGGATGTTTTTTGAATTCAACAAAACCAATATCGATTTCAACTACCATTACCACGGAAACATCGAGCGCCCCGAAAAAATGAATGGCTGGCGAAACGGTATCGGTTACCACTTGTCTATCGACGCCCGCGACAACACCAACTGGGCAAGGCACGGCTACCTCGTCCAGTGGGGGCACTACTTTTATAACAAAGGAATGGGCGACTACGACTACACCCATCAGGAACTCGATGTCCGCGGTTATACAGAATTCATCTGGAATACATCCATGGCATACGGCTTCCTCTGGCAGCGCGTAGACGGGAACGCCCCCTTTGACAAGCTTGCCGGTTCAGATGGCCTTAAGCGCTTCCGTGGTGTCGAAAAGAACTACTTCTATGGTAACCAGGCCATATTCCTGCAAATGGAATTCCGCAAAAAACTGTTCTGGCGACTCGCCGGGGATATCTTCTTCGAAGGCGGAAAGACAGGCGATTACTTTAGTGACCTTATGCGTAACAAGTGGCACAAGAGCATAGGCTTCGGGGGGAGGTTCGCCCTCAACCAGAAAGAAAACTTGTACGCACGCTGTGAATTTTCATGGGTCGATTTCAAGCACCTCGGCATGACGATGTACGTCCGCGATGCGTTTTAGGTTACAGGTTATAGGTATTAGAATTAGTATCATGCACTTTGTGCATACTATTATAGGGCGGCTTCGCCGCGATTATTAACCTGAAACCTAACTCCTAAAACCTAACACCTCTCTCGTCTAAACAAAAAAGCGGACGCAAACCCAAGGTCTGCATCCGCCATTTTGAGATAGAATAATCAACGGTTTAAGGATTAGTCCTTAACGCTGTTCCAGTCCAACACACCCTTCTTCAAGAGGTAGATGTAACCGGCTTCGAGAATCAGGAGGAAGCCAAGGAGGATGAACAGCAATTCCCAGCCGCCAGCGAGGAACTGGATGGTCCAGGGATAAATAAAGGCGACTTCGAGGTCAAACACCAAGAAGAGCATTGCCACCATGTAGTACTTCACCGGATAGCGTTCGTTGGCCGTACCAGAAACGTGAGCAAGGCCACATTCGTAAGCAGAACCCTTAATAATGGTGTGCTTGATCTTGCCCGGGTGCAAAACCCAGTTGGCGACAAGAAGAACTGTGGGGATGCAAAGAGCCATGATCACGAGAATCGTCATGGCGAAGGTGGTGTCGAAAATTTCAACATTGCTCATAGTGATTCCAAAGATAGTAAAAAAGTTTTTGCTACAGCAAACCATTTTTGTAAACTATATTTGGTAATCATGAAGAAAAATCTCCTTTCTTTCGTTCTTATAGGGGCCTCCACCCTCTTTTTGGGCTGTTCGGACGATCCAAGTCCGGTAGCACCGATTATTTCCGAAGGATCTTCCTCGTCCACAACACCAAGTCTTTCCTCCGGCTCTCAACAAAGCGTTTCCTCCTCCACTGTCGTCATCGGCATCAGAGACACGACTGAAAAACACCAAACGGTAACTGTTCCCAGCCAGTCGAGCATCCAGCACCCCGACATGGTCGACGAAAGTCAAACGTTCTGCATTTGGACCTCCGGTTGCGAAGCCACGGTAAAGCCGCGTTCATCATCCTCCAAGGCAGCTCCGGTCGCAAAGAGTTCCTCTAGCAATGGCGGTATCACCATCGACACGCCCGAAAACAAGGAACCCGTTGTCCAAGGTCTCAAGATGACCGACACGCGCGACAACCAGACCTACAACCTTATTCAAGTTGGCACAAAACTCTGGATGGCACAGGACATCAATTACGCCATCGCGAACAGCGAATGCTACAACGAATCCGACGCCAACTGCGCTACCAACGGAAGACTTTACACATTCAACGGCGCCCAGAAGGCATGCCCGACCGGTTGGAGAATCCCGACCAGGGAAGAAGCACAAGCTGCACTCGACGACGAGTCCATGCCTTGGAGCTATAGCGGACGTTGCAAGGACGGCGACTGCAACTTCATGGGCGACATGGGTTTCCACTGGACATCCGGCACCCCGGAATCCGGCGACAAGAAATTCGACGAAAACGGCGGCACAAGCGGAGCTCTCATTATCGTGGAGAAATCTCCTGAATACGTCAAGGACAAGGAAGGCGAAGACAGATTGTTCTTCCAGGTCGATTCCAAGACGAAACGCTTCAGCGTCCGTTGCGTCCAAGAATAAAAACGAATTTCCTCCTTACAATAAAGACTCCGCGCGAGCGGAGTCTTTTCCGTTTTCCACAAGAACCGCCTCCTCAACTTTACTAAATTCCCTCTTATGCTACGTTCAAAGTACCAGATGCTCACGGATTCACTTTCCGAGAACATTTTCAAGACGAGGACCCAGGCAAACCCCATTATGCTGGTGGTGCTCGCCTATCTTCTACTCATTGCAATTGGCACCGGGCTTTTAAGTCTTCCCGTATCGACTACCCGTCCCATAGATTTTATCGAAGCATTTTTCACATCGATGTCAGCCGTCTGCGTCACCGGGCTTTCCGTTGTCGATATTTCTTCTACATATACAGATACAGGCCACTGGTTCATCATCGTCCTCATGCAGCTTGGCGGACTCGGCATCATGACCGCATCTACGACACTTATCTTGCTTGCCGGCATGCACCCAGGATTTAGCCACCAGTCCGTATTCTTCTCCGAATTTACGCAAGAAGGAAACATCGACGCAGGCCGCATCCTCCGTGCCGTGATCCCCTTTACGCTTGTCCTTGAACTCATCGGCGGCATCGTCTACTTCACGCAGTTCGAATCGATGGAAATGTACGACCGCATCTTATGCTCCGTTTTCCAGGCGGTCAGCTCGTTCTGCGGTGTGGGCTTTACGTTGTTCCCCGATTCGCTTGTAAGCTTCCAATACAACCCTGTCATGAACATCACCACATGCATCCTCGTGCTGGCAGGCGGTTTCGGATTTTTGGCCATTGCAGAACTGCGCTACATCTTCGACTTTAACCACAAGGAAATCCGCCGAGTTTCATTACACACACGAATCGCAACTTACGGCACAATCATCGTCATCCTCGCAAGCATTCTCGTCTTCTCGTTCACCGAATGGAACAACCTCTTTAGCGGACACACCATAGGCGAGAACGCGCAATCCGTATTTTTCATGGCATTCTCAAGCCGTACGGCAGGGCTCAACTCCGTAAACATCCCCGACCTCACGCAGGCATCGCTATTCTTCTTTATTATCATCATGTT
This sequence comes from Fibrobacter succinogenes, assembly GCA_902791475.1. Classification (GTDB taxonomy): domain Bacteria; phylum Fibrobacterota; class Fibrobacteria; order Fibrobacterales; family Fibrobacteraceae; genus Fibrobacter; species Fibrobacter succinogenes_J. The sequence goes on from CADAWC010000013.1 coordinate 59,354, forward strand.
CATCGGCGCAAACCCGGGTAGCTGTGGTGGCGGCATCAAGATTACGACCGCAGCAGTCATCGGGCTTTTGGGCATAAACAGGCTGCTTGGCAGGGAAAAGACCCAGGTCATGGGACGCACCATCCCAAACAACACCGTTGATAAGGCCATTCGAATTTTCGTCGTTGCCATAGTCGTGATTGCAGCGGCAACGCTCATCCTCCTCTGTACCGAAATCCCCACAGGCACCGCTTACTCCGCCAATAGCTCCCCGTTCCTCAAAATTCTGTTCGAAGTTGTGAGCGCGTATGCCACATGCGGACTCTCGATGGGACTCACCGAAGAACTCTCCACGGTCGGGAAAATCGTCATCTGCTGCGTGATGTTCATCGGGCGAATGGGCCCGTTGTTCCTGATTTCGGCCGTCGCAGGCAAGCTCCAGGACACCGCCTATTACGCCGAAGAAGACATTATGGTGGGGTAGCGCGCCCTATCGGGCGCAGTTGGCAGAACTTAGTCGGTAGAACTTAGATAAAACACATCAAAATCCATTTTTTTCACTCTATTTTCCAAATACTAAGTTCTAAGCTCTAAGCTCTAAGTTCTATATTTACCGCATGGCTTCTAGACAATTCGTTATTATCGGTCTTGGAAATTCGGCAAACTACCTTGCCCGTCATTTGACGTCGCTGGGTCATGACATCATGGTCATCGACTCGCACCCCGAAAAAGTCCAAGACTTCGCCAGCATGGTCTCGCAAGCTGTTGTCGCCGACAGTACCCGCAAAAAGCAGCTTGCCTCCATCCCGTCACTGACCAAGGCGGATAGCGTCATTGTCTGCATCGGTGATAATTTGGAAGCATCCCTCCTCACCATCCTGAACCTAAAGGAACTCGGCGTAAAGCACATCATCGCAAAGTCGAGCAGTGCAGAACACACGAGTATTTTGGAAAAGCTCGGCGTCACGGACATTTTCCACCCAGAACGCGACGCCGCCATCAGCCTTGCCGAACGCTTGAACCGCCCGAACATGGTCGACTTTCTCCCGTTCATGGAAGGCTATTCCATCGTGGAACTTGTCTGCCCCAAGCAATTTATCGGTAAAACTCTTAAGACGCTGTCGCTCACGCACAAGTACGGCGTGCAGGTAATCGCCATCCGCGACCCGCAAGAACCGACTCCCAAGATCGGTAACATCGCCGATGTCATCTTGCAAGAAGACGACGTGCTGTTCATCATCGGGCCAAACGAGGCCCTCGACAAATTAAAAGACTAATTTCCGAATGTCACGCCCGCCTCCGCGCGGGCATCTCCATCTCCGACCGCGCACTTGTCGCACAGCCCGAACATATAAAGCGACGTTCCCTGCAAGGTAAATCCCGGGGGAATCATTTGTGTGCAATCTGGCGGCGCTATAAAGATATCGTAGACCTTGCCGCATTTTTTGCACTTGAAATGGCTATGCGGAGAGCAGTCCGCATCGTAGCGCAAGAAGCCGTCGCCAAAATCCAGCGAAATCGCAAGATTATTCTCAAGCAAAAGCTCCAATGTATTGTAGACCGTCGTGCGCGAAAGCGACGGGTATTTTGGCAAAAGCGCCATATAAATTTCATCGACCGTCGGATGCGTCTTGACGCCCCGCAGGTATTGATAGACACAGACCCTCTGTAGCGACGGCCTAATGCCATGATCCTTGAGTATGCTTGCCGTTTCTTGCATATCACACCCCTTTTCAAACATTCCAAAAAAAAACGGCCCGAACGCCTTAAGACGTCCGGAACCGCACCACGCTCCATTCTTACTTGAAGTAGCGTCCGAGCAAGCCCTGGAAAGCAGAGCCGTGACGAGCCTCGTCCTTGCACATTTCATGAACGGTGTCATGGATGGCATCGTAGCCGAGTTCCTTGGCGCGCTTTGCGAGAGCGAGCTTGCCTTCAGTAGCACCCGCTTCTGCAGCCACGCGAAGTTCCAGGTTCTTCTTGGTGTCGGCATAGACGACTTCGCCCAAGAGTTCTGCGAACTTGGCGGCGTGTTCCGCTTCTTCAAAAGCGATGCGCTTGTAAGCTTCTGCCACTTCCGGGAATCCTTCACGATCTGCCTGGCGGCTCATTGCAAGGTACATACCCACTTCGGTACATTCACCCGCAAAATTCTCGCGGAGGCCCTGCACCACTTCGGCATCCAAGCCCTGAGCGACACCGACCTTGTGTTCGTCAGCCCAGACAATCTTCCCTGCAGCAGGCGTTTCCACCTTTTCGAAGAACTTGCTCTTCGGAGCATGGCACTGCGGGCATTCTTCCGGAGCTTCCGGACCCATGTGAACATAACCGCAAACTTTGCAAACCCAGACCTTCATATCTTCTCCTTTTCCGCGATGCGGAATTTGATGAAAAGTTACAAAAAATTGTTTTAATTTTATTCCTATTTTTGTAACGATTACAAATATATAATTATTTCAACAAAAGTCAATAGTTTAAAGAGAAAAAAATTTAATTCTTGCATTTTGCCGAAATTTCATTAAATCGACAGCATAAAAAAAACGACCCGTAAGGGTCGATTTAGCATTTTTAGCTTTTTAGGAAATCTTAAAACGCCGCTGCTTCCGGAGCCTTTTCGCGGGTGCGCTTGACTTCACTTTCCGTAGCGAGCTGACGGTGCGTTACAGAACCCACTGCATAATAGCGGTTACCCTTCTGGATTACAGCGGTATAAGCATCGAGAGCCTTCACCGAGAACCATTCCTGGTAGAGATTATGCACATTTTCCTTGAGGCTCGAAAGTTCGCTAATGGCCGGAGCGCCAGAGGGTTTGCCATACTTGAGCGTAAACTGGTCAGACATGTAAGCCACGGCTTCAAAAGTCTTGCTCAAACGAGCACGTTCGACACGGCCTGTACGGATTTCAAAAGCATAGAACTTGTCATTCTTGTTGAAAATGAAATCGACCTGAACCGGCAGTTCACCGAACATATAAACAGGAATCACCACGCGTTCGCCAATACCCGTCTGACCGTAGGGTTCGTAGCCCTTTTTCATCATTTCTTCAATGACGGTTTCGCGAGTGGAGCCAAAAGGAATGCCCGCAAAATTATTCTGAGACTGCGCTTGCACATGAAGCGAAAGCACAAGAATCAAAAAAGTGATGACAATTCCAAACTTGGACACGATAGACTCCTCTAGATATTGTAAAAGATAGTAAACTTTTTCTAAGTAAGCAAAAATTTTTCATAAAAAAAAGTTTTTTTGGTCCAGAATTTATATTTGGTCACATGTCAAGCACGTTTGGAAAGATTTTTTCTGTCACTACATGGGGTGAATCCCATGGTCCTGCTGTCGGAGCCGTCCTCGACGGATGCCCCGCCGGTCTCGCAATCACCGAAGAAATGATTCAGGCAGAACTGAATCGCAGGCGCCCGGGCCAGGGGAAACTCACGACCCCGCGTAACGAAAAAGATACGGTAAAGATCCTTTCCGGCGTTTTCGAAGGCAAAACAACCGGCACGCCCATCTCGTTCGTCGTATTTAACGAAGACCAGCACAGCAAGGACTATGCCGATATCGCCAAATGGTACAGACCGGGGCACGCAGACCTCTGCTACGATCTCAAGTACGGATTCCGTGATTACCGTGGCGGCGGCAGAAGCTCTGCCCGCGAGACCATCGGCCGCGTCGCCGCAGGCGCCGTCGCAAAAGCGTTCTTGAAGACTGTTGCAGGCACGGAATTCCTCTCGTGGGTTTCTTCCGTCGGCACTGTCGATGGAACCATGCCCAACTTGAACACGCTCACACTTGACCAGATTGAAGCATCCCCTGTCCGCTGCCCGGACGCAGACGCCAGTGCCAAGATGGAACAGGCCATCCTGGAGGCGAAGTCCAAGGGCGATAGCGTCGGCGGAACAGTCGCACTTCTCGTGAAAAACGTTCCGGCCGCCCTCGGCGAACCGGTATTTGACAGGCTCGACGCGCTCCTCGCTCAAGCAATGCTCTCCATCCCGGCATGCAAGGGTTTTGAAATCGGGAGTGGCTTTGCCGCAGCACGCATGCACGGCAGCGAGCACAACGATGAAATTTACGTAGAAGGCAACACCTACCACACGCGTACAAACAACGCGGGCGGTAGCCTTGGCGGCATCTCCAACGGAGAACCGATCTATTGCCGTATGGCGTTCAAGCCGACCGCCACGATTTCGCAGGCGCAAAAGACCGCGGGCCGCGGTTACGAGAATGGCGAACTTGCCGCCAAGGGAAGGCACGATCCTTGCGTTGCCGTCCGCGCTCCCGTGATAGTAGAAAGCATGGCAGCCCTTGTGCTTGCAGACCTTTATCTGCAACAGAAACGCAATTGCCTTTAATTAAGTTCTAGCTTATGAAAAGGCGATGCCGGAATAAATCCGGCATGACAAGCATCAGCGCATTGGCAATGACTCTCTTAGCAAAACCTTTTCACCTTGTCGCTTCCGCATTCTACCGGATCGCATACAAGCTGCACCATAAGCTCTTTTTGCGACCAAAGCCGCCAATCCAAACTCCCGTCATCATCGTCGGGAGCTATTTAGCAGGTGGCGCAGGCAAAACGCCATTTACCATCTGGCTTGCAAAGTATTTTTACAAACAAGGTAATCGTGTCGCAATTCTTTGCCACAGCGCCGCCTGGGACGAGTTCATCATGATGCAGCGGGTTTTCGAAAGCATCCAATCGCCCCCCGCCGAATCATCGCAAATAAAAGTCTTTGCAACCAGAAACCGTTATTCTACCGCCAAGGAAATTCAGGACAAGTTCGATATCATCCTTTGCGATGACGGTTTTGAAGACACGCGCTTTACAGGCGCCCGCTACATTTGCCTAAACTGGCAAGAACCGCCAACCTCTTGGAAAAGCCTTTTGCCGAGCGGTCCATTTCGCAGTCTCAAGCAAGACCATGACGAACACGATATCATCCACCTTGCCTGCTACGGTAACGCACCCGATATCCATTTTTCCATTGAATTTCTAACAAATTCAACAACTTATAAACAGTTCACGATGACAATCATTTGCGGACTCGGATCCCCCAACCGCTTCATTGATGACATCCGCACATTTGCATCAACGGCTAATATCCAAATAGCAGGATCCATCATCCGTCCCGATCACGACAGACATTTTCCACAAATCGTTCAGGCCGAAATCTCGCAAGGCAACGACATCATTATTTCACAGAAAGACGCAAGCCGTTTACCCCAGACACTCCTTGCACACCCAAAACTCCACATCGCCATCCAAAAAATCGAAGTTTCAGACAAAATTCTACAGAAATTGTCCTTATAAAGGAACACCTATTACAACATTCTTCATAAATAATTGAAAACTTTCCCTTTTTTTATTGTATTTTTAAAAAACAAGAACTAGGGAGAAAAAGTATGAATTTGCGTCAGCGTTTTGCCGAACTTCTTCAGATCATCACCAAGGACATTCCAGAAAGAGAATACTATGTACAGCTGGGGTTCCTCACCGCACTGATTCAGGAACCGTTCTACCTCTATGGCCGCCCAGGCTGTGGAAGTTCACTCTTTATCCGCAGAATTTCAAGCGCATTCAAGGACGCCAAGATATTAAAGCTCGGCAAAAAGCAAAGACAGCTTCCCGACAACATCAACGACTTCAACCTGATTATCTTTGACAACTTCTCGCCCACCGATGAGCAGAGCAAGAATAACCTCCAGATAGTCATCCATGACCACGAGAAAAACTCCATCATCATTTCGGGCGACCAGAAGCCGGAATCCGCACTGAGCAGGTCCGAAGTAAGCGACCAGGTGACGCTTACGATCATGCTCCCCGACAACATTTCTTCCGATGCGCTCTGCAAGTTACTCCAGCTCCACGGCACCGACAGCAACGTCACCGTACCCCCGTCAGTTGCCATTAGCGCCGAAGAACAGTCCGAATGGATTCAGGCCCTCAGCAAGGTGACACTTTCCCCGAACACGCTCGCCGTCATCGGCAAGGTCGCAGAGACCTGCGAAAAGAACTGCGTCTACGTGCCCATCCGCAGGTGGCTTGCCCTTTCGAACATGATCAAGGCCATCGCTTTCCTCAACGGTCGCGCCGAGACAAAGCTCATCGACACGTTCTTCCTCGGAACATCCATCTGGGGGCGCAGCGCATCGAACACAGCTATTTCTGAAAGCTATAAGCAGATTCTCAAGGAGCAGTTATACAAGAACACGCCGAGCCTCCTTGAAACGCCTTATGACGCAAACGGCCTGCTTATGCGCGTCAACCACCTCGTCCACAGTTCCAACAACCTTTACGAAACCAAGCCGTTCAACGGCGAAAAGTGCCTCGCCTACCGCATCACGATCGCAGGCGAATCCGTACCGCTTTACGCGCCGCTCAAGTACATCGAAACCGACATTAACTTCAACCCGTACAACGAACTCCGCCAAGTTGAAAAGCGTGTCGTCTGCAACTATCACGGCACTTCAAACTGCACCATTTCTATCGACCCGCAAGTCCGCTCCAGCGGGCTGCGCAGTTCCGTCAACCAGTCCAATTCTACTTGCGCCAAGTTCGAAGAATTCGGAACGCTCCCGACATACATCCTGAGAGAGAACGCTCCTGAAATCATCGAAGAAAAGAAAGTCCTTCGCGATACGCTTAGCACTGAAATCAAGGAAGCCATGGACCGCGAAACGGCAAACCTCGTCGCATTGCGCAACACATATAAATTATTCAACGAATCAAAGGACGATCTTTTCTGCTTTACACAGATGTTCAACGCCGTCCAGAACGATATCAAGGCGCAGTTCGACAACACGGCAAATATCATCAAGACCATCAAGATGGCAAGCGAAGTCATCTCCTCTTTGCCAAGCAACATGCTCAAGACCCCGAATCTGGTCGGCAAGCCGCAAGTGAAACCGCAGGCAAAGGCATCACAGCCTGCAGATCCGGCTAAATAGCACAATCGCTGCCAACGCCTATCACGCCCGCCCTTCAAGCCACTGAGCCAGTCGAAGAGTGGGCGTTTCTTTTTCTAATGAAGATGATGAGTGAAAAATCCCACTCAAAGTGGGATTTTTTTTAATCATTAGCAAATCAGCTTAATACCCGCGTTCTAAGGCTTTCTTAATTTCATAAACAAAAGAAAGCGGCAATTCTGTATTACGAGCAATATCTTTCGGAGAAAGGCCATTTTTCAACAAGTTTCTTGCAATTTTTTCTCTTTCGTTGTACACCAAATACATAGCATCAGTCATTGTCATACCCTCCATCATAAGGTACCTAGAACTAAAATTACTCAATTTTGCCTCTTCCTGCAATACCCCGAATATCGGATCATTAGCAAACTCGCTAAAATCAGCACCTCGATTTAGTGTATCTATAGCTCGAAGCCACTGAGCAAGGCGACTATCGTCACTTGCAAAATACTTCGCCTTGCTAAAAAACTTTTTTACTTCAATAACTGTAATCGTCTGCTTATCATAATAAAGCAACTGCTCCTGATTCCGGAGTTGAATCGAATGTCGATAGTTTCTTGATACTCTCCATGGATATACATCAAAAAACTGGAACACGACAAGGTTTAAATTTTCAAGGATAGGAGGTTCACTTTTCTTCACCATATTACTCGAAAGACGAGAAACATACAACACAACCCTATTTTTAAAAGTCAATCCTCCTTCATGCTGGACTTCTATAGAAATGCGGTCACGTGGCTGTCCATTCTCACGTTCATTCACAAGCACAAGATCCGGCTCTGAATTACGATAGCCCAACTCTCCCGGTATAAACGGATTCACTAACTTTGGATTTTCAACACGATTATCACCAACAAGATTTAAACTCGCATTAACAAGATCCGTTGTCAGTGCAATATTTTTCTCACTCGCAAATATTTTCTTGAGGCATGCATCATTATAGATATAAACATTTTCATGCTCGTGCACCTTTACAATAGCATCAGTATCGAGCCCCTTCTTCTCTGCATCCCTCAGTGATTTGAGAAACAGAGCAAATTCTTCTCTTGTCATTTTATATATTCCATATCCGGAACGCGCCGGTTCGCCAGCAAGGAAACACCCTCACCGATTACATTAACACGCAGAAAGGGCTCTCTTTATCCAAATTTTTTTGTAAAACACTTTTAGGGTCTTTTTTGAAATATATTTTCCATGTTTTTTCATCGACCTCTAAATATTTGCCTATATTAGCTGCGTGAACTTAATTCTCCTCTGGGCGGGCATCGCCGTCATTTGGCTGATATGCATCTGCATGACTAAAAAAGGTCGTGCAGTTATCCGTATTCTCTGGAGGAGCATCAAGGTAAAGCTTACCATCATCATTTGCGCATTGGGCATCGCGGCCATCACGACCGCATATGCGACGCACCCCGAAGAGGCCCCGCGAGAGACTATCGACGAAAAACTCGAATACCAAAAGTACACCACGTCCGCGATTCAAAAGCTTTGCGACCAAGGCGAACTCATTATCGACATGAACTGCGACCTCGACAGCGCCGCCGCAGAACTCGCCTACATCCTCCCCACCATAATCAACAATTACAATCTCGTCGTCACGCGACCCACGACACCGATTCTCGAAAAAATCAAGGACACGCTCCAAATCAAGATGATCGGCTACAAGAAATTTAGGAACAGGGGCATCCGCCTCACAAAAGCGTTGCAACGCGATTTAGGCATCCGCTACGATATCGAAATTATTTCCGAAGATACGGACCACACGCTGAAAATCACATACAACGGAAAACGCTGGGACAGTGAACACCTTTGCAATCTCCCCGTTCTTGAAGCATGCCTCCGCGAACGCACGGATCCGGCAGTCCTCATGTCCATCATCCACCACACATCCGGATTCCAGATGAACTATCAGGGCAAAAACAATACGTCTGGATTACTCGCGCTTGATACCGGCAAAGGTTTAGAACAAATTGATATAGGCGCCCGCCGCCTCAAAAAAGTCCTCGCATCATCGCCCACGCTCGCCGATGCCGTTGCGCAATTCTACCCCGACACAGAACAACGCAACAAGTTCGAAAACTGGCGCAAAGACCCGCAAAAGCATTACTGGGTAGGCCAAGTCCTCACGGACATTCAATACTATCGTAGCAACGGCATGACGTTCACGCCGCGAAAGCGCGTGGAATAAGCACTTTTATTTTATCGGTTGATCCCAAAGATAATTCACAAGCGAAGAATCCTTTGGACCGACATTTAAAACAACTTCTTTAGGAAACGTTCCATAAACTCCCGAATGTTTCGATGGAGTTAAAGCAAAGTACGTAATTGTATATAACGGGAAAGTCGTCAGCACATCACCTAACACTTGCAAGCCCTGTCCCGAAGTAGAAGGCGGATTCCAGCCACTCAAAGCGCTTCCAGATGATGAAGTGTCTCCTTCTCGATATACATTCACACCGCCATAAATAACACCATTCTTACGGACTTGCAAATAGACATGGTCATCATTCGTCATAGTCTTCACAACGCAATTGTCGCTTGTCGCACAAGCCAATTTACCATCGCAGTAAATAGAATAATCGTCACGACCATCAGCAACACGCACAGCTATAGAAGCGCTCATGCACCCGACAAACAAAAGAGAAAGAATAAGCAACAAACAATATTTCACTTTACGCCCCACTGCATAAACTCACTTTATCTTGCGAGAAACGTAACTGACAATAGGAATAAAGTCGTTCGGCTCATAAGCGATGTGCCCATAATTCCAAACGAGCTTTCTATCCTTATTTCTTTTTTCGATAATAACAGCCACACCGACTTCTTCTCGAATCAACTTAATTTGCAATAAATAATCGCAATCATCTTTTTTAGGAACAATGGCATAACCATCTATCGTTGCATATTCCTTGACCAGCGCAACAATTCTTTTGGCGTAATCGCTGTGGACACCATGCAACTGCACAGGCAAAATAAAGTATTCTGTCTTCGCCCACAAAGCAGATGCAAACAGCAATGTTATCGCAACAAATCGGAACATGTATCTAATATAACATTTATCCGCACAAACGCCTAACCCACGCACGTGTCATGCCCGCCAGAGCCTGTCCTGAGCGAAGTCGAAGGATGCGGGCATCTCCCTTCTACGAACTAATGACTAAAGACTATTAACTAGTCTAACTTATACTTGTCTTTCGCGGCTTCGAGTTCGGCACTTGCCTTTTCCCAGGCAGCGTAAAGTTCTTCGGTCAGCTTCTTGTTTTCGTCCATGTCTTTTGCGATGGACGTAATCGCATTGCCGTCGCCAGATTCCGAAGCAGCCACAAGCTTTGCTTCAAGTTCGCCGCCGAGAGCTTCAGCCTTCGCGATTTCTGCTTCGAGGCGCGCGGTCTCTTTTTCGAGCGGCTTTATGACCTTGCTGCGTTCGGCAATATAGTCTGCTCGCGCCCTGCGGTCTTCCTTGGTGCGCGGCGTCGAACTCACGGGCTTGTCGTCCGTGACGTCGATATTCGAGACCTTGATGTTTGCGGAGTTCGCGCCACCCGGCTTCTTTTCAGAAGCCCAGCCAACCTTTTCAAGGAAGTCCGCGTAAGTGCCTTCGAAGATACGGCACTTACCACCGTCGAAGACGATGAGGCGCGTCGCAAAAGCGTGCAGCAATTCTTCGTCATGCGTCACGACAAGCGCGGTGCCATCGTAATCTTCGAGTGCATCAATCAAGCTCTCGATGCTTTCCATGTCCAAGTGGTTCGTCGGTTCGTCAAGCAAGAGCATGTTGCTTTCGTTCGCCAAAATCTTGCCTAACAGCACACGGCTGCGTTCACCACCCGAAAGCACCTTGACCTTCTTCATGGCAGTGTCGCCGCTGAACATCATCACGCCCGCGAGGCTACGCGCACGGCTCTTCTGCGACACATCCGCAATCGCACTTGCAATTTCTTCTTCGACCGTATTTTCAAGATTCAGACGGTTGATATTCGTCTGTCCAAAGTAATTTATCTTGAGGTTCGGATTGTAATTGATTGTACCCTGGGTCGGTTCAAATTCTTTCGCAATCAAGTTCAAGAGCGTCGTTTTACCGCGACCGTTCGGGCCGATAATCGCAATGCGGTCACCCTTGAACACTTCCATCTCGAGGTCGCTAATCAGCTCCGGACCGTAGCCGTTTTCGTTCTTGTACGCAAAGTGCAGCCCGTGAATCTGGAGCATGCGCTTGCCCGGGAATTCCGCGTTCTTAAAATTGAAATCCAGGTTGCGTTCGTGCGTGAGACGCTCGCCCGTCGCAAGCTTTGCCGCAGCCTTAATCTTTGACTGCACCATCGCAGCCTTTGCCGCCTTGTAACGGAAACGTTCGATGACACGCTCGAGCTGCTCCTTTTTGCGCTGCTCGTTTTCTTGCGTGCGCATTGCCACTTCTTCTTCTTCGGCAATCGTCTCGCGTAGCTTTTCTACAGTTCCCTTGACCTTGCGCATCTTGTGGCGGTGAATGCCCACCGTGTGCGTGCAGACCTCGTCCATAAAATGGTGGTCATGCGTAATCAAGAGCACTTCGCCCTTCCACGCGCGCAAAAAGCGACTGAGCCAGCGCATGGAAACAATGTCCAAATAGTTCGTCGGTTCATCGAGCAAAAGCATATCCGGTTCCGACGCCAAGACCTTCGCCAAATTCAGACGGATCTGGAAACCGCCCGACAAAAGCATCGGGTCTTTCTGCATGCTCTCTTCGTCAAAGCCAAGACCAAAAAGAATCGCCTCGACCTTGTGTTCTTCGAGCCAGCCGTCCTCATTTACCTTGAGCACGCTGCACGCTTCTTCGTGAACCGTCGGGTGCGTGAACTTGATGTGCTGCTGCAAATAGCCAATCGTATAGCCCTTCGGGATGTCGATGTTACCGCCATCGAGACATTCCTGCCCAAGAATCATCTTGAAAAGGGTCGATTTGCCGCAACCGTTGCGACCTACAAGACCGACGCGTTCATGGTCGGCAACAAGCATGCTAGCGCCATCCAAAAGGACCTGCATGCCAAAAGACTTAGATACATTCTGAATTTGAATCACGAACCCAAAGATAGATTTTTAAAAGGGAGAACTTAGATCTTAGAACTTAGTCAATGTGATGAAATTTGCTTTATTTCAGCATTATCACTTTCTCTTGAATTTTTAAAATGGCGGGGAGCATCGGCGTTTGGATTATTCCCGAACGCACCCACCCTTGTTGCAAAACGCTACCATTCAAATCAAACAACGTATAAGCATCGTCACTTTTCACACCTTGCAAGTAAAACCTATTCTTGCCGATTTTCAAAGCTCGGACACCAATCGATTTGATTTTAACCAACGGCAAAAACATTCTTGACGAATCAACTAACGAACAACAATTTGCCATATCAGGTCCTATTAAATAGTAGGCACCCTCTTCTTCATTATAATACACCAAATCAATATCTTTACAACCAGACACATTCTTCATTTTATCGATTTCTTGAAGTAGGAAAACTTCTAACGAATCACGATTATTTTGAATCACTCCATATTTTTGCAAACGCATAAGTTCAGCAAAAAGAACTTCGCTAAACAGAGCCGTTCCAGGCGTGCCTTCGGCTACAGCACCTGTAGAAATATCCTTACAAATCTGATTTTCTCTTCTCACCTTTAAATAGGCTGCTTCATTTATATCTAAAGAAAAAACAACTGAATAATCCAACGGCGAATTATATTCAATAACATCACCCATTGCAACGCATAAAGCACGATACCTAGATGTTTCAAACTTAGGTAACCCAGCATAAATAGAATCGCATATTTCATCGCCAATTTGCGACACATCGATCTTCAAAGACTTGAAAAAATTACCCCATTAGCATCCATTCAAAATATTCTCAATAACATATAATAACAAAAAAAGCGACCCCCACGCAAATGGGAGCCGCTCCTAAACTCAATAGAGCGAGATTACTTCCAGTCGAGAACTTCGCGGTTCCAGGAAACCGGAGAACCCGTCATGATCAATTTCTTATCAAAGCCGCTGCCATTGCTCATCTGCTTTGCAATAAAGCCAGACTTGTACATGGTAGCCTTCTTGCCGTCCTTGTTCTTGCCATCATAGACAATGTCAAATCCGACCCATCTGTAAAGAATAAAGCCGAAGAAGTTTCTGCGGTATTCCCAAGAGTCGCTCGTGATGATGAGCTTCTTCACCTTGTAGCCCTTCACGAGAGCCTTGAGTTCCTTTTCAATCTTCGGACCCTTCCAGGTCTGCTTCGGGAGATCAGCCATCTTGACCGGAGTCGGGCCACGCTTGATAGCTTCCTGAACTTCTTCGATCGGAGACTTGCCCACGATTTCCTTGAAGTCAGTCACTTCAACTTCGTAGAACTTTTCCGGGAAAGCAACGCCCTTGTAAACACCCTGGTCGATATAGCCATATCCTTCCGGCACATAGAAGAACTTGCCACCCTTCTTGTAAACGAAAGCCATCGCAAAAGCGTTCTTGTCGTTGTACTTCATGATGGAGCCAAAGCGGTAAGCACGCACGAATTCGCTTTCACCCTGTTCCTTGTCAGACGGGCCAATCCAGCGGGACTTGAGATTTCTGATATCGTTGTCCTTCGTGATCATGTAGACTTCAGCCGGCAATTCGCCTTCGAGCATCGTCTTGGTGGTATCGTCGATTTTCTTCGGATCCCAGTCATACACGAGAGCCTTCGGGGTATTCGGGGTCGGGCCATCGACAACCGGCTTGCCAAAGCACTTCACGCACTTTGCAACATGGTCCTTCCAAAACACGACATTGCTATCGGCGTCCCTGTAAAGCACGTCGTAGTTCAACACGTCCGGTTCGCGTTCTTCGGCAAGTTCATCCGTGTGAATGAACACCTTGATGATGCCCTTTTCCTTGTTGTCCTTCCAGTGGTAGAAAATGCGTTCGAGGTAACGGTTCGAAATATCGGCGCCTACCGGGAGTTCGCTTCTAGCCATCGTCGGCTTGTCAGAAGCAGGGGCCAAAGCGGCATCGGCAGGTACATCATCCTGAGCATTCGCCATGGAGAAGGCGAAAAGTCCTGCTACAAGAGTCTTGAAGATCAGTTTCATTTCATTCAACCTTGCGGGTTCCATGTGTTAGCGACATTCCTGGCGAACCCGCATTTGCCAAGAATGTGAAATTTTTCGAACAATGTAAAAACAAACGAAACATTTGTCAATAAATTATCACAAAATTAATACAAAAAACTTTATTTTTTCAACAATCTTCAACATCTATCAACACCCTTTGTAAATAAAATTCAGGCATAAAGAAAACCCCGCGTGTAACCCGTTAAGTTTCAAAGAGTTACTTTCCGCAAGGCCTATTCTTAAACTGTTGATAAAATGTTTATATACTTTTTCTAAGTTCTAACAACTAAGTTCTGCCAACTGCGCCATAGGCGCATTTATTTCTTGCCGTGACGGCGAATGCCCAAAGTAAACGTTTCGTCGACACTCCCAGCCACATTACCATCCGAGAATATCTTGAACTTGAGCTTGGCGATATACACGCCCGTTCCGACCATGCGACCCTTATTGCTATGGCCATCCCACATCAAGAATACGTTACCCGGATTATCCACGCAGTCTGTTCCAAAGACATCCTTGTCGCTACACAGCACTTCGCCCTTCAGCGAATTGACATAGTGCCCAAGGCTCGAGAAGTAGCTGATTTCCCACTTGATTTTCGCCTTCGAAAGCACAACTTCTCGTGGTTCATCCGAATTGAGCAACAGCGACTTGCCCACTTCACTCAAGTCAAACTTGATGAGTTCACCTGGGAGCCCACGCTCTGCAATGATATCCTTGAGCTCTTTCGAAACATCAACACGAACTGGAGCGACATCATCCTTATACGGCCACTTGCCTTGAGGCCAATCCGCAGGATTGATACCCACAACGCCCGGAGTTTCCACATTCACACGCTGTTCACCTTCAATGCGGCGCCACGGATTATTCACGTGCGGCGTATTGCCGTTCAAATCCTGCAACACACCCGGAATCAAGCGCACCATAAAGCCAACTTCTGGCAAAACCGTATTTTCCCTTTGCGCAAAGAGCACATCGTAATAGTTGCTCTTCGATGTCGGCGTCACAGACAACACAGAGATTCTAGACGGGTCCACCAGTTCCCCGGACTTATCCTTAAATTCAAGGAACTGCATACCATTGAGCAAGTCGGCACGAGTAGCTTCGCTGATATAGACCGTCAACTTGTTGGCCGTTTCAGAAACAGGCTTTACAATAGGCTTATCCGTAAGAATTGCACCCATGCGGTCTTCAATGGCAAGCCCATCTAAGCTGAGCTGCGTCATTTGTCCAGTTTCCTTGTCCATATACGTGTAATGGTACCTGAAGGATCCCTGATAAAGTTCCTTAGCGCCACCCGTAAACACCTTGTCTAACAAGCTGTCGCGATAAACAGCCAAGCTCTTTTCATCCTGCATCAGCAAGGTGACATTCTGCGTTGTCGCAATCGTATTCCAATCGTCACTTCCAAAGGACCACGCCACTGTATCCGGGATAGTTTCTTCGAACGGCTTGTTAAACACAATAGCAATACTATCGAGCACACCATCGCCATTGCGATCATACGCTTCGCCAAGATTTGCAAACGGCACAGGCGGTTCCTTAAAGTGGATATTACCCCAAGAAATCACGTTTGCCACACTTTCACCCGAGATTTCAAAGCTCGCGTTCGTCACCGAGGAATCGCCAACAACATAGAACTTGACCGTTCCCGTCGAATCCGTAATGAGCTTATCCACTCTCTGCTTTTTCTCGTTCAAGAAGCTGATCGGGAATGCAGTCTTCAAATCGAGCACTGCAAAGCAGTCCTTGCAGAGGTTTGCGATGTAGAACACGCCCACCTGCAATGGGATTGTATCCGGATACGCCACATGAGTCAAAAGCGTATCGTTTGCAGAACCATCAAACGGGAGTCCGCGCAAGCTAATGCCCGTCGGGTCAAACGCCTTGATTGAATCAGGACTGTTAAACACATCGATAAAAGCAATATCCGGAAGCGGGTATGCCGGCACCGAGAAGTACACTTCGCTAGACTGCGTCATATCGCTTGCCAAGAAGAACTGCAACATGTAAGAGCCCGGCGCTAAAGAACGCTTGCGAACAATTTCCACCGTATCGATCACAAAGCCCGCCATATTCTCGTCAATGTTAATTCCGGCAATCGCGCCCGGCAAAATGTCCAAGCCTTCCGGCGGAATCCTTCCGTCATCGCCAAAGAGCACAAACGAGGACTGAGCGGGCATCGTATCAATTTTCGACGTGCTAGAAACATCGCAGCTAATCGACTCATCCATCAGCAACTGCAAAATGGAGAACTTGATCGTTCCATCGGTCGTCTTTTCTTCGACCGGGTAATACGTCTTTTGCGTCTGCAAGTTGATGGACGTACGCATCTTGAAGTTCGAACCAGTCGCATTGCGTTCCGAGAAGAAAATGTGGAACGGGTATTCACGACCTTCGACAAGCTTTAACGAAGGATCGTTCTGTCCAATCGTATCCAAGTTCACGCCGCCTTCTACAGGGCTATGGCAACCGCCGATATCCACGACAAGACGGTTGTTGATAAACACCCACACGTCATCATCGCCACGGAATTCAAAGTACTGGCCTTTCACGTACTTGAACTGTGCCGTAACCTTCATCGCAAAGCTGTAGTTGTGGCGGCATCCCTGAATGTTCCAGTCGAATTTCGGGTTCAGCACCGTCTTTGCCGAATCGAGGTACTGCAAGTCGTCAATCGGATAAAAACCCGGATTAATCGTATCGTTGCAATCGCCTTCTTCGTTCGTAAAGTCCGCCTGCCAAAAGCCTTCTTCATCCAGCGTAAGGCTAATATCGCGACAGACACCATTTTTATATTCATTGCCAGCGGCATCCTTTGCGACCACCTGCGGGATAAACCACTTCTCGATTTCGTGCGCCGCAGAGCACTGAGCCCACGGATAAACAAGCGAGTCCACACGCGCCGGTGCGCCATTCACAAGCGTATCCTGCACCATGCCCGGCACATGTCCCGAACAAGTTTTAAATTCCGCAGCATCTCCATTCTGGTCAATGCCCATAACGGTCGTGAACGCATTACCGCCGTAAATACCGCCAAAGTCCACGTCAATGCTATCGGCATAAGATTCACCGGCCCAGTCGAGAACAAGTGCCGAAATCTTGAGCGACGGGCAAATACCAAGAATTCCCGGATATTGCGTTGTATCGCTCGGCTCATAGCTATGTTTCGGGTTCGGATACACCCATACCGTATCGTTTTTCGCCATGACAGAATCTAGCGAAATCAGGGAATCTAGTACGTCTATTTCCGGAACAACACCCTTGCCACCGTAGCGTTCCATGCCAAAAGTCTGCTTAAAGTAAACGCGCCAATCGGTCGCATGCTTATAAACGGTACCCGTGTACCAGCCACAAGTATCCGTAAGCGGCCCCATCTTGATGACATCGCCAGTCGATTCAATCACCATGGACGGCGACTGATTTTCCCACGGGCTCTTAAGGCGAATAACCTTAGGCTCTGGCGGGTAAAACACCAAATCCAGAGTTTCTAGCGAAGTCGAGGTGTACATCCAGGTTTCATAAATTCCGGTCGGGAAAAGTTCGCTTGCACGCGGGCGGGATGCTTCCGGGAAATACGGATGCTGCGGCCAGTCATTCTTGCCACGCAGAATCTGGACAAATGTCCCTGCCGAATTCCACTGCGAAGACCCCACAAGCGTATCAGCAAAATCGATATGGCGCCAATACTTGTATTCACCTTCGGTGCTGAGTCCCGTCGGTTCATTCAAAATGTTATTATCAATCTTGATAAAGAACGTGCTATCGCGGAAAGTCGTGTTCGTACGCCACGGATGGTAAATATGCAGCCTGCGAGTAGGGTCAAAGCATTCGCCCGGCGTTCCAAGTTCAGTTGCAGCCACAGGATTTGCCACTGTACCATCTACAAAGATCGTATCCTGCGTCAAAAGAACAGTCCCCAAGTCTACAAATGAGTCCCTATCCGCCGGCACAACATACCACGGGGCCTTGTAGCGAACAAAATAGGCGGTCAAAAGCGGGTTTGCCTGAACCATCGTAGGCGTCAGCGCCCCATAGAACCACCCACACTTACTCTTGTCCTCTTCATCAAAACGCATCAGCACGGAATCCGTGCCAAACACCATCTGCGGCAATACCTTGTTGCCCCATGGGCTCTTGAACCACACAATCTTGGACCCTGGAGCCATGAAAGACTTTCTAAAGGACTTGTCCGTTACATCCGTATAAAGCCAAATTTCCGTTTCGCTACCGAAAAATGCGGACATTCTCGTTTTTCCGCCCTCTTTCCACGAAACGCAATTGTTGTTATTGTAATTATAGTCGTCAGTGTTGGGGCAAGCCTTAAACTCAAAGTCCTGCCAGTCCTGGAAATCAGCAATCGACTTGCCTTCCCAAGTGTAAACGTACCAGTTATCACCTTCGCTCTTCATCATTGTACGGGAGTTAGCGCCAAAACCCGGATTGTAATCCGTCACGCCACCGACAATATGCGGAGTATAACTTGAAGCCGTCGCGTCATCGCGATAAGGCGACTGTAAATGAATTGTCAAATCCGCCCACGCAGGGACTGCAAGCGTCAATGAGGCGGCAATACCCAAACAACAGTGTTTCATTCAACACCCTCTTTATTCTTCCCACACTTTAATCAAAAGATATATTCAATTATCAAAAATTCAAAACGCTATAAGGAAAAAAAAGCAAAAAAGCCCCGCTCTTTGAGCGGGGCTGTCTTTAAAACAACTTATTTGATAATCTTTGCGTTGCCTTGTGAGCCACTTCTATATTTTTCGTTGCGGCGGATACCGAACGTGAATGTCTCTTCGCCCTTGCCCACGATTTCCTTATCCGAGAAAATCTTGAACTTGAACTTAGCAATATACACACCCGTTCCAACGAGACGCTGCTTATCGCTCATTGCATCCCATTCGAAGAACATGTTACCTGCATTCTGGATACAGTCCGTACCAAAGATCTTCTTGTCGTTGCAAGCGAACTCACCCTTTTCCCAGTTGACATACTGACCCAGGCTAGAGAAGAATTCGATATCCCAGTGTACTCTGACCTTGCTCAGGATTTCTTCCCTGCTAGCATTATCAGAACCCAACAATATGGTTGTCGCGTAGTCATTCAGCTGGAACTTCACCAAAACACCAGGCAAGCCTTCCTGCTGAATAATTTCCTTCAATGTAAGTTCCGGATCGACACGAAGCGGAATAACATCGTTAGTATCGCCCGGCCACGGAGTTTCGTCAAACATGCCCGGCCAAATGGTCACGACCTTCGGACGTTCCGTTTCAAGCGGCTGTTCACCTTCGATTCGACGCCACGGGTTCTTTTCATGCGGCGTATTGCCGTTCTTATCCGGCAGCACGCCCGGAAGCAAGCGGATCTTAAAGCCGACTTCCGGAGCCGTCACGTCGAGAGATTTCTGGAACAGCAAATCATAGTAATCGCTCTCACCCACCGGGGTAAAAGAAAGCACTCGATACTTAGACGGATCAACCAGATTGTCATCCTTGTCCCTGAGCTCAATAAAGCGGGTCTTGTCGAGTCCAGTCGTATTGCAGCTTTCCGAAACCTTGAACGTCACCTTGACCGCATTATCCGAGACAATCTTGAGCATCGGCTTTTCAAGCATGATAGCACCAATCCTGTCCTGAATCTTCGTGGTGAGCACATCCGATTCCTGAAGCGAGCCCGTCGCTTCGTCCGCATAAATGTAATGGTAGAGGAAATTACCTTCAATCGTAGTATTCACAGCACCCGTCAGCACAGAATCAACCAGGCTGTCGGCTGTAATGGCCACGCTAGAGTCACGGACAAACTTTTCAACCTGATCTATAGAATAGCCATGCCAAACAGTGCTGCCAAAGCTCCAGGCAATCGTATCCAGGTCATGCTTTGCAAAGGCATTGTAGTCAAACGGCACATAAATGCTATCCGGCACACCATCGCCATTGCGGTCGTAAATGGCACCTGTATGGGCAAGCGGGACCTCAGGATCCTTGAAGTTGATATTATCCCACTTGAGCGAGTTCTTGACACCGCTAACGCCAATCACGGCAAACGAAGCACCCGACATCGAGGCATCGCCCACCACGTAGAAGCGAGCTCTACCCGTTTCATCCGTTTTGACGGTATAAATCTGCTGGTCAAATTCGTTGTAGAACATCATGT
Organism: Fibrobacter succinogenes; assembly: GCA_902791475.1. GTDB lineage: Bacteria > Fibrobacterota > Fibrobacteria > Fibrobacterales > Fibrobacteraceae > Fibrobacter > Fibrobacter succinogenes_J. Next base: position 79,568 of record CADAWC010000013.1, read on the forward strand.
GCGGATCGCTAGCCTTCAGGTCAAGCATAACAAAGCAGTCCGTGCAAATTTCACCTCTGTAGGTCACCATGATTTCGAGGTACGTCATCTCAGGATAGCGAACATGAGTCATCAACGTATCATTGACACCCGTCTTAATCGTTTCGCCTCTCAAAGTCTTGTTCGTCGGATCAAAAACCTTCGGCTTGTCACCGGCGACAGCATTAAACACATCGACAAAAGCGATTTCCGGCGTATCGAAAGGCGGCACCGTAAATTCGCAGGCATCGCTCAGACCCATATCGCTTTCCAGGAAGTACAGGAGAACATACCTACCCGGAGTCAAAGCACGCTGCTTGACAATTTCATCGATATTGATTTCAAAGCTGGACTTGTCCGGATTGATAAGAATACCGGCAAAGTTGAGGCCCACGCTCAATTCCTTAGCTTCAGAGAGGTTTCCACCATCGAGGTAGAAGACAGACGGAGCATCCGTCGTATCCACTTCAGCCTTAGCACGCGGATCGCAGCTGATCGCTTCGGCGTCCATCTTGAGTCTCAAAATACCCTTGATGTCCATCGTATCTTTTTTATCGACAGTCGCAAGGTACGTATTCTGCTTCTGCAGGTTGATGGAGGTACGCATCTTGAAGTTCGAACCCGTCGCATTACGTTCAGCATAGAAAATATGGAACGGATATTCGCGACCTTCCTTCAAAGCGAGCTTCGCATTGTTCTGACCAATCGTATCGAGGTTTACAGCGCCTTCCACCTTTTCATGGACACCACCGATATCCACGACAAGACGATTGTTGATATAGACCCACACGTCATCGTCACCACGGAATTCAAAATACTGGCCCTTCACGTATTTGAAGGTTGCAGAAACGGCCATCGCGTAACCGTAGTTGTGGCGGCAAGTATCGTTCTTGCCGTCAGCTTCATTAGCCCACTTCACCCAGCCCGGAACATCCCAGTCAAACTTGGGATTCTTGATGGTCTTGGCCGCATCGAGATATTCAAAATCATCCAACGGGAAGAAACCCGGACTAACAGGGTCATTGCAGTCACCCGATTCGTTCGTATAGTCAGCATACCAGAAACCATCATTATCGAGCTGGAGTTCAATATCCTTACATACAGCATTCGTAAGGGTATCACCCGCAGTCGTAATAGTCTGGACTTCAGGCTTGAACCACTTTTCAATCTCATGAGCAGCGGCGCACTTATTCCACGGAAATTCCGCAGAATCCACACGAGCCGGGTAACCACCCACAAGCGTATCGCGCACCATTCCAGTTACGGTACCAGCCTGGCAAGAACTATCGGCACCAACTTTCGTGTACTTGTTACCACCATAAGTATTACCAAAGTCCACGTCAATACTGTTAATGCTATCCTTGTTAGCATCGGTAATCACAGGGAAAAGGTTGATCGGATGTTCTGCAGCCCAGTCCAAAAGCATTGCCGAAATCTTCATGCTCGGGCAATCCCCAAGACGGCCTACCGGGTACTTGATAGAAACATCCGGACTCGAATAACTCTTGCTAGAAGGATAAACCCAAGCAGTATCGTGCTTTTCCATCAGGGAATCGAGATTGATCAAGACCTGAACATCGTCCCCTTCCCTGACAACACCTTCCATGGAATACTTTTCAAGCCCAAAGCTCTGCTTGAAATAAATCTTCCAGTCCGGAGCATGCTTGTAGTAAGTACCTTCAAACCATCCACAAGTGTCCTTCGAGAATATCGACATTCTCACGACATCCTTGTTTGCATCGACAACGAAAGAAGTCGGAGTATTCTTCCACGGGCTCAACAGGCGAACAACCTTGCGTTCGAGCGGAGCAAAGGAAATATCAAACTCTTCCATCGTAGAGCTTGCAAAGAACCAAGCTTCATATACGCCGGACGGGAACAGATCACTTGCCACCGGACGATTCGCTTCACTGAAATAATGAGCCGTAATATTTCTTTCAGTATAGCTACGGGTAATCTGCACCTTGGCATCCTGAGACTTCCAGGCCGCCGTAGATACAATAGAATCCGGGAAACTCATGGAAAGCCAGAACTTATAGCCCTTGTCAAAAGCAAGTCCTTCTTGCGCAGGTCCCGCAACAGTCGTATCACCACTAGGAATAGTTTCTGGGCGGACCCCGTCGATGCTCACATAGACCGTGCTATCGCGATAGATGCTGTTGTTGCGCCACGGATTATAAATATGCAAAGTACGGCTATTATCGAAGCAATCCCCTACAGTTCCTATACTAGTGCCAACAGAGGGAGTCGCTAAAGTACCGTCAACATAAATTGTATCTTTCTTGCGTTCCAAGACAGAAGAAAGTTCGATAATCGACTTCTTATCCGATGGGACGGTAAGCCAAGATGCATTAAAACGGGTAAACACAGCGGTCTTAAGGACATGCTTTTCGAGCATTTCTGGAGAAATACCGGCATAGAACCAACCGCACTTTGTTTTATCATTGGAAAAATGCATCAAGACAGTGTCTTGACCAAAGACCATCTGAGGCAAAGCCTTATTGCCCCACGGACTCTTGAACCACACAATCTTGGAACCCGGAGCCACAAAAGACTTCGTGTAAGCTCCAGTAGCCTCGTCCGTGTAAATCCAGACTTCCTTGCTACCTTCAAAGAAATCCCTGTAATTGAAGTCGTCACCTTCTGCCCAGTCTACACAAGTAATATTACTAGTAGCGGTTTCCGGACATGCCTTAATAGTAAATGTCTCGGAAGCTTTAAAATCAGAAAGAGACTTTTTCCATGTGTAAGAATACCAGTTCTCACCATCATCCTTCATTACAGTCGAAGACGTCGCCCCAACATCCGGCTTCGCCGAATTCGCGACAACATGGGGAACATACTTAGAAGCGGCTGCAACGCCAAAAGGAGACTGCAAATGAACAGTCAAATCAGCAAAAGCTGAAGACGCAACCGCGCCAAAAACACAAAAAGCGAAATACAGGTGTCTCATATAACACTCACCTTATAGTTATTCCACACCCGTAAGATTAAATTTACATCTTTTTCTTGTAAAAAAACAAAAATATTAAAAAAAAAAGATTTCTTTTGGACAAAAATTATGTATATAAATCCATTTCCCAAAAAATCGTGAAGAAAATCCCCAAAAAAAGCACAAAAAAGCGCACAAAGTAATTGTATGTAAATTAACAAAACTAAACTTAATAATAAATTCTCTTAGAAATTCAAGAACCTATAGCAAAGCAAAAATCTCTCGTCAAAACCCGCTTTAAAAACAGTCTTTAGGACAAACGCTATTTATAGGGATCTAGGGAACGCCACGGGGAATGCACGTGCTCCGAACAGCAATTCCGAGATGTGTATGCCATTGCATGGCAGCTCCGCCAGGAAATTGCGCGGGCAGCACAAAACAAGAAAGGGCCCCCCGAGCGTTTGCTCAGGGGGCCCGTGAATCCAGCGGCGACCTACTCTCCCGGGCCCGGGGGCCAGGTACCATCGGCGATCTGAGGCTTAACTTCCGTGTTCGGGATGGGA
>CADAWC010000014.1 GCA_902791475.1 Fibrobacter succinogenes
GGTGGCGGCCGTGAATCTGCCGTCCGCGCTCTCAAGAATGCGGGCCTCGAAGTTCTCTCTATTCGAGACGTGACGGGCATTCCGCACAATGGTTGCCGTCCTAAAAAGAAGAGAAGAATTTAATCCAAAGAGGTATCGCCAATGATGTGGAAATCACTTCAGATGCCGCGCAGCTTCCAGAAAGTGGAAACCGGCGAAGATGGCCGCTACGCCAAGTTTGTCGTAGAAGCCTTGGAACGTGGCTGGGGTATCACCCTCGGTAACGCTCTCCGTCGCGTGCTCCTCTCCTCTCTGCAGGGTGCGGCTATTGTCTCCGTGAAAATCGAAGGCGTTGACAAGGAATTTTCGACGATTCCGGGTGTTAAGGAAGATGTCACTGACATTATCCTCAACCTCAAGAGCATCCGTGTAAAGCTCCTGTCTGATCATGATGAAACCCTTCACCTGGACATGTCCGGTGATGGCGAAGTCACGGCCAAGGACTTTATGGACAATCCAAATGTCACTATCCTGACTCCGGATGTTCACATTGCGACATTGAACGGCAACGCTTCTTTGTCGATGGACGTGAAGATCTCCTGCGGTCGTGGTTATGTTGTTGCCGACGAACTTAAGGACAAGGACGCTCCGATTGGCGTTATCGCCATGGATGCGAACTTCAACCCGGTTCAGAAAGTCGCAATGCACATCAGCGATACCCGCGTTGGTCAGAAGACGGACTACAACCGTCTGGAACTTGAAATTACAACAGACGGTTCCATTGACCCGGAAGACGCTCTTGCATACGCTGCAAAGCTTCTTGTGGATCACTTGGAAATCTTCATCAACTTCGAAGGCGATCTCGAATCTCCTGAAGAACTCGAAATGGATGAAGAACGTCAGCGTATCGCTAACCTCCTCCGTATGCGCGTGGACGATTTGGAACTTTCCGTTCGCTCCAGCAACTGCCTCCGTATGGCAAACATCCATACCATTGGCGAGCTTGTTCGCAACAAGGAAAACGATATGCTCAAATACAAGAACTTCGGTAGGAAGTCCTTGGTTGAACTTAACGAGGTGTTGACGTCGATGGGCCTTTCTTTTGGCATGGACGTCGATGATTACTTGAAGGATTAAACATGAGACACGGTGTAAAAAACAAGAAACTGGGTGTTAACGCCCAACACAAGCGTGCCATCCTCCGCGCCCTCACGACTTCTATTCTCGAGAAGGGCATGGAAACGGATCAGAACAAGCGCTATGTGCGTACCACTCTCCACAAGGCTAAGCTTGTGCGCAGCTGTGTAGAACGCATGATTACCTACGCAAAGAAGGGTGACCTTTCTGCACGTCGTGAAGCAGCTCGCTTCGTGATGGACCCGAAGGTTCTTCAGGATTTGTTCAACACGATCGGTCCGCGTTATGCTAACCGCAACGGCGGTTACACTCGCGTGCTGAAGCTCGGCCCGAACCGCGCCGGCGACGCTGCTGAAATGGCTCTTATCGGTCTCGTCGAAGACGAAATCGTTGCTAAGGCTAAGAAGGCTGCTGAACCTGCTAAGGCTGACGCTGCTGTTGACATGGTCGAAGGCGAAGGCAAGTCCGCTAACTAAGATCAAAAAACGGTCTTTAAAAAAGGCACGGCTTATATGCCGCGCCTTTTTTTGCGTTATATGACTATTGACCAATGACCATTGACAAATAACCAACGACTAATGACCGATAACTAATGACTTAGTTCTAACTTTCCATTTTAATTTTTGTATAATTAGGTAACTTGTCAGTCTTTTTCTCAACTGTAGAAAAGTATTATGCGATCTTTTATTGTCTGTCTTTTCTTGGCGTGTGTTTGTGCCTTTGCTTCGGAATCGATCTTCGGCAATTCTGCGTCTAAAAATTTTGTTCTCGGTGAAGGCGTGTCTACGCGTGGTGCAGCATCACTTACGCCGATGTATGCCGAAATGGCTGTGGATTCCAACTATGTGCTTGGTCCGGGTGACTTTTTGGACTTGATGCTTGAAGACAAGTACCTCTCTATCCAAGTGTATCCGGATGGTGGCGTGGCTGTCGAAGAATGTGGTGCCGTGAATGTGAACGGCAAGACTTTGGCTGAGGCGCAGAGGCTGATTCTCGACTTGGTTTCCAAGCGTTACAAGCGTGAATACTGCTTTGTGCAACTTGCCGCCATGAAGAGATTCCGTGTGAATGCCATGGGTGCAATTCCTGCGGTTGGGCAGCATGTGATTGACCCCCAGAACAGACTTTCTTTGTTTATCCGTGCGGTTGGCGGACTTCTCCCGAATGCAAATAAGGAAGACATCCAGATTATTCGCGGTAAGGATACTATCCATGTGAATTACAACGAAATGGCGAAGAATGGCAATTTTGAAGAAGATGTTCTGCTGCAGCAGGGTGACAAGATTTATGTGCCGTTTGTGCCGATGGGCGATAACGTTTCTCTAGTTTTCCCGGGGTATAGAACGACGGTCGCTTACCGTTCGGACAGGACTCTTCAGGATTACTTTGAACTTGCGGGTGCCGATAGGATGCACAACCAGGGGTATAAGTCTGTATGTATTCGTGAACCGGACAAGGATCCGCGCTGGATTTCGCTTGGCGAAATGAAGACGACTACAGTCGAACCGAATACGGAAGTGGAATTTTTCATCAAGGAACTGTTCGTGTACCTGGGTGGTGCTGTGAACTATATCGGTCGTTACCCCTACAATCCGACATGGCATGCCATTGACTACATCTCTTCGGGTGGCGTGAATACGATTACAGGTTCCTGGACCCAGGCGAAGGTCTGGCGCGGTGCAAAGCCGGAAGCGATTTCTATCAACGTGGCGACGGACCCGATTTTGCCGGGTGACGTCATTGAAATTCCCAAGAACCATTACGAATCGTTCAAGGATTTCACCTTGTTCATGGCATCACTTTTGAGTGTGATTTCGTCTGCGTTCATCATTTACGTCAACTACAAGTAATTTATGGAAAAGCAAGAGTCTATTGGTTTTGTTGAAATCTGTCTGCGGATTCTGAATAACGACTTGAAGCATTTCAAGTTTGTTGTAACGTTTGTTCTTATCCCGACAATTATTGTGTTCATCGCGGTCATGTGGATCGTGAAGCCTAAGTATGCAGCATCGGCGATTGTTACTCCGCCGGCCTCGACGCAGCCGGTATCGGGGATGCTTAGCGGGCTGATGGGCTCTTCGGGCATGAGTTCGCTCCTTGGTATTTCGATGGACAACGAGGACGTGAATGCCGTGTGGACGATTCTCAATTCCTGGGAATTGCACGACATGGTCATCAACAAGTTTGACCTTGCAAGACACTACAAGTTCAAGGGAAAATTCCACGCGGACTTGCTGAGGGAGTTCCGCAAGAATTTCGGGCTCGAACTGAACAAGGAAGACATGTTTTCCCTCTATTACAAGGATACGGACGCAAAACTTGCAGTTGAAGTTTTAAACTTCATGCTCGAAAAGGCTGATTCCTCATTCAACGCATTTAAGACGAAGCAGGCCCACCAGTCCAGGGAATATTTCCAGTCGAGACTTGATTCCTGCGAACATGTGCTGGATTCCTTGATCAAAGACTTTGTCAATTTCCAGGTCAGCAACAACGTGTATGAACCGAGCGTGCAGCTCGAAGCGACAATCAAGTACTTGAGCGAATTGCAGGCGATGCGCGAGGAAGTCGGCATCGAGATGAATTTTGAAAAGCTAGACCGTGGCGAAAACAGCAAGCGCTATCAGGAACTTTTGAAGCGTTCGAAGGGCGTGAATTCTGCTCTTGGCGGAACGCTCAAGGGCAAGCATAGCAATATCGGTATTCTGGAACTCAAGAGGTCTCCGGAGCTTTATGCGGAATACATGAGGCGCGAAGCGGAAATCCGCATTCAGGAAACGATGTACAAGGTGCTGCGCCAGCAGAGCGAACAGATGCGCTTGGAAGAAGCGAAAATGCTCACTAACCTGCACGTGCTTGAACCGCCTTGGGAAAACGACAAGAAGATTTCTCCGAAGCGTGGTTTGATCCTTGCGTTCACAGTATTCTTCTCCTTCTTCTTGGCAACGCTCCTTTGCAACTTTGTGGAGTATATGCGTTCAGAAAGCCGTACGAATGGCAGGACTGCTGCCGAGTGGGATTTCTTTGTCAAGAAAGTTTGCTTCTGGCATAAATAATTTTTGAGGCGTTAAGGCACATGGTGGAGGCGTTTTTTGCTCATCCAGAGTCAAGCGTGATGTTTACGCTTGCCATCGTCGCCTTGATTCTTATCTCCATTTTCAAGGAAGATTTTTTCCGCCCATCGACTCTGTATTTCTTGGTACAGATGGTGATGCTCGGCGTTTCTTATTTGCAGTTCTTGCCGATGATGTCGGATTTTAATTATTCGACGTGGCTTGTGTGGGGCGGCGGCATGTTCTGCTTTTTGGTCGGTTGCTATGTGACGGACTTTGCGTGGAAATCGGCCGGCGGCCCTCCGCTACAGAAAAGGCTTCAAGTCCATGGCGAGTACAACTGGGTTTGTCATTTCTTTATGAGCTTTTCGGCGTTCGCATATTTCTTTGTGGGCGTGCTCGGCGTGATTTCTGTGACAGGAAACCTTGTGCTTTTGACGGACAATCCGTCGCAATGGCTTACGGGTAAAGACAACGATGTGCTGAAGTATGCGGATTTCTTTACTACGGGTGCAATGGTCGTTGGGCTTTTTGCTGTAGCGTCTTTCAAGTCTATGAACCCGGTGCGCTGGGTGCGCTATGCGTCGCGCTTTATGGTCGCATTTACGATTGTGCTTTCGTTCATGACGTATCCGAGCCGTGGTATCAATATGCTTTGCATCGGCATGTTCATGATTTTATTCAATTATTTGCGTGGGCGTTTCTCGTGGCGTTCGCTCGCGGTGGTGACTGTGTTTATCTGCATTTTCTTTGTGGCGGTGGCAGCTCTCAAGGGGCAGTATGGCAATTCGGATGTGACTGATAGCAAGATTGCAAAAGAAGTGGCGCTTCTCCCGTATAAGTACGTGGCGAACAACTATTGGAACTTGGATTACGCGTTCAACCGTTATAGCGATGTTCCTGAACATGAATGGACGTATGGCATTGACGCATTTTTTGGTGTGACGCACTTGATGCACATTGGTGACGGAATCCAGCAGAGCTTTGGTTGGGATTCGCCGTACAACGAGAGCGTGGTAAAATATACTGGGCTCAATACTATTCTTTACCTTTGGGATGCGTACAAGGACTTTGGACTGCCTGGAGTTTTCCTGTTGCCGTTTTTCTTTGGCGTGCTATTCACTTATTGTTACCACAAGATGGCGATTGCGAAAAGCCCGCTGATGCTTTTGCTCTCGGCGACTTTCATGATGTGGATTATCCTTTGGAACTTCACAACCGGTTACAAGCAAAGTATGTACTGGGTGTGGATGTTCTTTTTCTTCTTTGTCTGTACTGTGAGCAGTGGTCGCACTATTTTGCCGCCGGATCCCGAAGTCGTCGGCAAGTTAGATGAGAAAGGTACGAACGCTGCAAGTTAGTTTGTGGCGAACCGCATTACCACTTCATTCTCTTATTGCGGATGAAATATCCGAATAGGATTGCGGTCAGCAAGAAATCGCCGGTAAGGGCAAATAGGGGTATAAGCTCATTTTCTAGGTACATCCCTGCAAGTCCGCAAACGATGATGTTTGCTATGCCGCCGATGCTTATCATGAGTGCGTAGGTTGGGGTGGCGTGTTCCTTGAGGAGTGTCGAGATGAGCGTTGTGCGGGTTGCTTGGAATATCAGTGAGAAGGAGAGAATTTGCAAAATGTGGGCGCTAGTCTGTAGTGTCGCTTCGGTCCAGTTAGCGGCAAAGAAAAGAATTTGTAGGATCCATGACGGGAATATCCACAGCGGGGAAGAGCACACGGCGATGAACAGCGTAAAGATGGCGATGTCTCTAAGGTGGATGTCTTTATCGTGCGTGGAGTGTAGTGTGATCAGGTTCGACGAGATGAAGTGAACCATGATACTGGAGCAGAGCAACAGGATTTTGTGTCCGAAGTTATAACATCCTAAAAATTCATTGCTTGCAAATTTGTCGGCAACGTAAAGGCCGAGAGGAAGGTACGCAAATGACGCGAAACTGGAAATGGCGTAGGGAATGCCCGCCTTGATCATGAGGGCGATAAAGCGGAATGTACGGCGCGTGATTTTGAGGAGCTTTGCATTGAATGCCTGCGTCACGCCGTAGAAGAATGCGGGGAGGGCGGCAAGCACCATCGCAAGCGCAATGAGCTCGATGCGTTCAATCTTGAAGTAGAGTAGGGTAAGTCCCATGACTGCGGAATACGAAATCGTGTGCAATAGTTTTGAGACGAACAGCCGCTTCCAGAATTTTCCGCAGATGAAGTACCAGTCAAAAAACGCGTGCTGGAACACGAGCCCGAACGTGAAAATCAGTTCGCCATAGAAAATCGGGTGGTTGTAGCGGAACGTGAACGCAAAGGCGACCATGAGAAGTGCTGCTGCTACGGCGGAAAAAAGCCTTAGCTGGAGGATGCTCCTGAAAAGCGAACCTTTTGTGGCGCGGCTCCCGAAAAAGGCGAGGATGAGGGTTGTCATGCCGAAATCGGCGATGGCGCAGAATATGGAGAAGTCGGTCTGGAGGAGGCCGAAATACCCATAAGAAGCGGTTCCTAGGTTCCGTGCGATAAAATTCTGGACAAAAAATGAAATTCCTTGGATAAGGAGGTTTACAAATGCGATGAAAACACCGATTCTTATATTGCGGAAAGCTTGAAACATGGAGGTAAAGATAATTTATATATTTGTGCTATAGGTAAGTTCAAGGTCCAAGTTGCTTGAGCCGCTAGGCGAGAATCTTGCTGATACGGTTGTCCTTCCCGTTTTTACGGGGCCATCGAAAAAAAGGTGACTCGTTTTTAGGCAATTTTTTGTATCTTTGGTCTTGAAATCGCGAGAGTGGCGGAATTGGCAGACGCGCCAGACTTAGGATCTGGTACTTCGGTGTGTGGGTTCGACTCCCACCCCTCGCAGTTCTTTTTTTATCACCTTTTTAACAACCGTATACCGGAGTATATATGTCCGCTGAAATCAAAGAAACAAGCGCAACCGTGCGCACCCTTGAAATTACAATCCCGCAGGGTGATCTCAAGGTTCCGTTCGAAAAGAAGCTTTCTCAGTACAAGAAGCAGGTCGCCTTGAAGGGCTTCCGCCAGGGTCAAGTGCCGAAGTCCATGATCTTGAAGCAGTTCGGACCGTCCATCCGTCACGAAGCTGTCGATGAAGTCGTGAACTCTATCGTTCAGGAAACCCTCAAGAAGGCTAACATCATTCCGGTTGGCAAGATGATGGTCAAGGATTTCAAGGACGACGAACAGAACGACATCACACTTAAGGTCGAAGTCGAAATTGATCCGGAAATCGATATCAAGGGTTACGCTGATACGGGCATCACCGTTCCGGCTACCGCCGTTCACGAAGAAGAAGTCCAGGCTGAATTCGACCGCCTCATGCAGATGTGGAGCAAGGACGAACACGTTGACCGTGAAGCCAAGAAGGGTGACGTTGTCGTTGGCGACTATATCGAAGTTGTTATCGACGGTGAAAAGCAGGAACTTCCGGAAAACAAGGAATTCCGTTCTCTCCTCGGTGAATCCGCTTCTCCGGGATTCGACGAAGGTCTCATGGGCTCTAAGGCCGGCGACAAGAAGGAAATCAACTTCAAGTATCCGGATGACCACAAGGACGAACGCTACCGCGGCAAGACCGCTCAGTTCAACGTCGAAATCAAGGACGTTCGCGAAATCGTTCCGCCGACTTTGGACGAAGAATTCTGCAAGCAGATTGGCGTCAAGGACGAAGCTGACTTGAGAAACAACCTCGCTGAAAGCCTCGCTGCCCAGAAGAAGGACGCTGCAAAGAACAAGGCCATCAACGAAGCTATCGACAAGCTCATCGAAGCGAACCCGTTCGAAGTGCCGAAGGCTCGTATTTACGACCTCATCAAGTGGACGCTCAACCGCAATGCCCAGAGCGAAAAGGACGTTGTGGAACCGACCGAAGAACAGATAAACGAACTCTCCGGTGAAGCTATCCGCGAAATTAAGAAACACCGTATTCTCGAATTCGTTGCTACGAAGGAAAAGATCAAGCCGACGCAGGCTCTCGTTGACGAACGCCTCCAGCAGATGGCTAACGCTTACCACGTGGAATTCGAGGGTCTCAAGAACCACTTCCGCCAGTCTGGCCGTATCAACCAGCTGCGCGACGAACTTCGCTTCCAGATGGCTGCTGACTTCATCGTCGGTATCCGCCCGGCAGCAGAAGAAACAAAGTAATAAGAGGAATAAATGATCATCCCTACCGTCATTGAAACTACCGGGCGCGGCGAACGCGCTTATGATATCTATTCCAGACTTCTCAAGGAACGTATTATCTTCTTGGGTACGCCGATTAACGACGAAGTGGCAAACAATGTCATGGCCCAGTTGATTTTCCTTGAATACGAGAATCCGGAAAAGGATATCACGCTGTATATCAACAGCCCGGGCGGTTACGTGTCGGCAGGGCTTGCCATTTATGATACCATGCAGCACGTACGCCCGAATATCGCGACGATCTGCATTGGTAGTTGTGCTTCGATGGCTGCCGTGCTCCTTGCTGCAGGTACGAAGGGCAAGCGCTATGCGCTCCCGCATTCCCGCATCATGTTGCACCAGCCGTCGGGTGCCGCTACTGGACAATCTACAGATATTCAGATTACCGCCAAGGAAATTATCCGCACGAAGGATACCCTTACCGAAATTGTCGCTAAGCATACCGGAAAGCCTGTCGACGAAGTCCGCGAAAAGACGGACCGCGACTTTTACATGAGCCCGGAAGAAGCTAAGGCCTTTGGCGTTATCGATGAAATTTTTGTGCCGCGTAAAGAGGGAATTTAATGTACCGTAGTGGCAAGAACCACCCGGCTGTAAGTTGCAGTTTTTGCGGAAAGCCGGCAGAACAAGTCGAAAAGATGATCACCGGTGCAGGTGCGTATATTTGCAGTGATTGCATACGCATGTGCAGCCGCATTCTTGAAGAAGACTTGGCACGTACGAAACAGGAACAGGAAGCGAAGGAAATTTCTTCAAAGCCGCTCCCGCTCCCGACCGAAATCAAGGCGCACCTGGACGATTTTGTCATTGGACAGGATCGTGCAAAGATGGCGCTCTCTGTGGCGGTTTACAACCATTACAAACGCTTGCGCTATAAGCAGACGCACAAGTCCAAGGACGATGTCGATGTCGAAAAGTCGAACTTGCTCCTGGTCGGCCCGACCGGTTCGGGTAAGACGCTCTTGGCGCAGACGATGGCCCGTTTCTTGGACGTGCCGTTCACGATTGCCGATGCGACGGTCTTGACTGAAGCAGGTTACGTGGGCGAAGATGTCGACAGCATTATCGTGCGCCTTTTGCAGGCTGCCGATTACGATGTGGCGAAGGCTGAACGCGGCATTATCTTTATCGACGAAATCGACAAGATTGCAAGGAAGACCGCAAACCCTTCCATCACGCGTGACGTGAGCGGTGAAGGTGTGCAGCAAGGCCTCTTGAAACTCCTGGAAGGTACGGTTGCATCGGTCCCGCCGAAGGGTGGCCGTAAGCATCCGGAACAGCCGCTTGTGCAGGTGAACACGAGAAACATCCTGTTCATTTGCGGTGGCGCCTTTGAAACCTTGGACAAGATTATCTCCCAGCGCGTGAATCAGGGTGGCATGGGCTTTGGTGCCGATATCCACACGGCAAGCGAAAACAGCCTGAGCGAACTCTTCAAGCAGCTCGAGCCGGAAGACTTGATCAAGTTCGGCCTCATCCCGGAAATTGTCGGACGTTTGCCGATTGCCGTTGCCCTTGAAGAACTTGACGAGACGGCTCTCCTCAACATCTTGACGCAGCCGAAGAACGCACTCGTGAAGCAGTACAAGAGCTTGTTTGCTATGGACAACATCAAGCTCGAATTCGAAGACGATGCTCTCAAGGAAATCGTCCGCGAGACGATGACCCGCAAGACGGGTGCTCGTGGGCTCCGTTCCGTGATGGAACGCGTGCTGCAGCAGGCTATGTTCAAGATGCCGGGCTCTGGCGAAAAGAAGTTCACCGTGACTGTCGAAATGGTCAAGGAAGGCCTCACGCACAACAAGAAAAAGTCCTAGTTGTTGCTGTGGATCGCGAATTTTAGCAGTTGCCGAAAAACGGTGACTGCTTTTTTATCCCCTCATCTTCAAAATACTATCTTTATAGTGTATGGCTTTTGACTTTAATAAAACGTATCCGTTGCTCCCTCTGAGGGATGCTGTTGTATTTCCGCTGACGACTAGACGCATTTTGGTGGGCCGCGAGATGTCTCTCCGTGCCCTGGAATTTGCTGAGAATCATAACAACGAAATTATCCTGGTTGCACAGAAGAATGTGGAACAGGAAACGCTCGACAACCCGATGCTCGACCTTTACTCGGTGGGTGTGGTTGCCCGCGTGGCGAATGTGACGCCGTTCCCGAATGGATGTGTGAAGGTCGTGCTGGAAGGCGATTCCATTGTGGATCTCCGTTCGATTGCTTTGCGCGACGGATTTTTGCAGGTGACGGTCTCGCCGAGAGAACATTTTATCAAGGCCGAAGACAAGAGCGAAAAGTTTGAAGATGTGCTGAACATGTTCCGCGAATACGCCATGCACAGGAATATTGCCGATGGCATGGTCGAAGCGCTCTTTACGATGGATAGCCACATCAATGCGTTTTACGGGATGATCCCGTTCCTCTCGATTTCGCTTTCCGAGAAGCAGGCGCTTTTGGAACTCGAAACGATTGATGCGCTTGCAGACCGCCTGATTAGCCTGATGCAGGTCGCTCAGGAAAACGAGAACGTGATGATTCGCGTTCAGCAGAACGTACGCCAGAAGATGGCTCAGCAACAGAAAGAATGGTTTATCTCGGAGCAGATTCGCCAGTTGCAGGATGAACTGGACGGCGAAAATGGCGGAGCTTCGGAACCGGACCAGTTGCTCAAGAAAATCAAGGCCAAGAAGTTTAGCAAGGCGATTGAAGAAAAGCTCGAAGAAGAAATCGGTCGCATGCGCATGATGCAGCCGACGTCCCCGGAATACGCGGTGAGCCGCAATTACGTGGACTGGTTCCTCTCGCTCCCGTATGGTGTTTACACCGATACCGTTTTGAACATGAAGAAGGTGAAGGCGGAACTTGACTCTAAACATTTCGGTTTGGATAAAGTTAAAGAACGCATTATGGAATACGTGGCCGTGCTGAAGCTTACCGGTACGGAACGCCGCGCTCCGATCCTTTGCCTTGTGGGTCCTCCGGGGGTTGGCAAGACGACGCTTGTGGAATCAATTGCGACCGCAATGCAACGTAACTTTGTCCGCATTACGCTTGGTGGCGTGCGTGACGAAGCTGAAATCCGTGGTCACCGCCGCACTTACATTGGTGCGATGCCGGGCCGCTTTATCCATGCGTTACGCCGTGCAAAGTGCATGAACCCGGTGATTTTGCTCGATGAAATCGACAAGATGGCAAGCGACTTTAGAGGCGACCCTGCAAGCGCTATGCTCGAAGTTTTGGATCCGGAACAGAACCATGACTTTACCGACCACTTCATGGAAGTGGGTCTCGACCTCTCCCGTGTGCTCTTTATTGCGACGGCAAACAGTGAAGGCGAAATTCCGGAAGCTCTGCGTGACCGTATGGAAGTGGTGCGCCTGCCGGGCTATTATCCGCATGAAAAGCTGCAGATTGCGGGCAAGTATTTGCTCCCACGCATCTGTGAACGCACGGGCGTGAAACTTGGCGAACAGGTGAGCTTCAGCGACGAGATGATTAACGCCGTGATGCGCGGCTGGACACGCGAAGCGGGCGTGCGTGAACTTGAACGCGTGCTTGAAAGTGCGGTGCGCCATCGTGCAAAAGACATTGTGATGGGCAAGAAGATCAAGCCGGAAGTGACGGCGAAGGTGCTTCAGGATTACCTCGGTGCTCCGAGATTCTTGGATAACCAGCTGCCGGAACCGGGCCGCCCGGGCGTTGTGACGGGCCTTGCCTGGACAAGTGTCGGTGGCGAAATTTTGCCTATTGAATGCATGCTCTTGAGTGGTAAGGGTCAGCTGATTTTGACGGGTAAGCTTGGCGACGTGATGAAGGAATCTGCACAGATTGCTGTTTCGCTTGTTCGTGAACGCTTGCAGCGCTTTGGCATTGACCCAGCGATTGTGAAAAAGACCGACATCCACATTCACGTGCCGGAAGGTGCCGTGCCGAAGGATGGACCTTCTGCAGGTATTGCGCTTACGCTCTGCCTCTTGAGTGCGTTTACGAAGCAGCCGATTTCACCGGACATTGCGTTTACGGGTGAAGTGAGCCTTACGGGCGCCTGCCTCCCGATTGGTGGCTTGAATGAAAAGGCGCTTGCAGCACTCGCCGCTGGCGTTAAAACGCTCCACTTGCCTGAAGGCAACAAGAAGGACGTGGCGGAACTTCCGGAACCGGCAAAGAAGGGCCTCAAGATTTACCCACACAAGCACATTGATGAAATCGTGAAGATTTTGTTCAAAGTGCCGAAGGCGGCGGAACAGACGAAAGACGAGAGACTAAAGACGAAAGAGACGCAAGTGGAAAAGCCTGCAAAATCTGTTTCGAAAAAATCTTCGAAGAATGCGTAATTAAAAGAGCCCGCCACAGTGATGTGCGCGGGCGTTTTTGCTATTTACGAATAAGTTTAAATCCAATCCAGATGGAATAGCCTTTTTCGTCTTTTTTATGACTGTCAAAACCTCCTGTGGCGAGAACGTCGGCGCCTATGGCGATGCCTGAATAGAATCGTTCGGATGATTGCCACAGATAGCCCGTTTCAAATCTATAGTTGCCACCTAAAAGACCGATGCCGCCGCCACCGCCGATTTGGATATTCATTAGGGTCGATAAATAAAGGTTTTGAAGACTTCCGGATGATTTGAAAAATGGATAAACGGTTACTCCTGGACCCACTCCGTAGAAGATGGACGCTGAACGTTCGCGATTTTTCTTGTTCCAGCCGTTGGCCTGACCTCTAGTTAATTCAAGTTCCATATTTCCGTAAATGGCGACAACGCCCTTGATTAAACCGCCGAAACGCGTTGAAACAAGTCCACCTACGCCATTGTATCCAAGGTATTCTTCTTTGTATTCTTGGTACAACGATTCTGGCGTTGTGTGGGTTGCTTCTAGATGCCGAATAACTGGCGATAATGTAAAGTCAAAATAAAAGCCTGCTGAGGCGAACGAGGCGAAAAACAGTAGGAGCAAAAAAATCTTTCGCATGGTTTATAATATAATCAAAATAGGTGGAAGGAGGGTTGTAATTTTTGTATTTTGGAAAATATGCAAAAATCTAAGCCTTTATATGTTTTTGAAAAAAAGAAAGTTATTCGCATTATGATTGTGGAGGCTATTCTTTTACTTTTGCCTGCAATTGTTTTTGCAATTGCTTTTGCGTATAGTTATATAAGATTTATGGGTTTAGAAGATCCAAGTCAATCTGATATTGGACCTGATTTTATGATGGCGATTATATTGTGTCCTTTTTTGCCGATATCGTTTGGGGCGCCATTGGTGCTTTTCTATCGCAGACTTTGGAAACGTCCGATAAGCAAAATGAAATATCTTATGGTGGCGATAATCCCTTCTATTCCTTTATTGTTAAGTTCTGTATTGTGGATTATTAATGTATTCGTAGTTATTTTTGGACCATTGGCATTGGTGATTGTTTTAGGAAGCTTGAATGAGGTCTCTGAATGCGCGATTGAAGTTAAGGATGATTTAACGATGAATGAGGAATGAAATGATTGATACGGAAACTCCTGAAATTGAACAAAAATTTGTGGTAAAGAAATGGCCGGTCATCATTTGTATGTTGATGAATATGGTCCTGTTTAGTTTGCCGTGGTTTTGGTATCAAAAGGAAGTTGCCATTAATGATGCCTATGGCAGAGAGAACATGGATAGCTTTAATTATATAGGCGAGTTTGCTGCGAGCTTATATCTTCCATTCCTTGCTGGAATTCCACTGTCATTGTTGTATTTGTTTTGTTTGAAGCGTCAGAAAAGTAAATCTATGATATGTTTTTTGGCGACAACACCTTTTTGGCCATTAGTAGTTACAGCCGTATTGGGAAATATAGTGTGGATTATACTGATTCCTTTGATTATATTGAATATGGCAATTGTGGCGTACGCATTTTTAAATATGGAACTTTTGACTTATTGTTGCGGTGATGGACTTAAGAAAAGATCGCCTAAATTTTTACTAGTCGGTTATACAGTCGTATTTGCGATTGGTGTGTTAATGACCACGCCTATGTTTTAGATTGAGTAAGAAATATACCATTTGGTATTATACTACTTGGTATAGTTTTTTTATTGCTTGTTGCTGATTTATTATCTTTTAGCTGATAATTGAATTTTAACTTCAAAGCGCCGCCGGCGCGACCCCGCAACTCAAAGGTCGTGCAAGCGGCCGACCTTAATGCTCTATGGAATTCACTCTTGATGAAATGCGCGAGCACCTTGCAGCTCTCGAAGCAAGGATTGGCGAGGCTTGCAAGATTGCGGGCCGCAGCCGTGATTCGGTTAAGCTTGTGTGGGTGAGCAAGTTCCACCCGGCAGAAGCTGTGGAAAATGCGATTGCTTTGGGCGCTACGGATTTTGGCGAAAACCGCGTGCAAGAAGCGGAACTCAAATTTTCCGAGCCGCGCACGGCAAAGGACGGAAGCCGCGTGCGTTGCCATGTGATTGGTCCTGTGCAAAGTAACAAGCTCAAGAAGGCGGCGCTCGTGGCCGACTGCATCCATTCCATTGCAAGTATCGAAGCGGTGGAAAAGTTGGAGAAGGTCTGTGCGGCAGCTGCAAATGGCCAGGGCAAAGTTCTCGATATTTTGTTCCAGGTGAACGCTGGCGAAGAAGAAACGAAGAGCGGCTTGGACGTTCACGAAGCGGAAGCGTTCCTCGAAGATTTAGGCGTGCGCGCGGGTGCAGCTGTCGATGGCAAGAGCGAAAATTTCCCGCATTTGCGTTTCCGTGGCCTCATGACGATTGGCAAGAATACGGGCGTTCCTGAAGATTCCCGTGAGTGCTTTGCGTTCTTGCGTGGATTGCGCGACAAGTTCCTTGCGAAAGGCGGCGCCTTTGCAAAGTTCGATCAGCTTTCGATGGGCATGACCGGCGATTTGGAAGTTGCGATTGAAGAAGGCTCTACGATGATTCGCGTGGGAACGGCCTTGTTTGGCGAACGCGATTACAGCAAGCCGGTAAATGATCCTGTATAATCTACGCTGTCATGCCCGCCTTTGAGCGGGCATCACCGTCTTGTTGTTGAAAGGGAGATTCCCGCTTTCTACTCAAAGAGCATAACTCAACTATAGAACTAAAGTTCAAAGTTTCGTATAGCGGGAATGACAGAGTGTACTAATTTATACCTCTATTCTCATGCCGGTGTGCATTTGTGCGACTTTGTCGCCGAGCACATCGTGCAAAATCTCGTAGGCGTGTTGCCCGGTGCAATGCCCTGTGTAGATTTTTTGAACGTTCAAATCGCGGAGGCGTTCGGCGAATGCTTTTACGCGGTCATCGGGTGTGCGGAATAAATGGAACCCGCCGAGGATGGCGTAAATTTGCTTGCCGGGGAAAGTCGCTTCGATTTCTTTAATGATGTTGTCGGCGCCGCCGTGGCTGCAGCTGTTCATGATGAACAATCCCTTGGGCGTATCGAAGACTAGACTTTGTTCGTGGTCGAAACTGTCGGGGCGGTATTTGCCGTTTTCCTTGACGCTCATGTGGGCGCGCTTGCCAATTTCATCGAGGTTTGGCGTCTTGTGGCCGACGAGCGTTACTCCTGGTAAAATTTCGCAGTCGCCGTTGACGAATACGATGCGGTTGGCGTTCTTTTTGAGCGTTCCTTTGTGAATGCCGATGTATTCTTGATACGTGAAAAACTTTAAGAATTTGTGCGTATGGTAGCAGTTTTCGTGGGCCGCATCGCGCAAGTAGAATTTGGCGTGGTCGTTCTTGTCGAAGAATTCTTGCATGCCGTCGGCGTGATCGTAATGCGCATGGCTTAAGATGCCTGCATCGATTTTGGAAATGTCAATCCCCATGAGTGCAGCATTCTTGGCGAATTGCGCTGAAGCTCCCGTGTCGAGCAGAATGCGCTTGCTGTTGAATTCGGTGTAGACGCAAAGTCCCCATTCGCCCTTTAATTGTTTTTGTGAAGTTTCGGCCGTGCAGGAATCGCAAGTGCAGCCGCTGCTGGCAAAACCGCTGATGTTGTCTATAAGGATTTTAATTTTCATTTTCTCTTATGGTTCCTATCGCCTTCGGCTCCAGGATGACAGTGCCTTTTGCGGGCATCTCCTTATTCACCTTTAAATGCCTTGTAGAAATTCAAAAACTGCTCGGGGCTGAGTTCTTCGGCGCGGATGGTCGTTGGCCAATCCAAGAGTTCGATAGTCGCCTGGATTTTCTTCTTGTCGTAATTACGTCCGAAGGAGTTCGCGAGCGTCTTGCGTTTTTGCGTGAATGCAGTGCGGACAAAGTCAAAGAATCCGTCGGGCGCCTGGAGGGCATCTTCGCGCGGTGTCAAAAGCATCGTGGCGCTATCGACATTCGGCTTTGGCGTAAAATGCTCTGGCCCGATCTTGCGCAAAATTTGTGTATTTGCAAAAGCAGAAACGAGCACGGATAGGCTCCCATAATTGCTGGAACAGGGCTCAGCGCAAATGCGTTCGGCGACTTCGAGCTGCACCATTCCCATAAAGCCTTTGGTCAAGTGCAAACGCGGCATAAGCCCTGCGATAATGGCTGTACTTACGTTGTATGGTAAGTTGCCGGTAACCCACGGTTTTGCGTGTGCATCCAAAAACGCCTGCAAGTCAAACTTCAAAAAGTCGATGTTGACAATGTTGAAGTTTTTGTAGTCCTTGAATTTTTCGTTCAAGACTTCAACGCACTGCTCGTCAATTTCGACAGCGGTAAGTTCTAGCCCGCGGTTGAGAAGGTGTTCGGTGAGTGCGCCGTGTCCCGGCCCGATTTCAAGAACGAATTCGCCTGCTTCGGCGGGCAAATCGCCTGCGATGGCAGTGGCGGTTTCGACATCCAAAAAGTTCTGTCCGAATTTGCGGCGGCGTGCTCTATCCATGACGGGGAATATAGAAATTGATGCGGGTGTGTTAGACTTGCAAAAATTGAAAGCTTGATTTTTGACAGTAAAGTGTCAAAATTGAAATGTATATTCAAAGTATGTGTTCTCTATTCTTTGCTGTTATTATCACTATGCTCCTCTATTTCTTTTACTGCTGAAATGAGGGTCTCTTGATATTATGCGGTTTTTAGTATCTTTTACCTTGTAAAACAATTAGCGGTTTGGCGGTACGTTAGTATTTTGCGTTTTAAAATCAACAGTCCTAACCACTAGCCACTAACCACTAATCACTAAACAGAGGTTTTTATGTCCGTTGCAATGCAAGATGTGATGAAACAGTCCGGGGTGGCGTTTGGTACGAGTGGTGCCCGCGGTCTCGTGAGCGCTATGACCGACCGTGTGTGCTATGTGTATGCACGTTCTTTTATCAAGTACTGCGAAGCGTCTTACAAGTGCGAACACACGATTGCGATTGCGGGTGACTTGCGTCCGAGTACGGAACGCATCTTGAAGTCGCTCGTGCAGGCTGGCGCCGATGCAAACTGGAAGGTGATTTACTGCGGCCGCATCCCGAGCCCGGCGATTGCCATGTACGGCATCGACAAGCATTTGCCGACCATCATGGTGACGGGTAGCCACATCCCGGCAGACCGCAACGGTATCAAGTTCAACCATCCGAATGGCGAAATCACGAAGGCCGATGAACAGGGAATCGTGTCGCAGTCGGTCGATTTTGACGAAGCGCTTTTCGGTGCGGATGGCATGTTGAAGAATGCGCCGGAACTCCCGGCGGTCGAGGCGGAAGCCGAAGAAAATTATTGCAAGCGTTACCCGGACTTTTTCGGTAGCGATGCTTTGCATGGCCTCACGATTGGCGTTTACCAGCATTCTGCTGTAGGCCGCGACATTGTGGTGAAGGTTCTCGAAAGCCTCGGTGCAACGGTCAAGCCGTTTGGCCGTAGCGATGTGTTTGTGCCGGTCGATACCGAAGCTATCCGCAAGGAAGACGAAGAGCTTGCCCGTGAGTTTACGCACAAGGATTACGTGGATGCCGTGTTCAGCACGGATGGCGATTCTGACCGTCCGCTTTTGGCTGATGACGTGGGCATGTGGCTCCGTGGCGACGTGCTTGGCATTTTGGCCGCACAGTCTCTTGGCATCAAGCGCATTGCGACTCCGGTGAGCTGCAACACTTCGCTTGAAAAGTCTGGCAGTTTTGAAAAGATTTGCCGCACGCGTATCGGTAGCCCGTACGTGATTGCTGGCATGGAAAGCCTGGTCGATGCAAACGACAAGAGCCTCACGGTTGCAGGTTACGAAGCCAACGGCGGCTTTTTGCTCGAAACGGATTTGACGCTCGATGGCCGCACGCTCAAGGCTCTCCCGACGCGTGACGCTCTCCTCCCGATGATTGCCGTGATGGTGATGGTCCGCAAGGAACGCATGTGCGTTGTGGATTTGCTCCGCAAGTTGCCCAAGCGCTTTACCGTGAGCGACCGCCTCAAGGAATTCCCGACCGAAAAGTCGAAAGCAAAGCTCGCTGAAATCCGCGAAAAGAATCTCGGCGAAAAGCTATTCGGCGCTCTCGCTGCAAAGCCCTCGAAGTTTGCAAAGAACGGTTCTGCGCCGAAAGCGTTCCAGGGCAAGATGGTTTCTTTGAACGAGGTCGATGGTTACCGCATGGAATTTGATTCCGGCGACATCATCCACTTGCGCCCGAGCGGAAACGCTCCGGAATTCCGCTGCTACGTGGAAACGGAAGGCAAGGAACGCAGTGCAGAACTCCTCGCGGACTGCCTCAAGATTATGGAAGGTTGGCGCGTTTAGTGCCTGCGGCACAGTTCCAAGTTCTAAGTTACTAGTTACTAGGATTCTTGATATGAAATTTTCTAGTAACTATTAACTAGTATCTAGTAACTAAGCTCTATCGGTTGCCTCCTATTTTTTGTATCTTATTAATCGTATGTTCAAAAAGCTTATTTCGTTTGCACTGACTGTTGGTTCCCTCGCGTTTGCAGGGGAGTATTGGCATTTGGACCCGGGCGGTGTGACGATGAAGTTCCTTGCGATGCAGGTTTCGCCGCGTGCGGCTGCGCTCTCGGGTGCAGGCGTTGCTGATCCCGGTCGCGTGTCCGAAATTTCGCGCAATCCACTTGCGATGAGCGTTGCAAACGAAGCGGAATTTGGACTCAGTCAGGTGATTTTTGGCGAGGGTGGTGCCGATAACTTTGTTTCGGCATACTACGGACTCCCGATTGGCGAAAAATACACGCTAGGGCTTGCGGTTGACTTTTTGGGTTACGATGATATTGAAGGTCGCGACGAGGACGGTCTCAAGACTTCGAAATATGGCTCTTACGCCTGGTCGCTTTTAGCCGGTTTCGGTAGCCGTTCCAAGATTTTCAACTGGGCGGCTTCGGCACGTTTTGCGACGCAGACGATTGATGATGAAACTGGATTTCTGTTCTCGGTCGATGCGGGTGGCTCTTTCCGCGTGAATGAGTATTTATCATTCGGTGCGAACTTCACGAATCTCGGTTTTGCAAGCAAGTATGAATCTGAGAAAGAAGCGGCTCCGCTTGCACTCCAGGCGGGCGTGACGGGATTCATCCCGATTCTTGACCGCTGGATGGTGCATTTGTCTGTAGATGCGTACCGCCGTGCCGATACAAAGGCTCAGGTCTTGATTGGCGGCGAAGTGGTCTACTTCGACATGCTTTCGTTCCGCATGGGCTATGCAATCCGCCCGGATACCGAAGATGCAGTTAGTGGCGGTCTCGGTGTGACGTTTGGCATGATCGTGTTTGACTACGCTTATAGCCCGCGCCCGGCGTTTGAAGGCGGCAACCATTACATCGCCGTCGGCGTGAAGTTCTAATTCTTTCCCGTTCTGATTAGGCTTGCTCAAGCTTCAATCGGGCGGTTCAATTTTTCGCACGAGTTCCATTCGCGGAGCTCGTGCTTTTTTATTTGGTAGCACAGGCATCCGCGGCTGATTTTGAGCGCTTTGGCGGCTCTGCTTTTATTCCCATTGTGTTCGTATAGCGCTTTTTGAATAAATTGCCAATTCGGTGCCGAGGCTCGTGTGTTGCAGTACGTGTAGTGTTCATCGATATCGTTTATCGTCTGGTGCGAAAATTCTTCGGAGAGGATTTCTTCAAGCGATATTTCGTGTTGCCTTAATAGTGCGTAGCGCTGGAGGACGTTTTTCAGCTGGCGGATATTGCCCGGCCAATCGTATCTGGAAAGCGCCCTGATTTCCCATTTGCGGAGCAGGAGTTGAACGGCAAAAGTCCTTGCTGTGATATCGTTCCAAATGGCTGTGGCGATGTCGGCGAAGTCGTCCCGGTTGCGGAGCGGCGGGATCACGATGGGGAAGGCGTTCAGCCTGAAGAACAGGTCCTTGCGGAAGTTCCCGCTGTGGATTTCGTTTTGCAAGTTGCGGTTTGTGGCGCATATAAGCCTGAAGTCGACCGGTTCGTTTTGCGTGGCGCCGAGCGGGAGCACGGAATGTTCCTGCAAGATGCGTAAAAGCTTGCTCTGCATGTCGAATGGCATTTCGCCGATTTCGTCGAGGAATAGCGTGCCGCCGTTTGCCGCCTGCACAATGCCTTGGTGATCGCTTGCGGCTCCGGTGTAAGAGCCTTTTTTGGCGCCTTCTAGAAGGCTCTCGGCGAGGTTACGTGCAATGGCTCCGCAGTTGAGTGCTACGAATGGCCCCTCGCTTCGTGGGCTGTGTTCATGGATAAACCTAGCGGCGATTTCCTTGCCGACTCCCGATTCTCCCTGCAACAGTACGGGAATGTTCGATTTGGCGGCGATAAGCATCAATTGTTCGTGTTTTTTCATAGACCTTCAAAGTTTTATTTGAGGTGGCTCTACTATATAACACGCTTTTTTTCGCCAAATTGTTCGGTAAAATTTTGTTTAAATAAAAGGCCCCTTATGGGGCCATTGTAATTAATTTTCGATGAACATCAGCGACTTTTGGATGAGATGTTCCACGTGAGCATTGTAATCGGCCTTTTATGGATTTGCTTTTTTAACAAGGCTTGGGGCGGGAACATTCGTGATGGGTAATGCGATGCCGCTGAGGCATTCCTGGAACTTTTCGTGGTCGGTGTTTTTGTACCTCGAAACGTAGAAGAGCTTGTTGCCATCTTCGTCTTCGTCATCATAGACCGTAAAATATTCAAGATTTTCTGTTTTGCAGAGGTTTTCGTCTACCGTCTTGTAGATGGCGTAACTGCTGCAGGTGGTGGTGCCGTCGGTCACTTCGAGTTTTACTTCTCGGTTGGTGCGTCCGGTGTAGTGGAGGGTTGTTTCTGCTTTCTTGACGGTTACGGTGTATGTCTTGTCACCAATTTTGAAGGTTTGGTTTGTCTTGGTGCCTTCGATAATTTGAACCCCATTTTGTTCAATGCTTCTCGCAATGCTGCTGGCTTGGTCTTTGTTGTCCATGACATAGATGACATCGTCCATGTGGCTTCGGCGGGCGAGATAACCATACAATTCCACCATAAAGCTGGATTCCATGTAGCCTCTTTCCTGTTCATCGGCAACGTAAAGATCCATGTGGTATTCGACCTGGATTGTCACTTTTCCTGGAGAGTAAGTGTAGGTTCGAGTCTCGTAACGGGTGTTTGTGGAACGTTCTTGTTCGCCTGTTTTTCGATTGCGTCCAATGCCGGTATAGACCCAGCTCCCGTAAATGTTACCTGCTGTGCCACCCACGTACAGTTTGCCGTAGTTGTCGGCTCCACCTTCGTAATAATCGTAGAGGACTAGCGTATCGCCGATGAATTCGTACTGGGAAGAATCCGTTACGGCGTCTTTTTGTAGAGTCTTCCAAATCAAATTTTCGTTTTCTAGATCGCAGCGGTTGCCGTGAACGTTATTGAATGTTGTTACCAGCAGGTGTTGCGATTCATCGACGTAAAGGATTCCTGTTCGTGATAATGGGTCGTCGTTGGAAACGCTATTGGCGCTTGTCGGATTGTCGTCGCTGCAGGCGGCGATGAGGAATACGAATGCCACCGCCGTAAGCAAGGTGTACTTCATGATTTTCTCCTTTTTTTCTTAACACAATTCTTTGTGGGATTGAATATAGCAAATAGGTTTTTTTTAGATGTTGTTTGCCCCCTAGCCAGTCGCATTTTAAATTTCTATTATTGCCCCCGCAACGGTAAAACACCGTCGCAGACATAGACACAATAACCAAGTGGCTGGCCAGATGGGTAGGCTTGGGCACGACAATCGCGAGGAAAGTGGTTGCGCTCGAAGCCGAGAGGTTTGGTGGCCCAAAGGAATAACATGTCCAGAATCGTATGTAAGTTCGGTGGCTCCTCTGTCGCCGACGCAGGTCAGTTCAAAAAAATCAAGGCCATTGTCGAAAGCGACAAGAACCGCAAAGTCATCGTCGTTTCTGCTCCGGGCAAGCGTAATCCGAAAGAAACCAAACTGACCGACCTCCTCTACAGCACCTATGATCTCGCCTCCAAGGGCCTCGATTTCTCCACGCCGTGGAACCTCATCCGCCAGCGCTATGATGAAATCTGCAAGGACCTCGGTCTTGAAGACAAGCTTACCGAAGACCTCGACAGTCTCGAAGACAAGCTCAAGAACCATCCGGAATCCGTGAGCACAGACTTCCTCGTGAGCCGTGGCGAATTCCTCTGCGCACGCCTCATGGCAAAGTATCTCGGTGCAAACTTCGTCGATAGCTACCCGCTCATCACTTTTGATGACAAGTACCGCATTGCTCCGAAGACTTACGAAGAAATTGCAAAGGCTCTCGGCGACGAAAATCAGTTGTACGTATTGCCGGGCTTCTATGGCTCTAACCTCCGTGGCGAAGTGAAGACCTTCAGCCGTGGCGGTTCCGACATCACGGGCGCTATCCTTGCGAACGGCATTGACGCTGCCAAGTACGAGAACTGGACCGACGTTTCGGGCATGCTCATGGCTGACCCGCGCATCGTTGAAAATCCGCTCCCGATCGAATACGTGAGCTACCGCGAAATCCGCGAACTCGCTTACTCCGGTGCAAGCGTGCTCCACGACGAATCCATCGCTCCGTGCCGCGCCAAGAAGATTCCTATCAACATCCGCAACACGAACCGCCCGGAAGACGCAGGCACTATCATTGGCCCGACTCCGGAAAATGCAAAGCTCCCGATTACGGGTGTTGCAGGCCGCAAGGGCTTCTCGATGATCTACATCGAAAAGTCCATGATGAACAAGGAAGTTGGCTTTGGCCGCCGCGTGCTCGCCGTGCTCGAAAGCGAAGGACTTTCCTACGAACTCTGCCCGAGCGCAATTGACTCCATGAGCATCGTCGTGGATTCCAAGGCTCTCGACGCCGTGCAGGACGTTGTCCTCGAAGACATCACGCAGCAGATGCGTCCGGACCGTATCAAGATTTTCCCGGGCATCGCTCTTATCGCTACCGTGGGTCACGGCATGACGAACAAGATCGGTGTCGCTGCAAAGCTCTTTACGGCTCTCGCTGAAAACAAGGTGAACGTCCGCATTATTGACCAGGGTTCTTCCCAGATCAACATCATCACTGGTGTTGACGAAGCCGATACTGAAAAGGCTATCAAGGCCATCTACGCCGCCTTCGTGAAGTAAAAAATGGCGGGGCACGCCCCGCTTAATATAACGCGCGATTGTCATTCCCGCCACTGAGTGGGCACCTCCTTACGCGATTTAAAAAAGACGACTCGGAATAAAATTCGGGTCGTTTTTTTTGTGTACCGTATATAATATGCCATGATTTATCTTCGTTAGTGAAAATATGTGGAGTATTTTGTATTTTTGTATGTTATACAATGCTTTTAAAGCAATATCTTTTTTTATTGAATTTGAAAAGGTATATTTTAGATGAAAGGAGCATGTTATTATGGAAATAATAGTTGAAAATTTCGGAAAGATTAAATCTGCTAGGATAAATCTAGAAGATTATACCATATTTATTGGTAATAATAATAGTGGTAAAACATACTTGATGCAATTAATTTATGGATTGCTTATAGAATTAAAAAATATTTATGGAGCAAAAAATACCCTTTTTAAGTCTCTTCCTTTTAGGGCGGATTCTACAAATGTAAAAAAGATTGTTGATTGCGTTAATGAATGGCTGAAGAAAAATAAAAATGAAATAGTGAAGACAATTTTTAGTGAATCACTGGAAATTGGAAAAATAGAAATACAGATAGATCCATATAAATATGAAAGTTATTGTTCTGAATTGAAAATTCTTGAAAAAAAAGAAATAGATGAGAATGTTTTCTCTTTTAAAGAAGAATATAAAGAATCAAAAGGTCCCTTTCTATGTTTGGTTAATAGAGAGGGTGAAATAATCATATTAGATGATGATTTTTCTATGCGCAGAGATAAACCTCGAGCATGGGATTTCTTTATAAGTTGTGTGATGGATGATCTTTTGTCCACAGAATTGGGCTCGGATTGTCTGTACCTGCCTGCATCTCGTTCTGGATTAAATCTTGTGTATAAAGAGATTTTAGCAGGACAAGCTTCGTATAGATTTTCTGAAATGGATCTCAGAAATAGGATGAATCCTCAGAAACTAGGACTTACTCGGCCGGTTTTTGATTATATGCTTTTCTTGCAAAAGTATCGGTTCGATTCTGATGCATCAATGAGTAACAGAAGTGAGATTGATTTTATTAATAAAAAAATAATAAAAGGTGAAATTTCTAATAAGGGAAATGGAATCCGTTATAAAACAGATACTGGTAAAGATCTTCCATTGCATTTATCATCTTCTATGGTGAATGAATTGTCTCCTATAATTCATCTTTTAACGTCTTCAAATGATGTGGGTTTTGTTTTTTATGATGAGGTGGAAACCTGCCAGCATCCGACAACTCAGTTACTTTTGGCTAGATTGTTAAATCGATTAGTAAATGTTGGATACAAACTAATTATTAGTACCCATAGTGATACTATGGCTGCTGCAATAAATAATATATTGTATTTGTCTAGAATGAAAAATGAAAAGAAAGTGATGAAATCTAGACATTATGAATCATCTGATTTGTTGAAAAATCGAAACTTCCACGCGTATCAGTTTGTTTCGAAAAATGGTTTAACCAAAGTTGAAGAAGTCCCTTGGCAAGGGGGGGTTGGCTTAGGATTTGATTTTACATTGTTTAATAAATCAAATGAAATTTTAGTTGATGATTACAATGCGATGCGTGAGGTGTAAATGCCGTCATTGAATTATCCTCAATTAAAAAATAAAGATAAGGATGATCGTTTTTTTATTATAAAAAATGGTTGTGGATATCTTTTAACCAAGGACGATAATGATAAAAATTTGAAAATATATGAAGAGAAGGAAAATGAAACGGTTTATATTGAAAAAATTTTAAAAGAAAATGACTATAGCCTTGTTGGTCATGAGCTAAAGCCGTCTTTTTTAGGAAATGACGCAAAACGAGCCGATTTCTTTTTTATTTTTTTTCAACCGAAAACAAAGCATGCTTTTGTTTATATATATGAAATAAAAAAATCAATAGGCAATAGCGATACCATTATATTAGATATGTTATTGCAATGCTCAGCGTCAATGAAATTTGCAGAATTTCTTGTTGAATCTCAGGAAATATATTGCAATTTGAGCAAAAATATTGGTGTTTTTACAGAAAATTTGAATAAAAATGCGTTAGACAATTTAGTAGCGATGAAAGAGCGGCAAATAAAAAAGACCGTTTCTGGTTTTTTAGGAAAAAAACAGAGTGCTCAAGGATGTATTTCTAAAGAAAAGTTAAATATTCTAAAGAATTTTATTGCTGAAAAAGTTGTGATAAATGGAGAAACTATGAAATTTGATTTTCGAGAGATGTCAAAAAATTCACATTCCTATTCTGTGAAAATTGAAAATGGTGTGATGAAAAAGAGAGTTCCTTCTTTTTAAGATGTTTTTTTTTGATTACTATGCTGAATTAAAGGATTCTGTATAAAGATATATTTTTCTGTGTTTTTATGATATTTCTTATTTGAGTCCTTTTTTAGAACGAGGTCATCAAATGGATGAAAATAAAGTATATGAGTCTAAAAGCAAACTATGGCTTTGGGGCTCAATAGAAATTATTGTTGTTTATGCTGTTGTAATGGGCGTGTATATAAATAGAGTTATGAACTCGGACGCTTGCAAGGACAATATCTTTTTTTGGTTTTGTACGGTTGTTGTAAGCCTTTATGTTTTATATGCGATAGCTCATTTGTTTCCTAGAAAAGTTGAATTTATTGAAGATGAGTCCGTGCGTATTACTTTTTTTCTTGGCAATTCTGTGATGTTGAAACCTGGAAAGTTTAGAATTAAGAAGTTTAAATCTAAATCAGAAAAGTGGGGTGGATTTATTTTTGTTCGCGGTCGGTTTGTGCTTTTTTATTCGCATTCGTTTTCGGAATTGAAAAAATATTTAACGAAATAGGGGAGTTATGAATCTCGCTTTACTCAGGGTTTGCACAATTGTGTTTGTTGTGAACATACTCGGTTTTATTATCAGTATGCTTTTTATGGCTGTGCATGCCGGTGAACTGGCTACGCTATGGAATGCGCTTACGTCGTCGTCATTTGAAGATTTGCTTGGAATGGGCGGGCTACTGATTGCGTCGGGGGTTTTCATCCCGTTGGTATTAGGGGCTTTGGCGATTATAATCTTTTTTGCATTGGGAATATTGGCGCTTGTCAAAAAGAGTGTGAAGGCGCTAAAAATATTGGCGGTGCTGTTCCTTATCTGGGTTGTGCTGTGTGCATTCGCTATGAATCCTATAAGCGGTTTGTTGGGGAATGAAATGCGAGAAGTGAATCTTGCCCAGAGCTTCATTAGCTTGATTTTTAACATAAATGTTGTCGTTGCCGTGGCGGCGTTCTTTGTTGTTCCTAAAAAGCGAGATGAAAGCGAGGCTGTTGCGAATGAAGATTTTAATTTGGGCTTGTTCCGGCTTTGCGCTATCTGCTTTGCCGTAAGCGGATTGAACAGCTTGTCTCATTTTATTTGTGTGCAAACTCCCGTTTTTCAACTTGCTTTCTTTGGCGTTGTTTATTTAGCGGTCGGCGTATTTGCACTTGCCAAAAAGAATGTGCCTGTTTTGATGATGGGATCGTTGATGGTGCTTATTCATATTTTGTTTAATTTGTTCAATTTTATCCGCATCTCAGGATTAGACCCTTATATTGCTACCTCGCTTGTTTTCCATTCGCTTATCCATACATCTACTGTGATTGCTGTTGCGGTATTCTTTGTTAAACCTGAATGGGTGAAAAAAATCCCCGTGAGGGTTTCATTTCACGGGGATGAGCGATAGACTAGAGCGAACTTGGAATCTGTCTATCAGTAAAGAGAGGTGTTCCTTGCAACGACAGTAGAGGTGTAAGTTTTTTGCGAATGGCGCACTGTCATCCTGGAGGCCATAGGCCGATAGGATCCAGTGCGTTCTAGCTTTACTTTTCTTCGCGCAGTTTCTTGGCGGCGGCGACGAGATTCTTGAGGCTTGCTGTCGTTTCAGTTTCGCCACGAGTCTTGAGGCCGCAATCCGGGTTCACCCACACGTTCTGCTGCGGGACCTTCGCGATGATCTTGTGGAGTGCGTCAACGATTTCCTGTTCGGACGGCACGCGCGGAGAGTGGATGTCGTAAACACCCGGACCCACCTGCGTTTCGAACTTGGCGTCGTTCAAGGCGTCAAGCAGTTTGAGGTCAGAACGGCTGGCTTCGAATGTAATCACGTCGGCGTCCATGTTGTCGATGTCGCGGACGATGTCGTTGAATTCGCTATAGCACATGTGCGTGTGGATCTGCGTTTCGGGCTTGACCTTGGCGTGAACCAGGCGGAATGCCGGAATGGCCCAGTCGAGGTATTCCTTGTGCCAGTCGCTCTTGCGGAGCGGCAATTTTTCGCGGAGAGCGGCTTCGTCAATCTGGATGATTCTGATGCCGTTCTTTTCGAGGTCCAAAACTTCGTCACGGATGGCAAGGCCGATTTCCTGAGCCTGCGTCTTGAGCGAAACGTCTTCACGCGGGAAAGACCAGTTGAGAATCGTGACAGGACCCGTAAGCATGCCCTTCACCGGCTTCTTGGTGCAACTTTGTGCGAAAACGGACCATTCAACCGTAATTGGAGCGCTGCGGCTCACGTCACCCCAAACGACAGGCGGCTTCACGCAACGGGTGCCATAGCTTTGCACCCAAGCGTTTTGCGTGAACACGAAGCCGTCAATCTTGGAACCGAAATATTCCACCATGTCATTACGTTCAAATTCACCATGCACAATCACGTCGAGGCCGATTTCTTCTTGCAGCTTGATGCATTCGGCAATTTTCTTGCGGTTGAATGCAACGTACTGTTCCTTGGAAATTTCGCCCTTGCGGAAAGCGGCGCGGTTGGCGCGAACTTCGGCAGTCTGCGGGAAGGAGCCGATTGTCGTTGTCGGGAAGGCTGGCAACTTGAATTCTGCCTTCTGCACTTCGCGACGTTCGAGGCGGCTCGGCTTACGTTCGAAATCAGCGGCTGAGAGAGCGGCGAGTTCTGCTTGAACCTTTGCGTTTGCCTGTACACGAGCAGTTGCAAACAAGGCCTTGTTCTTGGCGAGAGCGTCTGCGTCAGCGCTAGCGAGTTCTGCAATTTCCGTGAGTTTTTCTTCGGCGAATGCGAAGTGCTTGAGAATGTCAGCCGAAAGCTTCTGTTCTGCGGCAACCGTGTAAGGCACGTGCAAGAGAGAGCAAGAAGTGCCGACAACAACGTTTTCTGCAGCGACATATTTCTTGATTTCGTCGAGGATTGCGTTCTTCTGTGCGTAATCGGCGCGCCAAATGTTCTTGCCGTTCACAACGCCTGCTAAGAGGAGCGTGTTCTTTGGAAAACCTGTCTTCAAAAGTTCGAGAGACTTAAGACCTTCAACGAAATCCAAACCGATAGCGTCAAAGCCGAGCGCGGTCACATCCTGATAAACATCGCGGATGTCGCCGAAGTAAGTCTGCAATGCAATCTTGAGGTTCTTTTTTTCGCCAATCTTTCTCAAGAGTTCTGCGTAAATCGTCTTGAAGAGTTCGCGTTCTTCTGCAGTCACATCGAAAACGAGAGCCGGTTCTGCGAACGAAATCCACTTGGCGCCTGCGACGGCGAGCTTTTCGGCGAGTTCTGCGTAAGCGTTGACTGCGGCTGCTGCGAAGTCCTTGGCCTTCTTGTTGCCGTTGTAGCGGGCGAGGCGGAGGAATGTGTATGCGCCGATAAGCGTCGGAACGGATTCAATTCCGGCCGATTTGGCTTCGTTGAATTCTTCAACCGGCTTCTTGCCGACGAGCTTGAGTTCGGTGGCGTCATCAATTTCTGGAACAATGTAATGATAGTTCGTATTGAACCACTTCTTCATCGGGAGGGCCTTCACATCGCCCTTTGCACCCTGGTAACCGTGGGCCGCTGCGAAATACTTTTCGAGCGTGCTCAATTCGAGGCTGCTGTAGCGTTCCGGCACGACGTTCAGCAAAAATGCAGTGTCGAGAACGTTATCGTAGAACGAGAAGTCGTTGGACGGGATGAAGTCGATGCCTGCGGCTTTCTGCTTCTGCCAACCGTACTGGCGGATTTCTGCGGCGACCTTCTGGAGTTCAGCTTCGGAGATTTCGCCCTTGAAGAACTTTTCGCTTGCGAACTTGAGTTCACGATTCTTACCGATACGCGGGAAACCAATTACAGATGTTTTAATGCTCATAGTGTTTTACCTACCTTTTTACTTTGTTTTTTGAACGCTCCAAATATACCTCCCTTTTTATCATCGGTAAAATACTATTTTTTATGCGTTCACCATAGATTTTTCCTATGGTGATTTATAACTAACGATAAATAAAATTTATAATTAACTTGTAAACCTAAAACCTAATACCTATAACCTAAAAGCGAAGCGACCTAACAATGACTCTACAACAACTTAAATATGCCATTGCCATTGCAGACACGCGAAATATTACCGAAGCATCCAAGCGTGTTTTTATCTCGCAACCGAGCCTTACCGCTGCTATCCACGAACTCGAAGAAGAAATGGGCGTGACGATTTTCAACCGCTCCAACAAAGGTGTGACCATAACAAACGAAGGCGATGAATTCCTTTCGTACGCAAGGCAGGTTTTGGAACAGGCGACGCTTTTGGAAGACCGCTATAAAGGCGGCAAGGGCGGCAATATGATTTTCTCCGTCAGCTGCCAGCACTATTCTTTTGCCGTGAATGCATTTGTCGATGTTATCCGCAAGTTCGGCGGCCCGAGCTACGATTTTACGCTCCGCGAAACGCAAACCAACGAAATTATTGACGATGTCGCCAAAATGAAAAGCGAAATGGGCGTGCTCTACCTCAGTGATAAAAACGAAAAGGTTATCACGAAGCTCATCCAAAAGAATAACCTCGTATTTGAACCGCTTTTTGCAACACCGCTTCACGTGTTTATGTCGTCGCGCAATCCACTTGCGAAAAAAGAAAAAATCACACTGTCCGATCTCAAGCCGTTCCCGTATTTGACTTACGAACAGGGCGATTTCAACTCGTTCTACTTTGCCGAAGAACCGCTCACCGCTATCGATTTCGATTGCCCGCGAAACATCAAAGTCCGCGACCGCGCCACACTTTTCAACTTGCTCATCGGCCTTGACGGCTACACCATTTGCTCCGGCGTCATTAGCCACAAACTCAACGGCAAGAACATCATCGCAAAGCGCCTTGATGTTCACGACAAAATGACCGTCGGTTACGTGATGCGCAAAGGCGTCACGAAATCACGCTATGCCGAAGCGTACATCGCAGCGCTAAAGAAACATTGCAAGTAGGGAGAGGGACAACGCGCCTAAAATAGGTGCTTATACTTGCATCAACTCACGACCGATTCGATGGAATTCGTCGTTGATCTTTTTACGCCTAGCTGCGGATGGCTTCTTAGAGCCATTGACATAAGCCGCAAAAAGTGGTTGCGGAATTCCCAAACGACGCGCGAATGCGGCTGCGTTCAGTTCGGGGAAAAGCCAAAATATGCGACCAACGGGATTTGTTTTCTTGGGCGAGAAAAATCCGGATAGCGCAAGCCCTTCGTCTAGATCGTCAAACCATACGCCATCGAGATCGACCCTGCAATTTTTCAGCTGTTCTCTGGTGGCTTTTTTGAGCGGCTCATAATCGCGAATGAGTTCTTTCCCTATGCGACCGTCCTTGAGCTCGACGCAAATGGCATCCTTTTCGGCCCAAACCCTTTTTACGTCTTTTTCCGTTATATCGTTCATAAAAGCTCCTATCCGAAAATTTCAAACTTTAATGTAGGTTATTGTTTAATCGCTATCAATAGGTCGGAATTTTAAGAGTCTATCAAGGAAAAATTGGGCTTTTCGATCGCCTTGGCCGTGTTCGCAGAATCTTCTGGCAACATTTTCTCTTTCTTCATCTTTACCTCCGACTGCCTACAAGCAAAAAAAGGCAGACTAAAACAATCAAAATTCAATTTAAATTATTGCGATGACAGAATGTGACATTTGGGGGATTTTTCGAATTTTTGCTAAAATCCGCTGAAAATTTTATCAAACTAATGGTTTTTGTAGTGCGAACAACCCACGCCCCATAGGATAGGCGAGGCCTTTCTCTAACTCGCTGTAATTACGAGCAAATGGCTTGCTTGATTCCGTTTTTTATCGAGTTTTTGATATATATTTGTAGCATAGGTCGCCTATGGATATAGACAAAAAATCACTCTCGGAAAGAGACATCATAAGTAAGTTTATCTTGCCCAGCATAACGAATGCGGGGTGGAGCCTTGAATCGCAGGTTCGTGAAGAGGTGACTTTTACTGATGGCCGAATTTTTGTCAAAGGAAAAACGACCGTTCGTGGCGAACGAAAGCGCGCCGATATCATTCTTTCCTATAAGCAGAACTTGCCCATTGCCGTTATCGAAGCAAAGGACAACAATCATTATATAAGTGATGGAATACAGCAGGCTCTTGCATACGCAGAAACTTTGGATATTCCTGTCGCCATCAGTAGTAATGGCGATGGATTTTCTATCCGTTACCGGAAGGGCTGCGGTCCCAAAAACGCAACTGGTGAATCCGTAGCCGTAGAAGAACGAGACTTGGAACATTTTCCGACTATCGATGAAATCTGGAATTGCTACAAGAGATACAAAGGTATCGACACGCCTGAAGTTGAATCCATTGCGACGCAGGATTATTTTGTTGAAAACGCAGATTACAAACCGCGTTATTATCAGCAAATCGCTATCAACCGTACAGTAGAGGCTATTGCCAAAGGACAAAACCGAATTCTTCTTGTCATGGCGACCGGCACAGGAAAAACCTTTACAGCGTTCCAGATTATTTGGCGTTTATGGAAAAGTGGTTGGACTAAGAATAAAGAACTTGGCAAGACTCCAAGAATCCTTTTTCTTGCAGACCGCGACAATTTGATTTCGCAAACCAAGCGTGGCGATTTTAAGCATTTCAAGGACAAGATGACTATTGTCCGCCATAAGAAAATTGATAAGGCTTATGAAATATACTTGGCCTTGTATCAAGGGTTGACCAACTACGATGAAGATGACGATGCTTATAAGGAATTTTCACCAGACTTTTTTGATTTGGTCGTTGTTGACGAATGTCATCGTGGAAGTGCTGCCGACAATAGTGCATGGCGAAAAATTCTTGACTACTTCAAAAGTGCGACACACATTGGCTTGACCGCTACACCGAAAGAAACAAAAGACATTTCGTCTTCGGAATATTTCGGCGATCCGATTTACACATATTCTTTGAAGCAGGGAATTGATGATGGGTTCCTTGCTCCCTACAAAGTTTTGCGTGTAGGCATTGACGTTGACTTAGAAGGTTGGCGTCCCGAAAAAGGCAAACGAGATAAAAGCGGAAACATCGTTGAAGATCGTGTTTATAACACGAAAGATTTTGACCGCAATTTGGTGCTGGAAGACCGCACTCCAATTGTCGCTCGCAGAATTGTAGAATTCCTGACACAAAACGATCCGACAGCAAAAACCATCGTCTTCTGCATAGATCAAGAACATGCTAGCCGCATGCGTGATGAACTTTGGAAAGCCGCACCGCCAGAATGGGCCCAATTGTCTGATAGGTACATCATGAGGATTACCAGCGATGATAAGGAAGGCAAACATGAACTGGATAATTTCAAGGATCCCGAAAAGCCTTATCCCGTTATTGCGGTAACATCGAAATTGTTGAGCACCGGTGCAGACACAAAGACTTGCAAACTCATCGTCCTAGAATCTAACATCGGTTCGATGACCGAGTTTAAACAGATTATCGGTCGTGGGACAAGAGTCTATGAAGACGATAACAAGTATTACTTCACGATTATGGATTTCCGTAATGTGACGAACTTGTTCTCTGACCCGGCATTCGACGGCGAAGCCATCCGCATCAAGGAAGTCAAGCCGAACGACCCGATTCCTACGGACAATCAAACATCAGACGATACCCCTGAAGACTTGATTGACCCGGTTACAGGCGAGCCAGTCAGTTTCCCAGAACAGCCGACTTACCCGACACCCAATCCCACTGATGATAAAATCGCAGAAAAAAGAGAGAAAGTCTATGTGGCGGGTGTTTCGGTGTCTATCCTGAACGAACGTATGCAATACCTTGACCCGTCGGGCAAGCTGATTACGACTACGCTTCGCGAATTCACTCGTCAAGGCATATTGAATAAGTATCGTGACTTGCAAACCTTCCTGCAAGAATGGAATGCTGCAGAAAAGAAAAAGGCGATTATCGAAGAACTGGAAAAACAGGGAATCATCGCCGAGAACTTGCAAGAAGAAATCAAAAAGGATTTGGATATTTTCGACCTCGTTTGCCATATTGCATACGACGCGCCTGCACTTACTCGCAAGGAACGTGCTGAGAATGTTCGCAAGCGTAATTGCTTTACCAAGTACGGCGACAAGGCTCGTGCAGTGCTCGAAGCACTGTTAGACAAGTATGCCGAAGAAGGAATCGACAATATCGAAGAAACCGCAGTCCTGAAAGTGGATCCGCTTTCTAAATTTGGAACCCCTGCCGAAATCATCAAGATGTTCGGTGGCAAGCAAGATTACATACAGGCAATACGCGACTTGGAAACAGAGATTTATAGAGGAGTAGCCTAATGGCTGACATTGGTGGCATTATCAAGACTTTGCAGAACATCATGCGCAAGGACCAAGGTGTTTCTGGAGACGCTCAGCGAATTGAACAACTTGGCTGGATGATAACGCTCAAGATTATCGATGACAAAGATGCTGAAATGGAACTTTTGGAAGACGACTACAAATCGGTCATTCCCGAAAAGTTGCGTTGGCGAAATTGGGCTGCCGACAGCGAAGGCATTACGGGTGATGCATTGCAGAGTTTTGTTGATAATCAACTGATTCCCGGCTTAAAGAAGATTGATGTTTCTACCGGCAACAAGCGCGCAATCCTGATTCGTGATATTTTTGACGGCATTAACAACTACATGAAAAACGGAACTATCATCCGTCAAGTAGTGAACAAGTTGAATGAAATTGATTTCAATGTTTCCGAAGACCGTCATTTGTTTGGCGATATCTACGAAACTTTGTTGCGTGATTTGCAGAGTGCTGGCAACTACGGTGAATTTTATACTCCGCGAGCTATTACCGAAATCATGGCGGAAATCGTGAATCCGCGACTCGGCGAAAAGGTGCTCGACCCTGCTTGTGGAACGGGTGGCTTCTTGACTTGTGCTATTGAAAACATCCGCAAGCAAGATGTGCATTCTGTAAAAGATCTCAAGACTTTGAACGAGACCATTCGTGGACAGGAATTCAAGCCGCTCCCGTTTATGCTATGCGTGACGAACTTGATTCTCCACGACATCGAAGTCCCGAATATTCTTTATACCGATAGCCTTAATCGCGAATACTCAAGTATCGGTGCTAAGGATCGTGTAGATGTAATTCTTGCAAATCCTCCTTTTGGTGCATCGGTCAGTGATGGCGTAGAAACCAATTATCCCGCATCTTTCCGCACTACGGAATCTGCCGATCTGTTCTTGCTTTTGATAATGCGTTACCTCAAGGATGGTGGGCGAGCAGCAATCGTGTTGCCCGATGGTTCGCTCACCGGTGACGGTGTCAAGGAACGCATCCGCAAGGAATTTCTGACACAGTGCAATGTGCATACTATCGTGCGCTTGCCGAATTCCGTATTCCAGCCCTATGCCAGCGTGGCGACGAACCTGCTCTTTTTTACCAAGGGCGAAAGCACCAAGGAAGTCTGGTATTATGAGCATAAATTGCCCGAAGGAATGAAGGCTTATTCCAAGACAAAGCCTATCCAGAAATCGGAATTTGAGCCCTTGAAAAAATGGTGGAACAAACGCAAGAAATCCGACGTGGCATGGAAAGTCTCGATAAAGACACTCGAAGAGACCGGCTACAATCTCGACATCAAGAACCCCACTGTCCCCAAAGAAGAAGCGACCTACACGACCGCTGAATTGATGCAAAAGCTTCATGAATCCTTCAAGACGAGTGAAGAACTGTTGAATCAACTGAAAAAAGAATTGAAGTAAAGTAGTGGGGATTGGATGGAATTTTCTGAGTATTATGTTGCCTACTTTGATGTTTTAGGGTATAAGGAAAAGTTTAAAAAATCAGAAGATATATCTAAAAAGCTTGTTGAGGGGATTGAATCATCAATTGAAATGATGAAAAAAATTGTATTAATTCATAATAATGCTTTTTATGAATTAACGGATGAAAAACTTAAGTTTGAATACAAAATTTTTTCAGACAATGTTCTTATTTGTTATAAGAATACGGAGAACCAATTATCAGAACTTGATATAGTTTCCTTTTTACGTTTAGTGGCGACTGTACAACGTGTATTTTTTGAAGGTTTTCACTTAATTGTCCGTGGAGGAATAACAAAAGGTCCTTTATATCTGACGAATGATTTAGTGGCCGGAAAAGCGTTGATTGATGTCGTTGAGCTTGAAAACACTGCTGTTTATCCAAGGATTGTTGTTGATAATTGTATTTTAAATGATTTGAAACCTAAAATACAACATGAATTTTTGAATAAGTTTGTTGAGACGTTTTACCAAGATTTGCTTATAAAAGATACTGATGGTAAGTCATTTTTGAATTATATCATTGTTTATGACGCATGGGTCCCATTTCCAAAAGAAGGCTCGCAATCAGAGAGCGTAGAGAGTTTTGAAGAACTTCTAAAACTAAATAAAGAATGTCGCCTTCGCATACCGACATATAATCCAGAGTGCCTTAAAGAAATTTCTGTAATTCTAAGAAAGCATAAAGATTTTGTAGAAAAGAACATAAATGATTTTAGCCAATCATCAAATGATGCGACAAAAGAAGCGAGTAGGTTGAAAACTCTGAAGAAATATCTGTGGTTGGCGTCATTCCATAATAAAATTTGTGAAGGCATGTATAAAATGCCTCAATTAAAGATTCATTTAAAATCTGAATTTAATGAACAGACTTTGGCATTTGATGTGAGTGTAGGTTGATATGAGCCTGTGGAAGAAAGTAAAGATTGGTGATGTATGCAAAATTGTTAAAGGTATGACAGGAATTGCGAGTGCGAAGCCTGGTGAATATCCCTTGGTCGTAACAGCTGTTGAACGTAAAACTTGTTCGGATTATCAGTTCGATTGTGAAGCTGTATGCATCCCACTTGTATCTTCTAGCGGGCATGGAAAAAAGTCTTTGAATAATGTCCATTATCAAAGCGGGAAATTTGCATTAGGCACAATTTTGTGTGCCGTTATTCCAAATGATCCAAAAGAATTGGATGCTCGTTATTTGCATCAATATTTGCAGTTCTATAAAGATACAGTTCTAGTTCCTTTGATGAAAGGAGCTGCCAATGTTTCTCTTTCTATGAAGGATATTGCTACAGTAGAAATTCCGTTGCCACCAATAGAAAGACAACGAGAACTCTCCGCAATGTTTATCTCATTGCAAGAGAAAAGCCGACAACTTCGCGTCGAATCAGAAAAACAAATTGAATACGCAAAACAACTCCGTGCGAGCATCCTGCAAGATGCAATAGAAGGCAAACTCACCGCAGATTGGCGTGAAAAACACCCCGTCAAAAAAGGCAACCCCGACTACGACGCCGAAGTGTTAATCGAAAAAATCCTGCTTGAAAAACAAGAGAAAAGCAAGAAACAGAAGCCTCTCCCCGCTATAACCGAAGATGAAAAGCCCTTTGCAATCCCCACCGGCTGGAAATGGGTAAGGTTGGGTAATGTTTGCGATGGCTTTATGTATGGGACGAGTGCAAAATCATCAAATGAAGGGAAATGTCCTGTATTGCGAATGGGCAATATTCAAAATGGTAAAATTGATTGGGAAAAATTAGTTTATACAAACAACGACGAAGAAATAGAAAAATACGAACTAAAAAAATTCGACCTGCTATTTAATAGAACAAATAGTCGCGAAATGGTTGGTAAGACTGCAATATTTGAATCTGAACAAAAAACAATCTATGCGGGGTATCTCGTAAAATTTCGACCAATTCTGTCTAATCCGTATTTTATAAATGATGTTCTTAATTCAAAAACTCATCGTGAATGGTGTAACGAAGTCAAAGCAGATGCCTTAGGACAATCAAATATTAATGCTGAAAAATTGAAAAACTTTGTTACTCCACTTCCTCCCTTAGCAGAACAAGACGAAATCGTTGCCCATGTAGAAAAACACCTAGAAGCTATAACCCAATTCGAAACCCAAATCGCCACCCGCGAAACCCTCACCAAACAACTCATGCAAGGCCTCCTCAAAGACGCCTTCGAGGAGAAGTAAGATATGCTAAATGACATGGCATTTGATCTTGAAGAAGTGAAAAAAATAAAGTCAATTGTTGAGTCTATAGAAAAAGATGACAAAAATCCT
Source organism: Fibrobacter succinogenes (assembly GCA_902791475.1). Lineage (GTDB taxonomy): Bacteria > Fibrobacterota > Fibrobacteria > Fibrobacterales > Fibrobacteraceae > Fibrobacter > Fibrobacter succinogenes_J. The sequence continues at coordinate 38,183 of CADAWC010000014.1, forward strand.
TTTTTATTTTACAAAAAGCTGATATCTGCGGTAAACAAAGCTGATTTTATACCTCGAAATAAAAAAAACGATTACAATGAAATTGAGAAAAAAAACAAGGCATATAAAGCAAATAGAGATTATTGCTTATTGTCATCAAAACAATTAAATGTTGTTGGATTTTATAAATCTGTTGAAGTTATTCAAATTTTTCTGATAGATAAAACAAAAGATCAAAAAAATCCTATAGTAAGAAATATATATTCCCTGTTCACATATTGTGAAAAAGAATACGAATCAACCTTTTTCAAATATTTATCAAAAAAACTAATTCCTATAAGTAAAGATTACTCAGTCGGAATATTGCAAGGAACCATAAAAATTTCTGAAGCGGATGAATGTTTTTTTAATATACAAAATGGGTCTCTTTTTATAAACAAAGAACATTGTTTAATTTCTCCTAAACTATTCTTATTGCCCAAGAATTTTATACCTAAAAATAATACAAAAAATCCATCTATATTAAATAACATTATAAAACCTAACTATTGGGGTGATTGTTATTTGATTGAATTTTTTGATGAAGAAAAAAATTTTTTTAATGACAATCCTAATTCTAGAAAATATATCGAAAAAATTTGCGACATTGTAAAAAATACACCGGAAATTAAAATTAATCTATCAAATGTAAGAGATCGGTTCGGCAACATCATTTTTCAATTTCCGATAACAATTTACAACACGATTATAAACTCATTGAATGATTGCGTATCTGTTGAAATAGAAGGCGAAGCACACCCTTCATTGACAATCCCTAGAAATTTATTAATTAATGTTAAAAATTCCTATGATGATTCTATAACCGGGGATGCCCTTTTAAAAGTTAGTGCATTGTCTTTTAACAAAAAAATTGAATTAGGAGATAATAAGAATTTAGAAATTACTATAAGGGATCATGACTCTGGACTCCTTATACATAATGCGGTGTATATACCTATCGAATCAGCTGAAATATCAATGAATATGGGGGTTGCGAATCTTCCTCCAAGAATAATTATGGACAGAAGTGGGGCTGTTGTTTCAAAAACAGATTTTTTACTCCGTGACACTTTGGTTGTTGGAAAAAAAATGAATCAATCATACGAAACATTTATTCGTGAGAGATCAGAAAATAATGATATTATTCGACATAGTGATGATTATTTGGTAGTATTAAAAGATGGAAGGGCTGAAGCACTGGAATTTATTGCAAAGAAAATAAATGGTTCTGGCATAAAAGAAATTTGTCTTTGGGATCCATATTTATCAGCAAAAGACATTATAGATTCTCTATATTCAGAAAAAACCGGAGTTCCTTTCAGATGTATTACAAGCTATAAGAAGGCTAAATTAGTAAAAGATGGTGAACTTGTATCCGATCAAGATTCCATTAAATCTTTTTTAGAGTATAAACAGGATGTTATTGATGATTTTACAGCCTTATCAAATAATTTCTTTGTAAATCTAAAATTCCTCGCACAGCATGATACATATGGTTGGGATTTTCATGACAGATTTTTGATTCTTATTCCAACTGAAGATACTCGGCTTCCTATTGTATATTCACTAGGAACATCTGTTAACATCTTGGGTAAAACCCACCATACAATTCAAAAGGTTACGAATCCAAACATAATTCTATATAACTTTGAAAAATTATGGGAAGAGTTGGACAACACCAATTGTCTTTTAATTGAGTATAAGGATGGAGAATTAGTATGATGATACGACAATTTCGCTGTTCAGAAATCAATATTTTATTTTGGAATCAAGATTTTTATAGATCTTTTAAGGATATTATTCATTTATATAATGAACAAAAGATAGAAAGTTCTTTTAAAGATGTTTGGAGCATATTAGAAGAAAAATTCTCTGTTCCTATAAATCAAACTGAATATAAAAAATTTCTAGCTGTATCAAAATCTTTATTTTACGAAGCAAACGCAGAAAGAAATGTAATAAAATTATTCATTGCTCTTGCCGTTGTTCATGCATTAAAACAAGACATTCGTATTTTTTTTGAATTGGAAACATTGTCTAAGCCATTATTAGATGTCGTCAAAAATCTTTTGTCTAGCACACATTTTAGCTTTGGATTGGTAGCAGGTGCACCATATGGTGAAAGTAAAACAATTTCTCAATATGAAGAGGCTGTGAATCATAATGATGAAAAAGTAATTTTAAAAACAATGAATCAATTAAAAAGTTCACCAAACTGTTTTGAACTTATAGATTGCACTTGGGGGTTATTTTTCAGATTTATATTTTTTGCCGAAAAGTCGTTTTTGTCAGAGTATTTAGAAAATGCCTCTTATGAAGACGTCGAGATAGCTCTTTATTCTTTACGAGCTGATATTAAGGATGTTTTAGAAAATTACAATTACTCAAGTAAGGCATATCCCTTTTTAAGAGGCTTAAATTACCTATTTGATTTTGGTGATTTTTTTCATGAACAAATGCATTGTTTTCCATATTATGTAAATTTATTGGATGGCTTTATTGCAACAAATTCGGATCTGCTGTCATCTGTATTAGATTTTTTGTATATAAAAAATAAAAAAACATTTAATTTTACTTTAGGAGTTTGTGCGGCAAAAAATAAACGAAATTTTGATTTTTACATAGAAAATGCTGATTTTAGTATTGATTCTCTGAATTGTTTTTCAATGGGATTTATGTCTATAGGTCAATCAAAAGATTCTTTTATATCAAATGTATCGCTCTTTCTTGAAAAAATTTTAAATAAGATTTCTCCCACTCATATTAACGAAAATCTTGGTTGTCTTAGACTTTTGATGAATTACTATTCACTTTTAGGTACGTCTAAAAATAATTATTTGCAAAAATTAAAACAATATTCGGATAAGATAAAAGAATTACAAAATTCGTGGAGTTCGGAAGACTTAACAAAAGCATGGGTAGAACTATTTTATTGTTCTTTAGCAAATTACATTTTAAATTTTCAATATACCGAAAATGAATTACTTGATAATACTAGTGTGTTGTATGATAAAAGAAATTACTTAGAATATGACTCGTCTTCTATTGATTTAATAAGAAAAATGTTGCTTAACCCAAAAGAATTTAATGATGTTGAATTAATCCACTTGCAAGAGAAAAAAATATACAATCTAGCTAGTGGCTTAGTCAAGAATCCCCAGTGAGCATTTCAAAGGGCTTTCATGGTTTTAACCTTCCCCCTTAGGAGAACGGAATGCGAGCAACAAGGTGCGAGCGAGGGGGAGGCTTTCCCCTTCGAAAATCCTAAAATGTCAATTTATGTCTTGGCAAGAATGTATATTTAATGGGATGACGGATTAACTTTAAGGACAAGAGGAAAAAGCGGATGTCTTTACAGCAAGAAATTCTGAATGGCGAGAGTCGCACCTTGGAATACAAGGTGGAATTGCCCGAAGATTCCGTAAAGTGGATCAAGTCTATCGTTGCCTTTGCAAACGGTGCCGGCGGTAAATTCGTCATCGGCGTGAATAATCGTCGGGAGTTTATCGGCATCCCTAAAAAAGTCGACCCGTTCGAACTCAAGGACGGTATTGCCGACAAGATTTCGCAGATGTGCGAACCGCAAATAATGTTCGACATAACGGCGGAGATTGTTGAAGGTGCGCAGCTCTTGATTATTCAAGTGTTCCCTGGAATGGCGACACCGTATTATATCAAGTCGCAAGGGAAAGAAAACGGAACGTATATCCGCCTTGGTGCCACTACTCGGAACGCTGATTTGGCTGCTCTTAGTGAACTTGAAAATCGCGGAAAAAATATCTCTTATGATGAACTTCCGTATCGTTCGCTTAAGGTGACCGATGCTGACATTGCTTTTCTTTGCAAGGATTTTTCAAAACGGGCCAAACGTAAAATTACGAAGGCTGATTTGGAAAATTTGCATCTTCTTGCTGGTCGTTCACATGATAAGGCGACTAATGCGTTGGCAATTCTATTGGGCAAGCATGAATATACCTCACGAATTCAGTGCGCTCGCTTCCGTGGAACTATGCGCGCCGATTTTCTGGATAAGAAAGATTATGAAGGTCCGCTTTGCAAGCAAATTGACGATGCGTATAAGTTCGTTCTCAACCACCTGAATATGGCTATCGAGATAAACGGGGTTGTTCATGATGAAAAGTACGAGCTTCCGCCGAAAGCAATTCGAGAGTTGATTATCAATGCCGCAATTCATCGAAATTATCAGATGAATTCTAGTGTGCAGGTGGCCGTATATGATGATCGCGTGGAAATTTCTTCGCCGGGAACTCTTTATGGAACCTTGACGTTGGAAGAAGCCTTGAGCGGTCGCTCGTCCATACGTAACAAAACTCTTGCCCGCACTCTAGAAAAGATTCATGTTCTCGAAGGATGGGGATCTGGTTTTCAGCGGATTAATACGATGTGCCAAGAGTATGGCGTGGCTCTCCCTGAATTTATCGAAGTTGGGGATATGTTCCGGGTGAATTTTTATCGCCGACAGAGTACTAGCGTCGGCGATAAATCGGCGATAAATACAGAAATCGGCGATAAATTGGCGATAAATACGAAAATCGGCGATAAATCGGCGATAAATTTCAAGAAAAAGATCGTTGAATACCTTGCGGAACACGGAGAAGCTCGTTCTCAGGAAATTGCTAATTTTATTGGGTTGAAGATTTCTCGTACTAAGGACTATATCTCTGAACTTGTAGAAGAAGGCGAAATTGTTCCCAACGGAGCGAATAAGAATAGAACGTATTCACTGAAAAAGTGATGTTTAACTCAAGATGGAAAAATCAAGATTAGTGTCGTTGATAACTTCAAACATTTTTTTGCTGAAATTGCCCAGAGATTGCCCTGAGAACGACGTAATTGCCCAGAGAAATGGCAAAAAATGCCCAGAGAATGCTTTGAGGCTGCTTCCCGATTGCCCTGAGACAAGGCGATAAATTAAAGGACTGGGCGACTGTAAAGGCGACTGCAAACCGGAAAGGCGACCACAAAGGCGACTGTAAAATCATTAAAGAAACGAAAGAGTATTTAGGAAAATTTATATTCTCTTCATGCATTTCATCATCCATTCTTTTTTCGCTGTTGTCGCTTTCGCTTTCCTCCTCTCCGCATGTTCGGAGTCGTTCACGGATTCGCGTGACGGGCAATCTTATGATGTCGTGAAAATCGGTGAGCAGACGTGGATGGCGGAGAACTTGAATTTTGAAACGGCAGGCAGTTTTTGCCCGGATGGCGATTCTCGCAATTGCAAGAGATTGGGTCGCCTTTATACGTGGGCGGACGCGAAAACGGTTTGCCCTGAGGGTTGGCGCCTCCCGACGAAGGCTGATTTCGAGGCTTTGGTGAACGCGGCGTCTGGGGATGCTGCGCAGTTCTACAATGGCAATTCTGACGCAGTTTCGAATAAAGTTGGCGCGGCTTTAAAATCTCGCGACGGCTGGTTCAAAAAAGGAAACGGCTCCGATGAATTTGGATTCAACGCACTTCCGGCGGGGTATCGTGGCGCAGTTTTGAAAACGGATGATGGTACAGTTACTGGTGGTAAATTTGATGGTATCGGCGGTTACGCATATTTTTGGAGCGCGGACGAAGATGCTGAAAATCCTGAATCGAATGCATTCTATTTGTTCTTGTCGTTCAGCAGTGATGCGGCGAGTATAAATGCGTTTGCGAAAGAAGACTATCGATCCGTAAGATGTGTAACGCCATAAAGGAGGTGCCCGCTCGGAGGCGGGCATGACAATGTCGGGCGCGCGCATTTCTCGCGCAGTTCCCCTTGCAATAAAGCGGTCTTACAATAAATAATCCATTCTAATATTTCGCATGCTTTCGAACAAGTTTGCCTTGAGCGTGGAGCTTCCCTTCGTCAAGCTCTTGATTTCTTCGCGGATGGTCTTGCGATGGCTTGCTTTTGAGAATTCGCAGGTGCAGGTGAACTTGCGAATGTCCGCGTCTTCGGCGTAGGCGATGATTTCGCTTTCTTCGCAGTAGCAGAGCGGGCGGATAATGCTGCACGGATACTTTTCGTACGGCACCATTGGCGGCATCCCGCTAAACTCGCCTTTGTATAGCATGTTCATCAAGAGCGTTTCGACGATGTCATCCATGTGGTGGCCGAGTGCAATCTTGTTGAAGTTGTTTTCGCTTGCGAACTTGATGAGTTCCGTGCGGCGCTGCGTGCTGCACCAGTAGCAATTGAGCTTGCGACCTTCCTTGAGACGTGCTTCTACGGCGACGTCTTTAAAGTAGAACGGCACTTGCGGGTATTCTTCTGCCATTCGTTGCAAAAATTCGCGGGGAGCCTTGTCTGCAAAATCGCTTTGGATGTGGATGGCGGCAAGTTCGCACTTGGGCCCGAATTTGCCGAGTCGTGCGGCGAGTTCCATCAACAGCACGCTAGAATCCTTGCCACCGCTTGTGGCGATGAGCACGCGGTCTCCGTCTTCAATCAAATTGAAGTCGTGAATGGCTTTTGTGATTTTCTTATTGACTCTTTTGCGAATTTGACTTGACATAATTACTTTATCCAAAGCTCGCGAATTTCTCTTTGCGTGCGGCAGTCCCGATTAATTCTCGCGGCATTCCCACTAAAAAAGGCTCTCTCGCGAGAGCCCTTAAATCTTTCCGAACTGCGGTTAGTTGTCGGTAAGGTGCGTCGGCATCAACAGGAACGAGAAGTTCATGTTTTCACCAACCGGCTCGATGATGCAAGCGCCAAGCGGGTTGTTCATCTTCATGATGACTTCTTCGCTCTTGCACATGCCGAGGATTTCTGCGAGGAACTGGCCGTTAAAGCCAATGCAGAAGCTGCCTTCGCCGTTGTGCGTGATGGCGAGTGCTTCGCGAGAATCGCCGCCGACATCCGGGTCTGTGGCGCTGAGTTCGAGGATGTTGCCGTCGAACTGCAAACGGATCTTGCGGGTGCGAGCGTTGGCCATAGAAATCACGCTGCGGATCTTGTTCTGGAATTCCGTGGTGTTGGCCTGTGCGGTACGTTCAAACTGCTGCGGGATTACAGAGCGGTAGCTCGGATACGGTCCTTCATAAAGCTTCGAGATGACCTGGATAGAACCCGTGTTGAAGAGAATGTGCGTTGCAGAGGTGCGGACTTCAACCGTGGAGTCGCCCTTTGCCATGTGCAGGATGTGCTGCAAAGCCTTGTGCGGGATGATGACACCGTTCGAAAGTTCTGCGCCTTCCTGGTCGATTGCAGCGCGGCCCAAGCGGTGACCGTCTGTTGCGACCATGGAAATCTTGCCGTCCTTTGCTTCGAGGAACACACCGTTCAAGCTCAAGCGCGTGGAGTCGGTAGAAGTGGCGAACAAAGTCTTTTCGGCGAGGAATGCAAGTTCACTTGCGGCGATGTTCAACGTTTCGCCATTTTCGATTTCCGGGAACGGCGGGAAGTCGTTCGCGTCAAAGCCGATGATGCTTGCCTTACCGCGTTCGCTCCACTGGATCTTGACCAAGTAATCCTGCGCGTCAAAAGTGATGTTCGTGATGCTCGGGTCCACGAGGCTCTTCACCTGATCGAACAGCTTGCGTGCGTTGATGACGACTGCGCCATCACGTTCGCCCTGCACTTCCACCTTGACCCTGATACCGAGGTCGAGGTCAGTTGCGCTTACTTCGAGGAAGTTGCCTTCGAGGCGGAGCGAAAAGTTGTTGAGGATCTGGATGGTGGACTTGTTCGGAACGGCGCTAATTGCCGCTTGCAGGGCTTCCTGCAAAACATTCTTCTGAATAGTAAACTTCATGAATTAGCCTCTCTGGATGAGCATTGTTCCTACGAAAAATACAACGACGATGACAGCGAGGAGCACGATGACTCGTTTATCCAGCGTGTTTGACTTCTTTGGGACGAATTTTTTGACGTTTTGCTTTGCTCTTCTGCGATCGCTGCGACTCATAGAAAAATCTCCATTGTTTTATATCGAAAAATCTACTATTTTAAAGGCAGGTCGAAAGGATTTATGAACGAAAAAACTCTAAATAAGCTGAAAAATACGGCTAAGGGCTGTGCATCCAACGTGCTTTCGCGTGTCGAGCTGTCTATGGTGCAGTCTAAGCTCAAAAACAAGTTCCAGTTGCTCGGACAAAAGGTCTATGAGGCCATTCAGGAAGGCCGTCTGGATTCCATCAAGGATGACGCTATGGCTGTCGAAGCGGTGGGCGCCATCTTCGAAATTAAAAAGCAAGTTGCAGAACTCGAACAGAAATTGAACAAGGCTGAAGGTTCTAGTGAAAAAGCTTGAGGTCCATCTTTATCCGAACAAGGAATCGCGCGGAAAAACGGTCACTTTTTCCGTGAGAAGAGCTGTTATTTACTTTGTTATAACTATTTGTGCGATTCTAGGATTCATCTTGTTCTCGCCGATGCAAATCGTGGAGAACTTGTCGAATGGCAACCTGATGGATGTCTATCACCAGAATTCGGTGATTAAGGATGAAATCAAGAAAATCCGTACCGTAGTCGATACGACGATTTTAAAGATTGAAGAGACGCGTGTTGTTCGCGATAGTACGCTCAAATTGGGTGGTCTTGGCTTTACGATCGAAAATACATTTGAGGATGAGGCTCCGAAAAAGAATTTGCATGCAATACGTTCTACTTTCCGCAAAACGCTGAACAAGCTTGAGGCTGATTCTGCGCTTGCGGCGCGTGTTCCTGTTTTGCATCCGCTCAAGAACCATCACGATATCAAGGCTCGTTTTGAAATGGTTTTCGATGCGTTCACGGATCAGGAACTCCCGCATCGTGGCGTGGATTTCTTGGCTGCTGAAGGCGATACGGTTTATGCACCTGGCGCAGGTGAAGTTGTCGAAATTCGCAAGCATCGTGGTTTTGGACTTTCGATGAAGATTGAGCACATGGAACATGTAAAGACGTTCTATGCGCATCTTGGAGAAACGCTAGTCAAAAAGGGCGACAACGTTCGTCGTGGCGACCCGATTGCGCTCATAGGCAAGAGCGGGCTCCAGTCAAGTCTAGGCCTGCATTACGAAATTCGCGTGAACGGCGTTCCCGTCAACCCTGAGGATTACTTTATTACAAAATAGCCGTTAGTCATTGGTTGTCGGTCATTAGTCAATAGTTATTGGTTGATTGTCATGCCGGACTCTGTTCCGGCATCACCACTTTTCTCTCGCTTCGCTCGTCATTCTGAGTGAAACGAAGAATCCAGTGACTTTCATCCACTTTTGTACTTTCGCTTCGCTCAAGTACCAAATGCTGGTCTCGGTCATGCCAAAACAAGTTTTGTCGCGACTTTGACGCTTTGCGTCATGCAAAACGGCTCAGTTATAGGTCCGCAAGCGGCCCTGCAACATTCGCCTTGGAGCATACTCGACCTACGCATTTGTCCTACTTCCTAATTCCCCCTACATTTCCCCTTCTCTCGTCTCTCGTCTCTCGTCTCAAGTCTTCCTACTTATTATATTTATGGTCCCCAGGCTCTGCTTTGCAGGCGGGCGGTACTTTCCGTCAAGAAACATCGGGAGCTCGGATGCGGTCCATACTTTTGGACTGGTCTTGGGGATTTCTATCAAGTTTTGCTTTACCCTTTAGGAGTTTTAATGGCAAATAAGTGTAAGCGCGGAATCTTGATTAGCAAAACACCGTACGAAAAGCGCATCGCAATCATGGAAGATGGCGAACTTGCGGAATTGGTTGTTGAAGGTGTTTCCTCTAATCGGGTTCTGGGCAATATTTATAAGGGTGTCGTTCAGAAGGTGCTCCCCGCACTCAAGGCGGCATTCATTGACATTGGTCTTGAGAAGGCTGGCTTTTTGCATCAGGAAGACGCCATGGACCGCAACGAACTGTTGCGCCGCGAATATGGTGACGATGATGACGAAGGCGATGCCTCCAAGGAAATTTCGATCGACGAAATTCTCCAGGAAGGCCAAGAAATCATGGTGCAGGTGGTCAAGGAACCGATTAGCACCAAGGGTGCCCGTTTGACGACACACTTGAGCTTTGCTGGCCGCTTCCTGGTCTGCATGCCGGGTACAAATTTCGTCGGCGTCTCGAAGCGTGAACGCGATCCGGTCAAGCGCCGCGAGTTCAAGAAGGTCGTACGCCGCCTCAAGGGCCGCGACGTGGGCTACATCGTCCGCACCAACGGCCTCAACGAATCCGAATTCGAAATCAACAAGCAGATGCGCGAACTCGAAAGCAAGTGGGAACAGACGAAGTACAACTTCGAAACCATGCCGCCCGAGACCTGCATCTACGAAGAATCCGATTCCATCGAACAGACGGTTCGCGAATACTTCGGTGACAACACGGACTACGTGTATATCGACAACCGCGACGAGTACTTTGCTCTCCGCGATTACCTGAAGGTTCTCTCTCCGGATAAGCTCGACAAGGTCAAGCTCTGGAGCTCCAGCGAAAGCTTGTTCGAATACTTCAAGATTGAAAACGACTACGCTCGCTCCTTGCAGCGTCAGGTCCCGCTTCCGCGCGGTGGCAACCTCGTCATCGAACAGACCGAGGCTCTCGTCTCTATCGACGTGAACACCGGTCCTAAGGTTCATGGCAAGGACCAGGGCAAGATCATCCTCGAGACTAACCTCGATGCTTGCCACGAAATCGCAAAGCAGCTGCGCCTCCGCGATGTGGGCGGCCTCATCATCATCGACTTCATTGACATGGAAACCGATGAAGACCGCGAAGCCGTCTATCAGGAATTCCGCAAGGCAATCCGCCGCGACAAGGCCCCGATCAGCCCGGCCCCGATTAGCCAGTTCGGCCTCATGGAAGTCACCCGTAAGCGCGTCCGCGTGAACCTGATGACCGAAAAGACCGAATGCTGCCCGGTTTGCAACGGCAGTGGCCGCATCGCCACGCTCGAATCGACGCTCGGCATGATCGACCGCTGGCTCGCCCGCGCACACACCAAGGGCCGCCTCCGCGAAGTGACCCTCGTCGTGAGCGCCCCGGTCATCGATGTGCTTTGCAAGGACTTGAACCGTATGTTCAACTATCTGGAATACAAGCATAACATCAAGATTTCCCTCGTGGAAGATGAATATGCCCACATCAACCAGTTCTGGATGTACGACAAGAATAACGAAGACATCACGGACCTGTACAACTTCGCATAAGTTGTCCCCGCGATTCTTGCAATGGCATTTCCGCAATAAGCGTAAAAGAATTCGTCGGCAGACACCGACGAATTCTTTTTTTTGCATTGTCATTCCCGCGAATGCGGGAATCTCCCTTTTAGCACTTATTCTTAAAATTCCGCATAAAAAAAGACGCCTGCGTTGCAGGCGCCTTTTAGAGAGAACGAAACTTTATTCATTCAAGTCGATGGTAAAGCCCTTGGTCTTTCCGTGACGCACACCCCAGATGAAGTCTTGCGTGCGGTCTGCCTTCGTAGACCTACCGATTCTAATCTTGTATGTAAGTCTTGCAATGTAAACGCCCGTGCCAACGAGTCTGCCTTTCTTCGATCTCATATTCCAGGCGAGGAATATCTTGCCGTCCTTATCATCGTCAAGGCAGTTGCCATTGTAGAGCGTATCGACGCATGTGAGCACGCCGGAGGTATTGTTCACGAATACGCCGAGGCTTGTAAAGTACTGTGTCTTGTATTCGAGAACCGTAAGCTTGGCGTATTCTCTCGTTATTTTTTCAATGACGGAGGTGTTGCCGTTTGCAATACCGGTGACGTCGTTTGCGGTGATAATGCCATCCAAGTAGGCGGTGACGATTTCAGGTCCGAGATTGTACATCTTGTTGGCCTGATCGAGGCTTATCTGGTTGGTTTGCACTTCTGTGAGGATTGTTTCAAGGTTCTTGCCGTTATTTTCAATGTTCTTGGCATTGACGTTCTTGATGGCCGATTCAAGAGCAGAAACTTCGTCTTTCACGAGACTTGAGAGGCTTAGGTCGCCAAGATAATGCCCTTGGGCGCCGTAAGATTCTGCCACTTCCTTAGCCGTCATCGGCTTGTCTTCTTGTACGATCTTCGGAACGGTCGGATTCGGGTTCTTGATAATCGACTTGGAGGAGTCGGATTCGCCAATGGTTACGACCGGAGCGCTCGTGATGACCACATTCTGTTCACCGGAGATTCGGACGAACGGATTGTTGTCAGGCGTGCTTCTGTGCAGAAGGTCTGTGTGGACGCCCGGGACGAGCTTGATGGAGTCGCCCATGACCGGGATGTTTGCCTTGTCGTTTGTCGTGCTTCTGAAGATGAGCTTCCATTTAGCCTTGTTTTCTTTGGCAACGAGATCCGGGACAATATCGGTTCTGACTGAACTTGTCTGCTTGAAGTAGTAGATAAAGAATCTTGAAGCATCATCGTTTTCGCAATCGAGCCCTTCACTGAATGCCAGGGAGAGGACTGTCGAACCGTCATTGCTGTAAGCGATATCTGCTGATGTGATGACGGGGCCGATGGAGTCCGTCACGTCGCTTGTGAGGCTGATGGTCGTCGGAACTCCGCCTTCAGAATACTTCCAGAACGGCGTAATCTTTCCGCTATAGACGTTGTCTGCACCACCGGTAAACGGCATGATTCCGAAACCGCCATCCGTGGTAATTGCCATGGAGCTGTCAAAGTCGTTCGTTGAGACTCCGCTGATGATTGTCGGGAACTGTTCGCCAAATTCCAAATGCACTGAATCCATATGGATGATGTTCTGGTCTAGCGTTCCGATCGGCTTGGATAGCTTGGCGTAGACGCTGTCGCCGCGACCGTCGCCATTCCTGTCGAAGATGCTTGCGTAAACCACTTGCGGTACAGGCGGTTCCCTGAACGAAATGTTACTCCAGACGGCTTGCTGTGTTCCATCCGTGCTGCTTACGACGAGTGTCACGTTTATAGCCGGTGCCGACGCCTTGATGTAGAAAGTTCCCTTTCCGTTCTTGAGCGTTATGGCGTTTATCTTGTTGCCGTTTTCGTCGCAGGGGTTTACCGCAACGTTGTTTGTGGCGATATAAACGATGTCGTCAAACGTTGCCCAATCTTCAAGGAACGAGACGTTGACTTCGTAACGCGTATTCACCCACTTGCCGAGCGTGTCGATGTTGCCGTCTACGTTGTTTCCGATGAGTGTCCATTTGCCTTGGGCATCAACGCGGGCGTAGTTGATTGTGGGCGAGCCGTAGTTATCGATGGTGAAAGTAATTTCTTCGTACTGGGTTTCGTCGCTCTGTAAGGAGAATCGCAATATGTAAGATCCCGGCGGGAGTGTACGCATTTGCTGGATTGTCGTCGTATTGATGGTAAATCCTGTATAGCCTGGCTTGATAGTGATGCCGCCAAACCAGGTGCCTACGCTATCGAGTGCAACGCCTTCGGCATAAGCTCCACTACCGATCAAGGTAAAGTTCGAAGGAGCTGCGACCGTGTCTGTCGTCGTGGCGCCGGAGAAGTCGCAAGAGAGGGCTTGCTTGCTCACGCGCTGGTAAATTTCGTAGTTGATTAGTCCTGTTTCAGAAAGGTCCTTAGCGAGAATGCTTGTTTCGGTCTTCAGGTCGATGGACGTTCTCATCATGAAGTTGGACTGGGTTGTATGGCGTTCGGCATAGAAGATGTGGAACGGATAGTTGACACCTTCTTGAAGTCCGAGCGTGTCGAGGTCCACTGCGCCAAAGACCTTCGTGTGCTGGCCACCGATATCCACAACGAGGCGGTTGTTGATGAACACCCACACGTCGTCGTCACCGTTGAATTCAAAGTACTGGCCCGGAATGTATTCGAACGTGGCCTGAATCTTCATGGTGAAACCGAAATTGTGTCTTTTGTTGCCTTTGCCAGAAAGGTTATCGAAGTAGGGGTTCTTGAGGGTCTTTTCGGCATCGAGGTATTCGAAATCATCGATCAAGAAGAGCCCGCCTTCAGTGCTATTGTCGTCTTTTTGGCCGAGCCAGAGGCCGTCATTCTGGAGTTGCAATTCGATAGAACGGCAGGTGGCGTTGGTGTACGGAACGCCGTTTTTAGTGGTGATGACTTCTGGCAAGAACCATTGAGCGAGATGTGTTGTAATCTTGCAATTTTCTGGGAAGGGATCGGCTGGTACGGGTACGCCATTGGGACCAAGGTATTCTTGAACCATTCCTCTGGTATGTTGTGCGCATCCGCTGGAACCGAAGTCCGCACTCACGCCGTTGGCGGGGTCGCCGTTTTTGCCTTCTCCATCTCCATCGCCCTTTGAGCCATGGAGCCAGTCAAACATCATCACAGGGAGGGTCTTGGTGGGGCAATCGCCTAAAACGCCCGGGTACTTGGTGTAAACTGTTGTTGCGGTCCCGATTTCCTTGCCAGCCTTGACCCAGATGGTATCGGCTTCGGCAGCGGCTGCATCAAGCGAAAGCAAAGTGCTTTGTTCGATAGGTTGTGTCTTGGAGGTATAATGATAGTCTGTGACGTATTCGGATCCGAGAGTCTGCTTGAAATAGACTTGGAACGAACCTTCGGGCGGAGCAACTCTGGATTCGAACCATCCACAGTAATTCTTGATAGAGGACATCGTATCAGATTTGCCGCCTGCGATGTAGAGAATGGCGTTCGTGTTTGTCCAGGGGACAAAGAAGCGGATTACTTTATACTTCGTCTGTTGTGTCGGTCTGTCGGGTGTCTGCGTGCCGGGGCCATCGTTGCCCGGAGTGGTTGTTGATGTGTTGTCTATGCCGTTAGCCTGTGTAACGACTTTGTTTTTGCCAATAGTGATGGTGAAGTCGCTTTCGACAGGTTCTGCGCTAGCCAATGGCGAAATGCTGCCAATGGCAGTGCTCGCTCTGCAGGTGCCCCCCGTGTAAAAGGTCAGTTTCGGCTCTGTTTCGGCGGTCAATGTTGCCTTGACGCTGAAAGAACCGTTTCTATCGCGGGTGAGCTGAGTGCATCTGCTAGATGAACTGACTCCGTCCACCGTTTTTTCTAAAATGACATAAAGACGCGTTGCAGGCGTATTGGACCTTTCGTCTTTGACAAGAATGTTGTAATCGGCAGCCATCGAGAAAACTGCTGCCCATAAGAGTACGAAAACTAAACTGAAGACAATATTTTTACACCGCATCCACGACTCCCGGAAGATATTACCCTAATAGAAAATACATTCAATATTGTGATATTTATCAATTTTTTTTTGCCTATTTGTAAAATAAATTGCGAAAACAGCAACACCCGCTCGAGGAGCGGGTGACTAGGGAAAAAAGTTCCGATTTTGGGGGGGGGTGTTATCTAAATTCGATATCGAAAACGGTGATTTGGCCGTGGCGGATGCCCCAGAGGAAGTCCTGCGTGCGCTTGGTGATCCTCTTGCCGTTCACGATGAGTCGGATTTCGAGGCGGGCGATGTAAACGCCTGTGCCTACGAGGCGCTCTTTCTTGTCGCGGGAGTTCCAGGCGAGGAACAGGTGCCCTTCGTTACCGAGGCAGTTTTCGGCGCCATCCGTCTTGAAGATGTCGTCATTGCAAGCGATTTTGCCTTCGTCCCTGTTCACGAAATGTCCGAGGCTAGTATAATAAATCGTCTTGTAGCTGAGTTCTGTCTTGTCGGCCATGGATTCGGCGATGGTCTTGACGTCTTCATCGGTTCCGTGCATGTAGTTGTGCAGGTTATCCTTGTTTAAAAGACCATTGTTATGGGCGTTGATGATGACATCGCTGATGCCGAATCTGCTCTTGGCTTCCTTATACGAAATTTCGCCTTTATCCAGCATAGAAATGATCGTTTCAAGCGAAACGGAGGTGGATGGGCTTCCGTTCTGGGTGGCGACCTTGTCTTCGAACATGGTGGCGGTCTTTACGACTTTCACGATTTCGCTGATTTCGTTTTCGACGAGTTCAGACATGTTCATATCGCCGAGATAGTGACCCTGCGTGCCGTAGATTTCGCCAACCTGGTTTGCGGTGAGCGGCTTGTCGCTCTTTACGATGATGGGGACAGTCGGCTTTTTGCTATTGACGATTTCGCGAGTCTTGTCAAAGTTTGGCGAGTTCTTGTCCATGGTGACGACGGCGGGGCTTGTCACGGTGATTCTCTGTTCGCCAGTGATGCGGACCCAGGGATTCAAGTCATGGGCCGGGATGCCGATCAGGTCTGTGGCGAGCCCACCTTCTGAAGGCGGCCTGATGCGAATCGAGTCACCGACGATGGGGAGGATGTCCGTCAAGGCTTTCTTGGCAAAAATGAGCTTCCAGCGGTTTGCGGGGACCGTTGCCACGTATTCGGCGTCATTGACTATGGTGGAGAAAGAACCGCTACCATAGCTGCGGTAACCAAACAAGCTCGAGCTTGCGTTTTCGGCGCTAAGGCCTTCGCTGAACGTGAGTGTGAGCTGCGTCTTGCCGTCGTTAGTGTAGGCAATTTCTGCGGCGAGGATGATGGGGCCGATTCCGTCACCGAGGAGACCGTCCACGGCGAAATTCGATACGGTGTGATCTTCGGGATTCGTGTAAGTGTATTGCGCGGTAATCTTTCCGGAGTAAGGCGCTGTGGCACCACCTGTAGAAATGGCGGTGCTGAATCCGTCGCCAGCGGCAGCGAATGAAAGTTCACGGGCGCCTTCTGCATAATTTACAGGGGCGAGTTCATAGTGCGTAAGCCCGAATGTAAATGAAATGGAATTGAGGACACTATTGCCACCGAGCGGCTTGTTGAAGCTCACCCAGACGCTATCGCCGCGACCGTCACCGTTCCTGTCGAAAATAAATGCGGTTTCGATTTGCGGGACAGGCGGTTCGGCAATATTGATATTTGTCCAGTTGATGCTCTTGTTCTTAGCGGCTGCGGTAGAAACGGTAAGTGTGCCGTTTACGATTGCGCCTGTCGCCTTGACAAAGAATGTGTTTTTGCCATCGATAAGCGTGAACTCGTTGTTCGGGAGCGGGGTACCCAAAGAGTCGCACGGAATGAGCTTAGGATCGGATGTTGTAACTATGGCAGATATTCCGGTGTAGCTCGATGCCCATTCTTCGACGTAAGAAACATTGATGGGGTAAATGCGGCCTGCCCAGAGCTTTTCTGCCTTATTCAAGTTGATGGGGAGCGTGTCGCTGCTGATATCGCGGCTAATTTCGTTTCCAAACGGCTTCCAGTACTTGTCGAGGCAGAGCGTGTCTTTTTCGATGACATCGGCAATGAAGCAGTAGCTGGAGTCGATGATATTTGCAAAGGCAATATTCGGAAGTTCCGTCGGCGGGATGGTGAAGTAAACATCCTTGTATTCCTTCGGATTGTTCTTGAGGAAAACGCGAACGTAGTAGGTTCCCGGCGGGAGTGCCTGTGTCAGGGAAATGCGCTTCGTGTTAATGGTGAGTAA
Organism: Fibrobacter succinogenes; assembly: GCA_902791475.1. GTDB lineage: Bacteria > Fibrobacterota > Fibrobacteria > Fibrobacterales > Fibrobacteraceae > Fibrobacter > Fibrobacter succinogenes_J. Next base: position 55,482 of record CADAWC010000014.1, read on the forward strand.
TGTAAAGTTGTTAGAAATCGTGATGCCGCCGTAGTAAGCCGTGTCGAGCTTGCTCAAGGCGATACCTGTCATCGGCAGGCTCTTTCCAAACAACGTAAAGTTCGAGGGGCCGCGTTCCGTGCGCTTTGTTTCCGAGTTTGCGGAGAAGTCGCAGGCGAGCGTCTTTTCGCGGATGTTCTGCCACACTTCTTTCTTGATGAGCGTCGAATCCGTCGAATGGTCGGCGAGGAACATGCTGGATTCCACCTTCAAATCGATAGACGTTCTCATCATGAAGTTCGATTGCGTGCGCTTGCGTTCGGCATAGAAAATGTGAAACGGATAAGTTTCGCCCGGAGTAAGTCCGAGGTCGTCGAGATTGACGGACTTCTTGACTTTCTTGTGTTGGCCACCGATATCTACGACGAGCTTGTTGTTGATGAATACCCACACATCGTCATCGCCGTTAAATTCGAAGTACTGTCCCTTGACGTAGACGAATTCGGCTTGAATCTTCATGGCGAAGCCGTAGTTGTGATGACCGGGGATGTCGTTTCCGCCGGCGATGGAGTCGTAGTGCGGGTTTTCGATGGTGTGTGCGCTATCGAGCCACTGGAAGTCATCAAGCAAGAATAGACCGTGTTCGGGGCTTTCGTCATCCTTTTGTCCGAGCCAGAAGCCGTCATCGGTGAGCGTAAGTTCGAGGTCTCGGCAGGTGACGTTCGTGTAGGTATTTACTCCGTCGCTGTAAATGACTTCGGGGAGGAACCAGCTATTGAGGTGTGAGGAGTTCTTGCAGCCACTGGGGAAGTTCTTGGCCATCACGGGGACGCCGTTTGCGCCGAGTTGCTTTTCGACCATTCCTGTCATCGGGGAGCCTTCGCAACCGCCCTGGCCAAAGTCTTCGTTCGTTCCTGTGCCATACATGGGGACGCCACGGATGTCAAAACCTGTGCGGCCTGCACCGGCCTTGGGGTCGTAGAGCCCGTACTTGGTACCGTCGGAGTTCACGGAGCCGTCATACCAGTCGAACATCATCACAGGGAGAATCTTCGGGAGGCATTCGCCGAGAACGCCCGGATAGCTTGTATGCACTTCGGGGGCGCCGTACTGGTAAGCGAGAATCCAAACGGTGTCGCTTATGGCAAGGGCTGAATCCAAGTTGATCGGTGTGACGGTAGATTCGTCTTCGGTGGTGCCGTCGGCGCCGATAAACGTTGTACCAATCGTCTGCTTAAAGTAAACGTTAGCGGTGGAGGGCTTTGAAAGCTTTGCCTCGAACCAGCCGCAGTATGTGGGGAGTGTGGTCATGTAACTTTCAGCGCCGTTCATGAAAATGATGGCGTTGGTGTTGGTCCATGGCGTTAAGAGGCGTATATGCTTCTTAGGTTTGACCGCGACCACTGGTTTAGTGTCGGAAATCGTCAGCGTCTTGTCTTCGTTGATGACAATCCAGACTTCCTGCTTTACGATGTTTGTCGCATCTGTGACGTTTTCCTTGTACCCCGGGAAAAGTTCGCCCAATAGCGGTTTGTTGTCAGGACTTAAGTCTATGCGGCATGTGTTGCCGCTACAGCCCAGTCCGAACTGAAGTCTGCGAGTATCTTTCTTGCCGTTAGCAAGACGCTCGTTGGTGAATTCGATGGTAAAAGTACCATCTTCTTTTTTTTCAACGGCCTTGTACACGAAATTGCTTTCGTTATCGGCATAGTACAAGACGTTGCCTTCTTCGTAAATGATGTGTGCAACAGCAACCGTCTGCGCAAGCGCGTAGGCACTGAAAATCGCCAAACACACCAAAACCCTGTAAAAAAGTCCACTGATCCTCATCCGTGACTCCTAAGTATTTATTCCCCTATCCCACAGTGTTTTCCCATACACTTTCAACGTCAAAGATAAAAATTAACTTTGTTTGTCAATAGAGCTTATGAAAATATTACATCGGAAAATGCGCTAATTTGTGAAAGATTTTGACGTTGTAAACTAAAATAAACGTATTGGCTGTTAGTCATTAGTTGTTGGTCAATAGTTATTAGAAAAAGCCCCTGCCCGCAGGGCAAAAAAATCCTACCTTTACACTCGTAAATTCAAAATTGGAGATTAAAATGAATCGTGTTTACCTAGTTGCCACGGCTGCCTCCAACATGGAAGCCAAAGTCCAGGAACTTGTCGACGCTGTTACCAAGGCTGGTCTCATCGCTACAGTCTACAAGCCGCTCGAAGTTTTCAATGCTGCCGATAGCGTTGCTGAAATCAAGGCCGGCAAGTCTGCTGTGCTCATGGAAAAGATTTGCGCTGATTTCCTCAAGCAGGATTTTGACGATGTCGATGCTGTTGTTGTCGAAGGTGCAACCGGCATGAACGATGTCATTGCTCACAAGTTTAACGACGACCTCGCCTCTGCCCTCGATGCAAAGATTTTTGCCGATGGCGAAGATGCCGAACTCTTCTGCCCGAAGCGCTTGCTCCGTTGCGAAAAGTGCGTTGCTGGCGACCTCGCAGAACCGGCCGCTGAACGCCGCGTAAGCCAGGCCATGTTCCGCGCAAGCCTCCTTTCCAAGGCTTCCAAGTGCGTGAAGCGCATCGTGCTCCCGGAAGGTTCTGAACCGCGTACCGTGCAGGCTGCATGCCTCGCTGTCGAACGCAACATCGCCGTGCCGGTCCTCATCGGCAAGAAGGCCGATATCGAAGCTACCGCAAAGTCTGTTGGCGTGAAGCTCCCGGCAAACATCGAAATTATCGAACCGAGCGCAGAACTTGCTGAAAAGTATGTGCCGACTCTCGTGGAACTTCGCAAGGCTAAGGGCATGACTCCGGAATCTGCCCGTGCCGCTCTTAAAGACAACGTAATGCTTGCTACGATGATGCTCAAGTTCGGTGAAGTCGATGGCCTCGTTTCTGGCGCTATCCACTCTACCGCCGATACGCTCCGTCCGGCTCTCCAGATTATCCGTACCGCTCCGGGCGTGAAGTCCGTGAGCTCCGTGTTCTTCATGTGCATGAAGGACAAGACCTATATTTACGGGGACTGCGCCATCAACCTGAACCCGCTCGCCGAAGAACTTGCCGATATCGCTCTCCAGTGCGATGACACTGCAAAGGCTTTCGGTCTCCCGAGTCGCGTTGCCATGCTTTCTTACAGCACCATCAATTCGGGCAAGGGTCCGGATGCAGACCTCGTTGTGGCCGCTACTGCCGCTGCAAAGGCTGCCCGCCCGGAAATGCTCATCGATGGCCCGCTCCAGTACGATGCTGCAACAGTTCCGAGTGTTGGTGCCCTCAAGGCCCCGAACAGCCCGGTCGCTGGCAAGGCTACCGTGTTCGTGTTCCCGGACCTCTCTGCCGGTAACATCGGTTACAAGGCTGTGCAGCGTTCTGCCCACGGCACGATCGCTATCGGCCCGATGCTCCAGGGCTTGGCCAAGCCGGTGAACGACCTTTCCCGCGGCGCCCTCGTTGAAGACATCGTTTACACGATCGCCCTCACGGCTGTTCAGGCTCAAGCTTAAAAGACCGCTTGCTCTCGCAAAAGCGTGCAAAACGAGTGTCGCAAAATTATGCTTGCATAATTTTATGACCGAGTGCAGCCGCGGACGCCAAAGGCGTCAATCGCGCCTCGTTAATACGAGGCGCTTGTTGCTCACAGGAAAGCAAGGATTGCGCGAAACTTTCGCGCTTGTCATGCCCGCTTTAAGCGGGCATCTCCATCTTGAAAAAGCGAAAAAAACGGACTTTCAAAGTCCGTTTTTTTGTTTGTGTGTCATTCCCGCGAAAGCGGGAATCTCCTTTATAAAAAATTATTTCTTCTTGTTCTTCGCTCTCAGCGCTTCGATGGCTTTTCGGATGTTCTCGCCATCTTCAAGGTGCTTTGGCGAAAGCTTGTCCCTGTGCTTGTAATCGATTTTCTTCCAGAGTTCTTTTAAGTGCCTGCCGGCGCGTTTGTCGTGTCGGTGGTTGATTCCAATGGCGACGTGATCCGTTCGTTCAGCGAAAATCACGGACGTGCTGGGATCAATTCTATTTCTTGGGACGGCTCGCTTGTTCCTGATGGCCGTTATGCGATTTCTATCGAACATAACGGAACTGTCAGCGGCGTAAATATCCTTTTGAAGTAATGTAATTTAGCCGTAAATGGATTTTGTATCATTTACGGCTATTTTTGTAATTAGTAAAATTTTTAAAATGACTAAATTTTAAAGATTTTAAAATTTTTGTATCATTCTTTATTGGCGATTCGTTTTTTTAAATGTATATTCGTTTGCATGAAGCCGATTATTGAATACAATGATTACCGGGCCTACATGGCGGATTTTTATGAGGAACGCAAGAAAAATTCTGCGTTCACTTGGCGGGAATTTGCAAAGATTGCTGGTTTCACGTCGCCCTCGTATTTAAAGCTTGTCTGTGACGGCAAGAGCAGCTTGAGCCGCGTGACGATAAACCGCGTGGCGGCGGCTATGGGTTTAATCGGGTATGAAATTGATTATTTCGAAGCGATGGTGAATTTTGGTAACGCCCAAAAAGACGATGTCAAAAAAGCCTACCTTGATAGGATGATGGCTATATCGGTTGCGAACAAGATTCGCGTTGTAGATGAGGATGCTTTCGAGTATTATGATAGCTGGAAAAATCCGGTGGTGCGCGAGCTTGCTCCCATGATGCCCGGGGCGATGCCTGGAGACATTGCCAAGGCATGCACGCAAGAAATATCTGCTCTCGAAGTGCGTAAATCGCTACGATTCCTTGAAAAGGCCGGTTTTCTCAAACAAACAGCCGAAAATGTTTATGAGCAGACGGAAAAAGCGGTCTCGGGTTCCAAGGAGGCTCTACCTTTGGCCATTCGTATGATGCATCGCGAGATGGGCCGCCTTGGAATTGAATCGATAGACCAGTTTGGTTCTGCAGAGCGCAATGTCACGGGCGTGACGTTAGGCGTAAACCGAGAAGGCTACGAAGAAATTGTGAAGGAGTTGGATGCGTGCCGCAAAAAAATTATTTCAATTGCGGCTAGATGTGGAACGCTTGATCAAGTTTACAGGTTGAATTTACAGTTTTTCCCTTTGAGCAAAAAAGTCAAAGGCGAGATGGAGGATCGATAAATGAATAAGAAACTTTGTGCGGCTTCTGCCGTTATGTTTTCGTTGACGCTGCTTGCCTGCTCTAACGATAATGTTACAGGGTCATCTGAAGATCCGAATGTTTTGACCGCTGAAAAAAATCAGTCAAGTGGTGTTGATGCCGGGCATTCAAGCTCGTCTGTAGAAGTTCTTAGTTCTTCTTCTATAGAGCGCGAAGCGTCTTCGAGTTCAAGATCGCTTGTTCTGTGTAAAGTAAGTGGTGATTGGGGCGATGATGGATGTTATTCTGGGCCGTCCTTTAGTGAAGGCGATTTGTTTTCAGAAAAAAATCGAATTGTAAAAACAAATGTTTATGCTTCTGATTATGCCAAGTTTGGGGAACGTGCAGGAGAAATCTTTTTTGAAACGGATTCCGTAGATGGTGAAAACACTCAGATATTCTGGTCTCCTGATAGTTCTTCTGAATTCAGTGGTCTGCTTTCTGCTGTTTATCGGTTTAATCAGGGAGGGACGAACAAAAATCCGTACTTCAATATTGGTTTTTATGTAGCGGGTTTTGATTCCGATGGAACCATGCTTTCTGCAGACATCTCTAATTGGGGGGGGATTTGCATGATGTATAGAGGTTCGATAGATCCTGTGATTCAACTTGATTTAGGCAACTCCCTTAATCGAAAAATTGGTAATGCATTGCCATCGGTAACGGTAACTACACAGAAGGATGATGAATCCTCTACTTTTTCTCAAGTGCGCCATTCTACAAATGAAATTCTGTGTTATGAATGGAGTCAATTCAAACAACCGAATGTAGAAGGGAAACATGACATTATTTCTGGTGAAGATGCCGCAAAGCATGTCGCAAAAGTGGTATTTCATTTCCAGTCTAAACCAGATGTTGATTATGGATTTTTTACATTCTTGGCCATCGGAACAAACCGTGACGAATAAAGTTAACTGGATCCTTCCCCTTATAGGGGCAGGATGACGAATACGGTTTTTCGCACATAGAAAAAATGACGGTTTCACTCCGTCATTTTTTTGAATTCATTTTTCTAGCACAAATTATTTTTTCTTGTTCTTCGCTCTCAGCGCTTCGATGGCTTTTCGGATGTTCTCGCCATCTTCAAGGTGCTTTGGTGAAAGCTTGTCTCTGTGCTTGTAATCGATTTTCTTCCAGAGTTCTTTTAAGTGCCAGCGGGCGCGCTTGTCTTCAAGAATGTAGCCGGGGCGCACGCCTGCATCGAGACCTTGTACGATAAATTCCACGGCATCGTCGTAGCGGCCTTGGTCATAGCGCAAGTCGGCAAGGAAGTAGTAGTTGTAAATGTCCTTGCGATTTTGTTCAAGAGCCATGTTCAAGTATTTGTCTGCAAGCTTCTCGTCCGGCCAGGAGAGGATTAGCGGCACGTAAGGCAGCACAAAGTGTGCTCGCCCGAGAATCTGCCAGTCTTCTGCTGCAGTCGCGACATCGCGGACTTTACTTGCAATGCCTTCCTTGATTGAAGAAAATACGTTGCGCTCAGAACCCCACATCGAAAGCGTCGAGGCGTAGACGTGCGCGATTTCCTTGTTCTTAGGGAACTTCTCGTAGGCGCTTTTGCTAGCGTCCATCAGCGTGTCCAGATGGAGCTGGCGCTTCTTCTCGTCAAATTGCACGAATCTGAAGCAGAAGTACAGCGTTTTCACATAGCCTTCGGTTGCCGCTTCGAGGACGGTGGAATCTTCCATCGCTTTTTTGTACGCCTCTTTCATTATCTTTGCATTTTTCGCGTCGGCCTTGTCGCCCTTGGCGCGCAAAGCACGTGCCGCATAGCAGGAATCTGCTACGTGCAAGTACTCGTTTGCGCTTGCGAAACTAATCGCAAGTAGCAATGCAAAAATAATGTTCCGCGTAATTCTCATGAATACGCTTAGACTTTCCAGTTCTGGAGCAACTTGTTCACCGTGGCAATGCGAGTCTTTTCTTCGTCAGTGCCGTGGAATGTCTTGAACAAGAGATTGCGGTATTCCATGAGTGCGGTACGGATGATGACTTTTTCTTCTTTTTTGAGCATGGTGATAAATTAATTAAAGGATTACTTGCTGCGTTTGCCCTTGCCGGAGAAATAGTCCTGCTGGCGCGTGATACCGAGAACGGCATGCCACAGGGTTCCGTTGGGGTTGATTTTCTTGCGTTCGCTGACGGCGTATTCGATAGGCACGTGCGAGAAAACGTTGTTCATGCTGCCAACGACCATGTCCGTCTTGCCTGCCATGCCTGCATGTACTGCGCTTTCAGCGAGCTGGAAGCAGAAAATGGCGTCAGTACCTTTGGCGGGGATGCTACGCACCGTGTAGCTCGGGTCAAAGTACTTGATGTTGATTTCCTTGCCGACGCTATCGAAATGTTCCTTGATCTTGCGGGTCAGGAATTCACCGATATCGTTCTTCAAGATGTTGCCACTTGCGTCTCTGCGTTCTTCCTGGTTCTTGAAAAGTTCCTGTCCGGCGCCTTCGGCGACGGCAATCACGGCATGAGTCTTGCCGCTGGCGTAACGGCTTTCGAGAGCCTTGAAGAGCCCGTCAAGCGTAAAGGGAACTTCAGGGACGAGGCAGATGTTCACAACTGTTGTTGCAAGCGATGCGTAGGCTGCGATAAAGCCGGAGTCACGACCCATGAGCTTCACAAGGCCAAGACCATTGAATGCACCGTTTGCTTCGATGTGAGCACTTGTAATTACGTTTGTTGCGCTGAGCACGGCGGTTTCAAAACCGAACGTCCTGTCGATCAAGTTCAAGTCGTTATCGATCGTCTTCGGGATGCCGATAATCGAGATGGGCTGTTTGCGCTTCTTGACTTCTTCGGCAATCGCGTGTGCGCCGCGGAGCGTACCGTCACCACCGATGCAGAACAGCACGTTGATGTTCAAGCGCATGAGCGTATCGACCATGACGGCCGGATCCTGCATGCCGCGGGAGCTACCGAGAATCGTACCGCCGTCTTCCTGGATGGCATCGACCACATCCGGGTCAAGCACGATGGGAGAGTAACCGTAATTCGGGTTCAAGCCGCGGTAGCCGTACGGGATACCAAAGATGTTCCTCACGCCGTAGTCGAACCAGAGCACCTGTACAAGGCCCTTGATCACGTTGTTAAGGCCCGGGCAGAGACCGCCGCAAGTGACGATGCCTGCGCGCGTCCAGGCGGGGTCGTGGAAAATTGTCTGTCGAGGGCCGGCCACTTCGAGTGAAGGTACCGGGATGCCCTTCGCTAAGTATTCAGAGATGAGATTGACGTCAGTGGTAAGGCTGACCTTGTCATTTTCGGAAACGAAAGGAACGCCGTTCATCGGGGACTTAAGCGTGCCCTTGCCAACGGTTTCAATGGAAAGATCATAATCCAACGGATTCTTGATGATATCGTCCTGAGTCATACCGCGCCTCTTTTAGATTTTTAAAGTTCCACATTGTGAAGGGAACAAAAAAAATATAGTAAACGATGAAAACCGGAAACTTTCGTCTCTCGTCTCTCGTCTCTCGTCTTTTGAACTAATCAAATGGACAGACTTGGGAAGTGTATTTTTGTGCGCAAACCGGGGTTAGCGTTTTCCAATTCTATGTTCATATTACATAAAGTGCACAATTTCTTTACCATCGAAAGTCCGATGCCTGTGCCACTCGTCTGTCTTGTCATTTCGTTTTCGACTCTATAGAATTCCTGGAAGACTTTCTTCATTTCGGAGGGCGGAATACCCGGACCGTAGTCGCGTACGGCAAGGTACATGTCAGTGCCCTTGATGCGCAGTTCCACGTTGATCATCTTGTAGTCGGCATTCTTGGAGAACTTGAGCGAGTTGTCAACGAGGTTCATCAGAATCTGCATGATGGCGTCGCGGTCGATCATGAGGCTGATATTGTCGGCATCCGTGTCCGAAGAAACCGTGAGTTCGAATCCTTGCTTTTCGACGTTCTTGCTGTAAGTCGAAACGAAGTCATCGAGGACCTGCTTTGGCTTGTCCATGCGGAGCTGCACGTTCCAGCGGTTGCCATCGAGCTTCGAGAGGTTCAGCACGTTCTGGATGAGTCTCGAAAGGCGGTCGGCTTCGCTGGCGATTTGTCCGTAATACTTCTGCTTCTTTTCTTCGCTAGCCACCCAGGAGTTCTGCAACAGCTCGGCGTACATCTTGATGGCTGTGAGCGGAGTCTTGAGTTCGTGCGTAATGGCAGAAACAAAGTCCTGACGCTTCGCGGCGAGCTTCATGCGGCTTTGTGTCACATGGTAAATCGAGATAAGACCGATGGCAAGTACCGCAAGCATCAGGAACCCGATGAACGTGACGAATTCACCGCCAGGGGCGCGCTGCGTGGTGTACATCTTGAAAGTGATATCCGAGAGCGGTGCCTGCAGCGATTCGGAGAGGAGTTCCGTCGTGATGTTGTTGCGTTCGCCGAAGGCGACAAAGGATTTGTTCTTGTGGAAGAATGCAAGCACGAGCGGGTCTTGCTGATTGCCTTTTGTAACGCCCTTGTACTTCTCGATTTCGTTTTTCACGAGGTTCGTGAGGTACATTCTAGCATCGACAATGAAGCCCTGGATAAAGACGTCTGTGCCGCGTCTAACGGTACGGTGGAAAATGATGTAGTTCGAATCGACAATCGCCTGGAAGAAGTCGATTTCAGCTTCCATGGAGTGTGTCGTTTCGGTATTGATCAAACGGACTAAAAGACCGGTCGTATCGAGCTTTGTCGATTCAACGCCAAAGGCAAAGTCGCCTGTTTCGGTAATTTGTTCAACACGCGGTCTGTTGGCTTTCTTCTTTTTGCGCGTGCTTGCAATGTCGAGGTCCTGCTTGTAAATCTGGTCGATGAGCCTGCTGTCGTTTTTGCGCGTAGAGTCTGCGCTTTTCTCGGTGCTGCTCGATGTCATCGCGGAGGCGACAGGCGAAGAAATGGCAGAAAATCCTGATGTGTTGAGAATCTGGCTAATCTTGTTGCGGATGGCAAGGCGCTTGTCCCTATCGACCATCGGAATCTTTTCGAGGACTCCATCTGGGAGGACTGGCGTACTCAAGTTGCCGGCGGGGTCCAGCTGGAAATGCCCGACAAGGCCAACGTAGTGGCTACGCTGCGGAAATTCCGCAAGTTCGGACATCGTGATTTCTTCGCCGCCGAACACAGGAACCGAGCGGATGAATCGATAGTCGGCGTAAGAGCGCCTGTCTTCGATAGCGAGGTCCGCCGTGATGTTCTTGTTCAAGTTCTGTAACACAGAGAACGCGTGTTCCTTGTAGCCAAAGAGCGACGACGTTTGCAATTGTGTGTAAGAATGGCTTAAAAGCATTATTACGGGAATCGCAATAACGATAAAAATCGCCACAAAAATGAGACGATCTTTAGAGGCAAGGATAAGGCTCCGAAGAGCCTTGTACTTGCTAGAGAGGTATGTAGAGATTTTGTTTATACTGATTTCTCGCATTCTGGTGCCGAACGCATCTGGTAACCTTCACCGCGGAATGTGACGAGCAGCTTCGGATGAGCCGGATCGTCTTCGATCTTCTTGCGGAGCTTGGTGATGTGGATGTCGACCGTACGTGTATCCACGGATTCTGCATTTTCGTAACCCCAGACCTTGCGGAGGAGTTCAGAACGCGGAATGGCGTGGTCGCGGTTGTTCCAGAGGTATTCAAGAATTTCAATTTCCTTGCGGGTAAATGCCAGTTCTTCTGTACCGCGCACGCCCGTGTATTCACGGAAGTTCACGCGGAGATTGCCGGCAACAAGCTTGCCTTCGTTTTCCATCGTCTGGCGGCTACGGCGCAACACCGCTTCGATACGTGCAAGGAGCATCGGCACGGAGAACGGCTTCGGGATGTAGTCGTCGGCGCCGAACTTGAGACCGTTGATGATATCGTCATCGGAATTCTTTGCAGAAAGGATGATAATCGGGAGGCTCTTGTCCTTTTCGCGGATCTTGTCGCAAACGGTAAATCCGTCCATGCCCGGAAGCATGAGGTCCAGGAGTACGAGTCCGTACTGTCCGGAAAGTGCTTCGGCAAGACCGCTTTCGCCGTCGACAACGTGTTTGACACGGTAACCGTTGAGCTCGCAGAGGTCTACGAGGCCTTCGGCAATGGCAATTTCATCTTCGATGATGAGGATGTTTGTGCTGCTTGTATTTTGAGTCATTCTTGGATACCTACTCTCTTCTAACCAACTTTTTTTAATCTACAAAAATTAAAGGGCAAAACCGCCACCGAGTTCAAATGCAAAGTGACCGGCATCGATGTCTGTATCGTAGTCGCCACCGAGATAGCACTTGACGTTTGCATAAGCTGCAATCGGGATGATCGGGAGCTTGAAGCGGACACCGGCGAGCAAGTGGATACCGATGCTCTTGTTGAGGCCTTCGTCCTTGGCGTATTTTACAACTTCCTTGCTGAGACTCTTGATGTAATCGTTGCGAGCCTGTTCATCGGTCGGGTCTGTCGGCATCGGGATGCCTGCTTCTTCCATACGGGTGATGATGCCGTCAACAAACTGGTTGTTCAGGATGAACGTGTTCCAGTGGAACGTGAGACCGCCACCGATATACGGACGGATGGGGAAGAGCGGGATGGAGAACGGCTTCGTGACGGAGAGGTCTGCGTTCATGCCGACGTACTTCGGAGTTGCCTTTGCAAATGGAGTGCCGCCAAGTTCAATCTTGAGCGGGATTTCCTGATAGCCGATGCTCTTGTCGCCAGCCCAGAGGGATGCATTATAAGAGGCGAACTGGATGTTGAATGTACCTTCGATATCGATGAACGGGAGAATATCGACCCAAGCCTTGAAACCGAAGCCCTGGATGTATTCGAAGCTGCCATGGCTGAACTGGATGTTTTCGCTGTTGTGAAGCGGTGCCATGTCGGCCTTCTTGAGGGTTGTTCCGACGTTCGGGGTGTAATGGGCGCCAATACCGGCGATAGCGAAAGACTGAGTAGCGAGCATTGCTGCTGCTGCAAAGATTAATTTGAAATTCATTTTTTGCTCCTAGGAATGTTTTTGCCTTGAAACTAAATAATTATTTAGAAAAAAGGTATTTACAATTCAGAAAATGATGCTTTTTCGCCTATTTATGATGTTTTATTTAACTGCCGGAACAAAGATGAACTTCTTTTCGCCCTTTTTCACGGGGACACTGCCAAAATTGAATACCTTGACCGTGCCAGCATCGCCTTCAGCAGCGACACTGACTTCATGGGAACCCGGTTCGACGGGGATACGTGTCATCTGGAACGAGTTCGGCAAGAAGAGGGCGATGCGGAGGTCCGCTTTTTCCATCTGGTCCTGCGCGATGTCCGTGCCGATGCTTGTGAAAATATTGAGGAGTGCGTTGTCCGACTTCATAGCTTTTTTGGCGGCTTGCGAGGCGATAGTGCGGAGCACGACTCGGATGGCGGTACGCGTCATGGTGGAGGCGAAGTCATCCTTGAGGTTCATTTCGAGTTCCTTGTCGAGCGCCATGACTTTTTCGGGGCGGATGCCGGACTTGCCATCGACGGAAACGTTAAAGCGTTGGACTTGGCTCCTGAAGGAGTGCGCTTCGGGGAGTGCAAAAGCGATGTGGAATGTTTCTCCGTTGCTTGCCCCTGCGACTGGGGGTGCTCCGACGGTGGTGCTTGTCACCTTGCCGGTCTTGCTGTCTTTGTAGGTGAGGTTCAGCAGCCCCCCGTTCACGTAAGTACCAGACATCCTGAGTTCGGTGAGGATGGGACCGTGACCGGCGTAACCGACGACGATGATTTCTTGGCCGAGATCGTAAGCGGCTTTAGCCTTAGGTGTTTCGAGGGCGTTGTCGAGCTTGAGCGTTTTGAGGTCGTCTTCGCGGTCAGAGCGTCTTAAATTTTCAATGATGAATTCGCGGGCTTCTTTCGGGAGGTTCAGGATGTTTTCGTCGTAAGCCTTGACCGTCTTATAGTAAGCGATGGCGGCTTCGTCCCGTTCACCTGCCATTTCGTAGACAATTGCGGTAAGGTAGCGCAAAAAGCCGTTGTCGTTCGTCTTGTCGTTGTCTTTCTGGTAAAGTTCTGTCATCGCCTTTAGAGCGCGGTTCACTTCAACCATGGCGCCATCGAGATCCTTTTGGGCGAGGTAGTTCATGATTTGCATTTCATGGAGCACGAGTACTTCGAAGGGGCGTGCCCTGTACGGGCGGATGTTGTCGTTCGTGACAATGGCGGCGGCTTCGTTTGTTACAGATCGCGTGTAGAGGTCGTCGTAAATTTTTTCGGCCTTGGCAAAGTTGTCTGCACTTTCCTTGTAGTTTCCGTTGTAGTGGTAAAGGACTCCCAAGTCAAAGTAATAGAGAAATTCGGTCTTTTCTCCGTAGAGGTCTTCTTGCTGTTTCTTGACTTCGTTAATGGCGGCTTCGAATCCATTGTGCTCAAATACGGGAGCGAGAGCCTCGTAACGCGTCATGGACTTGTTCGCACAGCCGGAAAAAAGTAAAACTGCCGAAAGGATTAATAGGAGTCTTTTCATAATCTTATGCGAATTTGTTGTTTATTGTTAAATCTACAAAAAAAATATTATGGTATTCTTTTTTTTAAAGATTATATGAAGAAAAGGGGATTTATAGAAAAAAAGTTTTTTGCTATCTTCGTCAATATGATGAATAAACGAGTTATTTTGAGCAGTTTGCTTACGGTGTTTCTGTTGGCCTTTGTTGCATGCAAGCCTTCAGAAATTAAACCTAAAGTCAAGATTGAATATATGAAAATGGCCGAATGGCCTGGATTTTTATTAAAAGATGCTGTTGAGTGGTATGTGACGGATGCCGTGTGGACTGTCAACGATTCTCACTCTGTCGATGTTTCGGGAAAAGCTCTTTTTCGAGATAGTTTGGTTAATATTGTAATTCAAGCCCTGTTGCCTGCAAATGATTCCCTTTGGGCTTTAAAAATGTTTATTGATGGGCGTGCCGCAGATTCTTCAGAAACAGAGAACATATACGATAATATGGCTCGTGGTGTCGCGAATGCTTTGTACCAATCCATACGTGAAGGTATGACCGATTCCAATTTGACGAAACAGGAACTAAGTCCATTTGCAAAGTCTAGTCTTGCAATGGCAATGCAAAATTGTAAGAGTTATATCTCTGAACCTGAATCCTTTAAAAAAATGGAACCAATAAAACAGAGCGAAAGAGTTTTGCATTTATCGGAATGTGTAATAAACAACACCTCGAATAAGGAAGTTATTGGTTTTTATGCGAGATCTTTGAAAACAGCTAGATTGGGTTTTGCTGCTACTTATGCGCCTAAGAAGACTTCTTTTTATTTAGATGAATTAATCGCAGCCGATTCTTCTATGATGAAACTTTATGGGCTAAAAAATGAGAATGGGGTTTTGAAAAGGGAAGAATCTGAAATCCCCAAAAAATAAGCCCGACAAAGTCGGGCACTTTCTTATCTAAGCTTTGCTAACTATGTTCTGCCAACTAGTTACATCTTCACGCTGCTTCTAGCGATGTACTTCTTGATTTTCTTGTCGCCAAGCCAAAGCTTGCGGTGGCTCTGGATGTCAGTGAGTTCCATGTCGATCTGGTAGAAGACCACCTGTTCGCCACCTTCCTGGTCGATGACGGAGTTGATGGTTCCGGTAAGCATAAGGTCTGCACCGATTTCCATGCCGGCATCCTTGGTGGTTTCTTCGGTGGTGTTGCCTTGCTGGTCGGCGAGTTCGTTGCGGAGATCTTCGCGTTCGTTGGAGTTAGCGACGAATTCAGCCTTGCCGGAGTTGATGAGGGCGCGTTCGATATCCTTGATGAACGTTTCGACGCGGATGTGTTCGTGGCTCTTGTTGCGGACCTTGCCAATCACGATGGTCGGGACGGAACCTTTCTGAGAGGAGTACTGGCTGTACCACGGACGGCCAAGGCAGTCATTAATCATTTCTTCAGCTACGAGACGGGAGTCTGTATCGTTCCAGCTGCCTGAAAGGTCTGTTACGGAATTGGCATCGAGACGGGTGACTTTCTTGCCGCCATCGCTTGCGCAGCCGGTAAAGAGGGCAAAACTTACGCAAAGGGCGAAAAACCAAATTTTTGACATTTTTTTCTCCTAGATTAGAAACATTATGTTATAAACATATAAAAAAACACAAAAAAAAACTCCCCAAAAAGGGAGTTCTTTAAAATTTTTAATGAAAAACCGTTATTAGCGCTTTTTCTTCTTGGAACCGGTTGTTGCGTCGAGATGGACTTCAGCAGTTTCTTCGCCGACAACCTTCACGAGAGCTTCTGCGCTCTTGCGGTTGCTGCACTGGGCGCGCACAACGTGGTCACCGGCATCGAGGTTGTGGACAACGAGTTCTGCACCGTCGGTCTTGTCAGCCTGTTCGCCATCGACGAAGATGAGGCAGCGCGGCGGATTCGTCGTAACCTTGATGTGGCCCTTCGGAATCTTGGTGCTGAAGTCGAAGTCGTTGCGCTTGTCCTTGCCCGGCCAAACGTTCACGCGCTTGTTCACGAGTTCGAAGCCCTGGTCAATGACGACGAGCGTCTGGCGACCAGACTTGACTTCTCTATCCTTGATCGGACTCTTGCCGAGAGGTTCACCGCCGAGGAACACGTCACTGTTAGGCGGTTCAGTGATGATGTTGATGGTTGCTGCCTTGCCACGCGGAGGTGGATCTTCTTCATCAGCGACGGCGGTCGTGAAGAGGAATGCCATCATCAAGGCAAAAAAGAAAAGCTTTTTCATGGGTTGTACTCCTGATTTGCATGTAAAAGAGTTAGTTCACACCTAGAATTTAATTCTTTTTTTATAGGACAAATGTTAAAGTGCCGTAAAATGTGCGTAAATAATAGGTGTAAAATTGGTCTAGATTAATTACTTTTATGTATATGAAAGCTCTTTACCAGAAAATTCGCAGTTTACAAGGGAAAAATTACGGTCTTTACAAATCCTTGGCGGACCGCTCGTGGGATTTCGGAGACTTTGTGCTGGAATTCCTGCATGTGCAGGGAGACCCGTATGCACCGGCATCGCGTGTGATGATCAAGGCGAGCTTGCTTATGCTTGGGTTCCCGAGCGAATGGGGTGGCTCGTTTGAACGCCGCCTGGCATTGAGCGATTACCTTTATCGTAGGCTTTCGGCACTTGTTCGTGAAAAGTACCCGGATAGGGATGCGGCGGTTGTTTTTGACACTGCTGGACCTGAAATGCTAGTGCGAAATGCACTCTGGGTCGATAACGGCGAGTTGCGAGCTTGTTTGCAAGTGCGCTTGCCGGGCGACGGTCGCAAGATTCAGGCGGAAGCCGCTGCCGAGATTTTGACGATGGTTTTACCGGACTTGGTTTCGGCGGCTCTCTATAATTCGGGCGAATCGAAGAAGGATGGTGTGGAGCCGGAACTTGTCGAACATTACCGCGTGCTTGCCGAGCGCAAGGAAATTTTGTCGCAGCTCGAGGAACGTGGACTTTGTGCGTTTGTGCCGGATGGCGCTGTGCTTCCGCGTGCATCGGGACTCAGTGAACTCCCGATGGAAGGGGCTGTCCCGTTTGCAGCACCCGAAGAAATGGCGGTGATGCTTGTTGCCAATGGCCGTGAAATTCGCGGCATGGGAATCCCGAAGGGAATCACGGTAATTTCGGGCGGGGCGTTCCATGGAAAATCGACTTTGTTGCAAGCTTTGACGAAATCTGTTTACCCGCATATTCCGGGAGACGGTCGCGAAGGCATTGTCGTGAGCGAATCGGCGGTGCGCGTGGGCGTCGAAGATGGCCGCAGCGTGCGTGGCACAGACCTTTCGCAGTTTGTGCGTGATCTGCCGGGTGGAATCTCGACAAAGAACTTTACGACTGCTTGTGCGTCGGGCTCGACGAGCGAGGCCGCGAACTTGATGGAAGCGATGGAAGCGGGGAGCGATGTGTTCCTGATTGACGAAGATTCCTCTGCTGTGAACTTCCTCATTCGCGATGTGCGCGTGCGTAAGCTTTTGGGTGATGACCGCGAACCGCTTATCCCGCTCACGGACCGCATCCGTGAAATCAAGGGGCGTAGCTTTATTTTGGTGGCTGGCGCCTGCGGAGATTTTTTGGACTTGGCGGACAACATCATCGTGATGGCGTCGTACAAGGCGGAATGCGCAAGAATCAATGGAAAGAATGTGGCGGCTGGACTCGGTGATGGTGCTGTAAAAGTCGCCTCGGGATTGCCCGCATTTGTGGAACCTGAGTGCCGCGACTTTGCGGAATACGTGAAGCCATTGCTCCCGTCACTCCGCCCTGCATCTGCTGTGGAGCGCCAGGTGAAAGTGAAAATCTCTGGCGATACATTACTGCAAATCGGTTTCCTTGTCTCGGATACGTCTAAGGCGGGTGCGCTTGTGGATAAGCAACAGCGATTCGGTGCGGGCTTCATGTTGTTGAACCTCTGTCAGAATGCGGCAAGCAACAACGATGCTAATGGCGAGTCTGCGAAGGCGACTATCATGGAACGCATCAATGCGCTCTGCGAAAAAATCAAGAACGTCGGGTTCCGCAACTTGCCGCAAGGACTCAGCCGTGAAATGAGCTTGCCGCGTCCGATTGATATCGCGTGCGTACTCTATCGCCTGCGCGACAACGGAAGGTAAGGAACATCTCTCGACAAAAATGTCCACACCTGAATCAATTTTTTGAGATATTTGCCCCATAATAATTTATTTTCTGGAAAGGTATTTAAGTTTTTGGGGTGAAAATATGGAAAAACAAAAGTTTGCGCGCGTATTTTTGAATGCCGCGCTTGTTTCTGCTTTGAGTGGAGCCTCCTTTGGGGCATTTGCAGCTACATCGAGTCCGAACGTGAGTCTGGGCAAGAATCTCTATGTGGCGGGGGCAGTCAATTCCAACTGGAAACCGGAAGTCTATACCGATGGAAAGCTCGACTTTAACCAGGTCTCGTCGGTGTCGGATTTTGCGTTGAACGTGGGCGAGGGTCCGACAAAGCTGTTCATCACGTGGGAGACGCGCGGTGACGAATCTTGGGCTGGCGAAAAATATGTCCACGCGGCAAGCTGCCAGCATTCCGTGGATGCATCGGCGAGCCTCCAGAATTTCAAGGTGATGACGTCTGCGAATTCGACAAACGGCGTCGATGGCGACTGGGAGACTGTTGCCGAGGTGGGCGAGAGCGGTGCCATGTCCCGTGGGCTTGCAATTGATTTTGCAGGGAAGTCCTGGTTCCGCATCGTGGCGGAATCCCCGGTGAAAAATCTCGAAGAAGTCGGCGCTTACGACATTAGCGATGGCGCAAATGATACGTGGTTTTTCATGGGCACGAGCATCAGCCAGATGGGCATGAAGCAATTTGCAGTCGATTCGAATTTTGCAGAGCTCGTGCATGCGCGATTCCCGGAGCGCTATCCGGCGATGCTTCGCGGCGGTATTGGATGCGTCACGAGTCAGGGTGTTGTCGATGCGCTCAAGTATTACGCGGAATATGTGGGGAACGTGAGGTATTGGGCCATTGAAATGGGAACAAACGATGCTTGGGGCGGCAGTGATGCAAATGTGGCGACGTTCACGAAGAACTTGCAGACGATTATCGATACGGCGAAAGCGCATGGAATTACTCCGATTATCGCGCGCATGATTGCGACGAATCCCGAAATTGCTAAGTGGCAGGTGAACAAGGCTTACCTCGATGCGATTGACAAACTCACTAAGGATAATGAATTGCCTGCCGGTCCTGACTTTTACAGCTACTTCTTGGAACATCCCGAAGAACTTTCTACAAGCGATGGCGTGCACCCGGCAGAACCTAAGGGCGGACAGTCGATGCACCGCTTGTGGGCAGAGGCGGTGGCGCCTTTGTACAAGGACGATCCGTGCGCCGGGAGACCGGATGTTATTGGCTGTGGAGCTACTTCGCTTTCGAAAATCCACAACTTGAATTTTGCATTGCCGAAAGTGAGTGTGAACGGTCGTGAAATTTCGATTTCCGGTTTGCGCGAGAATGACCGCGTGACGGTTATGGATGCGATGGGACACGTTGTATGGAACGGCTCGGCGAACGTTTCATTTGGAACGTCGCAAGTTTTGCCGAAAGTGCGCGCGGGAAATTACTTCGTGAGTGTTCGCGGTGCAAATAGCAATTACTCGACGAAAATTTCGATAAAATAGAAGGTTCTGTAAATTAGGTGAGTCCGGCGGAAATCTGCCGGATTTTTTTGTTGCGCTTTATCCTTAATTTTTGCTAGATTATCATAAAATTTTATTGTGCTATTGGCAAAATAAAGTCGTCGCTTTATATTACGAGTATGAGTTTAATGAGAGCCGTCATATGTATGTTGCTTGCGCTTAGCCTTGTGGGTTGTGCGGTAAGCAAGAATCCGAACCCTGTAATCCGTTACGGGGCTAATACGGGTGCTACGTTGGCAGGCCCGGGCTTTGCCGCCATGTGTGTAGCAGGTGCGTTAAGCGAAGACGGTTCTTCGGATAAAGATGTAGAGCGATTAGGATTGTTTGGTATTGCGGCTGCTGCCGGAGGGTTTGTCGTTGGCGCTATTCTTGGTGGAACGGTAGGCTTTTTCAAATGGATGTTCAACGGCTTTGAAAATGATGATATCCCCAAAGCTGAGCCTTTGCCAGAAGAAATTTTACCGCCCGCAAATTCTGATTCTGAATACGGTGCAAAATTAAGATAAATTCAGAATCCTGGGATTAGAAATCTATATTGCGAGTATGAGTTTTTTGAAGCTAGTTGTTTGCATGTTGCTTGTGTTGAGCCTTGTTGGTTGTGCGGCGAGTAAGAACCCGAACCCCATGATTCGTTATGGAGCGAATACGGCGACGACAATGGCTGTACCCGGTTGGTTCGTAGCAACGAATGGTAGTGGTCGTTTGCGTGCAGTGGATGTAATGGATATTCGCCTATTTCCTCTCAAGCTTGTTGCATTGAGTGCTGCTGGGGTAGGCTTTGCAACTGGTGCCGTGCTTGGCGGAACTGTGGGGTTCGTCAAATGGATGATCAACGGATTTGAAGGTGATAAAGTCTCTAGCTACGGATCGTTGCCCGAAGAAATTTATCCACCAGAAAAGTGATGAATATGGGGAAATGCTTTAAGTTAAGAGTTCTAAGTTACTAGTTACTAGAAAATTTCACTTTAAGAATCGCTAGTAACTATTGACTAATAACTAGTAACTGCGCCGAAGGCGCTTAATGTGCTAGATGCAACTTGCGGAGAACCTTTCCTAAGAGCTCGTTCAGGATGTCCTTGGCGTCTTTACTGCCGAGGTAACGCTGGACAATGAGCGTGAGCGTAAAGAGTGCTACACCTGCGGCGCAAGCGTAAACGACGAGCGTTACAAATCCTGCATTGCGGACAAAATCTCCCGAAATGTGATCAAGGCCGACGGCGGCTGCAATCATGATGCCGAATGCAACGAGGGCACGTGCCATGTTGAGGAGTGCGTCCTTCATGCCGTCGGTGCCGTTCTTTTTAGCCCACATAAAAATCATCGAAATCACTTGCAAAATAGCGCCTGTAGCGCCGATAATCGGGACGCTCTTGATGCCAAGGCCCACTTCGGGGGCGCCAAGCAAAATGTAGGCGGGGATGGTTGCTGCAAAAATGCCGGTGTTCAAAAGTGTCGGGACCCACATGCGTTCGCAAGCGTAGAAGCTGCGGACGAGAACTGCTTGCAAGCAAAGCCCAAGGCTTACGGGCAAGTACCAGCGGAGAATTTCAGAAATGGCTTCGGTCGTTTCGCGGTGGAATGCGCCACGTTCAAAGAGGATGCGCACTGCCGGGAAGCTGAGTGCCCAAACGGCGACGACTGCCGGAATCAAGATGCAGAACATGCGCGAGAGGCTTTTCCAGATTTTGCGATTGAGTTGCGGAAAGTCGCCTTCCTTGACGAGACGCGCCATGTCGGGGTAGCTCGTGACGCTGACCGAGAATCCGAATACGGCAACGAGTGTGTACATGACGCGGTAAGCGTAGTTGAGGCTTGAAATGCCGCTCGTGCCAAAGTTTGCACCAAAGCTACGGATGATAAATTCAAGACCGAACATGGAACCCACGCCAAGGGACATCGGGAGCATCATCTTGAAATAGCGGATGATGTCCGGGTGCTTCGGTTCAATGATAAATTCATAATGGACACCGCCGCGCTTGGCGCCAAAAATCTGGAGGGCAAAAAATCCGATGAATGCGCCGACTGGAACGCCCCAGGCAAATCCGGCGAGACCGTAATCATTGCCGGTGTAATTCGTGAGGGCGAGGCCTGCGGCACCGCCGCCCACAATTGCGATGTTGTAAATGAGACCTGTGAGCGATGGAATTAGGAACTGCTTACGGGTGTGCTGAACGGCAACGAGGATGCTACCGACAAAGATGAAAATCTGGCCCGGAAGAATAATGCGGCCGTAGTAAGTGGCGCGTTCCAAGAGTTCGGGCGTTACGCCATCGACGGTCAAGAGCGCAATGAGTTCTTTCATCCAGATGAACGCCGGAATCACGAGAATCAAAAGTGCTAGTCCGAATGTGTTGAGTACGTTGCTGAAGAACTTCCAGCCGCCACGCTCGTCACCTGCGACTTTGTAGCCCGTGAAAATCGGGATGAAGATAATGGACAAAAATCCGGTGCTGACCACGTGATTCAGGATGTCCGGAATCATGAAAGCGAGGTCGAGTGCGTTTTTTTCGAGCGACACGCCGGCGGCGTGGGCGAGGAGCATTTCACGGAAAATCCCGAGCACGCGGCTTAGGAGCATTGAAACGGCAACAATAATAGCGGCTTTATTCATGTTGGCTGAAAATTTATATATTTCTTATCATGAAAAAGATACTTTTACTCGTTACTTTCCTCGCTCTTGCAGCTTTTGCTCAGGGTAATACCACAGAACCGGAGAGAACTCTCCAACGTCCGGTTTATAGTTTCCAGACTGCCGCATTTGGCTTTGGTTTCTGGAGCAACTATAAGGATAAAGTGAAAAATCCGGAAAAGGATAAGGTCACGGCATTCCCGCTCATCCGCTATGGTCATATTTGGGAAATGACGACGCACGGCGCTGTTACGGCTATCAGCACGTGGAACTTTGAATTCGGCAAGACTTGGGAAGTTCACGGCAGCATGCTTTTGGGTGGCCGTTATTCCTTCCTTGAAGAAATTGTTTCTCCGTTCATCGGTGGCGGCCTTGGTCTTGGCTTGCAGTTCGACTCCCACTTTAAGGATTGGGACTTCGGTGAACGCTGGGCTCTCGGTTTGAGCATGGGCGGCGAAGTCGGTTTGTCGATTTTCCACAATTCTTCGCTCCAGCTTGAAGTTGGCTTTGGCTATGACATTGTTTGCTCCAAGGCAGACTTTGGCAAGAGCTTTGATACCTTCAACCTGTTCTTCGGTGTGAACTACTAATTTGTAAAAGAACCCGCGAGCGTTTTACGAGACGCGCGCGACTTTTTGTTGTCAAGCCCGCCTACCTGTCCTCGCTTGACGGGGACGAGCGGGCTTCTCCTTTTTATACGAGATGCGCGCGGGCTTGACGTCCGCGTTTTTATACCGCGATTTTGAAATCGTTTAAAAGCGTGCGGCGGCGGAGTTTGCCTTGCTGCTGCAACCGCTCAACAAGGATGCTTGGGCGTACGTGGAATACGCCAGAAAAATGCTCGATGCAACGGCGTTCGTTAAAGCGTCCACAGCAGATGAGTTCGCATTCTTCGGCTTCGGAGAGGAGAAGGTCTTGTGCAAAGTGAGACGCTTCAAGTTCGAGAATGTCCTCGGGACGGGCGGCGAGCAATTCAAGTGTTTTGGCGGGTTGCGAGAATGCGCCGAGTTGCAGGCACGTAGTGTGCTTGGGGTGCAAAAGCAAGTGCCCGACCGCGTGGAACAAAGCTTCCAGGAATTTGGAATCTTCCATCTTGGTTGTCGGGAACTGGATGACGGGGCGCGAGCCTCTCCAGTAGAATGCGCAAACGGGCGTGGGTGCCGTGAGGAACGGTTCTACTTCGACGTATTCAATGCCGTTGTTGCGGAGAACTTCGCGAGCGGCACTGCGGGTGCCTTGGTTGCGCAAAAATACGTTTGTTCGCAAAAATCTCAAGTTCGCAAGAATCGCTTTGCGATCAGGCACGAAGTCCGTTGCTAAGCGCTTGACCTCACGTTCCCCGAGACGAATCCATGCGGCATATGTCTGCGGATTTGCAGATTGCAATGTGGCGCCGTAATAGTTTTCGAATCCGGCGATGCTTCCGATTTGCATGAACTTGAACACGGCGCGAACGAGGTCTGCATCTTTGACGTTCTCGGGAATGTGGCCCTTCTTTTGCAATGCGCGGATAGGGAATTTGCGAATCCACATTAAAATTTTTTCGAGCTCTTCTTTGTCTTTGAAAAACGCTGCTTTGGAGATGCTCTCGAGATTGTCTTTGTCGGAGATTCGGCTGGAATCGTTCCCGAATGCGAGCGAGAATGCGGCTTGCGCTTCGGCAGTCGCGTGATCCATAAGCCCACTGCGGGAACAGCCAAGACGGCGCAAAAGTTCGTCTTGCGTGATGTGCTCCCGTTTTTGAAGTTGCTTAATGGATTCTTTCAAGCTCATGGTTTTAAAATAAATAATTAACGTGCTAGGTGTCAAATTTATTTCAACAATTCTTCGGGGACGCATTCGGCCATGGCCTCGTAGGCTTTTGCGCTCGGGTGCAAGTGGTCGCCCGAGTCGAATCCTGTGGCAAATGCTTTCGGATCGTCGTGTCCGCGGACTGCCTTGTCAAAGTCTACACAACCGTCGAAATCCGGTGCGGTGCGGAGCCATTCGTTGAATGCCGTGCGGATGATATCGCGGTTTTCGTTGTAGGTGCGCCAGCCGTAAATCGGGAGGAGCGTGCCGCTATAAATCTTGAGGCCGAGTTTGCGCGCGTGCGTGATGTAGAGCGAGCGCACGCCGTTGATGAGGTCGTCTGCGGTGGGCATGTCGCTCCACGGACGGAACTTGTTGACTTCAACGCCGACAGGGTGGATGATGTCGTTGATGCCGTGCTGCACGATGACAGCGCGTGCGCCTGCCACGTTCATTTCAATTGGGAATCGCGTGGCGCCTTTGAGACCGTAAGCGGCGTAGGTGATGCAACTGTATTCGCGGAGGATGCGCGTGCCACTAACTGCGCGACGGATAATCGAAACGTTATTGAAGCCTTCGCGTGCACAACGCAGCGTGAGGTAATCGGGCCAGTCCTGTGCCGTGATGGAATCGCCGAAGCAGACGAGCGCGAAGTTCTTTTCTTCGGTGAAAATGTCAATCGTATTGAGAAAGTAAATCCAGTTCGTTTTGCGCGTGAGGTCATTGGGGAGTGTAGCCGACTTTGCAAAATTGCCGTAGCTGTACTTGCCGCCAGAAAGCGGGCCCGTGATAGCTGTACCGGCGTTCATCTGCGTGAAGTCCGCGAAGTACAGGCTCACGTCGAAAGTTTCGCCCGCGGTTACATCGAACGGGATTTCGTCGCTCAAGATTTCTTCGCCCGCGGGGATTGCGGCGGAAGTGCGGCCGCCGAACGTGATTGCTGTAGGCGTGTACTCAATGTTGCTTGATGCATCGGATAACTGCCCGCGGGAATCAACGGAATGCTGCGAGGACTGCTCACAAGCTGCTAAATTCCGCGAGGGCTGCGCGGAGGTTGCCTGGGAATGCGCGACATACGCCTCCGAAATCGTCACGGGTTCCGTGCCGGTGAGGTTCGAAAAATGGAACCGCAACTTGTTCCCCGAAAAACACGCGCGAATCGGGTAACGCAGCGTCAAGTCCTTGGCGTAAGTAGCTTCCTTGCGGTCTGTAATGGAGGTAGCGTTGCCCCAGCAGGCCACCCATTTCGAAAATTTCTCTGGCATATTGACTCCGCGAAAGTTTGCGACAGACAAAAATAGAAAAATGTAAATCCGCTATACCAGTCGGCAAATCGGCAGCAGATACAAGAAGCATGCGCACAGCACGGAACTTGCAGGGGCATTGGCCGC
>CADAWC010000015.1 GCA_902791475.1 Fibrobacter succinogenes
GGTCCCCAAGGACCGGTTTTAAACGTTTTCGAGGATGTTCGAGGGGTTATTTGATGGCGAGCATCGCCCTCGTCACTATGCCTATTGTTTCTCGATTTCAGCCTTA
This sequence comes from Fibrobacter succinogenes, assembly GCA_902791475.1. Lineage (GTDB taxonomy): Bacteria > Fibrobacterota > Fibrobacteria > Fibrobacterales > Fibrobacteraceae > Fibrobacter > Fibrobacter succinogenes_J. The sequence continues at coordinate 107 of CADAWC010000015.1, forward strand.
ATCGCCAAGACATCTGATTCTGGAAGTTCTGTAAACTCAACAATTTCTTCGATAGGTTCGTTTTTCAACAGCATTTTCTTTGCTATTTCACGAGCTTTTTGATAGGCTCCTTGCGTAACACCTTTCATCTTAATCCAGGCGAGATAATCCTGTTCTTCTTCTGTCAAAACCATACTATTAACCTGTTCTCTCAAAAGTGTTTCCGATGCATAATTAACCAAGATTCGACGAATAGCCTTAGCGATGATGGGACCTATAGTTTCGACTTCAAAGCTTCAAGAAGAGCTTTCGCCTCCGCGATTTGCTCTGGAGGCAAGCCCATAACATTCAAAACACTAATAGCATTGGCTTTACCTTTTTCCACGCCCTTGAGGAAATTCCCGGCTATGACCGCATCGTATGCATGCATTTCGTCGAACCTATCCCTTTGATTCCGAATATTCTAAACATTCCTTTATAACATCTGGAGAAAGTTTTTTCTTTTGCATATTTCGCTTTATTGCGTTTTTCACCTTTTCCTCGATTTTCTTGATAAAATCAGGATTATCCTCCGCAAAAGCCAACTGTTGAGCATATCTGTCCCATTTTAAATGCATAATATACCTGTACCTTTTTAGTTCCTTTTTATTAAATCTAGCTAGTTTAGCAAACGGAAGCAAGCCCTCGAACTTTTCCGTTTTCAGAGCGGGAGGAAACTCCTTGAGGCGGTCCAAATAGCGGAAAATAAACATCCACTTGGCAACCTCCGAATCATTAGGACGAATCATTCTAGCAACCTTCGGAAGCTCTACAACTGTGAAATTAGCACTATCAATTAGACGATCGGCTGTTTCATAATCAAGAATTCCGGCACGATGGAGCGGGCGATTATCATCAAATACCCGAAACCGCGCAAAAGAAATCACATAGACCGGCTTGACATCGTAATCCCAATCAGGACCCGGCTCCCCCTGTTGCACAATCATCTGGCTTGAATAGAACACCAAGCGCTTCAAGAAATTGGTTTCACGTTGAATCTGCACCTCAATTTCAATAAAATTATCCCGCTCGTCACGACAATGCAAATCAAGGATTGAAGATTTGGAAACCTTGCTACCGGATTCATTCAATTCCGGCTGTTGCGAAGCCACATCCTTGATTTTTTGCGGGATTTGCCCTTCGAGCATATCGTTCAGCAGGTTCAACAAGTTACGTTTTCCGCACACTGTATCCGGAGAAAACGCCTTCTTGAAAGTCTTATCGTACAGGAAGCTTGCGTAAGGTCCAAATTCACCTTCCTTGACAAAATACTGCGAAAGGTCGCATTCTTCGCCATTATACGGAGCAACATTTTCGTGAAGTCCATTCGACTTTGGAGAATCTGAAATCCAAACAAGCGGTTTATCTCCATTGTAAAAATTTCCGAGTCGTAGTTTTTCAAGAATCGGGTCTGCACATCTTTTATTTTGAACGTCCATTTTATCCTCTGTTTACGTGGGTCGAAGCAATTTAAACACGCCCTATTACATTAACACGCTTTTTTCGCCAAAATATTTCGGTTAAATTTTGGATACAAACGTATAAAAAGGCGATCCCCGCCTTCGCGGGGATGACAACGTAAGAAAAAACGCAAAAACCGGTCCCCAAGGACCGGTTTTAAACGTTTTCGAGGATGTTCGAGGGGTTATTTGATGGCGAGCATCGCCCTCGTCACTACCAAGACATCTGATTCTGGAAGTTCTGTAAACTCAACAATTTCTTCGATAGGCTTGTTTTTCAACAGCATATTCTTCGCTATTTCGCATCTAGCTATATTCTGACCACGATCTATAGCAGCCTTATTGATTGCATATTCATCCCATTTGGCTTTTTGCGCTTCGTCAATCATTTTCTGTTCCTCTTTCGATAATTTAGCCAAATATGCCGTCGAAAACAAGAGTTCAAATACCGTATTGGCATACTGCTTGGGCATCTGCGTCAAGTTTTTCATGTTCTTGAGAACGTAAAGCCCCTTGTCCAGCGTAGTTTCTAGCTGATCCAGAGGTTTGTTGAACTTCGGGAGTTCCACAAACGCGAAAGAAAGGACATCGCTAACGCTAGCCCCATTGATTTCACGGAGCTTGGCACGGCGAATGTAGCGGTCATCGACAAATACGTTGAATTCCATAAATACGACTGTAACGACCGGCTTCAGCTCATAATTGTACTTTTGCCCGCGTTCGCCCTGCGCAATGACCGTCTGCGATGCGTAATAAATTGCACGGTTGACTATGTTTTCTTGCATAAGGAGCTGCACTTCGATTATGAAACGCCGTTGCGCCGAATCAATGCAGTACAAGTCAAAGACTGTTGTCCGGTTTTCATTTGACCCGTCATTGAATTCCTTGTCACGGGACTGTACGTCCACAATCGGTGATGATTATTCCTCATAAGTTCTAGCCTCGCTAATTGTTTTACCCCAATGGATTTCTGCAATGTTGTTATTGTTTTCCATAGATATCCTTTATTAAACTCCCGATAATATCGGGTTCATAGACAGGAAAAAATCCTACCCGCTATATTAACACGCGATTTTCCCGGAAAAGTTTCGGTTAAATTTTGGATACATTGCAATTAGTCCCAAAAACAACTAATAGCGGTTTGTCAAAGAAATAAAACATTTATTCGTCTCATTTTATATTAAATTTTCATGAGTACGTAACAGGGACTTTTTCAAGGTTTAGGATGGATTCGGCAGGACCGCACAAGTTAGAGCGTTCAAGGAACTTGGACATTATCAAGGGCATCGGGATTGTCCTTGTGGTTCTTGGACATTGCGAGTGCGCGGCGAAGAATTTCATCTACTTGTTCCACATGCCGATGTTCTTCATGGCTTCGGGCCTTGTCCTGAATTCGGGCTACAGCGATAGCTTCCCCAAGTTTCTGGATTTGCTCCGGAAGAGGTTCAAGAGTCTGTGGTTGCCGTGTTTCTTTTTCAACACGCTGTTCCTTTTGCTCTCCGGGGCGTTCATCAGGTACGAGATTTACCCCATCGACGTAAAGACGGCCCCGACTCTTGCAAGCGGGATTCTGTTTAACGCGCTTTTGTACATGAAGGGCGGGCCGCTGGCGGGTGCCTGCTGGTTCCTCGGGATGTTGTTCGAGGTCACGATTCTTTACGTGTTTGTGGATTATTTGCTCAAGCGTCTGCACGTGCGGTTCCGGGAAATTGTGAACGTTGTGCTGGGGCTCGTGCTGTTTTTGGTTTCGTTCTACCTGATCCAGCGGGGAATCCGGCTTCATAGCATTTTCGAGCGCATCGCGGGGGCTTATGTGATGTTTGCCATCGGGGTTTTGCAGAAAAGATTGCCGTTTAGCGCCATTTCGTCAAGGATTTGGATGTCGGTTTTCGTGGTGACGCTCGCGATTTTGCTCGTCTGCAACCAGTTCGGTTCGGTGGAGCTGAGCTCGGGGGTCTACACCTCCCCCGCATTTTACTTGCTATGCGCGGTCGCGGGGTGGTTCCTGATTTACTCCGTTTCGGTCGGGGTGTCGCGTTTTTCTCGGGCGACGAGCTTTTTCTGTTATCTCGGGCAAAACACGGTTTGCATCATTGGGCTCCACTTTTTGACGTTCAAGATTGTGACGTACATCCAGGTTTGCCTGTACAATTTGCCGCACGAGACTCTGAGCGTGTTCCCGGTTTTGGCGGATAGGCCGTTCTGGTGGTTGGCGTACACGGTCGTCGGTGTTGGGGCGCCGCTGCTGATTAACCTGGGGTACAAAAATGTCAAGCGGAAAGTTTTGGCTTGACCCATAAATTAGCTACTTCAGGGCAAGCATAGCCGCAATTACGCGGTCAGGCACGTTCTGCGAACGCAGAAAATCTGCACGTTTTGATGTCAGAACATCATTTTTCTTGCGTTCCTTTTCTGCGCCCTTAAGGAAGGCTTCGGCTTCAAGAGCTTCGTTTTCATGATGGTCAAACATGTTAGCCTCCAATGCTTTCAAAAGTTCAGGTTTCATGCGGCTTACGCGCAAACGTTCACGAGCATTCACGAAAATTGGGTCTTCCGTTTCCGGAACCTGAAGCGGACCTCGAGAAATAAGACGGAGCCAAAAATCCTCGCGGGTTTTCACGCCCTTACGCAAGCGCAAAAAGTTGGGCAAGTCCACTACAATATACCTATTTTTCCGAGAAATAGGAAGTGCGCTCCCCGACTTAACCTCATATTCACTATACGTGGACCAAACATCCTTGTAGATATCCTTTGACCTAAGAATAGAATCGTTGCAGAGCCAAATAGATACTGTTTCTGGAAGCTCATAATAGCGATACTTACGATCTTCTTCCGACAGTCCTTGAAAATACGGCGAACGATTAAATTCATACTTGCCACGTAACGTAAGGTAAGAATTATAGAGTTGCATGCGATCAAAGAAGAACGAGTGCACCTTATTCTGCATTTCAATATTAAGATACCGATTGTCCTTGGTATGTACCCAGACATCAAGACGCGCAGGGTCATTTTCCGGCATAAAGATGTCAATGGGCTTCTCGAATTCGTATTCGAGATCAACAATTTCATGGTCATGATCCAGCTGAAGTAAGCTATTAAGGACATCACGAATAGTATCCTTGTCATCCATTAAAATACGGAAGATTGCCGCGTATTTAGGCAGCAAGAATTCCTCGCCTTGTTCGTTCCTGACTATGTATTTTTTAGTCGATTGATTAGCGTTATTAGACATGTATTTTCCCTTTTTGTTAAGATATTGCACCCGCCCCTATTACTTAACACGCTTTTTTGCGGAATTTATTCCGCTAAACTTTTGTAAATTTTTCAATGCGAAGATTTTCGTTGCGAAAAATTTCGCATAACAGCACACATTCCACATACAGCCGATACAAAAGCACCCGAATCCAGAGGATCCGGGCGAAAAGATTTTTTTGGGCAATGATTTCAGCTACTTCAGGGCAAACGCCTCGGAAATAATCTCTTCGGAAATGCCCTTAGAGCGGAGAAATTCTGCAATTTTAGATTCTCTTGCAGCGAACCACTTATGTGCACTAAACATGCCATCTTCCCACCCCAAGGCCCTACCTCTGAAATAGGCTTCCGCTTCAAAAACTTCATATTCATGAGGATCAAACATATACTTCTCCAATTTTTTCATAAAGTTTTAGATTTATGATTCAACTTTTTCTCAACAACTAAAGTCCTTGACACAGTTCGTAAAAATCATCATTTTCGACGTACGCCCTGAGAAGATCATGGATGACTTCGCTATTGACCACAATCCGAGCCATAGGATAATACCGCTTGAAGTTTTCAGGATTATTCTTGACATCCTCAAAAATACGCAACCACGTATAGTTCATCAATTTGAGAGACCGACAATGGGATACAAGAAAGTTGCATTTTTTCTCATATTCTCCCTCAGAAAGTTCTTTAAACTGAGGCTCCTCTAATACATCTTTAAAGAATTTCATTCCCGTTTTAAGGCTATCCAGAATGCCGGGCACAAACGAGTTCCCCTTTTCATAAAAAACAAAATGTTCCGAATCGCATATATCGTACTTTTTCCTTCTCTCCGCAATTAACTTATCCATTCTATCGTGCCAGTCGTTCAAATTCGTGCGAGCATCCTTCTCCCCTGTATTTTGCTTTTTATCCTTTTCATTTAAATATTCATCAATAATCCCACCAACATCGCACTTGTCCCCAATAGATTCTACAAGTTGCTCTTTCAAATTCTCCAAAGGTACATAACGAGCTACACTATGATTGTGAGCATTATAAAACAAAAATCCAGCCATAAGTTTTTCCACACTCATAGTTTCGCCTGATGTTTCATCTACATTCAAGCAATCACGCAGGTCTTTTTCCTTCAAATAAATATTCGTATCAAGGATATTTTCAACAAATTTTTTAAACGGATTTTCTCCGTTTTCAAGAATTTTATTTTCTGGAGGCATTTCCAAAAAGGCTGAACAAGCACTAGCAATTGGGATGTTATACGAAAGAACTTCTTGCAAACAATCCACAAAGCCAACTGTACCTAAATAGCGATTACACATCCGTTTTTTGATAAAGAAATTTTGTTCTTCTTCAGAAAAATGTTCTTCGACAAATTTATAGTATTGTTCATCCTTGATGCCCAAATACGTTGCTGCAAAAGCCTCAAGCATTTGTTCCTTTTTAATGGGCAATTTGCGAACCCTTTTATACAGGTCTTCCATTCGGCAACGAAGGGGCATACCAATTTTCTTCTTCAGAATTTTATTCGCCACTTCCACGGCATGTTTGCACTGTCCATAAGTTATGTCATCACTACACAACACTTCGCCATTTAGGCGGTCATCCAAAAGGCAACCAATAGCAAGAAGTCCTACATGATAAGGAGCCCCTTGTGTTTTACCGCCCCAAAAACTGCGCAAACCATTAACATACGGATTATCGAAGTCAATGCTTCCATTCTGAGCATAAATATACATCAGAGGGTCGCAGTAATTTTCATTTTCCTTAGGATTTGCAATTTTACGAGGCATAAAGAAATCCTCCGCAGTCATCAAGTAATGGCCTTCACCCACTGTAATCCAACCTATTCCTGCAGGGCACTCACGTTCTTTACTTTTTACAGCAGCTGTATACTCACCTTCAAATTTATTGAATTTCTGAAATTCGATAAAATTAAATTTATCAACAAGAATGAGGGATTCTTCATAAGCCTTTTCCCACTGTGCAGGGTCAACCATATTCGATGCGTGAAGGGATATTTGTACGCCCATATCGGCTCCTTTGTTAATGTTTTTGTTTTGAGCCAAAAATATTTTCAACGAAAACACAGGCGCAAGGGGTCCAAGTTTTCCGTAGGAAATCACGTCGAAAGCCCGTAGCTATTGGGTTTAACGAATATATAGCGACTAAGGGTTGCGTTTTTTTAGCAAAAAAGAGCGCTAAAAACAATATGTAAATTTTCTATTACAAAAAAACATTTGATAACGCGGTTTTGTTTCGCTTGTAAACCGCAGGAGGTATAAAGAGAATGTTGACGCGTATACAGAATAAATCTAATTTGCAGACTAGAGATACACAGATGATCAAGCTAAACAAAAAGATGTTCGAACCATTCGAAGGACCCGTGACTATAAAAAAGGGGAACGGTCGTCGCGTGTCATACATTACAGTAAAGCGCTTCACGGATAATCTTAAAGAAATCGCCGCAAAAAAACGCACTTCTATCGCCGCCATCCTTAGCGAACTCTCCCAAAACAAAGAATCCTGATCCAAGATAAAAAGTTTTCTCTTGACACGCGTACAAAAATAGTGTATATTCGTGCAGTAGCACAAAAGTGCATATTTTTGGAGATTTTATGATTGAGCGGATTCGAGGCGTTTTGGTGCAGAAATCCCCCACGTTTGTGGTTGTGGAGTGTGCGGGTGTCGGTTACGGCATCAATATTTCGGCTTTTACAGCGGGCAAGCTGCCCGAAGAAGGTGCCGAGATCATTTTGCACACGAATCTTGTGGTGCGCGAAGATTCCATGACGCTCTTCGGATTTGCGGATACGACTGAAAAGAACCTGTTTTTGATGCTTTTGGAGGTCAACGGAGTCGGCCCGAAGCTTGCACAGCGGATTTTGAGCGGGAGCACGCCTGCGGACTTGCTGAACATGATTGCAAGCGACAATAAGGCATCGCTTGGAAAGATCAAGGGGCTCGGCAAAAAGACTTGCGAACAGATGACGCTTACGCTTAAGGAAAAGGCGGCGAACATGCTGCAGGCGCTCGGCGATGTCGAGGGCAGCGGGATTACAAGTGTCGGGGCGCTGACGGGAGCAAAGCTCGAGGCTGTTCTGGCGCTGCATACGCTCGGGGTGAAGGATCCGGCGGCGGAAAAGGCTGTTGTAAAGGCGGTCGAGGTTCTTGGGGACGGGGCGGATGCCGCAGCCCTCATACCGGAGGCGCTAAAGTATTTATAAGGAGATGCCCGGTCAAGCCGGGCATGACAAGGATAAATGGTGACCCCAGAACAAACAAGCCTCCAATACAATAACTATTGACTACTGACCAATGACTAAGAACTAAAATATGGAAGATCAGCGTATAATTTCACCGCAGAAGTGTTCTTTTGACGAGGGCGATACAGACCGCAACTTGCGACCGCCTAGTTTGAGCGAATTTACGGGGCAAGACGATATCAAGGAAAGCCTTTCGATTGCGATTGAAGCCGCGAAACAGCGCGGCGATGCGCTCGACCACTGTTTGTTTGCGGGCCCTCCGGGACTCGGAAAGACGACTCTTTCGAGCATTATCGCTAAAGAAATGGGAGTAAACATCCACATTACAAGCGGTCCCGTGCTCGAGAAGGCAAGCGACCTTGCGGGGCTCCTCACGAGCCTGCAAGAGAACGACATTTTGTTCATCGACGAGATTCACCGTTTGAATCGCGTGGTCGAGGAGTACCTCTACCCCGCCATGGAAGATTTTCGCCTCGACATTATGTTGGATTCTGGGCCTGCGGCAAGGAGCGTGAACCTCCCCCTCAAGCATTTTACGCTCGTGGGTGCGACCACTCGCAGCGGGCTTTTGACCGGACCGCTCCGTGACCGCTTCGGGTTGCAGTACCGCCTGGAGCTGTACAACGAAAAGGACATCGTCAAGATTCTCATGCGTAGCGCTCGCATTTTAGGCGTTGAGCTCTCGGAAGAGGCGGCCAAGATTCTCGGCGGACGCTGCCGCGGGACGCCACGTGTGGCAAACCGTGTGCTCAGACGTTGTCGAGATGTGGCTCAGGTGCGCGGAACAGGCGTGATTGACGAACGCGCCGCACTCAAGACGCTCGAAATGCTCGGAATCGATAGCGAAGGGTTGGACCCGACGGACCGCAAGATTCTTGCGATGATGATTGACAAATTTAACGGGGGGCCTGTCGGTCTCGGGACGATCAGTGCTGCCATGGGCGAAGAGCCGGACACGCTCGAAGAGGTCTACGAGCCGTACCTACTCCAGAAGGGGCTAATTTCAAGGACGCCGCGCGGACGCATCGCAACGCCAAACGCCTACAAGATGCTACACAAGTCAATACCAAAGTCTCTCATCAACGAGCAGACGGAACTGATGCTATAAAAAATAACTGGATCCTTCGACTACGCACCTACGGTGCTTCGCTCAGGATGACAAGTGGGAGGAGCCCGCTCGGTGGCGGGCATGACAGCATTGTGATTCGAGAATGGCGATGCCGGCACAGTGGCCGGCATGACAGCGTCGTGATTCGAGAATGGCGATGCCGGCTCGGTGGCGGGCATGACAGCGTCATTAACGGAATTCTGGGGCGATGGTGATGATGAGGCTGATGCCGTGCCAACTGTGGAAGGCGAACTGCAGGCGGAACAGGAACATGTCGGGCTTACGCACGCGCACGCCAAAGCCCCACGAATTGTAGAGATGATCCTTTGACCAGTGGTTCACCTTATCGCTAATCATAGCGTATTCGTCGAACACCACGCCATCCACCAAGCGGTCCACCGGCCAGCGGTATTCCGCCGAAAGGCCCATCAAGAACGGAGCCACCCACGCGTCCGTATAACCGCGCAACGGGAACCTCGCGTTCAACGCCGGGAAAGCCGAATACGGCGCACCGCCTTTTTCCAATTCCCAAACGCCCTGGAAGCGAAACTGGAACGCAAAAACACGACGTTCAAAAAGCGTTTCTACGAGATTTTCAGGGCGCCACACGCGGAGCGCTTCGTTCCACGAAAAGTCCGTATAAAATTTTCTCGTCTTGCGGCCTTCTTTTGCCGAAAGCACGTACTTATCCGCACTCCCGATGAAGAAATAGATTTGATAAAACGCATCGATACTGATAAAGTCATGGTTTTTGCCACCATCCCTTAAATCGCCCGGGCGGTCCACCCCCACTAGCGCCAAATCATCGGAACTGATGCCGCCGTACTCGCTCACAAACACGTAAGACGCCCTCAAGCTCAAGCGTTGGCCCCTCGACGGCGCGTACGGGAAATCCAAATTATCGTAAACGAGGTTCATGAAAATGGGAAATTCAAAGTGGGTCTGATACAAGCCGCGGTCTTCTATCCGGTATTTTGGGTCATCGAGCACGGAATCCTTTGTATCCGTAAAATCAGCCCAATGGTAATAGAATTCGCCACCAAAACTAAAGTTCCAATTTCGCGATTCCGTGAGCGGAAAGCCCAATTGCACGCCCCAATTCAAGGTCGTATCGGCCTGCTTGAACGACTCCTTGGTCATCGGCAGGACAAATCCGTTATCGCGGTCCATATAGAGGTTAAAATTCGTCGCACCGTACAGTTTTTTCCCGAAAAGGGACTGCTTTGAATAGCGCAACTTGACATCAAGATCGCTATTGGCGTAAAAATGCTCCTCAATAACGGTATAGTCGCTCTGCAAAAACAGGTTCCGGTGGCGGTAGCACACGCCAATCATCGTGGAGCTCCCCGGTTTCAGGTTAAACACCGGGTAAATGAGGATATTGCGCTTGCTTCCGAACGTGATAAGCTCGACCGCCTTGTCGGCAACGCCATTGTCAATCGCATAAAGCATCGGAGCCGCAATCGGGTAAACGAGCGAGCTAAAAAACGGCTGGATGACATGGACAAAGGGCCAAGAAATGATTTCAAGGAACGACGAGGAACCCGAAGAAGTATCCTGCACCGCCTCGCTAGACTCATTTGCGTGCGATGGCAAACACAGCACGCCCACAAGCACCAGTAATGTTACCAAACGAATCATTTCCACCCTAATATATAGTTATATTGAGTATGATGTTTTCACTTTTTGCAAAAATTATCAAAAAATTAGCGACTTATCCCAAGATTATCCTGACGGTATTCCTTGCGGTAGGAATTTTGAGCATTTACCCCATCATGCACTTGCGCTGGGATTTGCAGCTGCAAGACACGATTACGAGTGCGCGTGAACCGAGCAACGTCCAAAAGATTGAAGACGAATTTGGCGGGCTCGGGAGCCTCATCGTCATTCTGCAATCGGCGGATTCGAGTGCGAACTACCGCATCGCTAAAGACCTCGCGCAAAAGATGCAGACGAGTCCGGCGGTCCATTTTGCAGACTTCGAGACCGACATCGATTATTACAAGAAAAACAAATTCTTGTACGCTAGTGAAAACGATATTGATATCATGGTGCATCGCATCGAGCAGCTCAAGCACGACTACATCATGAAGAACAACCCGCTGTTCATCGACCTCAAAAGCGCGATTGATTCCATCACGCAGACGACTTCAGAACAGCGCGAACAGCTTTTGAGCGACCTCGAAAAGAAGTACTTTGACAAGCTCGCGGTGAGCCATTCCAACAGAACCGGGACCATCCGCATTGTCGAGATTTACCCGACGCATTCCATCTCGGATTTGCAGGCGAACCGGAACTTGTTCTATGAAGTTACCGAGCAATTGAAAAAAGAAAAAACGCCTAGCGATTTCCAGGTACATTACGCGGGCAAGGTCTACGAATCGATCCAGACCGGCAAGCGGCTTTTGCCCGAAGCAAAGATGGTGGGCTTTGTCACGGCGGGGCTGATTATTCTGCTTTTGATCCTCAATTTCTTTAGGCAGCCGCAATTGATTTTTATTTCGGCACTGCCGATTGCAACGCCGATTTTCACGACGATGGCGTGCTCGTACATGTTCTACGGGCGCATCAACCTGTTTACGCTTTTGCTTGCGATTGTGCTTCCGGGGCAAGCGCTGCAAATTATCAACCACGTTCTGAACAGATACTTTTTGGAACGCGAACAGAACTTGAGTCCGCAGCTTTGCATTGAAAGTGCGCTGCTCGGCATTGGGCCCTCCACCGCTGTTTCGACATTTGCGTTCGCCACGTTGTTCGCAAGCCTTATCTTGATTCCGCTGCCAGGCCTCCAGGAACTCGGCGTGCTCGGATCGACGGGTTGCATTTTGAACTGGGCGATTACGCTACTTTTCTCGACGGCACTTTTGCAGGTGGCACAGCGCAAAAAACCGTTCTCCATCAGGCATTCGCAAATCCATCCTGAATACAAAATTTCGATGCTTTCGAACCGTTTGAACTGGACGATTTTCTCGATTATCATCGCGGCAAGCCTTGTGGGGCTTTACATTGGCGGAACTCGCCTGCACATCCGCAACGACTTTTCGGCAACAGAAATCAACTACAAGGACGCGACGATTGATTCCCTGATTGCAGAGACGGGATTCATGAACAAGACGCCTGTGATCGTGATGCTCCCGGAAAGTGCCGAAAGCGAGAACCTGCTGGAACAATTCACCAAGCTCAAGAACGACGGTGAACTTTCGACCGTCAATTCGATTTTTACGCTCGCGCAGTTCTCCCCCAACTTGCAGCAGAAGAAAATGGAAAAGCTCCGCCAGCTGCATAGCTTGGTCACAAAAGAATTCCGCGAAGCGCTCTCCAAGAGCGAACTCGAAAATCTCGAAAAGGTGGAACAGGCGCTGGAATTTGACGAAACGGACGATTTTGAACCGCCCGAGTACATCGCCAAGAAGTTCCGCGACAAACACGGCAAGCAAGGGCGTTTTGCTTTTATCTTCACGGACATCAAGGAAAATTTCGGCAGCGAATGCGTGAAGTTGTACAAGGAACTCCACCAGATTGAAGGGATTGATAACGGAAAATACTTGGTGGCGGGCATACCGATTACACGCGCTATTTTCTTGGACAGGATTACAAATAACTTTAGTAGGCCCTTGCAAGTGGGCGGTATTCTCGTATTCCTGTTCATGCTCGTTTACTACAACCGCTTTAGCCGCGCCTTGTTTACCGCACTCCCGTCTGTATTTGCCGCAAGCTGGTTCCTTGCGGCGCTCAACTTTTTTGACGTGAAGATTTCAGCCTACAGCGCACTCACCTTTCCAATTCTCATTGGCGCAAGCATCGATGGTTCTCTCCAGTTCTTCACGGCTTATTACGAGAAGCAAAAAGGGACGGCGCTCACGATTCTTAGGGACAAGTTCTTTACGATTTTTCTCTCGCAGATGGCTGCGTTTATCGGTACTTACGGCATGCTCGTTTCGTCCCACCCGGGGTTGCGTAGCATGGGTTATGTCTCGTTGACAGGCCTTATCTGCATATTCATTTCTCAATTCACCATCTTCCCCCTCATCGCAGGATCGCTCGACCAATACCGTCTGAGACAGAAAAGGAAAAAGGAAGCTAAAAAATGAAAACGCTTTCTGATAGAACGCAAAATATTGCAGCATCGCTCACAGTCGCCATCGACACGATGGCAAAACAGATGATCGCAGACGGCAAGGACGTCGTGAGTCTCGGCGCAGGCGAACCCGACTTTGGAACGCCCACTCCCATTCAAGATGCGGCTATCGAAGCTATCCGCGCAGGCAAGACACGCTATACCGCCCCCGTCGGGATTTTGGACGTGCGTAAGGCTGTCGCAAAGAAATTGGAAGAAGAAAACGGGCTCCATTACGACGCATCGCAAATCATCATGACGAGCGGTGCAAAGCACGCCGTGTTCAACGCACTCGCCGCCTTGATTAATCCGGGTGACGAAGTGATTATCCCCGCCCCGTACTGGGTCACGTATCCGGAGCTTGTGAAGTGGCTTGGCGGTACGCCTGTGTTTGTTGAAGCGGGCATTGAAAAGAACTTCAAGATCGATGCCGAAGACTTGCGCAAGGCATGCTCGCCGCGCACGAAGGCGATTCTCTTGAACAATCCGTGCAACCCTACTGGCGCCGTTTACAGCAAGAGCGAACTTGAAGCGTTGGCAAAAGAAATTGTCGCACAGGACATCTACTGCATTTCGGACGAAGTTTACGAATACTTTGTCTACGATACAGAATTTACAAGTGCCGCAGTATTCCCCGGCATGGCAGAACGCACGATTGTGATTAACGGTTTCTCGAAATCGCATTGCATGACCGGCTGGAGAATCGGTTACGATGCTGCCCCCGCTCCGATTGCAAAGATCATCGGCAAAATCCAGGGACAAGCCACGCACCACCCGAGCAATGTGGCGCAGTACGCCGCCCTCGGCGCGCTCAACATGGACAAGAGTAACGTTCACGCCATGCAAGCAGCCTTCCGCAAGCGCAGAGCTTACATGCTCGAACGCACTTCGTTCCTCTCGACCAAGCCGCGCGCACCCGAAGGCGCATTCTACCTGTTTGCACCGGTGAGCGATTACTACGGCAAAAAGACTCCGGACGGCAAGGTGATTGCAGGCTCGATTGATTTTTGCAGCGCACTTTTGGAAAGCAAGGGACTTGCGATTGTACCGGGAGCCGCCTTTGGCGACGACTCATGCGTTCGATTCTCGTACGCCGCAAGCGACGAAAATCTCGCGAAGGCTTGCGACCGCTTTGAAGCGTTCGTGAAAGAATTACAATAACAGGCAAACGCGATGTTCCCATTCCGCCTCGTCAATCCAGACCCATCGAAACCGTTTACCATCGGGCGCAAATCGGATAACGTTTTGCAATTCGACAACCTGATGGTTTCGAGGTATCATGCGGTTCTGAATTTTACGGACGGCAAATGGATTTTGCAAAGTTTGACCCAGAACAGCATCACGATGCTGAATGGGAAAGACGTGACGACCGCCGTTTTGAATGATGGCGACGTGATTCTCATTGGGCCAAGGCAGTTGCGAGCGACGCTCCGTGGTGCGGATTTGACGCTCTTGATTATGGAGCGAGAAGCGGAAAGCGATATGCAGACCGTAACACTCACGACGGAATGGAGAGAAGTCGAGATTCCGGGAATCGGGAAAGCGAAGTGCCGCAGGATTGTGAGCCGAGAAGCGCGCAGTTCTGGAAGTGCCGAGTGCCGCGAAAATCGTGCCGAGATAAAATTCGCGAAAGCGATTGTGGACGAGGGTGGCAAGCGCACACGCACGATTACAATTGCAAGCGGTGACGCCTGTCGATTTGAATCGGCCGTAGTCGGGGTCCGCAACAACGATTTGCTGATTGAAGCGCAAAATTCGGGCTTTGATGTTTTCGCGCAAAACGTGAATGTATTCGCAGGCAAAAAACAGCTACTGAAAGGGATTGATTTCGAACTCCCCGCAGGCGAGATTCTCGCAATTATCGGGCGTTCCGGGCAGGGTAAATCTTCGCTTCTGAAGATGATTCAAGGCATCAACAGTTGCGACAAGCAAAGCATTGTGCGCATTGGCGGCGTCGATTACCGCAAAAACGAGATTCGCAGGCGCATTGCAATATTGCCGCAAGACCCGCCGCTCCGCCCGGAGCTGACCGTCGAGGAAACTATTCTCGACGGTGCGCGGTCGTCGATGGACGTGCGGAACTTCAAGCAAGATGCACTTGCGCGACTCGAAAAGTTCTGCGAACTTTTCGGGCTGAGCGGACGCAAGCATAACCTCGTGAAGACGCTCAGCGGCGGCGAAATGCGCCGCGTCGCGCTCGCACGCGAGCTCATGGGCAATCCGGGCCTCGTGATTCTCGACGAACCGCTCTCGGGTCTTGACCCGTACAATTCGAGAATCCTTTGTACGCACTTGAAGCAGCTAGCGTTCCTCGGCCATACGATTATCCTCACGACTCACAGTTACGAGGCCTTGCAGATTGCAAATAAAGTTCTCGTACTGCACCAGGGCGAAGAAGCGTTCTTCGGTACCGTTCAGGCGGCATACATGCACTTCAATACGAACGACCCGCAAGCGCTCCTTACGAGCATCACACAAAGCAAGGCGGCGGAATTTCACGAGAGCTACAAGCACGAGCAAAAAGTGCGCGACAGCAAGTATTACTTTGAACGCACCAAGCTCCCCCGCAATTTTGCCTACACCGTATGCCTCACCGCGAAGCAGTGGTTCCGCGACAAAGGCCGCATTGCAGCACTTTTTGTGCAACCCGCGATTATAGGATTTTTGCTCTCGCAAATATTCTCTGACCAAAGTTCTCTATGGACCGTTGCCTTCGCGATTATCCTTTGTGCGAACTGGTTTGCACTCTCGCTTTCTATCCGTGAAATCGTGCAGGAGAAAGACATTCTCCGCGACAAGTTCCGCCGAGGCGTATCGGCACTTTCGACGCTGACTGCAAAATGCACGCTCCCCATCATTTTCACGATGATGCAGACCGCCATTGTATATGCGTTTATCAGTAGTCGCATTAGCCCCACCCCCCACCTAGCGCTTATCGCCTGCGTTTTCGCCTGCATCGCCGTCCCCGCAACCACCGTCGGGCTTTTCACGAGTACGCTCGCCAAGAACACGAGCCAGGCAAATGCCTTCTTGCCGCTCCTCATCATCCCGCAGGTCGCCCTCGCCGGAGCCCTCGTGCCGCTTGACCAAATGCAGCCCATTGGCCGCGCGCTTTCGAGCGTCATCTGGTCGCGCTACAACCAAGCTTCGCTCCTCAACATTTTGCTAGAACGAAAAGACGACATTTTCAACGCGATTTTCGCCATCGCCATCGCGCTTAGTTTCTATATTGTAACTGCAATTTTACTACACAAATTAAAGAAGCCAAGATGATACGTCCAGAACAACCGCTAAATTTTCCGTACCCCTTTAACGAAAACTACGAACTATTGGGAACGCTCGGCAAAGGTGGAATGGGCTATGTCTACAAGGCTCTCGATAAAAGGCTAAACCGCGAAGTAGCCTTCAAGATTCTCGACTCCACCTCCGATGTCGAAGCTATCAAGCGTTTCTATCTCGAAGCGCAGGCCATGAAGGAACTCGACCACCAGAACATTGTTCACGTGTTCGACTTTGGACAGCAAGAGAACCAGCTTTTTATCTCGATGACTTACGTGCAAGGTATTTCACTTGCCGAAATTTTGCAGAACAAGAGCAAGCTTTCGTTCGAAGCGATTGAAGTCATCATCAAACAAATTGCACGCGGTTTACTTTATGCGCACAGCAAGGGCATCGTCCACCGCGACGTGAAGCCCTCGAACATCATGCTCACGCGCGACAACCGCGTCTACATCATGGACTTTGGCATTTCGTACATCCAGGAGATGGAAAAGGAACGCCTCACCCGCACCGGCATGACGATGGGTACGCCCGAATACATGTCGCCCGAACAGTGCCACGGTGACGAGGTCACGCTCCAGTCCGACATTTACAGCATGGGCGTGATCCTTTACGAAATGACTTGCGGACGTTTGCCGTTCGAAGGCAGCCGCCCTGTGGAAATTGCGCTCAAGCACGTGCAGGAACCGCCTCCGGCTCCGGAACTTTTCCGCGAAGATATCCCAGACGGACTTTCGGCGCTGATCCTCAAGTGCCTCAAGAAAAAGCTGAACGAGCGCTTCCACGACATGCAGGAATTCTTGGACGAATGCGACCAGGTGTTCCCGCAGCACGACACGCCTTACCAGAATTCTTCCGTCGGACGCAAGACCGGCAGCCACCGCAGCGTGCCTTCCATTGCAGAAGCAGCCAAGCGATTCGGAAGCAACCTCACTCCGCACAAGCTCATGTTAGTGGCATTCTCGGTACTGTTCCCGCTTATCGTGATTTTGCTCATGCTGCTCATGTTCACGCACAAGCCGCAGAATATGTTGCACGAAATCGAGTGGAACGAGGTCATCGCAAACTACGAAACGAGAGCGATCGAGCCCGAAATGAAAAAGGGCTACCCGATCGAGAACTTGACCGACGGCGACCTTACCACGGCATGGCTCAACAAGATGCCGCTCAAGCCACTGAACCCGGTGCTCGCCATGTACTTCGACCAGAACACGCTCATCACAAACATCGGCATTGCCGTTGGCTACCAGAAGTCCGTGGATGACGCATTCGGCGACCGCTTCCGCATTTTCAAGAAGCCGCGCACGCTCACCATCGAGACGAAGGACGGGTTCAAGCAACGTATCAAGCTTGAGAACATCAAGGGGATGCAGTACCCGAACATCCAGGCGGTTGAAACAACGGAGCTCAGGTTCTACCTCGAAGATGTGCACGAAGCCGACAACGACGACTACGCTATTTCCGAGATTAGATTGCTCGGAATGGAAGTGAAATAGAGACGAGAGAACGGCTCAGTGAGCCTACAGACGAAAGACGAGAGGGGATAATGCAAAAAAAGATTGTGCAAAGAACATGCAACCGCGCTAAAGGAAATTTTATCGAGACGCAGGCGGTGGCATTCTTGATGCGCGAAGGCTATCAAGTAGTCTCGCGTAATTACGCCTACCACGGCGGAGAGCTCGACATTGTCGCCCGCGATAACGGGACGCTCGTTTTCGTCGAAGTCAAGTCTGTTTGGAACAACCAAGAAGGCAACCCCGCAGCCCGCGTAAACGGTCTCAAGCAAAAGAAGATTTGGCAAACCGCTTGCCACTTTTTGGCAACGCAAAAAACAATCGCGCCCAAAGGGTTCGACACGCCGTGCCGTTTCGACGTTCTGAGCATCCGCGCCTACCAGGAGCCGCTCCAGTTCGCGCACTTTAAAAACGCCTTCGAAGCAAGCGAAGTCCTCCCGAGGATTTAACGATAGCATCATCGCGATTAACGCGATTTTCGTCACAGCTTTTTCCCGACTTTTTTTGTATATTATTCCCTCAAAAAGCGAAAATACAGATAAAGAATAATATGCGACTCGAAGTACATCCAGAAAATCCGCAGACCCGCATCGTGAAGCAGGCCGCCAAGATCCTCGAAGACGACGGACTAGTCCTCTACCCTACTGAATCCGGCTACGCCATCGGCTGCAACGCCGAATCTTCCAAGGCCATCCACAAGCTTTACGCCCTCAAGAAGCCCATGAAAAAATTCTTCATGGCGCTCATCGTCCCAGACATTCGCTTTGCCACCGGCTACGCCCACGTGAGCAACTTCGCGTTCAACATCATCAAGCAGCGCGTGCCCGGTCCGTACACGTTCATCCTCCCCGCCGACCCGCACATTGCGCGCAAGCTCGACGTGAAGCGCCCGGAAATCGGCATTCGCATCCCGACGCACCCGTTTTTCAAGGAACTCTTCCAGCACTTTGACAAGCCCATCTTGAGCACTGCCGCCAAGCTCAGCGACGAAGACATCTACGAAACCGACGAACTCTGGAAAACGTTCCAGCACTCCGTCGACATGATGGTCGACTGCGGCAACATCGAAATCAACCCGACCAACGTCGTAAGTCTCGTTGGCGACTCCGTCGAAGTCATCCGCGGGGAACTCGTGTAAGGCGCGCGATTTACACTGCCGCAATTCACAAATGCCGCGATTTTTGACGCAATAGAAAAGGGCCGCACAAAGCGACCCTTTTGCTAT
The DNA here is from genome assembly GCA_902791475.1 of Fibrobacter succinogenes. Classification (GTDB taxonomy): domain Bacteria; phylum Fibrobacterota; class Fibrobacteria; order Fibrobacterales; family Fibrobacteraceae; genus Fibrobacter; species Fibrobacter succinogenes_J. The sequence continues at coordinate 19,334 of CADAWC010000015.1, forward strand.
ACCCGGTTCGCGAGTCGAACGCGAGTTTAATCCTTAGGAGGGACTCGTTCTATCCATCTGAACTAACCAGGCGAGTAAGCGGGTGTGAATATAGTAATATTTTAAAGATTCATCAAGCGGAATTAGCCAAATAGCCGAATGTCGATATAAAGAAATCCCGAAAGCAATCATGCTCTCGGGATTCAAATTATACACGCTTAAAAGATTTACTTTTCTAGCCAAATCAAGTTATTTGTGCTGCGGATTCGACCGTCAGAATCAGCGCCAACACCGATAATGCAAACCTTATTGTATTTTTTCACAATATCGTAAATTCTTTTAGCATCAGCTTGGTTATGAGCATAGAAACGATAAACTATACTTGCCGAAGGATTCAACTTTACAACCCAACGTTCCTTTTCCTGAACATAAGTAGCTTTCGACCCTGTATAGCTTATAGTATTGCAACCCGTTTTAGACATGACGCTACTACTTTCAATCGCACTAAATTCGTAATTATGATTCGGCGAAGATGTCAACAACCAACCAATCGTGCTAATCTTTTTAAAGTTCTTTAATATATTTAACGCGTTTTTGGCTGCAGCCTGTGTATTAAAGCGTTTTACAAGAATTTTATTATCAAGAATATCACACCCACTAACCTTTAGGTTAGACGGATCATAATAAATATTTTTCAGTTCCGTTTCACGATATCTATGGTAATAGCTCTTCATATAAACGCTATCTACCAAGCTAACAGCATTATCTAACAAACCAATGTGAAGAGAAGTATCCTTCATAGTATCATGATAAGGCGCGATTGCATTATTTGCGAAATCAAAATATGTCAAGCCTTCAGGTTCATCACGATAGGTTCCACTGCTATCAAATTTATACTTAAAAGTACCGCTCTGCGAAGAACGAGCTATAAGCACGGCCTTAACACAATCAAAAGGCAAATCCAAGCTATTCGATTTATAGGCTTCATAAACTTGAGACTTTGCGGCATCACCTGAAACTCGATTCAACGCATCGTTAAGATATGTAGAGTCATCTCGAACTAATTTAAATACATGAACGCCTTCACTGTCTTTTTTACCATAGCCACTGGTTAAATAAAGATTGTTATAGTAATCGAAGCATCCGCCCTGCATAGCTTCTTTTTTACACGGTGAACCATATTGGTCAAATAAATAGATTTTGCGTTCGCTATTTTTGAGGAATATTTCTTTAGAAGTCCCAATGTTATTCCATTCTATCTTGTAAGAATAAACAGGAGAATCTGATGTGATATAACTTTCCGATGTATACAGGCGGCCATCACAAGGATTTACGGCACACCATCCAAGCGAGCTAAAATAAGTTCCATCAGCTTTTTGCAACTGGCATTTACAAATAAGTTTCGGTTTTGCCTTATCAAAAATCCAAATTTCAGGATGTTTAGTTTCATCAACAGATATAAACAAATAATTTCCATAACAATCAAGATCACCAAAATGGATACCTGTTGTCGAATAATCATTACTAATGCTTCTATCTAAAGATCTATTAATATGCCCCTTCGTTAAACGGGTATATTCCCCAGTTCTAGAAACGCCATTTGTTATATACCACCATTGTCCATCAGTCGTTATCCCCTGGAAATCTCTAGTCCAGTTTTTCCCCGGCTGACGAGCAATTGCATAGACCTGATCTTTATACGAATAAGCATCGTTAAATATTTTACCCGGAAATTCATTCGCTATATAAACATCTTGATAACGGGCATTCGATTTACCCCATCCATTTTTAGCAACAATTTTATACAGATACGGAACACCACTTTTTATTTTATCATCTTTCACATAATTTTCATTACTTTTTAACGAAGACCAGCTTCTGTCACATGCAATTGTATCCTGATCAATTTTATTAAAGTCTTTATCATTTGAATTATCAAATCTTTTTACTTCATAAGATTTAACATTATTCGAACGAGTCCATTGAATCGTACAGAATCTCCCTGGATCAAGCATTCGAGGCATTTGAGGAACATCATTTGTCATCTTTACAGTAACAATTGCAGAATACGTATAGCCCCATTCATTGGCGTACTTTACGCGATAATCATAAGAAGCGCCCTTCTTAAGGACTTTATCATTATCAGACTCGTCAATATCCTTATAACTACATCCAATTGGATTATTGCAAATTACAGTCCAAGAACTATTTGTAGACAATTTACGTTCAACAACAGATACAGAGCCATTTGATATCGATGGCCAACGTAATGTAACACCACGTTCTATAGGATCCATCTCATAAGTAATTTTCCCTACAGACGGTTTCAAATTCTTACATTCGGCCACAGCTGTCGCTTTTACAGTATCCCAATTGTTAGAAGCGGTCAAAACATATTCATATTTTTTATTCAACTCTACATTTGTGTCCTCATAAGGGCTTAATAGCTCCTTGCCATTATCACTTCGAACGACTTTTATTGTAGATGCATTTTTCACATCAACAGTCAACACAATTTTTTTCTTATTCGAATCAGGTTTTGCTCCAAATTTTACAACCTGAATACTTAATTTTTTATAGGTAATTGACTGAGTAATAGGATCCAAAGAATTAATTGTCACACGGTAATCATAACTGTAGCCTTCTTCCACAGATGAATCAAGAACCGCTGCGTAGCCAATAGTTGAGGACGACGCAATAGTAGCCCATAATCCAAAAACTTTTTTAGACAATTCATTTTTACTTAAAGATCCAACAACTCTTGGCTTATTTATTTTACGTTCGAGCCTATATGAAAAAAATTTAAGGTCATAGCTTATTTTACATAAAATGCCACCAGCAGGGCTAATTTCTAAAGAAAGTTTAGGAGATTTGTCCACAATAGTAGACATATCAATCACAGCATGTTCTAGAGCATTTTGTAGAATCACTTCTTTGGATTCATCAATATGCCTATCTGCTATGTTCTTAATTGTATTGATTAAATCATCTCTAGACAATTCTTTAGACAAATCAAGTCTCGAGATATTTTCAGCTGAAACAATCTGAAAAGGTTCACTTTTTAAAGTTCCTGTGGTTCGTCCCGCAACGGTAAATCCTTTAGTTTTTGCAGACTTTACACGTTCTGTTACACGCGATGTTTTTGATGAAAAAGCAGTCTTTTTTGTTGTAGCCATTTATATATCTCCTGATATTATTTTAACGTTATTGTTAAATAACAAATTATGGTTACCAAAAGAATATAAAAAACTACCACAAATATTCATAAATTTATTTATATTTACAAACAAATGTAATATTTACTTTTCAAGCATACATTTTCGCAAATAAATTATATAACATCTTCTTTTTCATTTAAAATCAAAAAAAAACATTCACCACCAAATTATTGGCGATGAATGTCTTATCAACAAATAAAAAGGTTAACAAAGCTGCACTTTAGACAAAATAAATATACAAGAAGTATTCAAGGAATTTATCAAACTTCATTGAAAAAATACCATTATCATTCAGTTTCAAGCCATTCCAAGAACCACTCCGGCAATATTTTTTCACAGGATCAGAAGCCCAGGGATTACGAACAATGATATACTTAACCCCATTATACTTTTCTATCCCCAAAACAGAATACACATGATGAGGAATCGTACCAATAGTATCTCTTCTATTTCTACCAGAAGTATTCACCGCCACTGGGTATATCGTCTTACCAGAAGAATTCGTTCTAAGTTCAAGCATTCTCCAAATTTTATTAGAATTACTTGAACTGCAATAATAGTCATCAAACCTATAACCAGTAAGACGACGCAGGGCCACATCTCCCTTACCCCCCGCGATTTTCTGCATATTGGGATGATCAGAAGTCGTTCCCGTCATCCATTTGGCAAAAGCTTTCTCCCACAAAGCAGGCCATGTTTCGTTATATGTATTAGAACGACCATACAACCACGCACTATCCGATTTACGAACTTCAACACTCTGAGAAACAGTAACCCACTCCTCTCCTAAATGTTTATTCCAAAAACAGAATTTATAATTTCCATTACTCAATTTTTTATAATTAAGCATTTCCGGTCTAGACCACTGAACAGAAGCTAAAGCCGCCAAGAAATAGCAATCGCCCAAAGTTCCCTGCTGCACTTCTTCACCAATCATTGTATTGACAATAAAATCGCCCTTCACCATCCACTTTGTCTGAACATTAGATGATTTGGTTTTAGAGGTATCCAAATTAGGGAACAACACCGAGCTAACTTTTGACAAAGTCAAATCAGTCTGCACAGTCCTGGTTTGCTTCACATTTTTGCTCTTAAGCGTTTTTTTGACTACTACAGCATTCTTTTTATAAAAGCTTTTTAGGCGTTCAACATCCTTAGCCGCTGAAACTGCAGTCACTTTTTCCGTTTCAGCATCATATTTCAATTTCATCGGAAACAAAAAAGGACTATCTGCATCAAAGATGGCCTTAGGATTCTTAATTCCTAAAATTTCAGCCAATTTTTTATCAGGATCTTTTTCTTTGTTCCAATTAATTGTTTTTCCGGATACAGCTTCCGCCAAAGCAAATGGGTTGATCGCCGAGCAAAAGCCATCATCTTTTTCTTCTGTTGTAGCCATATAGATTCTCCTTAAATGTGTTCTATTCAATTCATTTGTAAAACAATTCAACAGATTCTGTTTAAAAACAAATTACTAGAAAAATAAAAAGGCAGAATATCGTAAATAAAAAATTGCATTTATAACATTTTTCTAAAACATTTACTTCAAACAAAAGAATTCATTCATAGAAACCATACAAGCCACCAAATACAAACTAACACCCACCGATTACAAATCGGTGTTTTTTTTTTCAAGAGTTCACAGGATCCTTCAAGGCTTCGCCTTTCAGGATGACGCGAAAAAAAAGCTTTCAGGATAACGCAAAAAAATTTCAGAATAACAAGAATGTGCAAGTTGATCCCGGCACAAGGCCGGGATGACAATGCTTCAGTCGGGATAACGCCTCGGATCTACAGTTTCACAGGTGCGGATTCTGACGGGGTTTCGTCGGGCTTGATTTGCGTGCGGGCATCGTACAGGCTCTTGGAAATGTGCGTAAACGCTTCGACAATGACGGGGTCAAAGTGTTTGCCAGCCCCTTCGGTGATTATTGCCATAGCCTTTTCGTACGGGAATCCCTTCTTGTACACGCGTTCGGCGATGAGGGCGTCGAACACGTCTGCAACGGCCATGATTCGCGCGGAGAGCGGAATTTCCTCGCCTTTGAGGTGGTTCGGGTAACCGGTGCCATCCCACTTTTCGTGGTGGAAGCTCGCCATTTCGATAGATTCCGTCAAGTAATCGGCATCAAAAGCGCCCTTGCCATCATCGACGATTTTCTGGAGAATTTTGCCGCCTTCGGTCGTATGGCTCTTCATGATAGCGAATTCTTCGTCAGTCAATTTGCCGTTCTTATTCAAAATCAAGTCAGAGACCGCAATCTTACCGATATCGTGGAGCGGCGCTGCCTGCTTAAGCTTGCGGACATAGCCATCCGTAAGTTTGTCCTTAAATTGGCCTTCGGCCTTAAGCTCTTGCGCGATAGCTTCCACATATTCGGCCGTCTTTTTAATATGGTCACCCGTATTCTTGTCGCGGGCTTCAACCATCTCGGCGAATTCCATAATGAGGACTTCTTGCATTCGCTGAATACGTTTGTTTTGTTCTTGAATGTTCTCGCTCTGTTCATGCACGTTTTTGATTAGACCAAAAGCCGTTTCTGCCATCGTGTAGAGAGATTCGTACAAATGCCCAATTTCATCTTTAGCATTGATCCCGAGGCTTGCCACATCATTCACGGCCTTGCGCATATTGGACAAGTCCAAATTTGCACCCATGTCCAGCGCATAGTTAGCACGCATCGTGGCACCGGAAATTTTCATGGCTGCATAAGACATCTTGTTCACGGGCGCAACAAAGCCACGCTTCATCACTTCGATAATCACCATCATGATAATTAGCGAAAGCCCAAAGAACAGCGAAAGGAGCTTGATAAAGAACATCGCCTCGTCGCGGATGATGGATTCCATGGAAATGTCCGCGCCCACGTAAGCAACCGTCTTCCCGGCGGCATTTTTGAGGGGCCTATACACCGTGAGGAGCCAGCCAAACTGGTCATCCGAAATAATGGGTTCAACTTCCTCGCCGTTCAAAAGCTTCGGCAGATATTCTTTAAACGAAGGTTCAACGTCAAAGACTTCGCCCGGTGCGTTAGCCGGCACGCCTTCGGTATCGAGGTCAAAAACCACATGGCAGCCATCAGGCAAAATTTTGTACACATATATATACTTTGTCTGCGAGAAACTTTCTCGAATGCCTGAAAGAACTTCGCGCGTGCGCTGGTAGCCTTCGACCTCGTAACCCCGAGCCAGGTAATCATCCACCTTTTCGGCATCGATTGCAATAGAGGCAGCCTCGGTCACCCCCCTTGCAATACTGACAAAATTATTGATGCAGTTGTCACGGTACAAGAAAAAGCCAATCATGCTCGCAAGTCCACCCAAAAGGACTTCGGCGACAATCACCATGATCACAACCTTGTTCAGCAAGGAATGGCGGATAGACTTTTTGTCCGAATTAAATCCCTTATCCGCATTCTTGTGCTGGAAAAACTGGACATCTTTCAGCTCGTCCTTGATATTACGCGGAATAAACCTGTAAATAAGCGCAGACAAAAGAACGATAACACTTTTGTCAAAAATATCAATCACGATATCTGCAACGAGCTGAGCGTTAAAACGATTCCAGTGCAGAACGTCATAGAACGCAATCGCGAACGGCGCAGAGATGCCTTCGCCAAAATTAAACCCGTACAAAGCGTAAGTAAAGATAGAGCCAATGCCTCCGCCTATCAACGCAAACAGCAAGATGACAATGAGCAGTTTCCAGATGCTATGGAAGAACCCGCGGCGGAAAAGGAAAGTCGCTAATGTCGCAATCAAGACGCTCAGGACGCCGTAATACATCGCGACCGGCTCTGCAATTCCGTTGATGGCATTCACGCCAAAGCCGACGATGACTGCAGGCAGGTAACCGCCGAGCATTGCCGTTAGCACGGTCCCCAGGCTGTCCAAGAAGAGTGGTATTCCAAAGAAAATCGCAAGTTTAGCGGGAATAACGTTCAGGAGCAGGCCCACAAGCATCAACAAGAGGATGTTCCTCGACCGCGAGAAAAATTCCTTAACAGAGCCCCACTTTTGTTTCAGGCTCAGTTTCAATTTCAAAACATACTTTCTCATACCCAAATTCTTCCTTTTTACTTACATAAAATAAATAAAAAACAGGCCACTATCACGAGCTTGCAATAAAAAACATCATATAAAAGGAGATGCCCGCTCGGAGGCGGGCATGACACAACGTCAAGACAGGCATGACAATCACATTCGTTCAAAAAGACGAAGATGATTAGCGGTATTCGAACTTGGCCTTGAACAAATGTTTGCAATTGTTGGAATCGTTGCCCCAATGGTCCGAGGCCCCCGCAAAAATGTAGATGCCAAGGTCAGCCGCACCTGCAACCAAGCGGCTCATGCCTGCGATACGCCAGATGCCGCGGAGAACATCGTCGCATTCTTCGCGAGTGAGGTCAGCACCTTCGATGGTGCCCCTGCACATGTACAAGCCGTCGTGGATAAACGGAGCCGAGTTGTAGACATCGTTACCGGCCTTGATATCCGGGACAACAAACTGGGCAAAAGACGGAGCCGAAGCGCCATCGGACATAAAGCCACGCTTGAACAGGCAGGTCATCAAAAAGTCGCGGGTCTTGCCATCGGCCTTGGTGTAGCGCGTTCCCTTGACGTACACGTAACGGTCAAGCTTAAAGAAATACATCTTGCCGTTGCCATCAAACACGAGCGGGAAGTCGATCGTGACATCGTCCACGGTAATGGAATTTCTTTCTTTTTGCAAATAGGTTCGACTTTTTACCTTGTCGATATACATTTTTAAGTTAGCCATAAACTCCTTCACGGTGCAACGCTATTGTGCACACGAAGTAAAAGATACGATTTTATTTGCAAGATGAAAGTAAAATAATTTGAATTTAGTCTAAAAATCACGGGTTCACGAAGCATTCGGCGACGATAGCCCTTGAGCCATCATCGAGACTTGCCTTGGCAATCGATTTGGCACTTGCATTTGGGAGGCTTTTCACAAGAACTTTCGATGTTGCAGAATCGAGCAACTGGAATCGTGGAGGCGCCCCGCTTACAATCGGGATTTCCGTTCGCGACACGTAAAGCGAGACTCGTGGCGTTTTTTCCACGCAATCAAACTGTACAGGATGTTCGCCATTCAGCGAATCGTTTATTTGCAAGTCACGTTCAGCAAAACTGCCCGAGACGCAGTAACACCACCTCAATTTCTTTGTTGGAACTTTCACGGTGCAGGTCAGCATTTTGCGGGGAGTCAAATGGAGTTCGAGTGCAAAAATAACGCCAAACATTCGTTGCAATTCGGGCATGGAATCCTTCTTGCGCCCTTCAAAACACGTTCCATTTCCAGAAACCACGGCTACCGGAAACTCGTCATGCGCAATGCAATCGAAGTTCGTCACGTTCCAGACTTCGGCAATGGAGGCCTTGACGTAAAAGAAAAGCGTCGTCTCTTGCGAAAAAGCAGCTGCAGGTGCCATTATACGAACTTTTCCGTCGTATATGCGGCACAAGGCTTCTTCCCTTTTTAAGATTTCAGCGGTCTCGGGAGAAGCGAGAACCTTAAAGCCACAAGAACTCCCATTATAATATTCGTGACAAAGCGATACATCTACAATTCTTGCGTATTCCACTAAACAACCTCCTTTGGGGGCCTAAGAGATTGTCGCATGCCGACTTTATGATACAATCCAAAACTACCAAGAGCATGCTTCTTTGGTATTTTATTCAACACCTCAAACATTTTTTGCATCCCTTACATTTTATACAAATTTCCCCATTTGTATTATAAGTTTATTTGCATCACATACACCTAACGCCGCAATATAATTATAAGTACAGCGTTTTGCAAATTGTAAAATTTATTTTTCTAAATTTCAGTTGTTTTTAAAGACAAAATATTGTAATCGAGCAGACAAGCTAGAAGAAATTTATCACAAAACGAAGTTTAGAACAACATTTTTCACAAAAAAGACAAATTCAAGTAAATAAAAGTTTTCGAACAGCTGTAAAAAGAACATATTCAAAGGCAAAACAGGCCTCATAAAAAGCCAAAAAGTATACTAAATACTATACGTATCATGTTATGATACAGCCCTATAATACAATTTGGAGCGAAAACCGCCCAAAAAGGCTCAAAAACGCGTTTTTTAAGCCTAAAGCGCCATCTTTACCATTTTGTAATAAAAATAACACATTAATTACAGCATGCTCCATAATAATAGAACCCACATTTATTAAATTATAACCATGTTTGAGCAAAATAAGCAGTCTGAGTTAACAGCCCGCCAAAAAGAGATATTGTCTCTACTACGCAAGGGACTCACCAATAACGAAATTTGTAAGACTTTGAATATTTCGGCGAATACCGTCAAAGCGCACCTCGCCAACATCTATAAAATTCTCGAAGTTACAAATAGAACTGAGGCCGCTTCTATAAAAGCCGACGAAAAAAATTTTAGCGACGATATCAAAAAAGACCTCAACATCATTTTTCTCAAGAAAAACGACATTTCTGCGTTTCCAAAAGCCAACGGGCTTTACTACGCGCTCGTAGAATCGCTCCATCAGTACCATATTTTTCGCATTTCAGACACGGCCGAGGCAACCGTAGAACCCGCATTTTCCATTGATGTTTCCGCCGCCGAAGACAAAGACGAAACTTTATTCTTATCTATCAGAATTGGCTCGACACACGAAATACTTTGGACAACCTCTGTCAAGATCAGCTCAGACAACATTCTAGAGATTGCCCAGAAAGCGGCAATGCTTTTGTTCCGACACATCGTGCTTGCGACGGCCAATATAAAGTATACTCCCCAAAGTCCCATTCCCTATTGGTGGTACGCGACCGCGCATTGCAACATCAAGTTCGAAAACCGCAGCAAGGAAACATTCAACTACTGCAAGGACATGCTCACGCCTCTTGCCACTGGCGAAATCTACAGCGAACAGGCGGCATACACGCTCGCGCTGGTCTACTACGTTGCGATTCTTGACAACTGGGGCAATTCCGCCGCCTACACAAAGCAGCTCGCCGAGCTCGCCCGCAAGACCATGTTCAACGCCCCCTACTCCATCTATTCCCAGATGGTCGTGGCGTTCTACAACATCGTTATCGGCAACAAGAGCGAAGCAATTGCTTATTTCAAGCAGGTCATCGAGGCAAACCCGCAGACGATCATCGCACGTACCATCCTTATCCAGATTTACATGCTGATTGGCCAGAACGAAAACGCGTTGAACCTCATCAACGAATGCGAGCGCCTGATTCCAGCAACTGCGGCACAAGCCTCCATCAAGCAAGGCAAAGCGTTCATCCTGCTTTTACAGGGCAAGTACGAGGAATGCATCAACCTTGCAAACCAGATTTTGCTTTACACCCCCAAAGCGACCGTTTTGCGCCTGTTTATCATTTTCTGCAACAATAAACTGGGTAAAAAGGTCGAAAGCGAAGTTCAAATCAAGGAACTCTACGAGCAACACCCGGATTTTGATAAGCCGTACCTCGAACAAATCCTGAAAGGGGTCAATCCGCAAATACAAAAGCTGTTCATGGACAACCTCCAGAACCTTTTTTTGCAAAAATAACCCATAAAACTACCCAAATGGGCTATTGCAATATAACCCATGGGGAATATATCTTTGGTCTATGCTTTTCACGGAGTGCAGGACCAAAATGACGATAATAGACAAAATTATCGAAATAATCGATAAACCGCAGGCGGCAAGACTTAACGGCAAGCCCAAAGACAGCAAGCCTCGTTTGTCATCCCAGACGAGCTAAGCCTTCAAGCGTAAAAAAGATTAACACCTCAAACATAGTGCTGCAAGGACCTGAATTTGGCCACCTCCGGATTCTCGGCCTTGCAGCATTTTTGTTTTAAGCGCTCACGCTGAGTTCGCTTACCGCGAGAGCGGGCACCTTGTAACTTGCAAACGGGTCGCGGTATTCGTTACCGACCGCCACAATGTTCTTGAGAATGTCGAAGAAATTACCGCTGAGGGTAACGCCATCCACCGGATGCTGGATGATGCCGTTCTCGCACCAGAAGCCGTGTGCTCCGATGCTGAGTTCACCACTCACGGAACTGCAACCGGAATTGCCTTCCAGGCGCACAATAAGCAGGCACTTCGGGAAGAGCTTGAGGAGTTCCATCGTGGTCATGCTTCCGGGCGGCACGAGCAAGTTGTAGAAGCTCGTGGACATTTTGCTGCCAAAGCCACGGTCACCATTGCCGGTCGTTTCGCGCCCTGCCTTTGCAGCCGTTTCGAGGTTGTAAAGTGCAGAATTGAAAACGCCATTTTCGATAACCTTCACGCGCTTGGTGAGGCAGCCTTCGGAATCAAAATAGCTCTTGTGTTCGAACATTTCGCCGGTCGGATCGTTCCACATCGAGAACACATCACTTGCGATCTTTTCGCCTTCCTTGCCATCGAGGCGGGACTGTCCCTTCTGCATGGCTCCCGCATAGAACGGACGAGTGTACATGCCAATGAAGCGAGACGAGACGCGTTCCGAGAGGATCACCGGAATCTTGCCGCTTTCGATTTTTTTAGCGCCAAAGAGCTCCGTCGCATATTCGGCGGTCTTGCTTGCGATTTCTTCAACAGAAAAATCGTTCCAGTTGCGGCCGTTCTTGACAAAGTTGCCAAGCTTCTTGATGCCACCCCGGCTTGCGACTGCACCGGCACCCGCAGAAGCGCAGTTCGAACGAGCTTCGTAGAAAAGTCCCGTGTTGTTTGCGACGATGGAATAATCCTTTTCAATATCGCCACCGAGGTACGGGATATTCTCGATTTCCTTGGACTTTGCAAAAGTCGCCTTTTCAAGCTCGATGCAGAAGTCCTTCACCGTTGCAAGGTCGAGCGATTCGAGCGCCGGGTTGTAGTTCGGTTCGCCCTTCGGGAGTTCCACCGCCTGCGGGAGCGTTATGTCGATTTTTTCGGTCCACTGCGTGTGGCAAAGAGCGTCCTTGAGCGTCTGGCGCAAGGCTTCGTCGGTGAGGCGTTCCGTATGAGCGTAACCCGGACGACCGTCCTTGATGACGCGGACCCCGAGACCTACGGAATCCGAGATTTCTGTGCTCTGGACCTGCCCCTGGAAGACGGACAAGCCTTCGGAATGGGTGTTAGAAGCGATAACATCGAACTGTTCGGCTTCGCCCTTGGCGAGGTCACACATGAAAGAAACGGCATCTTTAATATTCATATCGCAAGTATAATAAATCTACAAGGTATATATTGCGAGCTCAGACGAAAGACGAGAGACGAAAGACGAAAGACGAGAGACGAAAGAGGTTGTTCTCGGCATTCGTCATTCTAGAATTCACGCACGATAGAGGCTATACATCATCGTTATCGAGATGCGCGGCTTTTGCGTTCAAGCATTTTCCAGTAAGCGGCGGGGCTTCCCGTCACCGATTCAAGAGCGTTCGCCATCTCGGTCGAGATGCTGATCTCACCCGCAATCAGCTGGTCAAGCATTTCTACAGAAACGCCCACCCTGCGGGCAAATTCAGGCTTATCAATCTTGAGCCATTCAATTCCTTCGAGGATCGCCTGTCCCGGCGTCGGGGTTCCATGTCTTGGCATTGGTATTAGGTGTTAGGTTTTAGGGTTTAGGGGTTAAGGGTTATTCGATGCACTTTGTCAACATACAGCATAACAAATCAAATAAACTCATTATTCAAATAAATTTCAATATTGAAAACTTTGTATAAAATTTTGATTAAACTCGTTCTCTGTATATGCTTGCGCAGATTTAAAAATATACGATTCAAGCTTTTTTAAAAAAGTAAACGAGTCTGGAAGTGGAAGATTAGCTTTTTTTGCTTCCCTCATTTTCGCAAGATATTGTATATCTTCGCCATTATCCCAAGCCACTAAAACAAAGTGACAATGTTCTTTTACAAAATCAAACGGATTTATCCCAGATGAACATGAGCTATATTTTTCAAATAAAAAAAGTCCCTCTTCTTTCATTTCTTCGAGAATTTTCAACAGCCAAAAGACATTAGAATACGATTTTTCGATACATTTTTCTTTAGTCTTAGCTAGTTTTTGGTTTTTATATTCGATAAAATACCATTTCCCACTCGCATCAATTAAAAAAGCATCAACAGATGCCGGAGAATCGCTATTTTTCGTAGAACCCGCAAAATAAATTTTTCGCACTACATTCTGAGCAATCGAATCCATTGAAATAGCATTTAAATTTTGAGCCAGCGTAATATACTTTGGATTAGAAAGATCAGTATCATTAAGAGACGCATCTCTCAGAGTAGTTTCAATATCGGTAGGACAATTCTTTTTTGCGCAATAAGACTTTAACAATTGCAAAAAATCTTGATATTTGCTCATTATTCAATGCCTTTTTCTTCTTTTATTTTATCTATAAGAAAATTTGGTTCAACAAGACTACGATAAATCACATCTAAATTTCCTGCAATATTTTCAAAAACACTTCTTTGAGATTGGTCTAACGAAGCAAAATAATACGAGCAAGATCCATTTGTTTTATGAATTTTTGAATATAAATCCAAAGCTTCCAAGAAATGAGAACTATGAGTTGTAACAACAACAGTTAAATTACAAATTTTCTGCAAAAGTACAATTATCTCAGCATATTTCAGCTGCCACGCAGGGTGCAAATGAACTTCAGGTTCATCAAGAATCAAAACGTCTCGTTCACGCAATTGTTGATTCAACAACAGCTGTTTGACCAAAGCGAAGGACTTAAAACCTGTAGATAGCGAGCTAACATTCAAAGGCTGTCCACCTTCTTCTTTATACACATACTCACCATCGGAGTAATCAATATTCCCTGGAACAATACCATTTAATTCAGCCGTTATCTGTTCAATTTTTTTCAAAGCAAGCTGTTTAGACAAAACCCGATCTTCAACACTTTCAGAAACAACATCTTCGTCATCATCATCGTCATAATACGTATTGTTTATTTTTTCTGTTAAATTTTCCAGCAAAGACGATCCATAAATAGAATCGTTTAAACTATCTAATACAGATGGATTTTCAATATACGTAGCAGAATTTATTAAAGAAATTTCCTTATTAAAAGACTCTAATTCGTTTTTTCTAAAAGTAAAATCCAAATTTTTCTGTTTAATTTTTAAATGTATTTGCGCATCTAAATCATTTTTTCGAACATCATTTATTTGACCATTGAAAATATCACGAAATTGTTCCGTTACTATAGACTTACCAAATTGTTCATTAGAAATTGACAATATGTCATTAACAGATTTCTGTATTCGTGTTTTAATATTTTCACTCAAAACAAATTTGTAATTAGATTCCTTCTTTTTTAAATATTCAAATAGAGCATCAAAATCCACTTTATTTTCTTTAACAGAATACCAATCATCCGCAAAACTATAAATGCTTCGTTCCAGTCTATATCGAATAGAGCCTTCAGGATCATTTAGAAGACTTTCCCAAATTGCTTTTTGAAGAGCACGTTTTTTAGCTTTTGTTATAGCTCTATCGATATTTTTTACAGAATTAAAGATGCCATATAAAATTTTTCCAATGGTACTTTTCCCTGTATCATTCAAACCAGCAATAACAGTTAAGCCTTTTAAATCAATTTCTGCTGATTTAATTTTTCCAAAATTATAGACACTCAAATTCATTCTCTATCCTCATTTTAAATATATATAATTTGAAGATGTAAACAACAAACGGACAATCAAGGTTGAATAAATCATTCAATACCAACTTTTCTTTCTTCTAAAAATTTACGTCCTTCCAGCCTTCGGCGCCAAAGCGGAGGTCGCGTTCGACGAATTCCCAGATGAGGAGTTTTTTGCCTTTGAGCACGCTAGCCTTGCGAGCAAGCTTTTCACGGACAAGCGTCGAGGCGCCACCGTCACTCACGATGGATGCGACCGGGCGGTTCATGTTCTTCGCAAAGTGCGCAATCCATCCGGCGTTCACGGGGGAATCAGTCTGGTAAATGCGGCTAAAACTGTCGCCGAGAATCAGGATTTCGGACTTGCGGAAATCGTCCTTGAACGGAGTGATTGTGGTGTCGTAAAGCACAGTGTCTCGTTCGCAAAGTGCAGACTGAGCCGTAAAGCAAGAATCGTTCTTTTTGCAAGCATTTTTTGCCGCTTCAACACAAGTCGAATCCACCGGGAGCTTTTCGGTGCGTTCCTTGATATTCTGCTGAGAAACCACATGTCCCGTCACCTTCTGCATCTTGAACACACCGAACTTGTTGAGTCCGCTCATCTCGCCCACATCGCCCATGCGGTCCGCAAGGGAATCAGATGCAATATAGCGCGCATCATCCTTTCCGCGGAATTTAACAATTCCTGCATCCACCATTTCGCGGACCTTCTTCGCGATTTCAGCAGCAGCTAGCTCAGCACCGCGCGGGGTCCAGTGCGTGTCGTCGTTCAGGTAGAGCGCACCCAGCTTGTCTTCGTCAGCCTTCGCCGCCAAAAGCGGCGTGTATAAATCCACCGTGTTAAAGCCAGCTCGAGTAAGCGAATCCAATATTTTCTTGCCATGCGACTGGAGCCCGGCAGCGTTCTCAGCACCCGCGACTCGAGAATCGCTCCCCGTCAAGCGTTCGGTATAGATGCTCGGCTTGCCCGGAGTAATCACCACCAAGAGTTCCACGCCCTTCGCCTTGAGCTGGTTGCGGAACCTTTCAATCGCCTTCACCGGATTGTCTAGCTTAGCACTGCGCACATCCAGCGGCGACGGCTGCACCAGGAATTCCACATCCTGGCGGTAGAAAAGCCACTTGTCTTCAGGCTTGGCCTCTTCCCTGCCGCACGACTTGCCGATGCAATCGCCTGCAGCGCCGAGAACGACCTTCTCGCCCGGATCGCTAAAGAGGTTCCACACTGCAAGCTGGTACTTTGGACGCAGAGCCAACACAATAGCGCTCTCGTCATCAATCTTATTTTCGAAAGCACGCAAATAGCGGCTCGTCCACACACCGTAATGCTTCACATCCAAGAACGCACGCCACAGCGACACATGTCCAAGGTCCGCCACAAGCGACTTGATACAAGAATCCGCCTGCGGGAACGATTCCGGTTCGTCCTCCAGCTTCGAGAGGAGCGTATCTGCCAACTTGAGGCTCTTGTAACGAGCTTCAGCCGTATCAAGTTCGGCATACGTATTCACCGAAAGCACCGCCGCTTCCAAATCCGAAAGCGAAGATGTCACAGGCTCCAATGCATCAGCGACCTCTGCTCCAGCCGCAATCGCCTCGCGAGCCGCACGCCACTTGGCATCGAGCGAGTCCGCAGCCGCAGCGACCTTTTTCTCGCGCACAATCGGAGTGTAAACCACGTCCTTGAAAATGTCAAACGGCTGGAAGCGCTTTTCGCCACGCAGATCGGCAACCGTCTGCACGCCAAACGGGAGCAACAACAAAATCGAAAAAATAACAACGGGGATAATGTATTTCTTATTCACGGGAGATAAGATAGAATTTTGTGAAGTAGTTACTAGTTAATAGTTAGTAGTTTCTAGTGATATATCGTAGGAATATATGTCGTTATAGAAGTTGATGTAGTAAGGCATGTATTCTTTATAGAAATGCACCCTAAGTGTTTCAACACCAACAAGCGTCGGCGTTTGGAAAGCCAGGCACGAATCGCTAGATATAATCGCCTTTAAGGAAGTTTCCCATGCGACAACAGGCGCGTCAACACAAATTTTAACGATTTCGTTTTTTTCTACTTCGAGCCAAAGCTCCTTGTGCAACGAATCGCGGTTCACATCAAAAGTTCTTTGGATTTTATTTTCAGGAATCTTTTCCAAATTTTTTCTTGGCTTGACGCCTTCAACCGGCTTTTTCACCAAAATCGGGCCATGGAATCTTTTTGCAAGCCCAACAAGCGTCGCGTAGTCCAAGCTGTCCTTATACGCACCGCGACTTTCTCCATGCTTGTCGTAATAGAATTGAGCATTCGCAAACGCAACGCATATCGTTAGAAACAACAAAATCTTTCTCATACAACAGAATATACAAAAGTAGCGTCATTTGCAATTGTCAGCGCATGCCCCGCTCCTGTCTAAAAATATTTTACAAAGAATTCTTGGAACAAAAGGCTAAAAAACGCGTGTTAATATAATGGAGGGTAAACTCTGCAAACTTGCCTTCCAAGATTTATACATGATAAAGCAGGAGAACTATGTCAGAAAAACAAAATACGCTCGAATTTTCCATTTCCTCATCTCGCGATCAACTGGTCGAGAAAACAATTGAAGAAATCAAGAAACACACCTATCTCGATCCGCTCTTTGATGCCGCATTCAAGGCTTTTCTGAGTGATGAAGAAGCATTGGTCAATTTTCTGAATGGGGTATTTCATCTGAATGAAGACAACAAGATTGAATCCGTTGTCATCAAGAATTCCGAAATCAACATCATTTTTCCATCGGCAAAGCAATTCAGGCTCGACATTCGTGCCAAAACTTCGAAAGGAATTTGCATAAACATAGAGATGCAAAAGGCAAGGCCCGACTACTTTGTCGACCGAGTTCTTTTACAGCAATCTGCATTCATGCTCCAGAGTAAATACGAATGGGACAAGCTGAATTTCGGAGACCTTCCATCCTGTCTAACTAAAGAACAACGCGCCGAACGCGAAATCCACCGTTACGAGGTCCCGCCAACCTACGCCATTTGGATTTGCGACTTTCCCATAAGCGAACAGACGCTTTTCCGAGGCGATTGGGCCATCCGCAGCAAGGAGGGCTTGACGCTGAGCGACAAGATGATGTATATTCTATATGACCTGACGAAGTTCAACAAAACCTTCGAAGAAATCGTGACCGCAGAGGATCGCTGGCTTTACCTGCTCAAACACGCTGGCAAAGCAGAAAAGCTCCCTGACTTCAACGATTCCGTTATTGCGAAAGCTATTCACAGGATCTTAGTGAACCGAGCGTCAGAAAAACTCATCAGGGAACAGGCTAACGATATGGTATGGACAGAAGAGGAATTGGATCACTTGGCTTTGCTGGAAGTCCGTGCCGAAAAGAAAGGACTTAAACAGGGACTTAAACAAGGTCTCGAACAAGGTCTCGAACAAGGGCGTGTCGAAATGGCTCTCGCCATGCTTGCCGATAACGAACCTATCGGAAAAATCGTCAAGTATTCGCATTTGCCTGAAAGCAAGATTCTTGAGCTGAAGGCTTCATTGATGGGAGATGCTATCAAATAACAGCTCAATCCACCCCTGAAGTGCATATAAAAAGAGGTCTGCAGGCCTCTTTTTGTTTTGCGCGGTCCCTTATAATAATCTGCACATGCGAGCAATTACCTAAAATTCGCCAAATTGCGCGTTTTATCGCCTTAAACGCCAAAAAACATTTTCAAATAATGAAAAAAAACTAAATTTGGCTTCACTATGAATACTTCTATGAACGATTTATGGGTGGGTGTCGACGTAGGCTCCACCACTGTGAAAATTGCTGTAGTCGATCCCGAGACATCTAAGCTTTTACACTATACATATCAGCGTCATAACGCCATGCAGGCGAAAAAGGTCTACGAGGTCCTGCGCGAAGCCCATGCCCTTTTCCCGGGCAAGAACTTCAGGGTCACGTTCTGCGGTAGCGGCGGTCAGCCGTTCGCCGAGGCCACTCACGCCTTCTTTGTGCAAGAAGTAGTCGCAAACGCACTTGCCGTGCGTGCCACCTACCCCGATTCCAGGGTCGCCATCGAACTCGGCGGTCAGGACGCCAAGGTCGTCTTCTTCGAAAAGGACAAGACCACCGGTAAGCTCATCGCCTCCGACATGCGCATGAACGGCGTGTGCGCCGGCGGTACGGGTGCATTTATCGACCAGGTCGCGGAACTCCTCCGCATCAAGACAGAAGTATTCGAAAGCTACGCCAAGCGTGGCCAAAAAGTTTATGAAATCTCGGGCCGTTGCGGCGTGTTCGCAAAGACAGACATCCAGCCGATGCTCAACAACGGCATCGCCAAGGAAGATATCGCTCTTTCCAGTTTCCACGCCATTGCAAAGCAGACCATCGGTGGCCTTGCCCAGGGCATGGAAATCAAGCCGCCTGTCATTTTTGAAGGTGGCCCCTTAACGTTCAACCCGACTCTCGTCCGCGCCTTCAAGGAACGCTTGGGCATTTCTGACGAACAGGCGATTGTCCCGGAACATTCCGAAGTGCTCGTGGCCATGGGTGCCGCTCTCGCTAACGGTTCCATGTTCGCGAACCAGGAATGCATGTACCGCGAAGAGGGTTCTCTTGACGCTCTCGTGCACTTCAACGAAATCCGCCAAGCTGAGAACAAGGCAAAGGCAGCCTCCGACCTCTTCTTCCAGAGCGAAGCGGAATACAAGTTGTTCCTCGAAGAACACAAGATGGCGGACAACCATTACCCGCAGCCGCCTTCCGGCTCGACCATCAACGCCTACTTGGGCATTGACGCGGGCTCTACTACCACGAAGTTCGTGCTCATCGACGAAAACGAAAAGGTCATCGACGGCTTCTACGCCAGTAACGACGGTGAACCGCTCGCCGTCTTGAAGCGAGCCATGGTAGATCTCGCCGACCGCTACGAAGAATACGGCGTGAAGCTCAACATCTTGGGCGTGGGTACAACCGGCTACGGCGAACAGCTCTTTGCAAAGGCCGTGCACGCCGACTACCACACTGTGGAAACAGTCGCCCATGCCAACGCGGCCCAGCGCCTCTGCCCCGACGTCTCGTTCATCTTGGACATCGGCGGTCAGGACATGAAGGCCATTTCCGTGCAAGACGGTGTCGTCACCGGCATCATCCTCAACGAAGCCTGCTCCTCGGGTTGCGGTTCATTCATCGAAACGTACGCCCGCAGCCTCGGCATCCCGATGGAAAAGATTGCGGAACTCGCTTTCAACTCCAAGAGTCCGTCTCAGCTCGGCAGCCGCTGCACCGTGTTCATGAACAGTTCCATCATCACGGAACAGCGCGACGGCAAGCAGCCCGAAGACATCATCGCGGGCATCTGCCGCTCCATCATCAATAACGTTTTCACGAAGGTCATCCGTATCCGCAACCTGAACACGCTCGGTAAGAAGGTTGTGGTACAGGGCGGTACGTTCAAGAACAACGCCGTTCTCCGCGCCTTCGAACAGTACACAGGCCTCAAGGCCATCCGTCCGGAACGCCCGGGCGAAATGGGCGCTATCGGTATCGCACTTTTGACCAAGAAATTCATGGAAGAAAAGCGTGCCGCCGACCCGAACGTGCAAAGTAAGTTTATCGGGCTTGAAGCCATGCGCACCTTCAGCTGGCACAACCAGCCGGGACAGCTCTGCCAGTACTGCACCAACCACTGCTCCCGCACCATCGTCACGTTCAGTGACGGCCAGAGCTTTGTGACGGGCAACCGCTGCGAACGCGGCGAAGTCACCGCCGACCCGAACGATCCGGCAACGAAGAAGCTCATCGCCGAAATCAACAAGAAGATGCAGGCCGTGCCGGACATGATCAAGCGCACGAACCAACTCTTGGTCAAGGACTACGCTCCGCAGATTCTCTTGCCGCAGAACGGAAAGACCATTGGTATCCCGCGCGTGCTCGAATTCTGGAACAGCCTCCCCTACTGGAAAGCATTCTTCACGGCCCTTGGCTACACCGTTGTCGTAAGTCGTCAGAGCGACTACAAGATGTTCGAAGCGGGCCTCCACAGCGTGCCTAGCGACACGGTCTGCTTCCCGGCCAAGCTCGTTCACGGTCACGTGCTCAGCCTCATTGAAAAGAAGGTCGACCGCATCTTCTTCCCGATGATGATTTCGCTCCCGAGTGACCACACCAAATTTAACGCCACGACGGTCTGCCCGGTCGTGCAAGGCTACCCGAACATCTGCCAGAACACGGACGAACCAGAAAAGAATTACGGCATCCCGATGGACCAGCCGATTTTCCACTGGGCAAACACCAAGCTCCGCAGAAGCCAAACGATTGACTGGTTCCACGACAACTGGAACATCGATAAGAAGATTTTGGACAAGGCCGTCACGGAAGGCGAAAAGGCTCTTAATAATTACCGCACCACGCTCCTCGAAGAAGGCCAAAAGATTCTCGACGACGTGAAGGCAAACGACAGCTTTGCCGTGGTGATTGCAGGCCGCCCCTACCATGCCGACTTGCTCATCAACCACAACATTGCAAGCCACTTTACCGCCATGGGCATTCCGGTGCTCACCACCGAATCGCTCCCGGGCGTTTACGATCAGGACGTTCCGAGCCATACCCGCGTGGAAATCAAGAATACGTTCCACTTGCGCATGCTCGGTGCAACGATGATTGCTTCGAGAGACCCGCACGTTGAACTTGCCCAGATCGTGAGCTTCGGTTGCGGACACGACTCCATTTTGACCGACGAAATGATGCGCATGATGCACCGCGATTCCAACAAGGAAATGCTCATGCTCAAGCTCGACGAAGGCGACGCAAGAGGCCCGGTGGGCATCCGCATCAAGAGCTTTATCGAAACCGTGAAGGCCCGCCGTGCGGCGAACCTCCCGGAAAAGCCGATTTCGAACGAACCGCAGTTCCACACGCCGTACGTGGCAAGCGACAAGACGAAGCGTATTATTTTAACGCCGAACCTCTCGCCTGCATTTGCCATTCTCGCCAGTTCCTACATCCAGGGCAAGGGTTACCTCTCGGATTACCTCCCAGTTGCAGACAAGCGCGCTATTGAACTTGGCAAGAAGTTCGTGCACAACGACATTTGCTTCCCCTGCCAGATCAACATCGGCGAATGCCTCAAGTGGCTCGAAGAACACCCGAACGTTCCGCAGACGGAAGTTTCGATGTGCCTTGCCAAGAACTGCGAAAACTGCCGCGCCGTGCAGTACTCCGTACTTGGCCGTAAAGCTCTTGACGAAGCGGGCTACAAGGACGTTTCCATCATCACGACCGGCATCGACTATAAAGGCATGCATCCGGGATTCCAGCTCGGGCTCGATTTCCGCCTCCACACGCTCTGGGGCCTTGCATTCATGGACGCCATTGAAACGGCTTACCGCGCAGTCCGCCCCTACGAAATCCACAAGGGAGATTCCAAGAAGATTTACAGCAAGTGGATGCCGGAACTGATGAAGACGGCAGCCACGCTCAAGAAGACGGAACTCGGCTCACCAAAGCGCCTTGTCGAAATGCTGCGCCAGTGCATCGACGAATTCAACAAGGTCGAAATCACGGAAGCCCGCCAAAAGGGCATCCGCAAGCCACGCGTCGCTGTACTCGGCGAAATCCTCATGAACTACCACCCGAGCGCAAACGGACATGTCGAAGACTACCTCATGGACAACGGCATGGAAGTTTACCTCCCGGGCATGATGGACTTCTTCCGCGTCGACGAAGTGGTGCGCGCCGAAAAGATCAAGCGCGGATTCTCGGCGAACCCGATTGCAGACCGAATCGAAGGCAGCGTCACGTCAAAGCTCTTTGCACACGCTGCAGAAACTGCCAAGAAGGTCATGCAGTCGTTCAAGCTCTACGAACACCACGCCGACTGCTTCGAACTCGTGAACTACATCGACGGTATTATCGACCCGACATACAACACGGGTGAAGGCTGGCTCATCCCGGCAGAAATCCTTTACAACTCGAAGCACGGCATCAACAGCTTCATCATTGTGCAGCCGTTTGCATGCCTCGCAAACCACATCAGTGGCCGTGGCCTCACGAAGGCCGTAAAGGAACGTTGCCCGCATGTGCAAATCCTGAGTTTGGACTACGATCCGGATACCAGCTTCGCCAACATCGAGAACCGCTTGCAGATGCTCATCATCAACGCTCGCGAACTCGAACGCGCAAATAAAGTAAACGTTAATCGCTAGGCAGTAGTTTGTCATGCCCGCCACTTGTCATCCCGGACCCCGTTCCGGGAGGGCATCACCCTTCATTACACAAAGGAACCCCCAACGGGGTTCCTTTTTTTGCATTTGCAACAAAAAAGCTTCCTCTTTCGAGGAAGCCCTTTTCACAATTCGACTTAAATCGTTAGCAAATTAGCGGACTGCAATGCGCTTCGTGGCGAGGACCTTGCGGCCTTCGACGAGGCGAACAATCACAGCGCCCTTGCCTGCAAACTGAGCCATGTCAACGGTCTTTGCAGCACCGGAGAATGTTTCAGAGAGGAGCATGTCGCCGCGAACGCTATAGATCTTCACGGACTTCGTGCCGTTGGAGGTCGTTGCGATGCTCAACATGTTGTTAGCAACAGCCATGCTAGCCTTGGCTGCAACAGCCGTAGCGATGGCAGTCGTGCCATTGTCGCGACCGATAACCTTTGCCGGAGCCGGCTTCGGTTCTGCCTTCGGCGCTACAACATCATCACCGCAAGAAACTTCGGACCACCAGTAGGTATCAACAGCGCGGTTATTGATCCAAATGTCATTAACCTGACCGCGTTCCGGGTTCAAAGCATAGCACTTGCCTTCAGCCATTTCATTGAGACCGGCGTTAAAGCACTTGCCATTGTAATCACCAGAGCCGTTCACGAATTCGACGCACTTGGTGACGACGATTTCGCTAGAGCTAGATTCCGGTTCAGAAGAGCTAGAGGATTCTTCGCTGGAGCTAGATTCAACAGAGCTAGAGGATTCTTCGCTAGAGCTGGATTCGACAGAGCTGGAGGATTCTTCGCTGGAGCTGGATTCAACAGAGCTGGAGCTTTCTTCGCTGGAGCTGGAAACGACGACTTCGCCGCATTCCGTTTCTTCCCACCACCAATTGTCGTTGGCGCGGTCGTTAATCCACTGCTGACCCTTGACATCGTTAGCACGGTCATCCTTCAACTTGTAGCACTTGCCTTCTTCCATGTCGGCAAGACCAGCGTTGTAGCACTTGTCCGTCGTGTAGTTGCCTGTGCCGCGAACGAATTCTTCGCACTTGGAAACGACAACTTCGCTGGAGCTGGATTCTTCAACGGAGCTGGAAGATTCCGGTTCTTCGCTGGAGCTAGAGACTTCTTCAGAGCTAGAGGATTCCGGTTCTTCGCTAGAGCTAGAGACTTCTTCAGAGCTAGAGGATTCCGGTTCTTCGCTGGAGCTAGAGACTTCTTCAGAGCTAGAGGATTCCGGTTCTTCGCTGGAGCTAGAAACTTCTTCAGAGCTAGAGGATTCCGGTTCTTCGCTGGAGCTAGAAACTTCTTCAGAGCTAGAGGATTCCAGTTCTTCGCTAGAGCTAGAAACTTCTTCAGAGCTAGAGGATTCCAGTTCTTCGCTAGAGCTAGAAACTTCTTCAGAGCTAGAGGATTCCGGTTCTTCGCTGGAGCTGGATTCTTCAACGGAGCTAGAAGATTCTTCAACACTGGAGCTGGAGATTTCCGTACCGCACGGAACAACCTTCCACCACCAGACCTGAGAAGCAACGTTGTTGATCCAGAGTTGGTTCTTAACATCGTTGTAGCGATCTTCGTTGAGGGCGTAGCACTTGCCTTCTTCCATTTCGAGGAGGCCAGCGTTGTAGCAGTTTTCAGTGAAGTTGCCAGAGCCGTTCACGAACTCAATGCAATTCGAAACGACGATCGGTTCTGCACTGGAGCTAGAAACCGGCGTTTCGCTGGAGCTGGATTCCGGTTCAGCAATCTCGCTAGAGCTGGATTCCGGCTCAACAATCTCGCTAGAGCTGGATTCCGGCTCAACGATTTCACTGGAGCTGGATTCCGGTTCGACGCTGGAGCTAGAAACTTCTTCGATGCAAGGAGTTTCAACCCACCACCAGGTCTGAGAGGCTATGTTGTTGACCCACTGTTGGACAGGGGCTTCAGCAACGCGAGCCGGATTGAAGGTGTAGCACTTGCCTTCTTCCATGTCAATGAGGCCTTCGTTATAACAATGTTTGTCATAATTGCCGGATCCGTTGACAAACGGAATGCAAGCAGAGCCTTCCTGAGCAAAAGCCATTGCAGAGGCCATACCCAAGAAGATGGTTGTTATTTTGGTTGTTTTCATTTATTTGACCTTTTTAGTTTGTTTTTAAGGTCGTATAAATTTAGTAAACAAATCATACAAAATAATTGCAAACATACAAAAATTATATATAATATGGATAAAACGCTTAAATTTTTAAAATTTGAGCAAAATCACACAAGTTGTAATTTTATTTTTACAACTTGACAACGTATTTTTCGTTTACTTATGAGCACCTGTTTGCAAAAAAGCAAACAAATATTTACACATAAAGATTGTTCAAAATAATTCGTTAAAAACCGCATTAATTCGTCTTAACACTAAACAATAAAAAACACCCCGAATCCTAATTTTTGAAGTTCTCTATGCGCTTAATAGCGATCCCCGCCTTCGCGGGGATGACAACGTAAAACAAAAAAGCCCGAGAGCTTGCAGTTCCCGGACTTTTAAAGTTTTCCCGCAGGGGCGGGCTTCGCTGTTTTAGCTTTTAGTCGAGCTTGATCTTCTTGAGGCTCGTCATACCAGCGTTCTTGACGCGTACAACGTAGAGACCGTTCGGAACAGCCTTCAAGGAGACGTTCAACACTCCATTGGCGTGATTGTCGAACGACTTCAACACGCTACCCGTCATGGAAATCAAATCCACATGGACATTGCCATTGGCAGCAATTTGGAGCGTTCTACCGGCAAGCGTCATCTTCGGTGCGCTCGTCATTGCGGCGGTCAAGGCTGTCGTTCCGCTGCTGGAGCTGGATTCCGAATTCACAGAGCTCGAAGAAGTCGGCTGCGAAGGCGTTGCAGCGGCGAGGTTCGGCATGTTACCCGAAACGAGAAGTCCGTTCAAAAGCTTGAGAGACTGGTTGAAGTAGTTTTCGTCACCGAGAGCGACCGCTTCCTTCCAGTATTCATCGAGCTTTGCCTGATACTTGGCATCGGAGATAAGAGATGTCATGAGGGAGGTCACGAAGGTGCTGTTGTGATCGTTGCCAAGTTCGCCAGAAGCTCTGCGAACAGGGCCCTTCATGTTGGCGGCACTGACAGTAGAGACAAATTCAGCCATTTTCTTGTCGAGAGCAAGTGCACGCTTGTCGCCATGCCAGCAGACAGCCTTTGCATTACGCCACGGAGCGCGGGATGCATCGTAACTATAGTAGTCATCTTCACTCTTGCCGTTTTTATCAGTCCAGTCATCAATGAGACCAGTCGTAACTTCTGCAGAACTAGCTTCGTAAAGCTTCATGTTGGCATCGTAAGCGGTCTTGTTCCAGAATTCCGCATTGTCTGTATCGATCAAGGCAAAAACCGGCATGTAGGCAGGGTCAAAATAGCCTGGGTTCTTGCGGTTGAAAGCAGCATCGCCCCACTTGTCGCCTGGCAAATGCAGACCGTTCGATTCAAATTCGGACTTTTTCATGGACTGGATGAGCTTTTTGGCATCTTCCTTGTACTTTTCGTCGCCAAACTGGTAGTACGCCATTGCAAGGGCAGCAGCGGCATCGATATCGCCATCGAGTGCGGCACCGTTACCCGCATCCCACAACTGAGAAAGGTTACCGACCTTCCAAATCATGAGGCCGTTTTCGTTCATCATCTTCTTGTAGAAGTTCCAAATCTTATCGAATTGCGGCTGATAGCTTGTGGTGTTGTCGCTAAAGTAGACCATCAGGAGCATGCCGTAGCCGACACCTTCCGAGAAATACGTATCGGATCCCGGATCAGAACGGACACCGGCCACATCGCCCTGTTCGTTGTACATGGCCTTCATCCAGTAGGCAAACTGGGACTTCAATTCTTCGGAGGCTTTAGCCTTGTCGCTCAAAAGCGTCGCATTTCCACCGTAATCCGACATCTGCGGGAACGGGAAATTGACCTTAGCCTGGGCTAGACCAAATGCAAACAGGCCAGCAAGACCCATTTTCACCAAACGATTCATACACAACTCCATTGCCCACACAGGGCCGTTAAATCTATCTAAAAATAAATTATTAGCGACCAAATTTAAATTTTTTTAGTCTTACGTTTTAGTACTGTGTGCGGTCCATCACGACAAAAAGGGAATCGCGGTACGCAACGTGCCATTTTTCGCTAGAATCAAGCGTTTCAATCAGTTTATCCCACCTGGCATAATAGCGGAGCGGTAGCACCACGCGGTCAATTTCCATCGAATCGGCATCTGTCAAGAACAGCCGAGGCATGGTCGCATACGAAAGATAACGTTCAAAGAAATCCGCCGTTTTCAGGATAAAACGTCCATCGATGTATATCGAATCCAGCGGGTTCATAAAGGCCAAATAGCCTCCCGCGCGGTCGTCGTTGAAAAGCCTGCCCGGGTGCGGATTTTCCATCATCCAATGCGCAGCCCCCACAGGCACGCGCTGGTAGGCAATCATGGAATCGTAAGATGAGAGCGATTTTCCCCAAAGCCCCAAAACAAAAGCCAATACGACGGCCGAAAGCAAAAAGTCCATCGTCATCAGCGGGGCAAAAGTCGTTTTTAACGATACCAAATCTGCACCTGTTTTCCGCAGCTTTTTAGCGAGGCGCTTTTTCAGCTGTAACTTGGCTCCCATTTTTTTCAAGTTTTCCACATGGCGGTTCTTGGCCTTCGATTTTGCAGCAGAACGTTGCAACGTAAAATGCACGAGGACCGCTAAAAATACCGGGAAAAAGAGGACAAAGTTACGTTCAGCGACGAGAGTCATAATCGCCGTGATAAAAAGCCAGGAGGGCTGCAATCGGCGACTAAAGATGGCTTCGATGCGCTCTTTGGCCTGCCATGAGAATTGCCACGACATATAAGGCGCAGGCTGCAAATACCACCGAACCACAGCAAGGATTATCCCACTCACACAAAGTCCAAGCATGAGTACTGACTGCAACACATTTTCACCATTCATCAAAAGCGTAATCGGCGAACGGTTCTCTGCAATTTCATTTGAAAAGACTATGGCCGAAGACGAAAGTCCTAGCAAACGATCCAGCAATTCGAACGGGTACGGAATCAGGTTAAAGCCATCACGATGGAACACCGGCACAATAAATAGCAGCACCATAAAAAGCGTCTGCAAAGCCAAAGACCTAAAGGGGATTCGCACGCCATTCCATTGACGAACTTTTCCAAACTTTCCCCAACGGCGATACCACAATCCGTACAAGAAAGATCCGTACGCAAAAATCAAGCCCAGAATGTAAAGCCCTTGGCATTTGCTCCAGAACCACTGGATAAAAAGAACTGCCAAGATTCCCCAAAGTTTATTGTAATCCGCCACGTAATGGAAGGCCCGGCGCATCATGCGGTGCGCGTTTTTAGGTTCTGCGCTATGAGTTTTTTTGCGATCTTCGCGCCATCCATAAAAAAGCCACGGCAACACGTTCCAATAAATGCCAAGGAACAGCATGCTCAAAAGTACCGGGCGGATTTCAAACTGATAACGGAATACATACAGGAGAACGACAATCCCTGCAAATGTTATCGAAGAAAACGTTTGACTTTTTTCATCGGTCTTTTCGTTACTTGACCAGCGGATCGAAGGCAATAAGAACAGCGCAAAGACTACGCCCCAAAGGAGCGCCTTAAACGAAACCAATAGCGGCGCCCCGCCTATGTTATAGACAAACGCTACAATTTGCTGGAAATATTCATGCACGTTGACGACAGGTTCACGCACTGGCGTCCAGGTCGTCACCCATTCACGCGCACAAGCCAAATGCCACCAAATGTCGGTGTCAGTCAGCGGGAAAATCGCAAAAAGCGAAACCGCGGCACATATAATCGCTATCACTATGGATATTGGTAACTGCATCACTTCAACCTTTTCAACAAGGAATCTAGACGAGTCGAAACAACGATACTACCTTCGGAGCACAAATGGTCTTCATCAAAGAAGTCCTTGCTAGAATAGTCATGATGGCCATCATGGTATTCATCAAGCACTGTAAAATTCGGATACCTTTTCTCAAGTTCCTGAACAGCGTCCTGCATCTCCTTAGCCGCTTCGCGCGTAGGCCCATACCTACCCCACCCTTTCGTCTTGAGGAAGTTTGGCGACTGCGGGAAAACTATACCCACGACATGGGCTCCATAATTTTGGGCAAGGTCCAGGATTTCCGCCAAACGCTGCAAGTTAAAGACAAAACCCGATTTATCCTGATCAAACCAGTTAGGATCATGGACGACATCAGGGACATCATCGCCCCACCCTTCCGACGGCTGTTTCATCAGGCCACGATGATAACCAAAAGCTTCGTACTCGTAATCGTTCAGGCTCATGGCATATTGTGATGCTTCATACATGTCGCCAAGTAGGCCATCTTTCCAGTATCCGTGATTTTTATCGTATTCATAGCCTGGGATATTCGCATTTGCAAACCAATCGTTCCAATTTTCACCTTTGACATACCAGCGGTCATAATCCAAAGCCAACACAACAACTTTCAGCTTGGGCATCAATGGCAAAATGTAGTTCTTGACAAAGAAAAGCGTACTTTCCATATCCTGTGCGGAATAAGACATGTTTATGGCGAACATGGATTTAATGTATTCAGGATCGACGCCTGCAAAAGTTCTCGAAGAGCCGATGATTACAAGTTCCGTTGTATCGCGGTACTTCCAGAAAAGCTCCATCTTGGCCTTCATAATTCTTGATGCCACCCCGGTCGACAAGGTGATGTAGGCACAAGCGCTATCTAAATCCAGCGCTCCATATCTGTCATCTACAGCCGATGATTTTACCCACAAGCTCGGATGCCACAGTTCATCGCCTTCAGCAAGTTCAACAACGGAACTATCGGACAAGTTCACAAGAACAATCTTGGAATGAGCGCCATTTGCATTCGTAAGCGTTGCCACGGCGAGATTTTCACCACCCGTCGCCCATTCGCTATGATCAAAAGAAAATCCCTTCGGAGATGCAAAAGAGTTCACCAGCGTTCCGGTAGAATCCATCATGAGCAGGCGTTCATGCGTGATGTAATTTTCACCTACAAACTTTTGACCCGTTTCGCCAGCAAAGTCGAGGAACAGCGTACGCTTGCTACCGTCTTTCGCCAGAGACACATTGCAGGCCTGTTCGCCACCGTACCAAAGTGTATCGCGAGCGTTATCCTTAACTGTCGAACCCGATTTTGCAATGCGGGCACGCAGCAATCGAGCGCCCGTTACCGCAAGCGCATTATCGTCACTAATGCCGCCGTGATAAGCGCCATCGAAAAGTTTTTCGGGCTTGCCAAACTTGCCATTGACTAGCTTTACCTGCCACGTGCTCGTCGCTGCAAAAGCGGCATCGTCTTTATTGTTGCCCGCATCCGTCACATAGACAATCGCCGTATCGCCATTGTCAAGCACGCGCCAACGCGGGATTGAAGCACTTTCGACATCGAGCTTCACGAGATTTGTTCCGTCCGCATTCAAGTCACGCACATAAAGGCTAGACTTGCCAGAAACGCCTTCGAGACGCGTACAGAACGCCACGCGCTTTCCGTCTGGCGAGATTTCAGGGTGATAAACTTCGATAGAATCTGCAATTTCTGTCACAGACAAAATACCGCTAGAATAATCGATGTAAGCGAGGTTCCCTGACACATCGTTACGGAAAGCAAGCTTCACCCTGTACGTTCCCGTCAACGAGCGCAATTTTGCAGAATTTGCAAGAGGCACAATCAAACTTGTCGCCGCCTTGCCATCGGCGCCCATCCAGGTCGCAGCGGGGATTGCCCCATAAGCCAAGCGAAATCCGACGTATTCGGCACGAGTGGAAGATGTTACAATATAGACATCGCCTCGGCTGTACAAATTAATCGAATTCATGGAGTTGCGATAGCTACCGCCCTTGACAATGCGTTCCCCTAAGGAACCGCCATCAGGTGCGCCTGCAAAATTCGTCAAAGTCGTATCGCGGAAACTGCTAAACCAGTCGTTTACCCATTCCATCGCATTTCCAATCAGGTCACAAACGCGCTTGCTCGAATCTGTTTTGCTACAGACTTTGTGAACTTTGTAATCCGAGTTTTCTGCGGTCCATGCTTCAGAGAGGTTCCAATACGATTTTGCAACAAGCAACCATTCCGCTTCGGTCGGCAAGCGGTACGCATTTACTTCTGGACGGAAAACAAAGCCTTCAAGATTCTTGCAATGCTTATCGTTATCGAAAGACGCTTTGCTATAAGTGTAAGCCGTATCGAGCTTTTCGGCCTTGCTGCGTTCGTTAGCAAAGAGCACCGCATCGTAATACGTGAGGTCTGTCGCGGGCAAATCCTCATCGCATTCAAGCTTGAGCCCTGTCGAAGGTTTCATGAGCTTGTTAAACTCGCCACAGGTCACCTCGTGCTTCCCTATCGAGAAATCATAATCAAGCACGACATTCATTTGCGGGCGTTCGCTGAGTTTTGCAGAAGTATAATTCGTGCCAAGCGCTACAGTCTTATTCTCTGCAAAAACGCGAACCATTCCCACCAAAGAATCGTTCGAGACAAAATCAACAGCTTCGTCAGAGTGATTCCCAAGCGAATCATTCCCGGAATCAAAACATCCCAGGAAAGATATCATCAAGAGCAAATTCGCTATAGCAAACAGTTTTTTCATAGCTTACTTCAACGTTTTTAAGAGAGAATCTAGGCGCGAAGTCAGCTGTTCTGCACCCAAATAGCACAAATGGTCCTTATTCGTCGCCATTTCATCGGTATAATCGTGGTCGCCCATTTTATTTTCATCCATGAAAACGAAATGAGGGTATTCCTTTTCTAATTCCTGGATTTCTTTCAGCAATTTCGGTGCTTCGCTCCGGCGAATGCCATAACGCCCAAACGAACCCGTTTTTTTGAAATTCGGGTTCTGCGGGAACACAACGCCCACGACATAGACTCCATAATTTTCGGCATTCTGCAAGATATTTTTCAGATAATTAAAGCTAGAATAGAAATTGGCAGACGCATAATCCATCCAAGTGCTATCGTTATCTGCCGTAGGAGTTCCGCCCCATGTTCCGGATTCCCCATAGCTGAAACCGCGCGATTCCATAAGGACGTCATAGTACTCGTAAATACCCATGGATTCGCTCGTCAAGCTCGCCAACTGATTCGGGACACCATCTTTCCAGAAATCATGGTTCCGGTCATAGACATAACCCGGATAACTTTCATATTCCTTATTAAAGAAGTTGTACGTTTCCGTTTCACCGTGGTACCACAAATCAATATCCAGCGATATAATAACGTACTTCAATTTTTTCACATGCGGGAATGCGTAATTAGTCAAGAGGTAATCCGAAACAGCCACCATGTTCGGGACATTGGCAAGATTAATTGCAAAGAACTTGTCACTAAACACGGAGGGTGCTATGCCATCGAGCGGGCGTGAAGAACCCACAATGACCACATTCGCCGTATCCATGTACTTCCACAGGAGTTCCATCTTGTAACGGAGAATGATAGCCGCTTCGCCACCCTGTTCTGTAAAATAGACACCGGCACTATCCGCATCGAGTTTGACATCAGAATCAGCGCCATCGGTTTTCTTGACCCACAGGCTCGGATGCCAAAGTTCTTCACCTTCGGCAAGTTCTACAATGGAGCTGTCATCAACATTTACAAGAACAATCTTGGTATGGGCGCCATTGGCATTCGTAAGCGTTGCGACAGCGAGATTTTCGCCACCAGTCGTCCATTCGCTATGGTCAAAGGTATAGCCTTTAGGGGCTGCAATCGAGTTCACAAGCTTTCCGCTGGAATCCGCCATGAACAAGCGTTCGTGCGTGCTATACTCCTTCCCCACAAACTTCTTCCCCGTTTTGCCAGCAAAGTCGAGGAACAGCGTGCGCTTGCTACCGTCTTTGGAAAGAGATGCGTTGCAAGCCTGTTCGTCATTATACCAGACCGTATCGCGAGCCTTGCCCGTAACGGTCGAGCCCGATTTTGCAATGCGGGCACGCAACAAACGAGCTCCCGTCACCGCAAGCGTATTGTCTTCGCTGATGCCGCCGTGGTATGCGCCATCGAAAAGCTTTTCGGGCTTGCCAAACTTGCCCTTTGCAAATTTCACCTGCCACGTGCTCGTAGAAGCAAAAGCAGCATCATCTTTATTGTTGCCCGCATCCGTCACATAGACAATTGCCGTATCGCCGTTGTCAAGCACGCGCCAACGCGGAATGGCAGCACTTTCGACATCGAGCTTTACAAGATTCGAGCCATCAGCATTCAAATCGCGCACATAAAGGTCCGATTTTCCAGAAACGCCTTCGATACGTGTGCAGAATGCGACATGCTTTCCGTCAGGAGAAATTTCAGGATGGTAAACATCAATCGAATCGGCAATTTCTGTAACCGTCAAAATACCACTCAAGTAATCAATGTAAGCGAGATTGCCCGTCACATCGTTACGGAACGCGAGCTTTACCTTGTACGTTCCCGTTTCAGAACGGATCTTTGCTGAATTTGCAAGCGGAACAATACGGTTTTTCGACGCCCTGCCATCCGAGCCCATCCACGTGGCCCCGGGGATTGCACCGAAAGCGAGGCGGAAGCCCACATAATCCGCACGAGTCGAAGATGTCACCGTGTAGATATCGCCACGGCTATAAAGGTTGATCGATTCCGAAGAATTGCGATAGCTACCGCCCTTGACAA
Organism: Fibrobacter succinogenes; assembly: GCA_902791475.1. Taxonomy (GTDB): domain Bacteria; phylum Fibrobacterota; class Fibrobacteria; order Fibrobacterales; family Fibrobacteraceae; genus Fibrobacter; species Fibrobacter succinogenes_J. Next base: position 53,049 of record CADAWC010000015.1, read on the forward strand.
CGCGTTCCCCCATGGAGCCACCATCAGGAGCCCCCACAAAGTTCGTCAAAGTCGTATCGCGGAAGCCACCGAGCCAGTCATTGACCCATTCCATGGCATTGCCAGCGATATCGCAAATTTGATTATCGAATTTTTCGTTGCTGCAAACTTTATGGAGCTTGTAGTCCGAATTTTCGGCAGTCCAAGCTTCCGATGTATTCCAAAAAGCCATTGCCGCAAGCACCCATTCCGCTTCGGTCGGCAAGCGGTACGCATTCACGTCTGGATGGAACGCAAAACCTTCCATGTTCGTGCAATGTTTATCCTTATCAAAATACGCCTTGCTATAGGTATAAGCGGTATCGAATTTTTCGGCCTTGCTACGTTCATTGGCAAAGAGCACTGCATCGTAATACGTGATGTCTGTCGCAGGCAAGTCCTTGCTATCGCAATTGAGCTTAAGTCCTGTCGCAGGTTTCATCAAATCGTTGAACTCACCACAAGTGACCTCGTGCTTGCCTACAGAAAAACCATAATCCAGCACAACTTTCATCTGCGGACGTTCATTCGCTTTTGCTGTGGCGTCATTGGTCCCCAGTGTCACAACCGCATCATTCACAGAAAACCGCATCATCCCAGAAAGAGAATCGGCAACCACGTCCATAGAGCCTGCAGCAGAATCATGATCCGATTCGGTACAGGCATTCAACAAAACAACTAAAAGAACTAGCAAAAACTTCATAAGAAACATCCTTTTTTACCAATCTATAAAAAAGTCTTCATCATTCCAAAGTCTTAAGCAAAGAATCTATCCTATGCGTAAACACCTTTGCTCCGGCGGCGGCTAAATGGTCCACATTATACGCCATATTGTCTGTATAATCGTGATCTCCAAATTTATTTTCGTCAAAATACACGATATTATCGATTTTTTGCACCGAATCTAAAACGATTTTAGCGTAGCTTCTACGCGGTCCATAAACGCCAAAGGATCCGGTATTCTTATAGGCAGGATTTTGTGGGTAAACAGCCACGACCACTTTAAGCCCCTTCGCAAGAGCTGTTTTAATGATCCAATGGAATGTCGCAAAATTTTCTTGATAAACCGGAGAATCCCAATTAAATGCAGCCGTATCATTTTGAATGTAAGGGACACCCCATTGTACACTCGCCATCAAGAAATCTTCAAGATCATAAGGATGCAACAAAGCCGTTTCCGGGCGAGGAGTCACTTTCACAGCATCAACGAAATGTTCCGGCAAGCCATCGACCCAGAAATTGTGATTTTCATCGTACTTATAGCCTGGAACTTTATCATAAATCACGTTATACCAGGTTCCATAACCATCATACCACAAAAAGTCCGGAGACATTTCAAGCACAAGGACTTTTAGATTTTTCAGATGGTTCAACACGTAATTTACAAACAAGTACTTGATACCTGTCATCTGCGCTGCAGAAAACGCCATGTTCAAGAGTTTATACGACGTGATTTCCTTTTCATACAAGGCAAGCATCGTTCTCGAAGAACCCAATGCCACAGCTGTAACGCTGTCGCGTCTTTCCCAAAAGTGTTCCATTTTCACGCGCAACTCGAGGGCGCTAAAGTAAGCACTCGAGAGGTAGTAAACACCTGCGCTATCCGTATCCAGTTCTTCGCTATCGTATTTGTTTCTAGAATGCCAAAAACACGGATGCCAAAGTTCATCGCCCTCAGCGATGATTTTCACAGAGCTATCGGCGAAATTCACCAAAGCGATTTTTTCGTGCACACCGTTCACATTGACCAATGTCGCCACAGCCATGTTCGAGCCGCCCAGCACCCACTCCGTATGGTCAAAGGTATAGCCCTTTGGAGCTTCGACACTTTGAATCAACTGGCCTTTAGAATTCATGACCAGGAGACGTTCGTGCGTACGGTAATTCTGCCCGACAAATTCTTGGCCTGTCTTGCCACCAAAATCAAGGAACAGCGTTCTATTGCTGCCATCATTGGCGAGAGAAACATTGCAAGCCTGTTCACCATTGTACCAAACAGAATCAACTCCATGGAATACCATTTTACTGCTTGTCGCCATCTTTGCGCGCAAAAGCCTTGCACCCGTAACGGCAAGTTGCTTATCGAGACTGACTCCGCCATGGTAAGCGCCATCAAGAATTTGCTTAGGAGTACCAAATTGCCCATTTTTGAACGGGACCTGCCAAGTACTCGTCGATGCAAAAGCAGCATTATCCTTGTTGTTGCCCGCGCTCGTCACATACACAATCGACGTATCGCCATTTTCCATCAATCGCCAACGCGGGATGACTGCATTTTCGACATTCAACTTGACCAGGCCCGAGCCTTCAGCATCTAGATTGCGCACATAAACGCTCGACGGTCCCGAAACGCCCTCGACGCCCGTGCAGAACGCAACGCGTTTGCCATCAGGAGAAATGTCAGGATGGTATGCATGTATAGTATCCTTGATTTCAACAACAGAATTCACACCAGTTCCAAAATCGACAAATGCCAAATTGCCCGACACTTCGTTGACGAAAGCCATCTTGGTTTCAAAAGTTCCCGTCAAATGCTTCATTTCAAAAGTAGCAGTTGTAACCTTTGCGACAGACTCCCTGACAGAACCACTTTCGTCAAGCCACGTTGCATTCGGGATTGCACCCAACGCCAAACGGAAGCCAAGATATGCCCCCTTTGACGAAGAGGTCACCGTATAGATATCTCCACGACTGTACGTATTCATCTGCAAAGGTTCTGTACGATAGCTACCGCCTTTGACAACACGTTCTCCAAGACTTCCGCCATCGACGCCCCCTACAAAATTTAATACGGGCTCATCTTTGAAATACGTCAGCCAGTCATTGACCCATTCCAGCACATTACCGGCCATATCGTATACGCCGACATTGTTTGCAGGCGACGTCGCCACATCATGAAATCCATAGCCCGAATTTTCGCTATTCCAGCTTTTTCCCGGATTCCAGCCCAAGTTTGCGACCAAAACCCATTCCGCTTCTGTCGGCAAGCGATAGCCTGCCACCTTTTCGTGGAATACAAGCCCGGACAAATTATCACAACTACCGGATTCATCAAACGTGGCGTTCGTATATGTATAGACTGTATCGAGATTTTGGGACTTGCTCAAAGCATTCGCATAAAGCACCGCATCATAATAAGTAACATTGGTCACAGGGCTATTGTCATGGCACTGTCCTTCACATTCAGCACCCGCATTGGGGCGCAAAGCTTTATACTCCCCACGAGTCACTTCATGTTCGCCAATGTAAAATTCGTACGAAAAGGTAACCTTCATTTGAGGCGTTTCGCTATTACGCACGCCTTTTGCATATGTTCCAAGCATCGTCGTTTTATCAATGGAGGCAATTTTAACAAATCCGTCAAATGACGATTCTTTTTCCTCGACATCGATAACATCTTCCTTCACAGGGAACGGAGGATTTTCCTCTGTACAGGAGTTCAAAAATGCAAGAAGCAGTAGCAATAGAGAACTGTATTTCAAATTCTCTAGAAGTTTACTTTTCATTTTTCCCCTTCCCAGGACAGCAACAATTCGTTCAGGCGCGATGTCAATTGGATTGCACCGGCATAGCACAAGTGGTCTTCATCAATCGCCATCGCATCGACGTAATCGTGTTCGCCCATTTTATTTTCGTCCATCAAGACAAAATTCGGATACTTCTTCTTTAAGCTTTCAAGTTCTGCAATCAACTTTTTGGCAGATGTACGTTTCATGCCATAACGACCAAACGAATCTGATTCTCTATAAGCAGGGCTCTGCGGGAAAATAAGCCCCACCACACGAATATTGCGCTTTGCCGATTCTTCAATAATCGTGAGGAGAGCATCCATGCTATCGTCAACCAAATTCCAATGTTCATCGATGTTGTTGCGTTCAATTTCGGGTTCATCATTCCAGGAATTGCAAACCGCACTCGTATAGCGACCGCGATCCTTCATGTAATAGCTTTCATCAGATGAGCCTACAGAATTTTCCGTATGTTCGAGCAGGCCCTCCGGGTAACCGTCTTTCCAATAGTCGTGATTGGCATCGTACACATAACCCGGATAATTTACGAAAGTCGTATAGAACATATTATCACCATCCGGGCCATCAATTTTGTTCCAGAAATCGATATCCAGCGACACGACGATATACTTGAGCTTTTTCATGTGGTTAAACACATAATGGTTCAAATAATCTCGGGTCATGTAAATGGAATTTGGAGTTTGTCCAAAGTTCACGGCAAAGAACTGTTTACTGAACTGCGCGGGACTCACACCGAACATCGGCCTTGAAGAACCGAATATAGCCACATTCGCAGAATCGCGGTATTTCCAGAGGAGTTCCATCTTAAAGCGCATAATGACAGATTCCCACTTATCCGACGGATGCAAATAAATGCCCGCACTATCCGGATCCAGCTCGGAAGATTCTGGAATATAGACATCTTGGCGCCAAATGCTCGGGTGCCAAAGTTCATCGCCTTCCACCAAATCCAGGATTGAGCTATCCTTGACGTTTACAAGCACAATCTTTGTGTGGGCACCATTTGTATTTGCAAGAGTGGCGACAATATAACCGCCATCAGCTTCAGGGCTGTTAAAATTCAACGCCCACTCCACATGATCAAAAGTATATCCCCCCGGAGCAGCAATAGTCTTGATAAGACGCCCTGTACTATCGGCAATCAACAAACGTTCATGCGTTGCATAGCTTTCGCCCACAAAATCAGCCCCGGTCTTTCCGCCAAAATCAAGGAATGCGACACGCTTTGAACCATCATTGGCGAGAGACACATTACAAGCTTGTTCTCCGTTGTACCAAACTGTATCACGTCCATTGGCAAGAGAGCCTCCCTTCGCCACTCGAGCGCGCAACAAGCGAGCCCCCGTCACCGCAAGCGTATTGTCATCAGACACGCCACCATGATAAGCCCCATCAAAAAGCTTTACTGGTGTACCAAAACGGCCTCCGGAGTACTTCACCTGCCATGTGCTTGTAGACTTAAACGAGGACGCATTCTTATTGTTGCCCGCATCGGACACATAGACAAGCACCGTATCGCCATTTTCTAACACGCGCCAGCGCGGGATCGCAGCGTTCCCCTTAATTTTAAGCTTTATCGGTTTTGTTTTTGACCCTGTAATGGGGCGGATGTAGACATCAGAAGCTCCCGAGACGCCCTCCATCCCTGTGCAATACGCGACAAAGCGGCCATCAGGCGAAATATCCGGGTGATAATAATCAATCGTATCCGCAAGTTCCGAAACAGTCAAAGTTCCATTGACATAGTCAATATAAGCTATGTTGCCCGAATTATCGTTACGGAAGGCAAGCTTTGTTCGATACGTTCCCAAATTATTCTTGACCGCGGTCGCACCCGCCAATGGGATAATTCGGCTTTCGCGAGCGTTACCATCACGTCCCATCCAAACTGCATTGGGGATTTTTCCAAACGCCAAACGGAACCCGAGGTACTCCGATTTCGTTGCCGAAGTTACAATGTAAACATCGCCACGTCCATAAATCTTAATAGCCGAGGGCTCATTGCGATAGCTACCGCCCTTGATTACACGTTCTCCAACGGAACCGCCGTCAGGAGCCCCCACGTAGTTCGTAATCGTCGTGTCTTTAAAATAGCCTAGCCAATCCGAGACCCACTCCTTGACATTCCCCGCCATATCGCAGAAATCACCATGCATACGCGGATACGAGCAAACTTCTTTAGGTTCAAAATCTGAATTTATAGAATTCCATTCTTTAGAAGGTTCCCAATCGCGATCGGCGGCCAAAACCCATTCCGCTTCGGTAGGCATTCTGTACCCCTCGATTTCGGGATGAAACGCAAGCCCATCCATCGCAATGCAATTTCCAACAGCATCAAACGTTGTCGAAGTATAAGTGTAGACGGTATCATAGCCTTCGCGCTTACTACGTTCATTGGCAAAAAGCACAACATCGTAATAAGTCACCATCGTGACAGGCAACAAGTCCGAATCTTCTTTTTTGCAGCGGGAATCAAACGTTGTACCCATGACTCTCTTAAATTCTGCACAAGTGACTTCGTGCATGCCTATGGAAAAATCGTAATTCAAAGCCACACGAAACCTCGGGCGTTCATTCACCTTCGCCATCGTCGAATACGTGCCCAAATACGATAACGCACCGCCACTCGAATTTTTAATTTTCGATGCTCTTACAGCAATCAAGCCATCGTGAACGTTATCCGTTTCAACAGGGGCGTTCAGCCAGACATGTTCCCCTAAAAATGTATCGCAACCTAAAAGGATAAAAAGAACAAAAATACAGGGTACTAAAAAAAGCACCTTCATTAAAAAAGAGGAGTTATTAAAACGTGTCGACATTTCCCCTCAAAAATAGAAATTTACGCCTAACAAAACCAAATACAAGTTAGCTCAAAAACCCGATAAAACAGGCGAAAAGAGCCATAAAATAACGAAACTACAAAGAATCCGGTAAACGGCTTTTGGCAATCGACTGATTTACGGTAATTCCCGGATATTCCGGAAAAAATTCTTCGGCCATGCGGTACCACGTGAGCGCTCGGGGGACATCGTTTTCAAGGTATAAATTGCCGATATCAAATGCGGCAAGTCCTACGAACTGCCGCGTTTCTAGCGGTTTAAATTCAAGACCGGTCCACCGGCCTTCTTTATATTTTTCGCGATATTCTTCATCGGTGTATGTAAAGCCACGACGGTTCGGTTCCAAATTCACGAAATTGTCCGAAGAGCCATAACGCAAAAAAACATGCCCCGGAAGGAGAATGCCATCGAGCTGCAAATGGCGCGATTCAGCCACCATGAGCGCAAGCCAAGAAATTCCCATACAACCGGATTTTTTATTTGCAAGAACGCGGAGCGGGAGCACCGATTCTTTTGCAACAGCGGCCTCGCCCGCCCCGGCAAAATCGATATTCCAAAATTGCCAAAGCAGGTTTTTCAGAGATTGCAAAGTATCGTGATTCACTGCGACACTGCTATCAAAATAAGCGAGGCCTGCATGCCAATCGCTAATAGAATCAAGGCAACCCGGCGCACGTTCTTCAAATACGCACGCCATTTCGCGATAGCTCATTTTATCGGTACGCCCGCTCCAAAGCAACAGCGAAAGCGCCGCTACAACAGCTATAAAAAGTGCAGGCCAGAAGATTTTAGACAATAGACGAGACATAAATTTAGTTGATAGAACGCAATCAGGTTATAGGTTGTAGGGGATAGGAATTAGGTCAGTCAGGCGGCAAAGCCGCGATTATAAGAACCTAAAACCTAACACCTATTACCTAAGACCTTCTTAAATTCCGTCCCATTCCATCGGACTTTGCCAGTAGTCGCGAGCCGTCATCATGTAAATCACGAGACGCTTGCTCAGCATGTCCTTTTTCATCTTCTTGAGGCGAGCGCGAACGCCAGGGCCACCGCCCCAGCTCGTAAGCACCTGTACGTCGAGCCCTGTTGCATAAGCAAGCAAGGAACCCGGACCACCGCTCTTCTGGTCCACAGATTCAAACACCCCCGTGAACGAGTCGCCCATCAAGAGGATTGGAGCATTTTTGCCACCCTTGTAAGCCTTGTCGCCCTTGTAGATTTTCATGCCCGCAAGAGTATCGGCGGCATACTTGGATTTTTCCTTATCCGGCAAATGAGCGACCAAGTCCCCTTCGCGGAGCACAACCGTATCCTTCATCACGAGGCTACCCGGCTGCGGATTAGCATCGGCATACCAGCTGTACTGCGTCACGCGAGAAGCAAGCTGTTCCATCGCGGCAAGCATGCCCGGTAATGCCCAGTGCGTATCGTAGCGCTGGTAACTGTAATGCGGAGCTTCATCGCCACTGCGGGCCGCCATCAGAGACGGGTAAAGGTCTAGCACGTCGATCCCGGCGGCGAGCATTTCGCGGATAAATTCACGACCATTCACGTTCACGCACAAGTCCGCAGGTGTACCCTTTACAAGCTTGTCTGCATAAATTTCTTCTTTCACAGGAACTGGGACCACAAGAAGCTGAACATTCATGGAATCCAAGTACTGTTTGAGTTCAATCATTCTCGGGAGCGGATTGTGGAGGCTATCCTGACCGCTAATTTTATCTGCAACGAGGTAGTTTGCATTGCGGCGGAACCAAAGCATTCCGTTATCCGCCCAGGCATTCTGTTCCTTCGGGAGCTTCGCCAGTTTTTTCTTGAGCGCTTCGCGGAACTTCTTTGTCGCAGGCGTTGCAGGGCAGCTATTTTCCATAGCGGCAAGAGTTTCCAAGCGGGCATAAGAACTCGTATCGAGCGTGCGGTTCACCGGCACAACTTCGCCTGCAGCAGCCAAAGAATCGGCAACAGCAGCGGCACGCAACTGTTCATCCGTCAAACGGAACGCCGGAACTTCAAAAGCAACCCACATGGGACTTCCCATCGGGTTTCCGCGCATCACCGCAAACGGACGGTTCGCACTAGAGTTTTCCCAAATGGCACCTGGAGTATGTTGTTCCAAGTCCGTATTCAAAGTCGGGTACCAGTAAGACGAAAGCGTACGAGCCCAATTCATCGCCTCTTCACTGTTCATCTCGGCAGTCATGTAGTAGTTCAAAACTTCGAGAGACTCGCCACCCGAAACAACCTTGAGCTTACCATAGAACGGAGCGCGGCCCGTCCATGCAGCAGGCATCACTTCGGCCCACCATTCAATCTTTCCCTGATTTTCACCCGTTCCCGGAATTCCCCACAAACGGCTTACCGTCTGGAAAGCGCGGAACACTTCGGGTTCATCCCACTTGACCGCTTCAATTTCGTTCAAAGCTTTTACAAGAGATTCATCGCCAGTCTGTGCATAGAGAATCTTTGCAAACGGTTCCCAAGCGATGGGCGCTACCCCCGCAACAGCATCCGGCTCATCATCCGAAAGTGAATCGAGCATCGGGAACGGGAATTCTGCAAGCTTCGCATTCGCCATTTTGCCAGTGTAATTTTCAGGCTTTTCGTCCATACCCGCCAAGCGGATCGGATTCGAAAAATATGCCGCAAAATCAAGAGCGGCAAGCGTCGGCTTTTCGACAACGCGGACTTGCTTATCCCTGTCGAGCACGCGCATTTCAAAAACGGCGACCGGAGCGGCATAAACCGGAGTATGAGCTACCGGAGCCACAGATTCTGTAGCCAGCACGGAGGGATTGACAGACGGAGCCGCACAAGATGCAGCGAGGAACATGCCCGCAGAAAGCCCTGCGAGACCCAATAAAGAAAGAGGTAATTTTTTCATTTTCACAAAAGGAATAATAATAAATGTTGAGTTATTGGTTGTTGGTTATTAGTCATTAGTTACTAGTTATTGGTCAATAGTTATTTGTTGATTTTCGGCTATTGACTAACAGATCATTTTGCAACGCAATTGGATTGACTTCGAAAAAAATTTGCGGTCTTGTAATCTCCATATTTTCTAAATTGCATATCGTTAAAAAAAGGAGTCTTTATGCCCGCTACTGGTGAACACAACAAATGGATTGCTCTTGCCCTCTGTATTCTGCTCGGATACTTGGGTCTGCACCGTTTTTACGAAGGAAAAATTTGGACCGGAATTTTGTGGCTTTGCACCGGCGGTCTCTGCGGAGTCGGCATTATCGTTGACGCCATTTTGATAGTCATGAAACCGGAACATTATTAAACAAAGGTTACAGGTTTTAGGGAACAGGTTTTAGGACAAATAACGAGCTACGCTCATAATAAAAAAGACGAATCTTTTTCCTAAATTCAACCTATCACCTGCTTCTATTACCTAAGCCCTAACACCTAATACCTAACACCTAAAAATGAAACGTTTATTTGTTATCGCGACCGGTAGTGCCGGAAAAATTAGAGACTTCGCTCATATTTTGGGCACCGACCACTACGAATTCAAGACTTTGAAAGATATCGGCTTTGACGAAGATATCATCGAAGATGGAAATTCCTTTGCCGAAAACGCCATCATCAAGTCGAATACAACCGCTCAATGGCTCGCCAAGCGCAACATCGAAGCGACCGTTCTCGCCGACGATTCCGGCCTTGAAGTTTTCGCGTTGAACGGCGAACCTGGCATTTACAGCGCCCGCTATTGTGGCAAGCACGGCGATGACGAAGCCAACAACGTCAAGTTGATGCAAAAGCTCGAAGGCATCGAAGACCGCAAGGCACGTTACTTCTGCGCGCTCTCGTACCAGACCGTGACCAAGAACGAACAAGGTGAATTTGTCATCAGCAAACCGATTATTTTTGAAGGCGAATGCCGCGGCGAAATCAATCACGCACCTGTCGGCGACATGGGCTTTGGCTACGATCCGCTGTTCGTGCCCGATGGAGAAACGAGAACGTTTGCGCAGATGGAACTTGAAGAGAAAAAGGTCATCAGCCATCGTGGAAACGCCATTAGGGCTTTGAAGAAAGCGCTTGGGAAATAAAGGGAATCATCCACCCAAAAGCCGATTCGTACCAAAGAATATGTTTTTAACTGTTATGTGCGACATAAATAAATAACTTAGGGATGTAATGGTATTCGTCGAGAAAATAGAAGCGTCGGCCAAGGATGGGGAGGGTGCAGGGAGGGGCCCGTGCGGCCTTCGCAACTCTGAGCTGGGGCCCCGCCCGCGTGACGTACTTTTTGACATTCAAAACAAGCCTTCTGCAAGAAATCTAATATAAGCCATGCTAAAAATTTTATTTGCACCGCTACAAGGTTACACGACGGGGATCTACCGCAGAGCCCATGCCGAAATCTTTGGCGGTGTTGATGCCTATTATGCCCCCTTCTTGCGAATTGAGAACGGAAAGCCGCGCGAAAAAGATTTGCGGGATTTAGAATGCGCGAATGCAGAATGTGCAAACGCTAAATGCGCGGGCATCGCAGAAGAAAATGCGCACGAGGGGAATGCGCGCAATTTGAATGTTCACGAGATTCCGCAGATTATCGCGAACAGCGTTGATGAATTTAAAGTCCTCGCAGACGCACTAATCGCCAAAGGCTACACAGAAATCGACTTCAACATGGGTTGCCCCTTCCCGATGCAAGTCAACCGCCACCGCGGCGCCGGGCTTTTAAGCGATGCGCAGACCGTCCAAGAAATCATGGACGAAATTAAAAAGATGTCAGGTTCCGCGACGAACGTAAACGGACCCGCGTCGGTAAAATTTTCCGTCAAGATGCGGCTTGGGCAAGACTCCCCTGACGAAGCATTCGCACTTCTCCCGATTCTAAACGAAGCGCCGCTCTCGCAAATCACGCTCCACCCGAGACTCGGCAAGCAACAGTACAAAGGCACAATAGACTTCAAGTCGTTCGAAAAATTTTATGCAGAATGTCGCCACCCGCTCGTTTATAACGGCGACATCGCAAGCGTTTCGCAAATCTGTGAAGTGGAACGACGCTACCCGAAACTTGCCGGCGTGATGATTGGCCGCGGACTGCTCGCACGCCCAAGCCTCGCCGCGGAATACAAGGCGTTGAGCAGCAAGGACGAAACAGGATCCGTGCAATCGAGCAACCGCGATATAAACTGCGCCACTCTAAACTGCGCCACCCCGCAAGATTTTCTCGGCAAGATTTTGCAAATGCACCAAGCGATTTTCGACAACGCTTGCAAAACATTCCAAGGCGACAGCCAAATTCTTTCGCACGTCCAAAGCTTCTGGGAATATCTCGAACCAAGCGTTCCCAAAAAAATTTTCAAAAAAATCAAAAAAGCAGGCAAGCTCAGCGAATACCAAGCTGCTATCATCGAGATAACATCGCAGTCTTCCTTGAAAACCGTCATCCTGGAGCATAGCGATAGGATCCATAATTTTTCCAATGATTAACAGCGTCTACATCGAAATCACGAATGTTTGCAACTTGCATTGCAGCTTTTGCCCATGCGGTAAGACGCCCCAAAGCAACCACTACGAGCATGCAAGCGACCTCCCCCTCGAAAACGCGACCACAAGAATCGCCGAATCTCGGGCTTTCATGCCGAGCGAACTTTTTGAAACATGCATCGCAGGCGCACAAGAAATCGGTGCAACGAACGTGTACTTTCATGTTCTCGGCGAACCCACGCTCCACCCCGGCTTTGTGCATTACCTCAAAAAGCTCGAACAAACGCCATTAAAGCTCACACTCACAACAAACGGCACAACGATTGAACGCACAGGCCGTCAAATTCTTGCCTCGCTCGCCGTCCGCCAAGTCAACTTTTCGACGCATGCCTACGCAGAACTCCCCCGCGAAACAGCGGAACGATATTTGCAAAATGTTCTTGATTTTTGCAGTCTCGCAATTATTGAGCGCCCCGATCTCTACATCAATTTACGATTGTGGAACGTCGGCGCCGAAGACGCCTCCTCGTGGAACAGCTACATGCTTAAACGCATCCACGAGACTTTTGGCGTTGATATCACGCCCGGGCATTTCTGCAGTCGCCACAAGAGTTTCAACATCACAGGGCGACTTTATTTGCACGAAGACACAAGATTTGAATGGCCTAGTATAGACGAAAGAACGGGCAAAGCCCTACAGACGAGAGACGAAAGAGGCGAGAGTCGCGACAACAAGTTTACTTGTTGGCATGACCGAGCCTTACTGTCTGACGCCGAAGGCGTCAAAGACGAGAGAATAGGCAAGGAAATCGTCACAGGTACATGTCGCGCACTTGACACGCATGTTGCAATCCTCCACGACGGTCGCGTTGTCGCTTGCTGCCTTGACCATAGCGGACAAATTACACTTGGGCATATAACCGAACAAAACCTTGCTGAAATTGTCAACAGTCCAATAGCGCAAAATATAAAAGAAGGATTCGCGCAGCACGAACTACGCCACCCTTTTTGCCAAAATTGCACATTTTGCAAACGATTTAAATAAATTTTTAGTTATTAGTCATTAGTTATTAGAAATAACAGGAATCTAATAGCGCGTCTTGTCCGTCTTTGTCGCCCACTTTTTGAACGCGACGAGCGCTTCGTTCCGCATAAAATGATCGCACTTGATGGCACGTTTTTCGTACGGCAAGTCAAGCTGGTCATAGATAAAGGAGTCGTCGAATTCGATTGCAGCAGCATCAACTTTTGTATTGGCGTAGCAGATGCGCTTGACGCGGGCCCAGTACAAAGCGCTCAGGCACATCGGACAGGGTTCGCAGCTCGTGTAAACGGTACAGCCATCCAGCATGAACGTTCCGAGTTTTCCGCAAGCATTTCGAATTGCAGTCACCTCGGCATGAGCCGTCGGATCATTATTCGGCACAACGCGATTTGCGCCCGTTGCCACGACCTCGCCATCCTTGACAATCACAGCGCCAAAAGGACCACCGCCATTATCGACATTGTCGACGGACAACTGAATTGCCATCTGCATAAAACGCTTGTCATCGTCCGTAATATTCTTCAATTCTTCTTGCATAAAAACTCCTTGACCTCACTAAAATAATCAAAAAATCGAGGAAAATCAACAACAAGAAAAATTCAAAACACGCTATTTTTCCCAAAGTCTGTCATGCCTGCCACTGAGCAGGCACCGCCTTTTTTGCCCAAGACAGCAGATTTTTAACTATTTTTTGACAATGATGATTACAGTTCAAGATTTCACGGGCGTTTACGCCGAACAGCCCTTCATGCAAAAACTGAGCACCACCGCAGAAACAAGCAAGGACGTTCGCTGGCTCGACTGCACGAAAATCGTAGGAACCGACTGCTACTGTGACGATGACGCCATCAAGGAAATCAACGAATTAATCGACAACGCAGAAACTTGCGGCAAAAGTGAATGCAGCATCGAAAATCGCGGCAATTCCACAAACGTGTCGACAATCCACTTCTTTGACAACGGCAATTATCATTACATGAGCAAGCTCTGGACCGACAGAGTCCAGGAACCGTTCACGCTCATCGTATTCGACCACCATCCCGACATGCAACCGCCCCGCTTTGGCGGAATTTTAAGCTGTGGCGGCTGGGTCAAAGAAGTCCTCGACCACAATAAGTTTATTCAAAACGTTGTTATTATCGGAGTGAAAGACGAACTCGTCGAAACCGTCCGCGAAGAGCTTTCGCAATCCGGGGAAGCTAATATTTTAGAGAAGGTTACATTCATCAAAAAAAGTGAACTAAGCACACTCTCGTCATTTGTCTCTCGTCTTTCGTCTCAACATTCCCTTTACATTTCCATCGACAAGGACGCACTCTCACCCACCTACGCTGCAACCAACTGGGACCAAGGCTCGCTTACACTTGACGCCCTCAAAGATTGCATCACCGCACTTACCAAAGGTCGCAAAATTCTTGGCATCGACATCTGCGGCGAACGCGCCCACGATTTCGAAGGCAACGAGCAGCACACCGTCCAAGAGGCTGATTCGCTCAATAGCGAGCTGAATCGCGAACTGGTTGATTTTTTAAAGAAGATTAGGTTGCTGAAATAAAAAAGGCAGGCATTGCTTGCCCTTTTTCATCCTAGCAGAAGAATATCTTTTCATCTTGGATTTTTAACAAGTTTTTTCGCTTCTTCGATAGCGTCTAGCGTGAGATTAGAAAAAAAAATCAATATCGGCCTTATTTGCCTTATCGATTTTTGTCTGTAAAACTTCATTTGCCATAGGATTTATCTTATTTTCTATAAACCTAATCCTAAGGCAATGTAAGAGCAATACCTTGATCGTTATCCAGTGGACGAAAAATTCGACAGCGAAACACTCGTGACTTGAAATTATCTAAGCGATCAAAGAGAATTAGTTCTGGATGAATTTTTCTATTGACAAACGGAATTTAATTACATATATTAAATTCCGTTAATAAAGGATTGATATGCTTTTAGAATTCTTAAAATCAAAATTCGGGCCAGGAAAACCCATTTTTACGGAAGATGCCGAACCTCTAGGACTTTCAGCAGGAAACCTACGTCAACAGTTCAAGAAACTTGTTGATTCCGGAGAGCTTTTTCGCTATGAGCCGGGAGTCTATTTTCTGCCAGACACCAATCATGAATACTACCCGATTTCGTCTAATATGGTTGCGGAGTACAAGTACATTACCAATGGAGACGAGATCTATGGCTATTACTCAGGCTACACCTTCGCAAATCAGCTTGGTTTGTGCTTACAAGTGCCTTATAAAGAAGAAATCGTAACAAACAACACAACAGCCATCGCACGTGAAGTTAAAGTAGGAAACATTCCATATTACATACGTCGCGCCAAAATCGCTATCACCAAAGAAAATCGCAATGTTCTTCAGCTTCTGGACTTGCTAAAGGATGTGGAAGAATACACCGATTACTGCTGCGAAGAGGAAGCACCTGACATCATCCGCAGGCATATTTTGCGCAACAAAATTCTCCGTGCCGATGTGGACAAATATATCGAGAACTTCCCTCTAAAAACGTACAAGTACATCTACGACTTGAGGCTTTATGATGTATTTGCATAAAGACAAAGAAATGTTCTTTAACTTTTTGGAATCAGTCAGCAAGATTTCCAAAATACAAGCGGATCTTGTCGAAAAAGACTACTATGTTTCACTCATTTTGAAAGAAATCGCTACATCTTCAGACATAGTCGTTTTTAAAGGTGGAACATCTCTTTCAAAAGCTCTCAAAGTCATTAACCGTTTCTCGGAAGATATAGACATTTCATTTTCGGAACATATCGGAGCATCTCGCCGAAAGAAACTCAAATACAATATAATAGCACCTATCGCTCAAAAATTGGGACTTACTATCACAAATTTTGATAAGGCTCAAAGCGACCGAGATATAAACAATTACATATTCGAATACAAGCCTATATGTAACTCCCATGTACATATAGTTCCTGCAGTTAAGGTAGAAACAAGCTTAATTACAGCAGTTTTTCCCTTCAAGGTAATGCCTATTGGAAACTACATCGCGGACTATGCAAAAGATATTTCACTGAAAGATTATGGGCTAGAACCATTCATGATGAACGTCCAAGCTTTGGAACGTACTCTTATTGACAAGATTTTCGCCATCTGCGACTATTATCTTACCGGGAAATCTCGTCGCATATCACGACACATTTATGATATTCATAAAATACTTCCGCTAATCAACTTTGATGAGCAATTCAAAGAACTTGTGCAAAAAGTTCGCGAAATACGTTGCTCACTAGATACATGCCCTTCTGCAAAAACCGGAATAAACATAAACCAACTTTTAAAAGAAATTTGCGACAGGAATTTCTTTAAAACAGATTACGAGAGCGTAACTCAATTTTTTATTTTTGACAACACAAAATACAAAGAAACAAAAAATTCTTTGAAAAGAATCATTGATTCAAATGTATTTGCATAAGCGCTCATGCGTTCTGCGCGGCACCCCCATTTCTACTTCACGATAATAAACTTGCTTCGATCCACGCCCGCGTCGGGAGCACTCATTAGCATCACGTATAGCCCTGCAGGCAGGCCACGGGTCATCCAGGCGACATCACCAACTTTTGCGGATTCCACATTCATACGACGCACTAAAGCACCCTTCATATCGAAAATGCTAACGCGATAAACGCTCGGTTCAACCATAGCGACATATTTCGAGCGAATTGATGTAGTCTTTTCTTCCGACGAATCTTTTTCCGCAGCCTTTACGAGCGTGACATCGAACTGGTCGATATTCGGGCCATCATTACCGCCAACGGTTGCAAACTTCACTGCATTTTCGCCGGCAGCAAGATTCACCAAGACTTCAGCCGTTTCCCAGACGGTCCAGCCACCAGTTGTCTTGAAAGATGTCGTTGCGGTATCTAAACCTGCAGAAATTGCAAGAGAACGCGCTTCGCTGGAGCCGTTCGCGAAATCGATATCGAATTTGTATTGGCCAGCCGTATCGACTTTCACGTTCACGACGACATCGCCACCCTTATCGAAATTCACATAGCCATCGCCGTGGTAACCGCCATTGCTACTTTCAGAAACACCACCTGTAATCGTACCCGTTTCGGCCTGGTACTGTTTATCAGGTGTCGGCGGTTCCGGTTCCACATAGTTTGCATCGCATTCCGTGGGGCTTTTGAGCGTAGCGCCCGCATTCGCCTTCACGGCAGCTTCAACTTCGCTCGCCTTGAGCATAAAGCTCGTGTATTCATAAGGCGGTGTAAAAGAAGTCCCTGTTCCCTTTGTATTGCCCGAGCAGTTCGTGAAAATATTGTCGATGACTTCGTTCACGCCCGTGCCGTTCGCATTGCCCGTATAAATTGGGTTTGCTTCGTTGATAAATACATTGCGTTCCGTGCGCACTTTGCACATGTGGCCAGCCGAAACGCCAAGCACATCGATTCCGTTTGTGATGCTAGCATTGCCCGTAAGCAAGTTGTTCACCACATGAACGTTTCCGTAACGGCAGCGTGGTTTGCGCTGGTTGGCTGCCTGCCACCAGTTGAACATGTAGGTCACATTCAGCTTGCCTTCGCTTTCGGGTTCATTGTCAGAACTGCCGATGAGATTCGAAAGGTTGTGCGAACTCTTTTTCTTGTAGCCAAAAATGCACCACGTAAACGTTACGTTATCTGCACCTTTTACCACATCGGCATTGCCATCCTGACCATCCCAGAATTCACAGTGGTCAATCCATATATTTTTGGAACCGTTATTTTCAATGGTAAGGTTGTCCCAAGCCTGCTCAGCATTACTGCCCGGCCCTTGAATCACGATATTGCGGACGATAATGTTTGAAGCCTTGCTGATGTGAATTGGCGCTTTAAGCACAGTCCCCGGCTTAAGTCCGATGATGGTCTTGTTGGAACCCGTGATATTCAAGCGGTCCCCCGTTCGCCCGCTCCAGCCATCGCCAAGCGTACCGTCTATGTAAATCACACGCGGAGAAGAATCCTTCGCGTACTTTTGCAAATCGGCAAATGTTTTTACGGTAATGGGAGTCGAGTTTCCGCCACCGGTCACATTAAATTCGGTCGACGTACGGCCCGAACGAGTCGCCCAGCCAATCGGCTTGCACTGATCTATCGCCGCAGACGCACAAACAGCAAGTCCGCACAGCACCGCTAAAATTCGATTAGATACTTCAAACATCTCAAAAATTCCTTATTTTTCCAACATATAATTTATATTCCTAAAGCCATTACAGGGCGCTATTCCGAATTAAATTTCTAGACATTTTGTCAAAGAATACAATAACGCTCTCGCCATCATACTTTTTTCTGCTTTTTGAAAAAGGCACCTTGATGAAAAAAGCAAAAGAAATATCTTTCAATCGAGGAAACGGCCATGAAAAAATTCTTTATTTCCCTGCGAGAACAAATCGTAAAAAGACTGCAAAGTTTTTCATTCAGAACAGGCGTCATCGTCCTTTCGCTTTGCATTCCCTTTTACATTTTGTCGTTCGCGCAAATGGCCCTCCCTATTTCGGCCGAAACCAAAGGAATTCTTTGGGTAGTGCTGTTCGGGCTTGCCAAAACTTTCCAATACGGCGGACTTTCTATCATCGGCGTTGAAGGCGTCAAAAGACTCAAAAGCTTTTTCAAGAAAGCGTAAAACTATTCATCAGCACAGGGCATATTATCGTAAATAAGATATTCGATAAAATCTCTTGCTGTTTTATTTTCACATAATAATTTTTTGTCTATTCGATATTTCTTCTTCATTTTTTCGTTCACCAACATTCGTCCCGCATTTTTAAGCTTTACATTTTTATGCTCAACCAAATATTTCAAGTTAGTGGGCGACAAGAAAAACACGGAATCGGGGACAAAAGTCATCCACAATAAATGATGTAGATTGAAATCGTACTTTTCCTTTTTTACAATGGAATCAAGAACGCAATTCATCCCCCGATTCCCTAACGGCAAAAGAATATCAGCATCATCAGTTTCATATTGACCATTAATGTATTTTTCATATTTATCAAAAGCTTGACTCAGCTTTGCGTTCCACTTACAACAAGACTTCTGCGTGCAACTAGAAGATGCAAAAAGCGGCGTTTTGCAGAATAACGCAAGAACAGAAATTATCAAGAAAAGCAGGTGACGAATCTTCATTTTATAAAGCTAATATAAAAAATTGCTATTATTCCTTACGGATTACAAATAATCAATAACTATAACTAGCAAATAACAACTATGGATATTAACGAACTCGCACAACAGCACATTTTGAAGCAGCCGCTCTACGTGACCGGCAAACCCATCGCCTACACCGCTCGTGAATTCGGCCTCGACCCGAAAGACATTGACAAGCTCGCCAGCAACGAAAACCCGTTTGGCCCGAGCCCGAAGGGCATGGCCGAAGCTCGCAAGGCTTTGGAAGAAGTGAACCTCTATCCGGATGGAGGTTCTTACGACCTCATCGGAAAGATTGCTGAATTCCGCGGCGTGAACCGCGACCAGATTGCTGTGGGTAACGGCAGTAACGAACTTTTGGACATGATCGCTCAGGTGTTCCTCGGCCCCGGCACGGAAGCCGTCATGGGCAACCACAGCTTCGCTGTTTACAAGCTCGCCACGATGGCCATGAACGCCAAGATTGTTGAAGTTGACATGCCGGCTCCGGGATACAACTACAACCTCAAGGCTATGCGCGATGCCGTGAACGAAAAGACCCGCATCGTGTTCCTCGCCAACCCGAACAACCCGACCGGTTCTGACCTCACCGCCAAGGAAATTTTGGACTTCGCCGACAGCCTCCCAGAAACTTGCGTTCTCGTGATGGACGAAGCCTACACCGAATTTATCGAAGACACGCCGGAACTCGTTCCGGATTTCAACAGCCGCATCGCCGCCGGCAAGAACATCATCTGCTGCCGTACATTCAGCAAGATTTACGGTCTTGCAGGCCTCCGCGTGGGCTACTGCATCACCCGTCCGGAAATCGTCGCCCTCATCAACCGCGTGCGTGAACCGTTCAACGTGAACAGCATCGCTCAGGCAGCTGCCATCGGCGCTATCGACGACCAGGACTATGTGAACAAGGTTCGTGAACTCAACAAGAAGGGTCTCGAACAACTCAAGGCTGGATTCAAGGAACTTGGCCTCCCCTACGTTGATAGCCATGCGAACTTCATCGCCGTCAGCGGATTCAAGGATCCGATGGACGCCTTCAAGTTCTTGCAGGCCAAGGGCACCATCATCCGTCCGCAGCCGGCTATGGGTGACGTGCTCCGCATTACCGTCGGTACCGAAGCTCAGAACAAGAAATGCCTCGAAAACATCAAGGCATATCTTAATAAATAAACATTGACTATGTCATTCCCGCTATACGAAACTTTGAACTTTAGTTCTATAGTTGAGTTATGCTCTTTGAGTAGAAAGCGGGAATCTCCCATCCTTGTACAAAGAAGGAGGTGCCCGCTCGGAGGCGGGCATGACAATTCAAATGAATTACAATAACAAAAGCAATTGGAACAAACGCTCGCAAGTAGCAAAAGAAAAAGCTCACGGCGTTGCCCGTGTGATTTCTAAGCGCGGTTTTTGCAGCAGAAGCCAAGCAGAAAACCTGGTCCGCGAGGGCCGGGTTTCTTTGCGTGGTAAAATCGTCCGCGATCCGGACACTCCCGCTCGCGAAAATGACGAGATTTGCGTTGACGGAAAGCCCGTAAAAGCAAGCGAGTTCGTTTACTTTATGATGAACAAGCCTCGTGGTTACGTCACTACGGCAAGCGACGAAAAAGGGCGCGCAACCGTCATGGACCTTTTCCGTGAACAATACGCCAAGATGTTCCCCGGCAAGGCTGTGCCGCATATATCGCCCGTCGGCAGACTCGATGCCGCCAGCGAAGGACTATTGCTATTTACAAACGATACGCAATGGGCAGACGCTTTGCTGAACCCGCAAGAGTCGCGCGGTCCCACGCATACAAAAATCTATCGCGTTCAGGTTGCGGGAATGCCAACTGCAGCGGAACTTTCGCAAATGGAAGCGGGTTTCAACGTTCCGCCACGCGTTTTTGGCGAACCCGAAGAGTTCATGCACGCCGTCAGCGCCAAACTTTACAGCGCAGGCGAAAAGAACTGTTGGTTAGAAATCACTTTGGACGAAGGCAAGAATCGCGAAATTCGCCGCATGCTCGCGAAGCTCGGCTACGAAGTTTTGCGCCTTGTGCGCATCAAGTTCTGCAATTTTGAGTTGGGCGATTTAAAGCAGGGTTGCATCAAAAAACTAGATGCCCCGCAGCATTAAGCAGATCGCGGTTTACCCGTCCAACCAAGCTTTTCGCGAAGAGCGCCAACAAATCCCGTGTGACGCATACGAATAAACGTCGTCACAAGCTTACTTTCAGACAACATCACATATTCATCCGATTTCATTTCAAGCGTGATGCGCCCGTCAAAAACGAGGTCCAGCGAGCAATTCACCGCAGACGCCATTCGCAACTTTTTATCCGTCAGCGAAAGCACAAGCGGACGCACAGAGAGACTGCTCGGCGCCACAGGAGTAAGCACCACTGCCGGCGTCGAAGGGTGGATTATCGGTCCACCAGCCGCAAGGTTGTACGCAGTCGAGCCTGTCGGAGTCGAAACGAGAATTGAATCCGCCCAGTATTCCGTCAAGCAAGTATCGTTATAAGCCACGTTCACGTTCACCATACGTTCCGGAGCGTGCGCGCGCACGTGGACTTCATTCAGAACAGTCTGCTTTGCAATGCACTTTCTGCCGTGATAAACCGCAGCTTCAATCATCATGCGTTCGCGAGTCGAGAAGTCGCCAGCCAGCAAGCTATCAAGCGTCTTGGTCAAGCCTTCCACACGCGATTCCGCCAAGAATCCCACGCGTCCGGCATTCACACCAAGAATCGGGATGTTATGGCCAAGCGCCATATGCGCGGCCGTCAGCACCGTGCCATCACCGCCAATCGCAAGCAGCAAATCCGTCTTCTGCAACGCGGATTCTTTCACCACGCGAATCGGCTTTTTCACGAGTTCCTTGAGGGAATCGAGCGCATAAAATTTCACCTGCGGGTGTTCAAGCGCCCAAGAAGTAATCTGCTTCAAGGCACAAGCCAAATCGGCACTCTTGTCCTTGAACCCGACAATTCCAATGCTGCTGAAAGACTTTTCCATAACCATCCTCAAGTTTCGCGTTCACTCAAAGCGTAGCCTAATTATTCCTTCTTCTCGGCATTTTCTGCCACAAGCACATTCTTGAGCTTGTCGACAACACCCGGGAACATCGCTTCGACTTTGTCCATATTCTCGACCGGTTCATCGTTCTGGAGCGCAAGCGACAACACACTCAAGGCAAGCCCCATCTGCGCCGAATCGCCACCGTCAAAATCGCTACCGTTCACAATCGTTTCAAGGCCGCGAATCACAAGGCCATCGTCGTACACGCCAACTTCGGCCCCTGTCTTGCGCAAGTTCACCGCCAAAAATTCATTCTTGGGGCGCATTTCCTTGCGAACTTCCTTGGGCACGCGCAAAATCGTTTCGCCTTCGCCGTAGCAAGCCGCCACAGCCAAAAGCGGGTATTCTTCGAGCGCAGTCGCAATCACGTCTTCGCTAAAGCGGCGACCCTGCAAGCGCTTCCCAGAAGCAAGCGGTTTGATTTCGACATCGCCAAAAACGTCGCCATACTTTTCACGACGGCTTACCGTTTCAACGTTTGCGCCCATACGCTTGAGGCATGTGAGTGCACCTGCACGGCTGCTGTTCAAGTCTACGTTCAAAAGCTTGATGACGTTGTCCTTCGGCATATTCCCAACAGTCGCGAGTACCGCAAATGCAGTCGCTTCCGTCGTATCGCCCGGCACATAGTATTCACGCGCGGTAATCACCTTCGTTTCCGAAAGTTCCGTGAACTGCGTACGTTCAATCTTCTTGCCCTGAGCAATCATCAAGCGGCGTTCAAATTCGCTCAACTGTTCCATGCCACGGCCTTCATATTTCACAGCCGCACCAAAGTAAATGAGCATTTTCGTCCACTGGTCATGCACCGTAGACTTTTCTTCAAAATTCAAGTAATCATTGCGGATAAGCGCACGGAGCAAAAGCCTGTTGCGCATCACAGACGAAACGTTCCCGAGAGAATCCTTCTTGACGTTTAGTTCATCGCGCAAAAAGTTAAAGACAAACTTTGCCGGTTCATCTTTTTGCACCTTGATCTTGAAATACTTCAGGAGCGTTTCCTTCGCTGTATTCACACGGGCAATTCCCGCATCATCGACTTCAGCGGCAAACGTGTAAAGCTGTTCATCGTCCTTGCTCGCGAGCGTCCAAAGCATCACGTTATCGGCTTCGCCAAACTTGAA
Organism: Fibrobacter succinogenes; assembly: GCA_902791475.1. Classification (GTDB taxonomy): domain Bacteria; phylum Fibrobacterota; class Fibrobacteria; order Fibrobacterales; family Fibrobacteraceae; genus Fibrobacter; species Fibrobacter succinogenes_J. Next base: position 76,271 of record CADAWC010000015.1, read on the forward strand.
CGGAAGCATGGTCGGAATAGAGTACTGGAACCCCTTGCCATTCAAGACAAGCTGATGCCCTTGCAATTCGTAAGTGAGACCAAAATCTTTCAGCGCCTCGGCATACTTTTCACTACCACTTGCCCAGGCAAAATTTTCCAACACGGTGCGGCCATTCACCAATAGCGCCATCACCAACGTCAAATTCATCCGTTCACGGTCGGGATTCATCAAGAATTCCATCGTCTATTCCTTAAGCAAATTAACGTCTTTCTTTAACTTCGTATTCCAAATATTGCAGCGTCTTCACGGCACGTGCCGCTTCTTCTTGAGTCTTGAATGCAAGCAAAAGCGTACCCGCCACATTTTCGCGGACCTTCATAAGTTCTATGTCACGAATGTTGATGCCTTCTTCGGCAAGCGGCTGCATCACGCTCAACAGAGCGCCCGGCTTATCCTTGAGCTGGACCGTAATTTCGTAGAACGAGTTGGTGTTATTGCGACCCGGAGCAAATAAGCTCGCACGGCCATCATTACCCGCCTTGAAAATATCGGCAAGCGCCTGCGAATTATCCGCAACCACGCTCTTTTCATCATTTTCAAAATCACCCGAAGCAGGCTTACCGTCTTTCACGACGTTGAGTCCGTTCATCGCCGCAATCGTCTTGTCGAGGCCATCGCGGACTTCGCAAAGGGCGCGAGTCGTCTCATCGCGATTCGTCACGGCGATATCGTGCCACATTCCCCAGCCCGAGGCGGCAATGCGCGTCATGTCGCGGAAAGCGCGGCCTGCAAAATGCTGGTAGTTGTGCTTGAGCAAGCGTTCCGGCAAGTTTCCGGCAAGTGTCGAACTCAGCATCTGCGGCATGTGACTCACCCATGCCATCGTGCGGTCATGATGCTCCGGCGGGAACACGACAGGATTTGCGCCCACAAAGCGGATAATTTCCAGAAGCGGGGCATAAACAGATTCAGGCGTTCCATCCGGCGGGCAGACAAACCAATATGCATTTTCAAAAATCGCAGGGTCGTTGTACTCGCAAGTGCGTTTTTCAGAACCCGCCATCGGATGGCTACCGACAAAACGGAACGGAGCGGGCAAGCGAACGCCAGCCTTGCAAATTTCAACCTTTGTCGAACCGATATCACTCACCAAGATTTCTCGGCCAGCATTAGCACCAGCCCACGAAACTTTACCGAGCGCATCAATCATCTTCAAAATGTGGAGGATCGGCGCACAGAGCAAAATCAGGTCGCTATCCTTCGCCCACTTTTCAGTCTCGTCGTATTCAAAAAATTCATCGGCAAGTTCAAGTTCTCTCGCGCGCTTGAGCGTCGAAGGCGAACTTACAGCACGAATCTTCGTCGGGAGCTTAGCCTGTTTGATGGCAGCAGCAATCGAGCTTGCCAAGAGGCCAAACCCCACCATAGTAATGCGGGCAACCATTATTCTTCCACCTTGCGAGTTTCTTCCATGATGACACGGAAAATATTCTGGAACGATTCCGGAGAAAGCGGGCCACCGGCCTTTGCGGCCTTCTCGGCGACCAAATTCAAGACAAACTGTTCGCGACCTTCATCAAAAACGGGCAAACCTTTCTGTTTCTTGATTTTCCCAATTTCAGCAGCGTATGTAGCCCTCTTGTTGAGGAGCGACATCAGTTCATCATTAAGTTCGTCAATGCGAATGCGCCATTCATTAATATCCATATTGACGAATGTAGAAAAAATTGAACGACGGGCGAACGCCCGCCTCCCTACACACAAGCCTTACGGCACGCGGTTTGCGTACTGGTACAGCGAAAGCCCAAATTCCGGGAGCGATGCTATCAGAAAATCAAAAATATCGGACTGGATATTTTCGTATTCAATCCATTCCACCGTATTGGCAAACGCATAGATTTCAAGCGGGAGCCCCGTCGGCGTTGGCGCAAGTTGGCGCGTCATGAGCGTCATGTTTTGAGCAATCGTCTTACGGCTGCGGAGATACGCCGTGCAGTAAGCCCTGAACGTTCCGATGTTTGTCAAATGGCGGCCATTCAGCTTTGTCACAGTGACATTTTCCGACACACCCGAACCTTCACCGATTTCACTTAACTTTTGTTCCAAGTACGGGCGCAACACATCAATCTTCATGAACTTTTCAATTTCTTCGGGCGTCAAAAAGCGGATGCTCTGCTGGTCAATGAAAAGCGAACGCTTGATGCGGCGACCGCCCGATTCCTGCATACCACGCCAGTTGCGGAACGAATTCGTAATCAGGTCATACGCCGGAATCACCGAAACCGTATTGTCCCAGTTACGCACTTTCACAGACGTGAGCGTAATGTCAATGACCGAACCATCAGCATGGTGGCGTTCAATTTCAATCCAGTCGCCCTTGCGCAAGAGGTCCGACAAATTTATCTGTATTCCAGAAACCAAGCCTAGAATCGAGTCCCTGAAAACCAACAACAGGACAGTTGCCATGGCGCCAAGTGTCGACAAAATAATCACCGGACTTTTATTCACAATCTGCGACGCCACAAGGATGGTCGCCACGCAGAACATCGCAAGTTTAATCGCCTGGAAAATGCCGCGCATCGGGCGCAACTTCATTTTCACATTGCGTTCATTCAAGCTTTCAATGACATCGAGCACCGCACTCGCGAGCAAGAACGCCGCTACCGTGAACAAAATATTTCCGATATGTTCACAAAATTCATAAAGCCAATGGCCCTTCACGAGCACATACGGGAACGACTGCACCAGAATTATTACCGGCACAAAAAAGAGCGCACGCGAAATCACTTTCTTTTTCACAAGCAAGTCATCAAACTTGTTCGGAGTCTTTATGGCAATCCATTTCGCAAGCGGATGCACTACGAAATACAAAAAGGCATAAACAGCCACAACGACAGCAGAAAGTATTGCAAATTGATAGTAATCGTTCATGCCTACAATCTAAAAATTTCGTATATTATGCACCGAACTTTTATCATTGGAGCAATCATGAAAATAGCTGTTATGGGTGGCGCAGGTTATATCGGTAGCCACACCATCATCGAACTCTACAAAGCGGGTCATTCCGTTGTCGTCGTCGATAACCTTGTAAACTCAAGCGATGAATCGCTCCGCCGCGTAGCAGAGCTTGTCGGCTCCCCCATTCCGTTCGTCAAGGCAGACGTCCGTGACTCCGCCGCCATGGACAAGATTTTCAGCGAAAACAAGTTTGACGCCTGCATCCACTTTGCAGGTCTCAAGGCTGTCGGCGAATCCGTCGCGAAGCCGCTTGAATACTACGAAAACAACATGAACGCCACATTCGTGTTGCTCCACGCCATGCGTAATCACGGCTGCAAGAACCTCATTTTCAGTTCTTCGGCAACCGTTTACGGCAACCCGGCACAAATCCCTATTACAGAAGCTTGCCCCAAGGGCCAATGCACCAACCCCTACGGACAGACGAAGTCCATGCTCGAAGAAATCCTCCGCGATGTGCAAAAGGCCGACCCAGAATGGAATATCGTTTTGCTCCGTTACTTCAACCCGATTGGCGCACACCCAAGCGGACGTATCGGCGAAGACCCGAACGGCATTCCAAACAACTTAATGCCTTACATCACGCAGACCGCAGTCGGACTCCGCAAGGAACTTGGCGTGTTTGGCAATGACTATGACACCCCGGATGGCACCGGTGTCCGTGACTACATCCACGTCTGCGACCTTGCCTCTGGCCACGTGAGCGCCCTTAAGGCTATTGAACGCAAGTGCGGACTCGCTATTTATAACTTGGGTACAGGTCACGGCTACTCCGTGCTCGACGTCGTAAAAGCATTCGAAAAAGTCAACAACGTCAAAATTCCGTACAGCATCAAGCCGCGTCGCGCAGGCGACATCGCCACTTGCTACTGCAATCCGCAAAAGGCATTCGACGAACTCGGCTGGAAGGCCCAGTACGGCATCGAAGAAATGTGCCGCGACGCCTGGAACTGGCAAAAGAACAACCCCAAGGGTTACAAGGGCTAAGCCCTGTCTTTTACAGAGTCATCCCGTCCGAAGCATGTCACCCCGGCATCCCGGATTTATTCCGGGATGCCGGGGTCGCCTTTTATAAAAGAAAAAGCCTCCCGCTTTTGAACTGACCCCAGAAAGTTGGACGGTTTAAAGTTAGGATAAAATTGAGTTATGAGTCCGGTATTGTACCGGACTCATTCCTTTTAGGCGCAACTTT
>CADAWC010000016.1 GCA_902791475.1 Fibrobacter succinogenes
CTTGTTAAAATCACGACCTTTCTGAACAATAATAGTTTTCTCGTTATTAATGAATTTGTATTCATAATTACCACAAGCATTAATATCTTTAGATGATCCAGCAGGCCCAAAATGAAATATAATACTACAATTTGAATTGTATAAACACCTTATTTCTAAGTTGTTATACATTGTTGTAGCGTGCTCCTTTAACACATAAGTACAATCTTTCACATCCTCACCGTTCCCTCCCGTAGAAAATCCTTCACAAGAGAGCAAGTTAAACAGAAAAGGAATCGACAATAGTATCCATTTTTTTTTCATGTTTTACCTCAACAAAAGTATAGGAAGTGCGGCAAGAATGCAGCAAACGCAAAATTTCTCCTTGTTGTAAAAACACATTCATAAAATAAATAAAATATCCCCATCCATCTTCTTTTTGCATAATTTTCTCAACCATTTCGCATGCAATTTGATTTTCAAACCATATTCCCACTCAACATCCTCAACACTTCCTTTGCTCTAAAAATTGTAACCATAGTCTTACAATTAAAATACGAGAAATAAAGGATCCTGCTCCTTCGAACCTAAGAATCGTAAGGCAATAAATTGCCAACAATTCTATATCGTCGCTTTGCTCCTCAGGATGACGAGATGGCTATACCATCGAAATTGTTGATACAAAAAAATTATGGATTCCCTCACTTCGTTCGAGGATGACAGCTCTTCAGGATGTGAGGGAGACGCCCGCTTTCGCGGGCATGACAATGCAGGCTATCTCGCGGGGCTTTTTCCGATGAGCACGGTCGAGATGATGCTTTCGGTTTCGGGAATATCAAGAAGCTTTTTGAGTTCGTCGTGGTAGAAGAAATGTTCTTCGCGGGCGGTCTTGTTGAGCAAGCGCGCGGAGACGTAAAGCGATTCGGCGAGCACACCTGCGTTTAGATTCATGTAGCGATAGCCGCGGTTTCCAAGCACCTGGCAAGATTCATTCAAGTTCGAAGTCAGCACCACTGCGAACATGGAATTTTGAACTTGTTCGGGAACGGCAAAGCACTTGTTAAACTTTTTCGGATTGGCAGAACCGCTTTGCATGTAGATGGACTTGCGAACAGGGATGTAGCGGTACACGCCCGCATACACGAACATCACATCAAAAACCACCACCCAAATTTTTATAAGCCCGGCGCCAAAAGCGTTCAACTGCGCGAGTTCCAACCAGCGCAACAACGACGAGAAATCATCCAAGTCTAGCGTTCCGTGAACAAAAGGCGCAGCGACTTTTTTATCAGTGCGCAAATACCACAGTTCACGCAAATAATACTCATTCGTAAACTTCGACGGCGTCAGCGGAAATTCATCGCCCGGGAGCGCCTGCACATTCAAACGGCGCACCTTCATGCAAAGGTTCAAGTCATCAATATTTTCGAGATGATTCTGCAACATGAATCGTGACGGGTAACGCGAAATTTCAAAATTGCTCTCCGCCTCGCCCACATACGCACTCATTTCCGCATGGTTCGAATACGCGAGTTCACCAACGCCATCATCGACGGAATTGAACGCAACCATGCTCTTTTCAGGGAAAACAGCAATCGCCGCCATCGGCATTTCGGTCGCCCCAAGCTTAAGCGCAACCGCAATAGAATCATCGACAAACCCGCCAAGCGCAAAGACTTTTTGCCCACGCGACTTTGCCAAAAGAATCGTGTTTGCACAAGCAGAGCCCACGTCCATTTGCACTTGTCGATATGCCGCCTCGCGGAATCGCCAAACAGCACGTTCCAAGAGCCCTGTGTAAATGAAAATCGTCTGCGCTTCGGTTATAAATTCCTGTTCCGGAAACGATGTAAGAATCGCCTTGCGAGCATCAGCACCACCGAGCTTGACGAGCTTCGATTCTTCGCGATCCACGTAATAAACGCCATCGGGAATCTCGCCCCCATGCACCACGGCATAGACGCAAACCGGATTCAGGTAATCCGCCGAAACCGGCTCCAAAAGAGGCATGAAAGCGGCCGTCAGAGGGTAACGATTGCACCCCTCGTAGCGCTTATCGGCATACGCTTGCTTTTCCCAGTGCATAATGACGGGATCCCCACTTCCATGGGGAATATACTGGGTCGATTCGTGGTAAATTTCCGAAAAATAGCGCATCCAAAACCAAAGATAAAAAGATTAACGTTTGTCAAAAGCACCATGTCAGTTAAATAAAATATTTTTTAACGTTTTTCGTATAGAAAGTGGAGTTTTCGACCAAAACACTTATTACACTTTTTATTCCGATATATCATTTTACATAGCATAAATCAAAGCCCCAAATATATCTTTGGAAAAAAGGAAAAATCACTTTAAGAGGGTTTTATGCAACTCAAGAATTTCTATCCCAAAATGAGCATTCTCGGAATCGCAACCGTGATGGCTCTTACCGCCTGTAGCGACGAAAATCCTACACTACCGCAGGTAACCGACCCGAACGGAGGGATTTTCAATCCGACTCCGGGTTCCAGTAGCGACATGACTCCGACCTCTAGCGATGCCGTCATTGATCCGACGTCTAGCTCCGCAGTAGTTGTAGACCCGTCCACCCTCCCTGCAGAAGGTCCGATTACCCAGCCGGCAGGTCTCGGCATTTTGGTTGACGACTTCGAAGACGGTGACAACTTGAGCAAAATCAACGATTACTGGTACACCTACAACGATAACGACAACGGTGGCGCATCCATCATCACAACTCCGCTGAACGAAGAAGAAAACATCATCCCGGGTCGCGTCAACAACGGTTCCAACTACGCTTTGCAAGTCAACTACACGCTTGACAGAGGCGAATACGCTTACGATCCGTACGTGGGCTGGGGCGTTCAAGTCGCACCGGACGAAGCCAACGGACGTTTTGGCGGCCTTACCTACTGGTACAAGGGCGGCGCCCACGAAGTGCATATCGAAATTACTGACGTCGAAGACTATGACGTGCATCTCGCCAAGTTCCCGGCATCTCGCACTTGGAAGCAGGCTGTTGTCCGCTTCAAGGATCTCGTTCAGGGCGGCTGGGGCAAGGAAGTCCCGTTCGACGCAAAGCACATCATGGCTATCAGCTTCCAGGCAAAGGGAAACAAAAGCAAGGTCATGACCGATTCCCTCTTCATCGACAACATTTATTTGCAGGACTCCTCTGAAGTCGAAAAGGACCAGCCGGATATGGAAATCAAGGACCCGGTGATTCCGACGGTCGAATTTACCGAAGCCGAAATTACGGTGACAAACCCGTTGCAGGAAAAGGCCATGAAGTACCTCAACAAGGGCGTCAACTTTACCAACTGGCTCGAAAATGCCGATGGCAAGTTCAAGTCCTTTGAATTGGGCGAAAAGGATGTCCAGATTCTCGCAGAAAATGGTTTCAAGAGCCTCCGTTTGCCGATTGACCTTGACCTCTATGCCACAAACCGCGATGCATTTATCGCCGGCACCGATACCGAGCTCAAGTTCGATGACGACACCTTGTTCCTGGTTCTCGACTCCTTTGTAGAATGGACAGCCAAGTATAACATGTCTCTCGTCATCGACTATCACGAATATGACAACAGCTACAACGCCACCAGCGCCAAGGACGCCAACTACATCAAGATGATGGCAGAAGTGTGGAAGCACGTTGCAGCCCACTACGCCGAAAGCCCACGCGAAGACTTGTTCTTCGAACTCCTGAATGAACCGGACATGAGCGATGGAAAGGTCACCGCAGCAACATGGACAACCGCAGCCCAGGCCATGATTGACGCCATCCGCTCGGTCAATACCAAGCACACCATCCTCTTCGGTGATGCCCAGTGGTACTCCATCACGCTCCTCGCCAAGCGCACTCCGTTCACCGATGACAACATCATCTACGTGATCCACACCTACGAACCGTTCGCCTTCACGCATCAGGGCGGTTCCTGGACAGACTACGCCACCATTCACGACATTCCGTTCCCCTACGATCCGGCAAAGTGGTCTACGGTTTCTGGCGACTTCGGTGTCAACAAGAGCACAAAGGCTTACGTGAAGACCGCTATCAAGAACTACTACAAGACCGGAAGCAAGGAAGCCATCTTGGAACAGATTCTCAAAGCCAAGAAGTGGGCAGCCACCAACAACGTGCCTGTGATCATCAACGAATTCGGCGCATTGAACCTCCGCTCTACCGCAGAATCCCGCATCAACTACCTCACGGCTATGCGCGAAATCTGCGACACGCTCCAGATTCCTTGGACGCACTGGGGCTACACCGGCAACTTCTCCGTGATTGAAAACGGCAAGTTGATCGAAGGCCTCGACAAGGCTCTCGGCGTCGGAAAATAGTTTCTTTCCTTAAAACCCCCTCAAAGAAGGCTACGCAGAAATGCGTAGCTTTTTTTCGTAGTAGGCAGTAGGAAGTAGACAGTAGGAAGAATAGCGCAACAAGTGCAGTTGATACAGACTTATCACAGAATCCAGCATTCCAACATTTTTGTGATAGGCTTATTACGTATCTTTATTATCGTAATAATAAATCCTCATCTCCTCCAAGCAACCGCATGAGCAATCATGCGGTTTTTCTGTATATTTTTTTTCTAAGCACATACAAAATTCTAAATTACAACCATGAAGATTAAGATAAAGAGCATTTTTGCAGTCTGTTCCGCATTGTTAGCGGGAACAGCATGCGCCGCCGGCTTTTACGGCAACCAGAGCGATATCAAGTGGAAAACCGCAGGCACGGAACATTTCCAGTTCATCTACCCTGTTGAATATTCAACTCACGCCGCTAAAGTTTCCGCTTACGCCGAAGCCGTTTACGATTCCGTCACAAGCCGCTACAACAAGCCGCTCCCACGCATCAATGCGGTTTTGAACAATGCCCTTTATAGCAACGGCAGCGCCATCCCGAGCGAAAATGCACTGAACCTCTGGCTCACCAACTGGGATTTTAAAATCCGTAGCAGTCACGGCTGGATTTCAGACGTCGTAACCCATGAATTTAGCCATCTTGTGAGCATTGAAAGCGGAGCTAAGATTGTCCCGAACCTTTACGGTTTCCAGTTCAGCTATACGGACTATTATAACGAACGCACGAGAAGCGATTTTCTCACGATGATTCCGTTTACGTTGCAGCCGCTTTGGCTTGCAGAAGGAACCGCTCAATACGAATCTTCTCGCATGGGATTTGATGCCTGGGACACGCACCGCGACATGCTTCTCCGCACAGCCGCCTTGAACGACAGTCTCATGACGCTCCCGTACATGCACGACTTTTCGGACAATTCGCTGTTTGCAGAACTTGGCCCCTACACGCAAGGTTTTTCACTCGTGCTCTACATCGCGAAGCATTACGGAGAAGATGCAATCCCCAAAATTTGGCATGAACTTGGTAAACCCTATCGCGCCACGCTCAATGGAGCCATCAAGAGCGTACTAGGTATCAGCGAACAGCAACTTTACGACAACTGGAAAAAAGAAATTACCGAGCATTACCAGGCGCAAAAAGATTCTCTCGGCACACTTGTCGAGGGCACCAAGATTACCAAGGACGCGTTCTGGAACGACTTCCCTGTCGTGAGCGGCAAGAACCTCTACGGCGTTTCGAATTTTGGCGGTCCGTGGTTTGACGGAAGCGTGTTCAAGATTCCGCTAGAAGATACATTAAAGACGAGCGACAGTACTGCGAGAGATTCCGCAAAAGTCGCAGAATCTAAAAGCGCCGATTCTACAAAAGTTGAAGTTGGCGATATCGAGGTTGAAGGCGCAGACAGTACCCTTATCAACATCGCCGATTTTGCAAAGTCCGGCTTCAAGGCTAAAAAGCCCTGGTTCGACAAGGGCATTGACATTTTCGACGACAGCACGCACGGTCCAATCCTCACTTACATCAGCTACCAGAATCGCGACAAGGACGGTCACGCCCACTTTGACGTAGCCGTGAGCGATACGAACAAGAACGAAGTCGCCCTCACGTACCTTGTTGATGCCGTTTACCCGTCATTCAACAAGCAAGGGACTTCCATCGTCTTTGCAAGACGCGACGCATTTAGCACTCGTTTCAGATTGAGCAAAATTCCTTTCTCGAGCGATTTGAAAAAAGCATCCTCCGAAGAGCCCATTGACGTTTTCATTCCAGATTCTTCGCTCCTCTACTATAATATATACAGTCCGAAGTTCAGCCCAGACGGAAAACGCATCGCATTTAGCTTTTTTGACGATGTGCAGCGCGGGATTGCCGTAATCGACACGAACGGAGCAAACTTCAAGGTTGTAAGTACCACTGGTTATGACGAACGTGATGTCAACTGGATTGACAACGACAAAATTATTTTCGCCAGCAACCGCAACAATATTTTCAACTTGATCGAAAAGGACTTGAAAACCGGCAAGGAACGTGCGCTCACAAACGTGATCGGTGGCGCATTCACGCCGACACTCGCAAACGATACGATTTTCTTTACGCAGTATGACAAGGACGGTTTCTCGCTTTACAAATTGCCTTACGCAAAAGAAGCAGAACCCATATTCCGCGATAGCGTTGTCGTGACCGTCCGTGATAGCGTTTTGCAAAAAGCCGATACCATCCAAGTCGCATGTGCCGACACGACCCAAGCCACAGACTCCACGAAATGCACGCAGGTTGTCTTGCGCAAAGACGTGAAACAAGTGGAGCACCGCAATACAATCAAGGTTGCCGTCAAGGATACGACACAACGCGAAATCGTCTTGCACGGGACACTCCCGCAAAAGCCACATAAAGAACTCGAACTCATTGACCGTGAATTTGCAGGTGCCGAACGCAACTACAAGCCTATTCCGAACACACCGCTGTTCGTCCCGATTTTAAGCATTTCTGAAAACGCCCCGAGCTTGACGGTTTTTGGCGAAGGAGAAATGAAAGCAAAACTCGGAGTCGCTATCGTTATCAGCGATCCGCTCAAGAAAAATACAGTGCAGCTAGGGCTGTTACTTGAACTCGGCAAGGGTATCGACTACATCAACGGCGACGGTCTCAACCCCAAGCAAGAAAAGGAATTCTTTATCGCATGGGATAACCATAGCACGCCTCTCGATCTTGGAGTTTCGTACAGCTACGCGAACTACACCAACAAGGACACCGTCCGCTACGAAGACGTTGGAGCCCACGGCGGCGATAGTATCGGAACAACTCATTACGCTTACGCCACACAAGCCATTACAGGTACCGCAGGCTATAGCATTTTCAAGAGCATCGATACATTGCAAGCGGCCATCAGTTACGACTGGGCAAATGTCAACTTCTACGACGAGAGAATCGAATGGACCTACCAGAAACGCTTTAGCGCAACAATTGGGCTTGGACTTTACGGCGACCACGAAGGCGAAGGCGGCTCTGGAATTTCTGGACAGGGGAACGGCCTCTTTGCCTATTACCAGTACGCCAACAGCGACCTTAGCCGCCCCGGCTCACTTTACGTCACCGAAAACGGCAGAATTGAAAGCCATTACAGAAACTTCACGTTGCACCAGTTCGGTTTGAACCTTTACGGAAGTGTGCAAACTCCGCTTCTCCATGCAAGACTTGCCGCAGGCGGTAAACTCACAACGTTCTTCTGGAACACCGACGACGTAAGCGATACACTCGATTCATACTACCTGACTCCCGTGTTCCTCGATGGTTACCCGTACTTGCGCAGTAACGAAGACTATACGCTTGCAGGTATAAAAACAGCAATGGCGGAACTCCATTACCTCTACCCAATTTACGACGACTGGCGAAACAACCTTTGGATTTTCTCGACTCGCAGTTTGTATGTAGACCTGTTTGCTCAGATTGGTGCCGCTTGGGATGGCAAGTTCTGGACAAGCAAACTCACAAAGCATGAGTTCTGGGATCGTTCTGTTGGCTTAAGCTTCCGCATGAGCAACAAGATTTGGGACAACATCCCGTTCGACATTTCGCTCACGCTGGCACGTGGCTTGAGCCGCATTGGTGAGGACAAGGATTTGCGCGGAGGAACGAAGTTGGACCCGGTTCACCTGACATTCTTGCCAAAAGCGCTCCGCCCGACGAGAATCAAGTTTTCCATTGGGATGGGGTTTGTTAATTCCTGGCAGTAGCCAGGAATTAACCGCTTCGCCGACGGCTCGGTCATGACCATGCAAGCATGGTCGCGACGCTCGCCTTAGGGCGAAGTCATCAACACATGGCAGTAGCCATGTATTTATAGCTGCGTCAGCGGCTCGGTTATGTACAAGCCTTCGGCTTGTCCGCAACGCTCGCCTTGGGACGCAGTCATTAATTCCTGGCAATAAAGGAGATGCCTGCTCAGCGGCAGGCATGACACATAAAAAGGCGGCTTAGAGCCGCCGTTTTTTTTATGGTTTAGTAGTTAAAGCTTTTGGTATTTTTTTCGCCGGGGAGGAGCTGGCCGGGGCTGGTGCGCTCCGCATCGCGGCCCTTGAAATTCGGATTCAGTTTTTTGATTTCACGGGATTTTACTTCGGCCTGAACATCGAGCAAATGGCGTTCCCATTCCTGAATAGCGCCATCGAGTTCCACGCGAGCGTTCAACATGAGTTCCTTGAGCTGCATGAGTTCAAGCATGCGTTCGCGCTTCATCACCCAAAGTTCTTCTTCTTCGGGCATGCGTTCGATATTGAACAGCAAGTTCAAATACTTTTCTTCGGCTTCGCGGTACGCCTTGTACGTATCTTCGTAAACGAGATTGCGGTCATCAGCCATGGTCTGCTGCGAGGAGACGTGAGTTGCGCAACCGATGAAGTTCATCGCGACAGGAAGAAGGAAGAGAGGGATTGTCAAACGCATAAAATAAAGGTACAAAAAATAATAAGCAGAACTTAGTTATTAGTCAATGGTTATTAGAATGTTGCCATGACATTGAATGGAGATGCCTGCTCGGTAGCAGGCATGACAATTGCAATTTATTCAGCGGCTTCGGGGATATCGCGCTTAGTATTGTAAAGTCTTTCGTACGAGACATGGCTCGTGAACGTGACGGTATCCTTTGTTTCGGGGTGGATCATCGTGTGCGTTCCGACCTTGACTTCACGTTCCTGGCACGGGAGACCTGTTTCCGGTTCAATCATGACTTCGAACTCGGTGCGATATTCGCCCTTAAGTCCAGAGGTATAAGCCTTGAACTTGTCCGGCACAATCTTGCTACCCACGTGCTGTTCCCAAATGAAGTACGGGAAACTTTCAGTTTCTTGCAAGTAGACGACGTAGTCCAGGCACTTGCGGTGGTCGCGATTCGTAAAGCCCCTCGTCACCACAGAATCCACTTTGATAAGAGCAAAGTTCAAACGGCCCTGCTGCTTGAGGAGTTCAGTCACATTGCCCTTGACCGGCACAACACCCTTGAGCAAGTGGTCCATTTCCCAGCGGTGCTTTTCCAAGCGCTTGAGGTGCGGCTTGAATTCAGGATTCAAGAGCTGATCGCGCCAACGACTCGGCATCGGGATATGAGCCAGCAACGTATCGTAGCCATCATCAATGCCGGTAAGGCTCGTCACATTGCGGTCTACAGCGGCAAGGTTCACTTCCTTGATGCGCCAGGCAAGTTCCGTCGGCATAAAATTCTTGAGGTATCCGCGAGACTTGTCAATAACATAGTTACGCTTGACAAACGTCGTATCGCCTTTTGAAGAGTAGTTCAAATCGGCATACGTCGCTGTAATCGTCCCCACCTTTTCTTCGCCCTTCAAGTCCAGCGTCGCATAATAGCTTTCGGTGTACATTTCGAGCGTGACAGGAGCGTTTAATTTATAGTCAACAGATACTTCAGACTGCCCACATGCGGTAAGCATTGCAGCAACAAACATTCCACTCAAGAATTTTATTTTATTCATTAAATTAACCAACTATTGATTGACAATCGTTAACTGTTTTGAAGCAATCAAGCCTCTTTCAGAAGAAATTTCAAGAACAACCGTTCCAGGGGCTTTAAGTTTTGTCATTTCGCGGGCCGTTGCATAACCGCCTCGACGCGAACGCGCTTCAAGAGTAAACGCTTCCATTTTATTGGAAACATGGAAATCACGTTCCCAAAGCTGAGCACCCTTGTTGGCAAGAGTCCCTTCATAGAACGCAAATTTCAGCGTGTTAAAATCAAAACCCGTTCCATAACGCAACTGGATGATGAGTTCATCAGCCATTCTGAATACGCTACCCGTATCGGCAACATAACCCACAGCCGGATTCCATTCACGACCACAGGCGATAATGGGTTCGGATTTTGAGCAACCTGCAAAAAGCCCACCCAAGGCTAAAGTTGCAAGCATAAAGACTTTCTGTTTTTTGTTCATTGTATCCCTCTCTTTTTTTGCCCAACAGCACTTTCTAAAATAGTAAAAAACTATCTGTCAAGTACAAACATCATCTCAAGATGGGGCGTTTGAGGGTAAAAAGCGAAGCCTTCGGCGTGAGAAAGGGTAAATCCGGCCTCGGAGAACTTGGCAAAGTCACGTGCAAGCGTCACCGGGTCGCAAGAAACGTAAATCAGGCGGTTGACAGAGCTTTTCACGATGGCGGTCAACGCTTCTTTGGGGAGGCCTGTTCGCGGAGGGTCAACAATGAGGGTGGCGGGGACATCGACGACGTTTTCGACGAGCCAATCTTCGGCAGGGGCCGAGACGTTTTCGATTTCTGGGGTGCGAGAAGCCACGCAATCTCGAGATGTCGCGGAATCTTCGGGGAACGCCGCTGGGACAGACAAATTAACTTTTGCATGTCTAAGGCAACCTTCTTCGCGTTCGACAGTCGTAATCTTCTTAAACTTGTCCTGCAAAATACAGGCAAAGAAACCAACGCCACTGAACAAGTCTATCAACCAAGCGTCAGAAGAGCGCCCACTTGCCAAGCCTTCATCCACAGCCTTACGGACAGATTCGACAAGTTCTGGCAAAAGCCCCAAATTGCTCTGGAAAAATACGGACGCATCCGCTTCAATTTTGCGGCCTGCAATTTCGACATGGCTCACGGCATGGGCATCGAATTCGGACTTGTGCATTCCTGGGTAATAGAATGAGATTTCGCCCGCACCGTTATCGAAGATGTTTACATCGATATCGCGAGAAAACCTGCGAGAGTCATCGGAATTGCGTTTGGAATCGCCCGCGAGAAGCGTCGCAGCAGGTCCGCGTAAAAATTCATTCAAGCCGTCCGTGAGCACGGGGCATTTTTCAAACGGGACGATGTTATTGCTTTCTTCGCCACGGAAACCGAAGCATGCGCGGTTAGTAGAACCTTCGAAAGTCGCCGAGACTGCGTTGCGATTTTCTGAAACTGCGCCGCGATTAGAACCGCCGCGGAACACGACACGAGCGCGGTTTCTGTAGCCCCACGCGTTCCCGGTATGAATCACAAAATCTTCGGGCAGTTCCGCATGCGCCAAGCGCCTAAAGTTTTCGCGCTCAACTTTTTCAAGATATTCAGCTTGCTTTTCGGAAGCGAGATGCTGCAAGCTGCAACCACCGCACTTGCCGTACAACGGGCAAAGCGGTTTTACGCGATCGAGGCTTGCTTCCAAAACTTCAACAACGCGGCCCTTGGTAAAGTCCTTTTTCTGGAATGTGAGGCGCACTTTGCAGAGTTCACCCGGGAGCGCACCCGCCACAAAGCACACGCGACCATCTTCCAAGCGCGCCATGCCCTCACCCCCCTGCACCATTTTTTCGATGCGGAGCGTCAAGCATTCACCACCTTGCTGACGGCCAAGTTCGCGACGACCACCATTTTCACGATGATCATTGTTGCGGTTCGGACGAGAATTACCTCGATTAAAGCGGTCTTGTTTCGAGCGATTGTTTCTGCGGAATTCTACCATAATTGCAAAAATAGAATTTTTACGAGGCTCTCACGAGAGGGAGATGCCCAATCAAGTTGGGCATGACAAGGCTATAACATGTAAACAACATTACCGTATTTATGCATTTCATCACGTATATCTAATAGTCTGTCATTATTACCATATTCAAATTGCATTTTTTTTCTAAATTGTCGCCCAATGGAAACGACATCGATAGTTTTACCTAGCGCTCTCACTGCCGCGAACAGCAAAAAGCTGCTTTCGAGTTGCAGGAGCGCCCTCACCAAAGGGGAGCTTCATCTGGACGGATCAAGCCTTGCCTCGATGGACTATAGCGCCGATGCCTTTTTTGCACTTTTAGCGGAACTTTCCGAAAAGACGGGCAACAAGCTCGTTCTTGAGCATTTTTCGCCCGAAATCAAGCAGCATTTGCAGAACCTCCGCAAGATGGTTCCGCCCGAGAAACCGCAGCGCGAGACCAACAACATCCTCGAAATGATGGGGGGAGCCGGTTTTTCGCTGCTCAAAGAAGTCTTCGAAGTCCTCGTGCTTCTCTTTACGGCAATTTACTGGACCATCGTCGGACCGTTCGACAAGGGTAAAATCCACTTTGGCGGTATCACCAAGCAGATGTTCAAGTCGGGCAGTGAAGCCATGGGCATTTGCTTCTTGTTCGTGGGACTTATCTGCCTTACGATGGCTCTCCAGAGTTCGGTGATGCTGAATGCGGTCGGAGGCGGCTCCTACCTCGCTTCGGGGCTTGGCTTCCTTATTTTTGCAGAAATTGGCCCGCTCCTCACGACAATTATTTTGGCAGGGCGTTCCGGCAGCGCCATGGCGGCAGAAATTGCAAACATGAGCGTCTGCGAAGAAGTCAAGGCTTTGAAGTCCATGGCTATCCCGCCGGTGCAGTACCTCGTGGTCCCGCGCTTTATAGCCTTGAGCATCACGACACCGATCCTCTCGTTTAGCGCATCCATCGTCGGTAGTTTCGCCGGGTTCCTCATTGCGTATTTCTTCTGCGATATTTCTTTCTCGAACTACATGATGGGGCTTCGCGACGGCATCGACCCGATGACGTTCCTCAAGAGCACTATCAAGGCGCTTGTATTTGGCTGGATTGTAACGCTTATCGCCTGCAACAAGGGCCTCAACGCCCACGGCGGTGCAGAAGCGGTCGGTAAGGCGACCACGTCCAGCGTCGTTGCAGCTATTTGCACGATCGTGATTTCGGATACCCTTTTCGCCTTCATTTTCTACTAGAGGTCAATATGGACGAAATTCTAAAAGTTGACCATTTGAAAGCGAGCTACGGTAACGAGACTATCCTCAAGGATATTTCGTTCGGCGTCAAGAAGGGCGAAATCCGCATGGTGCTCGGCAGTTCCGGTTGCGGTAAGTCGACGCTTTTAAACAACGTGCTCAAGTTCATCAAGTCCGATGCGGGTACGATTACGTACTTCGGAAAGTCGTTCGGCCCGCAAGAAGGTCTCGACAGCGAAACGCGGATGCGAACCGGAGTGCTCTTCCAGAGTGGAGCTCTGCTTGCGGACTTGACCGTCGCCGAAAATGCGATGCTCCCGCTCAAGCGTAGCATGCCCTACATGCCCAAGAGCCAGATGGAAGCGATTGTCGCAGACCGCCTCGAGAAGGTGCACCTGCTCCACGCGTTCCACAAGTTCCCCGGTGAAATTTCTGGCGGTATGAAAAAGCGTGCGGCACTTGCCCGCGCGATTGCGCTCAAGCCGGAACTTCTGTTCTGTGATGAACCGTCCACAGGCCTTGATCCGGTGACCGCCCGTTCGCTCGACGAACTGCTCCTCGAACTGCGCGACACGCTCGGCGTTTCGATGGTGATTGTGAGCCACGAACTCGAGAGCATCAAGATTGTCTGCGACCGCTTTGTGTACCTCAAGGACGGCTACGTCCTGAAAGATGCGACTTTGAAAGAAGGCATGGAATCCGACGATCCCATCCTCAGGCATTTTTTCAATAGGCTGTGCCCCAAGGAATACAATGCCGAAGACTTTTACCACTTTGATTTTATTGATTGAGTTGGAGAAATAATGGAAACCACCCGATCCGAAAGAATAAAACTTGGCGCATTTATGCTCTTTTGCGGAGTGCTTATTTGCGTGTTCCTGGGTTACGTGCTCAAGCGCTATTTAAGCGAGCAATTTGACAACTACTACACCATTTTCGACCAAGACGTAAACGGGCTCTTTGTCGATGCCAAGGTGAAGTTGAACGGAATCTCCGTCGGTAGCGTCACAAGCATCACAATCAACGAACAGGACTTGAACCAGGTCGTCGTTGCGTTCAAGGTAACGCAAGGAACACCAATCAAGATTGGCACTCGTGCAGGACTTACCGCAGGCATGAACCTCACCGGCGAAAAGCAGGTGATCCTCTCCGGTGGAGCTTTCAGCGAACCGAACGTCCCCGAAGGCGGCCTCGTCCCAGCAGCAGCTTCGATGTTCGACCAGATTACAGGCCAGATGGGCGACCTCTTTGGCAAAGTCAATCCGATTGTTGACGGGCTGGTCCGTGTGCTGAATCCGGATAACGCAGAAAGCATTTCTCGCACACTCCAGAATCTCGAAAAGACAACCGCAAACTTGAGCTACGTGACATCAAACCTCGGAAAGCCGCTCAGCAATATGAGCAAGTCCGCCGCTTCGCTGCAGAAGATTCTTGCAGAAATCGAAGAAGCAAAGCTCGCCGCCAAGACAGAACAGAATCTCACAGTGCTCAAGGAAAAGCTCGAAGCAATAGACACCAAGGGCTTGAACGAGAACCTGATGCAGACCGCCGAATCGATGAACAAGCTCGCCCAGCGCGTGGACGCCATCGTTTACAAGAACGAAGACCAGGTCGGGAACGCCATGGATGAACTCAACACGATTCTTGAAAACCTCGAAGAATTTTCACAGAAAATCAAGAACAACCCGTCTGTACTTATCCGTTCCGAAGGCAAGAACGGTCGCTAAAAAGGAGAATCCAAGATGTTTAAAGCAAATCGTTTGTTAGCAGTCGCTGCACTCCTTTCCGTTTTCACACTCACGGGTTGCCTCGGCGGTTCGACCGAACCTTCCCGCTATTACACCGTTTCGGCAGAATCCATCTCCGTCGCAGGCGTTACTAGCGATACCCGCGTACACGTCAAGAAATTTACGATTGACCCGGCCTACCAGCGCACGAACATTGTCTATCGCGAATCTCCGTACGACTTCATGTTCTACGATCTGGACCTCTGGGCAACGCGACCGGAACAGATGCTCACGCAGGTCGCAGGCGAATACCTGGTCAAGAGCAACATGTTCAAGTCTGTGGACTTAAAGCCGATGGGCAAGCCGGACTTTGAACTCTTGGGCAATGTTGATGCCATTGAAGAAATCGACGAAGGCAGCTCACAAGAAGCCCACCTCGCCGTGCAGCTCACGTTCCGCAAGGTCGGTGAAGATGCGCCGCTGTGGGAAAAGCGCTACGACGAACGCCAGAGCATGAACAAGCGCGACGCCCATTCTGCGGCAGAAGCGCTCTCGAAGCTCTACGCCAAGTACATGCAAGACGCACTTGAGAACATCTCAAGAGTGAAGTAGGTATGAGCGCGGGCTTTGAGCCCGCTTTTTTTTGCAATTTTATACTACTAAATTTCAATTTTTATGTCTTTAGTAGCACAATTTTTACTTTATCTACATCAAATTTGTTAAAATTTCAAGATCTTATGCTACTAAACAAGTCATTTACTGCTTTTTGTAGCATATCACACCTCGGCAAAACCGAATTTTCGCTCAAATCAGATTAGTTTATTTAAAAATCATGCTATAAAAAGCAACAATTCTGAATTTTAGTAGCACATTTTTGCAAAAATAACCTAGTACACTTCCATTTTAGCACAACAGATTATTCTCGTCTAATAGTCGGGACGCTTGCTAGCAGTTTTTTCGTGTAGTCGTTTTGCGGATTCGTGAGGACAATATCGGCGGGGCCGTGCTCTACGGCATGCCCAAAGTACATTACCAAGACCTCATCGCTTAACGCGCGAACCACTTGCATATCGTGGCTGATAAAGAGGATGCTGAGCCCGAGTTCATTGCGCAAATCGTCGAGCAAATGCAAAATCTGCGCCTGCACGGATACGTCCAAAGCGCTCGTCACTTCGTCACAGAGCAGCACCTTCGGGCGCACCATCAAGCTACGGGCTATGCAAAGGCGCTGGCGCTGACCGCCCGAAAATTCATGCGGGAACTTGTCCATTGCCCCTGCCGGGAGCGATACGCGTTCCAAAAGTTCTACCGCACGGGCGCAAGCCTCGTCATACGGAACGCCGCGGGCAATCACAGGCGCTGTCAAGATTTCCGTCACCGTCTGGCGCGGGTTCAAGCTGCTGAACGGATCCTGGAAAATCATCTGCACCAGGTCCGATACGCGCACAGCATCTTTCCCGGTGCCGGCCTTGCCGCCGTTCACCGGCAGTCCAAACAAATTAACTTTACCGCTAGAAATCGGCACAAGCCCGACTAAAGACTTCACGAGAGTCGACTTTCCGCATCCAGACTCCCCCACAATCGAAAGAATCTTGCCCTGCGGGAGCGTGAACGAAACGTTATCTACGGCTGTGAAATAATCCTTGACTTTGCTAAAAACGCCCCCGCGAATCGGGAACTTGACCGTCAGCCCGTTTACCTCGATGGCAGGTACCGTTTTATCAAAATTTTCGGTATTCATCAACCATCCAATTCAGCAAGGGCGTCCTGAACGTTCTTTTCAGTCGCAATCAAAATCTGGCGGCACTTGCGCAAAAGTTGCGTAGCCTCTTGAACCTCTACAGCAAGTTCATCAATTTCCATCTCGGAATTGTCGATTTTCGAGAGAATTTCCTCTAAACGCGCCATTGCGTTTTTATATTCAAAATTTTGCGCACTCATGTCCACGAATATAGTTAGATTTAAACCAAATGAATTTGTTCAATCGTTCCATTTTACCCATTTTTGTTGTAGCCACCCTTTTCGGCGTATTTTTGACCGGATGCCTTGACGCCCCCGACTACCCGCATGCCTTGCAGCCGGTAGAATCGATCAGCATCATGGTCCAGCAAAAAACTGATTCTTACTCAACCCAACTTAAGGTTAATCCGTCCGATTCGGCCACAATCAAAGCTAGCGTTACCCCACAAAAATTTCAAGACGATATCTCATTCGCATGGTTCTATTCCAACGATGGGAAAGACAGCCTGTTAAGTCGTGATCCGGTTTATTCCTTTTTCCCGAGCAAAATCGAGGAATCTATTCCAAACAAGCTCATCGCAACCGACAACGACGGCAATCAACAAATTTACGACTTCAACATCGTCATCAACACACCGCCTGTACTTTCTGATTCTACAATTCCATCCGCTGGCGACACTCTTTACGGTTCCGAGACATCGGCATTCCTGTTTGAATGGTACAGCATCGACAGAGACTT
This sequence comes from Fibrobacter succinogenes, assembly GCA_902791475.1. GTDB lineage: Bacteria > Fibrobacterota > Fibrobacteria > Fibrobacterales > Fibrobacteraceae > Fibrobacter > Fibrobacter succinogenes_J. The sequence goes on from CADAWC010000016.1 coordinate 17,256, forward strand.
TGCCTCCGGAGATACGCTATTTCACATCCTAGAAATCGACAGCGTGCCATACGATGTCGGAACGCTCTTGCAGGTCAAGCAATCAGGCTTTAAAGCAGGCGAGCACAATTTCCGCATTATCGTCCGAGACCTCTACGGGGATGCCGATACGCTTGACTACAAGAAATTTTATGTCGTCGATACGCTGGAGGTCCAATGAAATTTTTAAGAAGTTTCATCCTTGCTGCGGTCGCCGGGTTGTTCCAGTCCTGTTTTAATTCTGAAGACTATATCTTTGACGAAGCCGAAACTACAGACATTAAAATCGAAGCTTCACTCGCCAAATCGATGTCCGACTTTTCGACAATTACCAAAGCCGATACATTCCACATTGGCGACACCATCTATTTTTTGACATCCGTCAGTCCAAGCAAAATCATTAAAGTGCAAGACTACCACTGGCTCATGGATGGCAAGTACTGCTCTTCGGAATACAATTTTAAAAAGCAGATCAACGAGCCCGGTTACCACAAGTTCACGTTCGTCATGAAGGATTACTTTGGCGATATGCATTATGATTCGCTTGAAGTCTGGATTGCCGACAAGCCTGTTCTAAACGACCTGAAGTTTACTCCGGCAGAAGGCACTCAAGCCATCAACCCTTACGAATCGATTTACTTTACCTGGAGTGCAAAGACAAACGGAATCAAGCTTTCGCATCGCTATCATTTCACGTTGAGTGAACAAAGTTATGCGAATACAGAATCCAAATTCGTTAGCATTGATACCATTTTAACAGAACCGCATTTTATTTTCCATAACAAATTAAATTCATTCAAAAAATACAATTGGACCGTTCAAGCGATAAACGAATATAATCTCGTTTCGGACGAAAAAATTGAATCGTACTTTTACACCAAGGGGCTCCCAGGTGAAGGTTCTCTGCAAGCGACAATTGACATCGGAAATGCAAGCTACATTCCCATACAGTTAACGCTTTTAGACAACAACGATAACGATAAACTTTTTAGATACAAATCCAACATTTCGACATCTAAAAATGAAATTTCACTCGGAGCAATCCCCGCTAGCAATTATCATTTAACCATCCGTTCGGATTTACCGGATTTTACAACCATAGAAAAAGACGTTCAAATCAATGACGGATTCGTCGCGATAGAAAAAAAGCTAAGCATTATCGACACCATCGCCCCGACAATTATTTCAATCACTGGGCATGACACACTCTCATTTGCAGACTCCATCAAGTTCATCGTTAAAGATGGAAGCGGACAAATCACCTCGCAAAAAACAACAGTTCGCCTTGAGAACGAACAGGTTTTAGAAAAATTCTATAGTGACAGCATTCTGACTATAGTCCTCAAAGAATCCGAGAAAAGCTGGGCTTACCGTATTCTCTCCATTTCTGTTACAGACGCTAGCCAAAACACAAGAACAAAATCATTCTATATCGAGCCGAGCACGCTTTGGTTTACCACAAACAACGACACAACAATTACAAGTGACGACCAAATCAGACTCTATATACAAGACAACAATCCCTTCGGCTTCAGCGTGAACACGTTCCAATTTTTCAACGTCACGAAAAACGAGTATATACTTTCCCTCCCAAGCCCCACTAACAATTCTTTCAATGCGGATCTTGAAGCAAGCTTATTCGAAGAGGAACAGACAATCAAATCCATAGTCATATACAAAAACGGTTTACAACAAAGCAAGACTTGGAAACTCCATGTACAACCAGCGCAAGCCAAGGAGGAAGAATAATGAAGCACAAGATTCTCCCCCTCTTAGCGGTTTCCTTTATTTCGCTCCCGCTCGTTTCTTGTTCCAATTCCGAGATTAATTCATCGGACGTTCCCGAAATTTCGCAGTCTATTTTCGTTGTTCCTGAAAATTTTCAAGGGGAACCCTACAGTTCCCAATACACGTCTTCTGACAAATTCTACGTCAAGCTTAACGAAAAAATCCGCATTTGTGGAGTGTATTCCATCAACGGCACATACGTTTCCGCCGAAACATCGATGAATTACTACAGCTCCCATAAATGGACGATTGACAATTCTGAAGCAAGCGCCACATCCGTCTATTGCACGTTCGACAAGGTTGGCGTTCACAATGTCACTTTTGAAACAATCGACCACTTGGGAGATACGCTTTATTCAAAAGCCGAGATTTACGTCAGCACACCACCGACAATCACGTTGCAATCCCCGGCGAACAACTACAATCTAGTCGATGGAGAAAACAAAAACGGACTCGAACTTTCATGGAGTATTTCAGGAATTGACCCCTGGGAATCTTCAAGATGTATAGTTTACGCAAGCTACGATCGCAAAACTGTTTGGGATTCTCCCTTAGGAGAATTGGATTGCGAAGGTTCAGTCAATTTGCTAGGCAAACTGGACGCTGACAATAATGAATTTGGCGACCCCATCAACCACAGCGTAAACAACACCACTATTTATTGGAGTGTCCAAGCGGACATCAAGAACGAAACGGGATATGCAGAGCACGCATTTAGCGAAGTGTTCAGCTTCTCTACAAAGTTAAAAGACAACGATAGTGCCATCGTTGAAATTCCAGTTTCTTGCAATTCTAGCCAGTATCCCGAAAAATCTATTTTGACGGGAGCATTCATTTCGGCTACGGGCGACACGCTTTCTAAAATTTCAAAAATCAAAAACAATGCGATTGTTTACCAGACCTTAGCGCATCAATCCGACATAAAATTCATCGTTTGCGATAGCGTCCGCAAAGAATTCGGTTGTGCAACAACAGTTTTCAATCTAGCACCAAGCACAAGGACTCGGCTAGACACGCTGTTTTTACAAGACAAGACAAAACCAAACATGGTTCCTGCAAAAACAGAACTTCCTACAGTTTCGAAAATCCAGTTCTACATTCTCGACAACGGAGCTGGTGTCAATGTGTCAAAGATTCAAGCATTCATGAACAATGACTCGCTTGTCACTAGTTTTGATGATTACATATTGACATTCACCAACACCTGCAAAAAAGAATGCAACCTCATCATAACCGCCGAAGATTACGCCCACAACAAGGCGCCCGACGTTTATTGGAAAGTGAAAGTCATTGGTTCTGAGACAAAAATTACCGGACCGTTTGCAAGATTGGAGGAGGATCAATAATGTTCAAAAAATCCTCCCTTGTAATTTTCCTGCTGTTGGTAACGCTTTGCAGTCACGTTTTTGCTCAGCAAAAAGCAAAAGTGCGCTACTTGCAAATTTCGACAAACCCGTCAACCGTTGATTTATACGTCGGCAAAACACTGCCCGATTTTGCAAGCAAGCCCGATTACGTATCACCAGCATTTATCCCTGTACCCGATGGAAAAGACACCGTTACTGTTTCATTTTTCCACCCGGATTATGCGGACACGACTATCAATATTGCACTATCGAAAAACGACACATCATTCCTTATCGTTGCCCTCCGGCAAAGTTACGATGACGAGGAACTGGTACACAAGCAAGACTTAATAAAACACAGAAACAGGCGCATTCTCGGAGGTTACCTCAAATGGGCATCCATCGCGCCCTTTACCATCAGTGGCATATCGGCAATCGTTTCTCTTTACAATATCGGAAAAGCGAAAGACCACAAAAAAGCCATGGAGAACACGCGTTTTTCGACTGAAAAATATGATGCGCACAGGCGTGATTTCACAGATCATCGTGAAAGCGCAAAAACAGCAAAAACAGTTTCAAAAGTTTTTCTTGGAACAGGCTTGGCCATTCTAACCGCAGGATTCGTCCTTTCATTTTAGGTAGCATATGAAAAAGATTTTCTTACTACTTGCATTTGCATTAAGCGCCGCCTTCGCAGACCCCGAAGGAATTTTCGTTGATGTGGAGCTCCTTTCTGGAACACACCAGCGTGCAAAGCTAATGGGCATTGAGAACGATACCGTGAGTCTCGGCGGTTACATTCAAAACAAGTTCACCATTGTCAAAATCGCCAAAAAGCAATTCAAGAAAATTGTGGATGAAAACGGCAACGACTTGCTGAACTCCAAGAAAAAAATCGTTGTAGTCACATCGAGTTCTTCGAGCGCTCCAAGTTCATCAAGCGCACCTCTTAATAAAATTTCCAGTTCATCCTCAGCAAAGCAAGCAGTTGCCGAACCACAGCCCATTCAAGCCACTCAGGCCGCACAAACAGCCCAAGCCACAACAGCCCCCGTTCAAAAGCCAAAACCAGAGCCCATCAAGACGGTTCTTGTCGCTTATAACGCCGAAGGCGTCGAACAATCGATTGCAGACCAATTCACCGCACTCACGGCACGACTTTTGATGGAATCTGGAGAAAACCCACAAATCATTCGCAAAAGCGACATCAAAAAATGCGATGATAACATCTGCATTCAGAGCGAGCTCGCCTCTTACGGCTACAAGTCCATCTACTTTGGCGAGATTGTTCCAAGTATCAAAAGCGATAGTTTAACATTAAACCTCACCCACGCTTTCTATGAAGATTCCCTCCCAATGCTGCACCGCGCAAGCATAAACGTTTCAAGAAAAACTTCTTTTAGCGATGCCATCACGAACAACAAATTAGAGAATCAACTTTTGGATGCTCAGGGCAAAGACGTCATCAAGACCAAAAGAAATAGAACTTACATCCACATTGAAACAGACCCTGATGGTGCTACAATTTCACGTTCCGAGAAAGACGCGATTTGTAAATCCACGTGCACATTTGTCACAACGGACACGGCAAAATTCACAGTTTATGCATATTGGAATGTCGATAGGCATTTGTGGGGTGCAAGTACAAACATTGTTCCGCTCCCAGGCGATACGGTCCACGTTTCACTAAAGCTCAAACGCGTCACGCCCGAAATTCGAATTTTAACATCCCCCGAAGGCGCAAGCATTTACAATGCAAGCACTCCGATTACCAAGCGCTCCAAAGCCATAGCCCAAACGCCCGACAAATTTCCGTTATATAACATGGGCACAGACAGCCTCATCATTCGCAAAGCAGGCTACCGCGACACGCTCATCAACTTCTTTGCAGCACCCGTTCCGCAAATTGACTTGAGCATCAATCTCGAAAAGCTGACGAACTTCGATGAAATCGAAATACAAAAAAAGTGGCTGCACGACAAAAAAATGCAAACGCTTGGCGAAGCTATGATTGGAGGCGCCGCAGGAACAGTTCTCATCGGTTCATTACTGATGTACTTTGCCCATTTAGATTATAGCGATGCCGAAGACATCAAGAAAGAACTCAAGATTCCAGGAGCGTCCAAAGGCAAGAATTATCAGGACAAAGTCAAAAAGAACAAGAAACTCGTAGATCAGGGCGATAACAAAGCCATTGCTGGTGGCATTTTGTTAGGTACAGGCGCCGCCCTCCTCGGTGTTGGACTTTACTTCTATTTTTAATTTTCTAAATTTGCCCCAATGAAAAATTCTATCCTTAAAACAACCATTGCTTTAACGCTCCTCTTTACCGCATTTACCTTTGCTGCAGACACGCTTTCTGTGGACGCAGGCGCCGTCGCAAACACTGCAGCCGATACCGCAAAATCGACAGGGATTTACAATCAAATTATCGACTGGTACAACGACAACCTCAATTATGGTACGATTACGCTTTTGATGGCCATCGAAAGCTCGTTTATTCCGTTCCCGTCCGAACTTGTCGTGCCGCCCGCCGCTTACAAGGCTTTGCAACCGGGTTCAGGTCTCAATATTGCGCTTATCGTGTTCTTTGCAACGCTCGGCGCACTCATCGGCGCTTACATAAACTACTACCTCGCGAAGATTCTCGGCCGCCCCATCATCTACAAGTTCGCCGATAGCCGACTCGGACACTTCTTGCTGCTTGACGTTGAAAAGGTTGAAAAGGCAGAAAACTATTTCCGTGAACACGGCGCCATCTCGACATTCGTCGGCCGCCTCATCACGGTAATCCGCCAGCTCATTTCTATCCCGGCAGGCCTTGCCAAGATGAAGCTCGCTCCGTTCACGCTCTACACGTTCCTCGGCGCCGCCATCTGGAACTGCGTCCTTGCTCTGCTCGGCTATTTTGCCCATGGTCAGAAGGACATCATCGAAAAGTACAACTCCGAACTCGCCATCGCGTTGCTCGGCTTCGGCGTGCTCTTCATCGGTTACATGGTTTGGAACGCCATGAAGCCAAAGAAAAAGTAGGATTTAGGGATTAGGTTTTAGGAATTAGGCAATAGGTTAAAATATCACGCGCATAGCGCGTCAATACCGGCGGCAAAGCCGCGATTTTAAACCTAACACCTACAGCCTATGACCTACAACCTTCAAAAATTGCAATTCTTGACGCAACGGTTATTCTGAAATTCCGCTTCTAGAGTAACCTTGCCAAAGGTGTAGCGGTGGTAAGTTCCATTGCGGATGCCACGGACAAAATTCATATCTTCGGCTAAAAGTCCCATCTCATCGTAGAACTTGACGACACCGTGAATCTGTCCATTTTCGTAAGGGATTTGGCGACGGAGCTTACCATTTTCAAACCACTCTTCGGACACGCCATTGAGCACGCCGCGACGATAAGATTCGCGGCTTTTCTTTTTGCCGTTCTCGTAATAGATAATGCTAAAGCCTTCTTCTTCTCCATCCAGGTAGCCAATCGTTTCATGTAGTTTTCCGTTTTCATCAAACGAGCGGAAAACGCCATCCAGTTTGCCGTTTCTGTATGGTGCTTCGACTGCCAACTTCCCGTTCGGGTGGTAAGAAAGCGCCACCCCTTCGCGAATGTCAGTTCCCTTTTTGACCGTGTAAATTCGAGCCACACGCCCGTCATCAAACGTCGTGCGGACAGTATCTAGCGCCACATTGTTAGACTTAGGCGCTGCAGAGGCCGATATTACCGTGCCCCCCATCACTATACACGCAAAAATTGTAAAAAAACGCTTTTTCATTGCATTATAATGTAGCATAATCCATTCAGATTATGTATTTTGTGAGCGTCATGAACGTTACTTTTTTAAATCCCCCCTTCCACCCGATGTTCAGTCGGGAATCTAGATCCCCGTGTGTTACGAAGTCCAGTACGCTTTACTGGCCCATGTTTTTGAGCTATGCTGCCGGCGTTTGTGAAGCCGACGGTAATGAAATTCAACTCATTGATAGCCCCGCCATGGAACTCGACCTTCCGCAAACGCTCGAAGGCATCAAGAAGTTCGGTCCGGAACTCGTTATTTGCAGCACTAGCACCCCGAGTATTTTGAATGACCTCAAGGTCGTCCATGCGATCAAGGAAACTTTGCCGAACGTGAAGGTTGCCATCATGGGTACGCACGCGACCGCCGAGCCGCTCGAATCCATGGAAATGGAACCGTCTTTGGACTACGTGGTGATTGGCGAAGCCGACTACACCTGTAGGAACCTCGTCCGCGCACTGCGTGGCGATGGCGCTCCCGTCGGTCAGTTTGCAGGTCTTGCCTACCGCACCGCCGAAGGCAAGGTGGACTTCCAGCCCGAAGGCCCGAAGATCGAAAACCTGAACGAAATCCCGTGGGTTTCGAAGGTCTACCGCAAGCACCTTTACAGCTGCTACAAGAAGTATTTCTACGGCGCAAACCTGAACCCGCTTATCGTGATTTTGTCTGGTCGTGGTTGCCCGAACCACTGCAGCTACTGCGTGATTCCGCAAACGCTCAACGGTCACAAGTTCCGCCGCCGCGATCCGAAGGACGTTGTCGACGAACTCCAGTACATCAAGGAAAACTTCGAAGATTTAGGCGAAGTTTTCTTTGAAGACGATACGTTTACGGCAAGCCACGAACACGTGCGCCAAATTTGCAACTTGATTCTTGAACGAGGTCTCAAGATTACTTGGAGCTGCAACGCCCGTGCTGATGTGCCACTCGATTTGCTCAAGCTCATGAAGAAGGCCGGTGGCCGCGAAATGTGCGTGGGCTTCGAAAGCGCAAGCCCCGAAGTCTTGGAAAAGATCCACAAGGGCGTGAAGAACACCGATAAGGCTATTGAATTTACTAAGAATGCCCGCAAGGCAGGACTCCTCGTTCACGGTTGCTTCATGGTCGGTAACCCGGGCGACACGCCGGAGACGCTCCGCATGACGCTCGACTACGCCAAGAAGCTGAACCCGAACACAGCCCAGTTCTACCCCATCATGGCATACCCCGGCACCGAAGCTTACAAGGAAGCTCTCGCCAGTGGCGCTTTGAAGTCGAAGGATTACAGCCAGTGGCTCGACAAGGACGGATTCCACCGTACCACAATCCAGCGCGGCGAACTCACGAGCCAGGCTCTCGTGGACTTCTGCGACAAGGCCCGCCGTGAATTCTACCTGCGTCCGAGCTACATTATCCGTCAGGGCATCATGGCGATCAAGAACCCGCGTGAACGTTACCGCGTTCTCCGTGGATTCGGCACGCTCGTGAAGCACCTGTTCCGCAAGCATGGTGAACTCGCCCCGGTCGCAAGACAGGCTCCGACTAATAAGCAGTAGAGGGAACCCCGAGGTTTCCCTCTAGACTCCCTTCCTTAGTACAATTACAAGATGCCCGTCGTCCATCATGACGCGGGCATTTTTTATTTCATCAACTGCGCCAAAGGCTCTATCTCAGTCGGTCGAACTTTTTCATTTCTTTGTCCAAAAACGTATCGACATATTTTGCATAAATGAGTGTCGTATCCAAATTGCGGTGGCCGAGAAGCTTGCTTGTCGCAGGGAGCGGGATTCCAATCGTAATGCATGTTGTTGCAAATGTATGCCGCGCCAAGTGGCAATGGATATGCTTGTAATGACCTAGCTTTTTTGCCCCTTTACGGAGCGTGCGATTGAATGACGAATTGTCCACCACATGGAAAACACGCCCAGACGTTAGCGGGTTCGGGAGCAACAGCCGCGCCTGCACAGGAATCGGGATGTACACAGCCTCGCCCGTCTTATGCATTTGCTTACGGATTTTCCAGTCGAAAATTTCCGAGGCATCAAGCGTACGCAAGTCCCCGTAACGGAGCCCCGTAAAACAGCTGAACAGGAACACGCGCATCACGTCATCTTCTGCCCGCGTCAAAGCGACATGCGACTCCATGTAACTCAAATAAAGATGTTTCAGCTCACGCAACGTCAAAAATCCACGACGCGAATAGGCACGCCCCACCTTCACGTTTTCAAACGGGTCGCCATGAATCACTCCGTCCGCCTTCATCTTGTTGCAAAAAATACGGAACACCGAAAGCGCCTTGACCACAGTCGCTTCTTTATTGTGGAGCGTTTCCAAATAGCGCTTGTAATTCCGCACCGTCTCAGAAGTCACAGCATCGCATTCGAGCTCCGGTTCAAAAAGCGCAATTTTCTTCAAATTCCAGTAATACGTGCGTACCGTCAAAGGTGCGAGTTCATCAGCATCTTTCTTTAAATAGTCAAGCGCACAGTCCAAAAAACGCATAAAGCCTCCAATTGTTTAAAATGGAGGCTGAATTTAATCACGTTTTTCAATTATTTCGACTTCTGTTTAAAACATCCCATATTTACAGATTATATTTATACTAGCGATTTATTACACATTTTTTATGGAGGGAGCCATGAACGATATTATCCAGGCGGTAAACATCTGTATAGACTTGTTCAGCCTTTCCATATTGTTCCTCATTTTGGTTCTCCTCTGGGTCGGGCATTGGCGTAACGACAGGCTTCAGTACAACTTTACAGGCATGATAATCGCCTACCACGGCGTGATTATCACGTACGCCATCATCCACTTTTGCGACGGTGATCTTTCGGCCCCAGTTTATACCATTGTCGATTTAGTCAGCTTTGTTTCAAGCGCGCTGTGCATATACTATTTTTCTCAATACGTCATTGCATTCCTCGAAAACAAGAAATGCGAACTGCACAAAATCATACACTACATGATTTATGCGCTTTGCGTCCTTGACTTTTTACTGAACGTCGGCGTAGACTTCTCTACAGGCGACATTACCCGCGACTGGACTTCAAACGAGACAATCGTTTCTTGGCTTGCCACAGGCGTTTGGGGCATTCTCATGACGGGAATCATCATTTATTACCGCAAGCAGTTTGGACTACGGACTTTTATCTTCTTTATCATCTACTTTATTCTGCCCTTTATTGCAGGCTCGGCAGCTCCGTTTGTCGAAGGGATCCGCGTGGATATCGTCAGCGTGGTCTTCGTAATTGTCTGCCTTTTTGTCGGTGTTCAGGTCGGCGAAAACACATCGCATAAAATGTTCGAAAAGCTGAGTTTCAACGACGCCATGACGGGACTTTTCAACAGAAACTACCTTGTGATGCACCCCGACGATGTGAAGCGCAAGCTCCCATGCAGTTACGTGATGTTTGACCTAAACCACCTCAAGGAAATTAACGACAACTACGGACACAGCAAGGGTGATGAATACATACGAAACTTTGCCGAGATTCTAAAGAAGATTCTCCCCGAAAACGCCGAAGCCATCCGCACCGGAGGGGATGAATTTTTGGTGATTATCCCCAAGTTCAACCGCACCAAATGCGAAGCTTTCTTGAACCGTTTCGTTGAGGAGTCTAGGCAAACTCAGGTTCAGGGAATTACGGAAAACGCGGCTTATGGTTTTGCGGTGCGCACAACGGGCGTACAGACCGAAGACGAAGTCATTGCCGCCGCCGACAGGCAGATGTACCTGCAAAAGAAGGCGTCACGGGAAGGGAGATAGTAGGTTGTTAGAAGTAACAGTAAGAAGAACAAAAACAAAGGGAATGCGCGCGGAAAGCGGCGATGCGCCAAGCATACAAAAAGACCTGGAACCAAGTCCAGGTCTTTTTGCAATTTTTCGAGATGGCGATGCCGCAACTAGTGCGGCATGACAACACAGACGCAAGCCTGTCACCCCGCACTTGTTGCGGGGTCGGCATTAAGAGATTACTTCGCGACCTTTGCGAAAGCCGCGCCAAGCTTAGCAAGAGCTTCGTCGCATTCGGCAGCGCTCACATTCAGCGGCGGGAGCAAACGAAGCACGTTGCCCTTAGCGCTGAGAACCATCATGCCTTCGTCGCGGGCGGCAGCAATCACGTTACCGACCGGGAGGGATTCGTCGAGAGCGAGGCCGAGAATAAGGCCTTCGCCACGCACGCCCTTCACTGCCGGGAACTTTGCGGCGATAGCTTCAAGGCCAGCCTTGAGCTGAGCGGAGCGGGCTTCGACATTGGCGAGGAATTCCGGCTTTGCAATCTGGTTCACGACAGCGAGACCCACTGCGCAAGCAACCGGGTTACCACCAAACGTCGTGCCATGATCGCCCGCCTTGAGCTGGTCTGCAACCTTCTGGCGGAGGAGCACAGCACCCAGCGGGAGACCGCCGCCAAGAGCCTTCGCAAGCGATACGAGGTCAGCATCAATGCCATGCTTCTGGAGGCCGAGGAATGTGCCGAGACGGCCCATGCCTGCCTGCACTTCATCGACAATCACGAGGCAGCCGAATTCTTTCTTCAAGCTGTTGATGGCAGCGACCATTTCATCGGAAACGGTCATCACGCCACCTTCGGCAGCGAGAGATTCGAGCATGATGGCGCAAGTGTCACTGTTGACTTCGGCCTTGAGAGCAGCCACATCGTTCCAAGGAACATGCACAAAATCACCCGGCATAGAGCCAAAGCCTTCGCGGATGGCCGGCTGACCCGTTGCAGAAAGGGCGGCAAACGTACGACCGTGGAAACTGTTGATGAACGTCACGATCTTCTGGCGGTTCTTTTCGCCCTTGCGATCGAAATACTTACGAGCAAACTTGATGCAGCCTTCGTTCGCTTCGGTACCGGAGTTGCAGAAGAAAGCCTTGTCGAAACCCGTTGCAGCAAGCAAAGCCTTCGCGAGGTTTACCTGCGGGTAGTTCGGATAAAGGTTCGAAATGTGGAAGAAACTGTCCATCTGTTCTTCGACAGCCTTCTTGATAGCAGCATTCTGGTGGCCGAGAGCGTTCACGGCGATGCCAGCGACAAAGTCAAGATACTTCTTGCCGTTCTTGTCGAACAAGTAAGAACCTTCGCCACGGACAAATTCAATATTGGCCTTGCCGTAAAGCGGGGCGATAAACTGCTTGTCTTCTTCAAAGAAGGAATTAGCCAAGGATTGTGCCATAGTTCAGTTCTCCATTAATTTGTTTTACAAAGTGGTCGGCATCCTTCCAGCCGACAATGTGAATGCTCTTGAGGCCGCGAGAAATGCTCTTGAAGCTTTCGCGGACCTTCGGGATCATGCCGCCGTTGATGACGCCAGAAGCGATGAGGGCTTCGCTTGCATCTTCCGTGAGTTCCGGAATGACGGTCTTGGTATCGTCCATTACGCCCGGGACATCGCTCACCAGCACGAACTGGTCAGCGTGGAGCGCCACAGCCAGTTCGCTTGCAGCCGTATCGGCATTCACGTTCCAGCTCACAGCCTTGCCGTTTTCGTCCGGACCGATAGAGATCGGGCTTACGACTGGAACAAAACCTGCAGACCAAAGCGTTTCCACAATCTGCGGATTGACCTTCTTGACTTCGCCCACGAGGCCAAGATCCACCTTGCCCTGCTTCTTGACCACTTCAAACAACTTGCCATCGACGCCACTGAGGCCGACAGCGTTGCAATTGTTTTCGAGGAGCATTCGCACGAGTTTCTTGTTGACGTGTCCCGAGAGTGTCATTTCGACCATCTTCATGATAGAAGGCGTCGTGACTCGGAGACCGTCGATAAAGGTGGGTTGTTCTCGGAGCAAGGAAATATTTTCGTTGATGTCCTTGCCACCGCCGTGCACCACGGCCACTTGGCAGCCCATAGCCGGAAGCTTGCTGACTGCCGCCACAAAATCGGCCAACTTGGCTTCGTCGATTGCCAAGCTGCCACCAATTTTTACAACCACTTTTTTCATCGCTTACGATGTCCTCTTAATTCTCAGGCGAAAAGCGAGCACCATTGCCCGGATTAGCCCGAAAAATTCACCGCAAATTTAGAAAAAGGAATTAGGAGTTAGGGATTAGGGTTTAGGATTTAGGGCGTAGGAATTAGAAAGCACTAAAATATGGGCCCCAAAATGAGCTTCACATAAAACTTCTTGGAGCCTTTTTTCAAATCGTAAGTATCCAAGAGTGAATAGGAATAAGAAGCAGAAATTCTTGCCCAAGTGATATTCAAATTCAAGTCGCCATGGGCGCGCAAATAAAATTTATGGCCGGGGCTAAAGGCAAACCAGTCTGTGTTGTAGCCAAGCCCAATCGAAATAGGAACGTATTTTCGCACAACAAAAAATTCCAATGTGGGATTCAGCAAAGTTGCCAAGCCGAACCAAATACGAGCAATCGTCTCCGAGCCAAAAATCCAAGCATCTACAAAAGATGCCATCGCAAGAACGCCATTTATAGCGATACCCGCACCAATCCGCGCACATCCCTTCGAGTTCGTACACGAATCCCCAACATCAGAAAGGATGTGATAATTGAAAAGCCCAGAGCTAAGATACACCCCCTTCGCCAACCAACGACCATAGTCCGCATTTACATTAAAATCCGCATGATTTCCCCAAGCAGTGAGTTCAATGCCCAAAGAAGCCATGTGCTTTGCCGTCTTTATTCCATGGCTGTAACGTTCAAAAATTCCAACAGATCGAGCCGAACCGTCAATATATTCAAGCGAATCATCCTCAAGTTCGGCCAATCCGCCCTCCATTTCAACGCGTGCACCCTCCGCATCAGCGAGACTTTTCTCAGCTTCTGCGAAACCGCCTTCAGTTTCAGCAAACGAAAACACCATAAAAAACAATATAAGGCAAACTAGCTTACACATTTGGGTAAAAAATACAAACAATCCCTCTTTTCTTTCACTTTTTCACTCTTCAGGCGTAATTTTTTTATATCTTTTGGGAAAACCTAACCAATATAAGAGGTATTTTATGGCAATTACGAAAGTTTGGCTCGATGAATCTAGCGACGAATGCGTCTCCTGCGGCGCTTGCGAAGCAACTTGCGATGCAGTCTTCTCCGTTCCGGAAAAGATGGTCGTTAAGGAAGGCGTTGATTACAGCGCATACGAAAACGAAATCAAGGACGCTGCAGACAGCTGCCCGGCCGGCGTGATCAAGTTCTCGTAATTCGAGCATTTAGGCAAAGTTATCGCGGAACCCCGCGATGGTACGAAGCTTTGCTTATCTTGTAAGATTGAACACAAAAACAGCACTCGATTCTATCGAGTGCTGTTTTTGTTTGTTTTGAAAGGGGGATGACGAAAAGGCGCCCCCGGCACAGAGGCCGGGGTGACATTTTCAATCAAATCTTAGAAGCCTTTTTTCAGGTTCTTGAGGAGGGAGTTGAGCTTGGCGGGCTGAGCGGCGTTTGCCTTCTTCGGAGCAAAGCCCGGGCGTTCCTTACCGGCAATCTTGTTCTTGAGGTCGGCAATCGTTGCATGACCCTGGATGCCACCCTGCGGGCGAGCACCACCGTCGCGATGACCGAAGTTACCACGCGGACCACCCACGCGCTGACCGCGAGGACCGTTTGCACCAGCACCGGCAACACCGTCCGTAGATTCCTGCTTCATGGAAAGGCTGATGCGCTTCTGGTTTGCATCGACTGCAACCACGCGAACCTTCACCACGTCACCGACCGTAAGCACGTCCTTAGCGTCCGTCACATACTTGTCGCTGATTTCAGAAATGTGAACGAGACCGTCCTGATGCACGCCGATGTCCACGAAAGCACCGAAGTTAGCAACGTTGGTCACGACACCTTCCATCCAGCTACCCGTCACGAGGTCGTTGATGGTCTTGATGCGGTCATCGAACTTAGCATAACGGAATTCCTTACGCGGGTCGCGGCTCGGCTTCTGGAGTTCCTTGAGGATATCTTCCAAAGTAGCACGACCGACTTCGTCGGAGAGGAATTCGTCGAGCTTGATGCCCTTCACAGCGTCTGCATTGCCGACCATTTCCTTGACCGGAACGCCGACCTTTTCAGCCATCTTTTCGACGAGGGCGTAGTTTTCAGGATGCACGGCGGAATCGTCGAGCGGATTTTCAGCACCCGGGATACGCATAAAGCCTGCGGCCTGTTCAAAAGCCTTCGGGCCAAAGCCCTTGACCTTTTTCAAATCTTCACGGCTTGCATAAGCGCCATTTTCTTCACGGTACTTCACAATAGCTTCAGAGAGCGTGTTGCTGAGGCCTGCCACGTGAGAGAGGAGCGGAGCAGAAGCGCTGTTCACGTCGACACCGACCATGTTCACGCAGCTTTCCACGACTTCGTCCAAGCGCTTCTTGAGTTCGCGCTGGTTCACGTCGTGCTGGTACTGGCCCACGCCAATAGACTGCGGATCGACCTTGACAAGTTCAGCGAGCGGGTCCTGCAAGCGGCGGCCAATGGAAATAGCACCACGGGTCGTCACGTCTTCCTTCGGGAATTCGGCGATAGCGATCATGCTTGCGCTATAGACAGATGCACCGGCTTCGGAGACGATAACGCGCGGCGGAACCTTGCCCTTGAACTTGAGAGCCATCTCGCCACAGAAAGCGTCTGTTTCGCGGCTTGCCGTACCATTACCAATAGCGATGAGGTCAATCTGATACTTGTCGATGAGGCTCATCAGATAAACTGCGGCTCCGGCCTTGTCGTTCCACGGTTCATGCGGCTTGATGATGCCGTGATCCATGAACTTGCCGTTCTTGTCGAGCACAGCGACCTTGCAACCCGTACGGAAACCCGGGTCGAGGGCGAGCACAGCCTTGTGGCCTGCCGGAGCGGCGAGCAAAACGTCCTGGAGGTTCTTGGAGAACACCTTGAAAGCTTCTTCTTCAGCAGCATCCTTGAGGAGGAGGCGCACTTCGCTTTCCATGCTCGGCTGGAGCAAGCGTTCCCAAGCGTCCTTGCACATATCTTCGAGATACGGCTTCCAGACAGAGTCGTGCTTGATGACCTGATTTTGGAGGTAACCGACCATTTCTTCGTTCGGGACTTCGATGGAGAGGCGGAGCACCTTTTCCTTTTCGCCACGGCGGAGAGCGAGCATACGGTGGCTCGGGATCTTGGAGACCGGTTCGCTAAAGTCGTAGTAGTCCTTGAACTTGGTTTCTTGCTTTTCGAAATCCTTCTTGACCTTGGAAACCATGACGCCAGTCTTTTCGACCTTGTTGCGGAGGTACTGACGGTATTCGGCGTTGTCCGCAACTTCTTCGGCGAGGATGTCTGCAGCACCCTTGAGGGCGGCACGCGGGTCGGCAAGGCCCTTTTCTTCGGACAAATAAATGCGTGCAATTTCTTCTGCCGTGTTTCCGGTATTTTCCTGAGCCCACATCAGGCGGGCGAGCGGTTCCAGACCAAGTTCCTTTGCAATCGTTGCGCGAGTACGCTTCTTCGGCTTAAACGGAGCGTAAATATCTTCGAGAAGAGTCTTGTCCTTGCAAGCTTCAATCTGAGCCTTGAGTTCCGGCGTGAGCTTGCCCTGTTCCTCGATGCTCTTGAGGATCGTTTCCTTGCGGTCCACAAGTTCCTGGAGGTAGTCGCGACGGTGGCTGATGTCGCGGAGTTCAATTTCGTTCAGAGTTCCCGTCTGGTCCTTGCGGTAGCGGGCGATAAAGGGGATCGTGCCCCCCTGGTCCATAAGTTCGAGCGCCTTACTAACGCGCCACACTTCAAGATTCAGCTCTTCGGCAATAATCGCAGAAAAATCCATTTGAGATTCCTACTTGTAGATTCCGTTTCCGGATTTGGGGTCCACCGAGCCATACACCCCTCATTGGATAGCACAGCCCGCACGGCCCTCGGTGACACAAGCCTGGCAACCACCGCTGCCAGACACCCCGTTCGGGGGTCTACCGAATATAGCAAAAGAAAGTGTCAAATTTTCGACACATGGGGGCAAGGCTCAAAAAAGCCGTCAGGAAACAGCAGAAAAGCGGCCGTGACACACCAAAACACCTGCAACACTTTTAAAACTTTAGTTCACTAATGGTATCCCAACCACCCCATTAAAAGTTACCTTTGGAGTATAAAAAAGGGATGTTTTATGAAAAAGTTCAAATCAAGAATTTTCGTTTTCAGTCTTGCCGTCGTATTTGCCACAGAAGCATATTCCCAGGATTTTTGTAACACAGCAACCCACAGCGGCGAAAGCAAGACCGTCACCTCCAACGACATTAACGATATCGGTAACTACAGTTACGAACTCTGGGCCGACATCGGCAACAACTCCGCCACATTCTACACTGACGGCTCGTTCTCTTGCGAATTCAAAAACGTGAACGATTACCTCTGCCGCGAAGGCATCCGCTACGGCATGAATAGCGGGCTCAAATACACTGACCTCGGACACCTTTACGCCGACTTCAAACTGACCGACCCGTCTTTCAAAAGCTATTCCAACGTGACTTACTCGTACATCGGTGTTTACGGCTGGTCGCAGGACCCGCTCATCGAATGGTACATCGTCGACACCTGGAGTCCGTATCGCCCGAACTGGATTGGCAAATCTACTGCAAACTGTGACGAATGCGGTTTACGTGGCACAATCACCGTTGACGGCGCTACCTACGAAGTCTACGTCGACAAAGTCCAGCGCGGTTCCATCGAAGGCGACAACACGCCCTTCACGCAATATTTCAGCGTGCGCAAGAGCAAGCGTTCTTGCGGAACAATCGACATTACAGCCCACTTTGACGGTTGGAAGAGCTTAGGTCTTGAACTCGGCAATTCCATGTACGAAGCAAAGGTTCTCGGCGAAGCGGGCCAATACCCCGAAAACGGGAACGCCTCCGGCACACTCGACTTCGCCTACGCCAAGGTCTACACAGGTGAAGCAAGCTCCACGGCCCTTCCCCAATTTGCACCGAAAACAAACACAATCACTAGCGCGCAGGTTTTCGATATGCAGGGCAAATTCCTCGGAAACGTAAATGCCACAAGCGATATCCAGAGCGCCATCAAGAACAAGTTCCATAGCGCAGGCGTTTATATGGTAAAGCTCGGCTCTGCAATGAAGAGCGTTTCCGTAAAATAAGTTCTTTTTCATAACAAACCACACTCTAATCATCAAGCTTGCGGTTACACCTAGCCGTAGGCTTTCTTTATATTTTGTAAGAAGGCGCACTATAACTATATTTGATTCAATGCAACAACAAAACATATCTCTCGCAAAGCAAATCAAGACCGGATTCGCTTCTTACATCACGGCAATCCGACTCATCCGTGCAAACAAGCTCACAAGATATTTGCTCATCCCCGCCATTTTGAACATCATTGTCGTGGTCGCTTTTATATTCTCGGGTGTCGGCATTAGCGACTGGATCAACGGCATCATCGAGCGCAGCACCGAAAACATGAACGGCTGGATTCACGCCGGCATGGTCGCCATCAAGATCATTCTCCCCATCGTATTCTTTGCGCTGTTCGTTTTCATTGGCGGAACGATTGTCAACATTTTGATGTCGCCCATTTACACGTTCCTCTCTGAAAAGACCGAAACAATCCTCACCGGGAAAGAATTTCCGTTTGACATGAAGCAAACTTTCCGCGACGTTTGGCGAGCCCTCCGCATCGCCATCCGCAACACAGCGAAACAACTTGTCTTGACCGCACTTTGTCTTTTGCTGAACTTTATCCCAGTTGCAGGGAGCATCGCTTCGCTTGTCCTAATTTTCATCATCAATGCGTATTACTTTGGCTTTGGATTCATGGACTATACTTACGAGCGCTGGCGCATGTCGCCTAAAGACAGCCGCAACGAAACACATAAACTAAAATTCGTCGCATTCGCAAACGGTGCAGTGTACTCGCTACCGCTTTATCTCATCTGCGGTTCGTTCATTGCAGCATTTATCGGAGGCGTTTCGACAGTAGCAGCAACGATTTCGCAATTAGAGTTGAGCAAGAAAGCAATAGGAAAGCAATCTTAAATTTCTATTTTTGTGACATGCTCAAGAATTACCTTTTTGATTTAGGCGGAGTTCTTTTGGACATCCGCATGAAAAACGCTTACGAACGATTTGTCGCACTCGGTTTGCCGCCCGCTGAACTTGAGCCGGGCGGTTCTGCTTACAAGCTGATGGAAGATTACCAGCTCGGGTTCATCACGACTGCAGAATTCTGCCAGCAAGTCGCGGAGAAATGCCGCAATGTAGGCAAGTGCGCCGCAAATGTTTTCGCAAGATGCGCCGCGGGCCCGACAACGCCACACGATATCGAAGATGCCTGGAATTCCATTTGCTTGAGCGTTGCCGACCGCAAATTACAAGCACTCCGCAAACTGCGCAAAATGGAAGGTGTTGCAAGCGTTTCGCTTTTGAGCAATACAAACGAGCTTCATTGGAAATGTAGTTGCAAAAACTGGTTCAACGCAAACAGCAACCGCCTCGAAGATTTCTTCGATAAGATTTTCTTGAGCCAGGAGCTCCATTTGCAAAAACCCGACCCCGAGATTTTCAAGACCGCCATTCGCGAACTCGGAGCCTCCCCCGCCGAAACAATATTCCTTGACGATAGTCCCGTCAACACGGCCGCCGCAGCCGCCTGCGGATTACAGACGCTTACCGTAACGGCAGACGTAGACTGGGTGGAAGAATTAGGGATCCGGCCTTAATAAATTGTCCCCTATTGTCCCTTTCGCATAATCTAAATCTGTTACCGACAGTCCCCACGCCCCTGCCTCCAGAGCAAGCGTCGCCAGACTGAAATCGGCAATTTTTCAAGCACAGCGAACTTGTCTACTGGAGGCTTTTTGGGCAAACACCTTGAATATATCATAATATTTTTTTATTTTTACATTACATAGCGGGGTAACCTGCGACCGGATTTTTCGAGCTTTTGCAACTGCTCTCTTGACTGGAATCGGCAAAATTCAAACACAGAGAACCGTTGTGAGCTGCTCACGTCCCTATCGGGGCGTGGGTTGTTGTTGTTTGTTTATGTGTAATGGCTTTGCCGAGCCTCAGTCAATAAGCAAGCAATGGGCAACTCCACGCCTTTTTTGTGCTCCTTGAATTCAGCGATGTCGCCTCGCCACCAAGGAGTTAAAATGAGAAACAACATTCAAGCGTTTTTCGCGTTAGTTCTTTTATTAACGGTTTCGCTTTTTGCACAGAATATGTGCATCGAACTTTGTACCCCCTGCCAAAACAAAAAAGACCAGACCTGCAAAAAAGTCGATAAACGTTGCCATTGTGCAGCACTCCTCGACAGCATCAGCGCAGCTCAAGCAAGCAAAGACGCCGCATTTGCAGAAAGCATAAACAGGCTTTCCAACGAATTGCTGCAAACATGCGATGAAACAGTCTGCGCCCGCAATATTTCTTTTGAAAACGGACAATTCAAAGAAATCAAACAGGGCTCATCGCCCGTTTCTAACAAGACCATGCAATCACTTTACGAGACCAAGTTCAGCAGCACCCAGCCTGAAATGTCTCGCATTGAGCCTTTGCCGCCAATGACAGAAGAATGCTCCGGTTTTTGCGGAGATTGCCCCGTCACGGACAAGATGCTGAAAACGAAGAAACCCAAATTCAAGGACAAATTCTGCAAGAAAATCGAGCAATCCTGCAAGTGCATCGACTACGCCATCAACAAAAAGCAGCTTGAAGAACAAGCCAAAGCCGATAGCGTCGCCGAATTTGAACGCAAACTGCAACGCATTGAAAACTCAAGCGTACTTGCCAAGCAAATTCAAGAACATTGCAGTAACGATTCCGCATGCACACTCACCGTCGTTTTCGCCAATAGCGAAATGACAGCGCTAGATATTCAAAGAGCAAAAGAAATTGTCGAAAAAAAGCCTGAACCTATCGAAGCAGCTATCGTCAAAGAAAAGCCTGTTGAAGAAAAAACAATCGAAGAAAAACCAGTCAAGCCACAGGAAGATGCTACAACGCCCTCTGTACAAAAGAATAGCATTTGGATTAATTATTACGAAGCCAATCAAAGTAGTTCAAGCCAGAATACAGAACCAAACAAAAGCAGAAGCACTTTCTTTGGATTAGCACTCGCTTTTGAATTCCCGGAAAGTCGAAGTTTCAATGACATTTATTTTTATAGTGCACCACAAAACTATGATTTCGGAATAAACGCAGGATTCCTTTTTAGAAGCTATTTCAATGAAGTTGTTTCATTCAACATCGGCCTAAACGCAATATATCACATAGCAGAGTATGAGCAAGAATCTTTTTATATACAATACAGCACAATAATGGCCGAAATTCCTCTGGGATTCCGTTTCGGCATTCCTTTAGGCCCATTACCAATTTCACCATTTATCAGCACAAGTTTCCACATTCGTAAACCTATTTATCACTGGATTGATCTTGAAGTCGGACGTTATTATAGCTGGATAGAAGAATCTGGAGATGGGGCCGCCGCTATCGACGAATGGGAATTTGTCCCCCTATTGGGCGTCGGCCTAGAATTAAGCCGTCACTTTGCATTCGAATTCCAATGGTATATAGGAAGTTTCAGTATTTACGATGGAGGCTTCCACAAAACATACGATTACGGCAGCAGTTGGCGTCTAAAATTCGAAGCAATGTTCTAAAGGATTCTATATGTTCATAAAACTTAATTCAATTCTTTTTGCATCTTTAATTTTCATTGCATGTGCCGAAGAAAGCCCCACATCTTCTGTGATGGAAAACATCAGCGAAAAAGAACAGCAAGAAAATGAGCAACGAGAAAAAGACGATTGCTATTACGGTACAAGCTACAATTCCGCATCTTGGTGCTGCTCCAATTACGGCTACCAGTGCAACACAGCAAAAAGTTCTTCTTCCGTAAAGAGCTCGTCTAGCTACACATATTCAAGTTCTTCGAGAAAATATTCTTCATCCAGCACCACAAACTATTATTACTCCAGCTCATCAAAGACATCCTCTAATACACAAAAAACATACCTTACCAAAAGCAAAAATATCAAGCTCACGCTGACTTATTTCAAGCAAGAAACGCCAGATTGGGACAATACACTAAGCATGAAAAACTATGCAGACGCAGACCCTCGCATTTCTTTCATGATTCAATTTCGAAAAAATGACGGTACTAGAGATTCTGTAATGACAAAGAATCTGTTGGAATTGCAGGACACCGGAGAATGGGCAGGACGTATTGATTTCACAACAACAGTCCCCATATACACAGACTCTATCTACATTTATCCCCAAATCACCGACGCCGACCTTTTAATAAACGATGATTATTCATCAGGCTATGGCTACGGTTATTCTAAGGTTGGATATATGAAAGATTATGAGGTCAATTACGAATCTGACGACCAAAACAAGCAATGCACCCTCAAGTGGGAATGGTACTTATACTAATGAGTTCAATCATTATCAAGGAATAAGGTGGCCAGCAAGCCACCTTTTTTGCACAATCTAACCTTCTGTTCACACAAAAATATATCTTCTATTTCATGATTCTGTACCATGGTTCCGACAAGCAAATCACAGCCCCTACATTCAGTGCGAGAAACCCGCGTAATGATTACGGGCTAGGATTTTATTGCACGGAATCTATTGATTTGGCAAAAGAATGGGCTTGTCAAAAAAATACAGACGGATTTGCCAACCAATACGAGTTCGACAGTCAAGACCTTAATATTTTAGATTTATCACAAGATAATTTCAGCTTATTGCATTGGCTAACCATTCTGATGCAGAACCGAATCTTTGCACCCAAGTCACCTATTGGGCATCAAAATCTGCAATTTTTGACAGAACATTTGCCAATAGAAAACGGGCAAGTCGTTTTCCGCGATTCTTGCCCAATACCCACTTGAACGGATTCTATCTAATTACCATCTGATACATGAAGCAGACATCACCAAGATGGCAAACTTGATAGAAGCAGGCTTTAACGCAAGCAACTCCTAAACGCTCTTCCCATCGCTGAAGGCGTTACCCACGCGGCGTTCCATCACGTAGTATCCGTGACCTGCGGAATCGTAGCAAACTGGAGCAAGCTTTTCGACGGAAAGTTTTCCGTCTTGATCGAGCACGGATTCGTCGGCAGTGACGTTCACGATTTCGCCGAGCAGGAGTTCCGATTCTTCGTCGTAGCTCACGAGCTTGCATTCAAGCGTGAGAGGCAATTCAGCAACGAGCGGGGCATCGACATTTTCACTCTTGACAGACGTAAAGCCAGCCTTTACAAATTTGTCAGCCACGCGATTACCACTGGTAATACCCAAATAGTCGATAGCCTTGATGTGGCCTGCCGTCGCCATGCTCACGGTAAAAGCCTTGCGAGCAAGAATGTTCGGGATGGTCTTGTGAGTCTTGGCCACGTAAATTGCAACCTGGTTGTTGTCGCTGATAGATCCCCAGGCCGCCACCATGGCGTTCGTCGAGCCATCTTCATTATAAGTGGCGATGACCAAAGTCGGTTGTGGGTATAGATAAGTTTTTACTCCGAGATTTTTGCGCATAGACGCTCCTTTTTTATTGAATTATAAAAATTTAACGACGATCAAGATAGACAAGCCCTGTTCAACTTGTAAAATATTCGCTCACACATTCCGTCACGAATGTAAACAAAAACGTGCAAAACAGAATCATGACAAAAGATCTATGGAAAAAATGACACAATCTAGACATACTTGAAATATAACATCGTTTCCTTTTATTCGTAAAAAACATTTATCCATATTAGGCTTTTGTTTGTTGGTTTTGGCCACATGGAATGTGCTAGTTTAATAAAAAAAGGAGTACATCATGAAAAACAAATTCTTTTTATCAACCGTAATCGCATGCGCTTTTATGTTTATCAATTGCAGCGACAATACCAACAAAGAAACCACCAAAACAACAGGAGACGACGAAACACGAATCGAAACGGTAATGACCGTTTCTCCATCAATATCACACGAACATAAAACCAAAGGAGAGCCCAAAGCAAAAGCATCTTCACTCCTCGATAAAGGATCGGTAAAATATTTGGCAGCATCGTCAAAGCCGTCACCTTCTTTTTCAACGGCGGATGTCAAATTCACAAAGGATATTAGCAAAGTCATGAAAAGCGTAAGTGGCCTACATACAACTGGGAAAACAGTTCTCGGAGGAAGGCGCGGAAAATCTTCTGCGGGCTTTTCCGAAGGTGCCACAGGTTCAGCAGGAGTTAGCGATGGTTTGGCAGGACTGCTCGGAGGTTCCGCATCCATGCTCGCCACATCAGGTTCCAAAACGTACGCCAAGAAATCATCAGTCGTAGCCAAAGCTGCTCCTAGAAAAAGTTCAGAACGTTCAGTTTCATCAAAAACGGTATACCTCGCTTCCGATAGCGACGAAAGCAGTTCTTGGGACGATGATGAACCAGTAACAAGGCGCAAAAGAAGAGCAAGACATTCCGATGAGCAAGCATCAGGACTCCTCACTGCGGGCGAATGGAACGATCTGGAGCATTGGAAATTCTGGACCAACATCATCAACGACAATGATTACAGTGGAAAGATGAGCTACTGGAAATTCTACCCCCGAGAACTCGTAGCCGTAAAAGTCGTAGATGGAAACGACATTGGCGTCGCGAACGTTCCCGTAACACTCCTCAACGGCAGACAAGTAGAATTCACAACCAAAACAGATAATGCGGGTTACGCTTATTGCTGGATTAATTTATTCAACAAGAAATACCAAAATTTCAAAAACGATCTTTGGTTAATTGTTGACGGCGTTGTAATCAACGGGCAGCTCAAGGTTTCGTCTAGGGAAAACCGCAAGCTCAACATCAATACCGTTGTAGACAAAGATGCCCAACCCGCCAAAACAACGGCAGACATCGCATTCATTGTTGACGCCACAGGCTCCATGAGCGACGAAATCAGGTTCCTCAAATCCGACCTCAATTACATTATCGACCACGCGAGTTCGGAAAGCAATATTGATTTGCGCACCGCAGCACTTTTCTATCGCGACGTAGGCGACAATTACCTCACTCGCCACGACGACTTCACCAATGACGTCGCAAAAACCCAGGAATTCGTCTCACGCCAAAGCGCAAACGGCGGTGGAGACTACCCTGAAGCTGTACACTCAGCGCTTGAAGCCTCGCTGCAAAATCTCTCTTGGGACGAAGGCGCTCGTGCACGTATCGCTTTCCTCATCCTTGACGCCCCCGCGCATTACGAAGAAGACATCATCAAAAGTCTCCAAAACTCTATCCGACTCTTTGCTAAAAAAGGCATCAAGCTTATTCCCGTAGCGGCAAGCGGTGTAGACAAAGAAACTGAATTTATGCTGAGATTCTTTGACTTGGCGACAGGCGGCACCTACGTATTCCTCACCAACGATAGCGGCATCGGCAATTCACACATCAAGGCAACCGTTGGCAATTACCAAGTGGAAAGCCTCGCCGAACTGATGATCAGACTCATCAAGAAATACGTGGAATAAATAACTTTATCTAACTGAGCAAGAAGTCCGAACACGATTCATAATCGTTTCGGCTTTTTCTTTTTCCTTGCACAGCCAATTTAAAATACCTGCACCGCATTTTTCAAGAGTTTCTTCATCATAACCACAGCTATTAAGGCAAGCCACCATCAACTTGTACTCAACCGTTATGTCCAAGCGTTCATTGCAGTGTAATTTATCCACAACAGCAGCGCCAACAGCGGCTCCGACTATAGCAGCTCCGGCTCCAGTCACAAGCTTACCCCACTTACGCTCATCAGGCTGACTTCCAGCATTTTCGGCAGACACATTTGAAACGCTATTGGCATTTTCCTCACCCACGGGTTCCTCTATATTTTCAATAATCGGAGCGACATTAGGCTTTTCAACGACAGGCTGAATTTCGACAACCGTTTTTTTCGCAGGGTTCGACAATTCAGTTTTCGGCACAACATTCATGTCAAGCAACATTTGACGCTGTTCGCGCAATATCGCAAAAAGAGAATCCACCAAGGAATCCTTGTTAACCGGAGCTTTCCAGCCTCTATAAAGAGAATCACGGTAAGCGTCATCAGTCAAGCATTTCGTTGCTCTGGCGACACATTCTCTCTTTTGATAGTCGCAAGAGGTGAGCAAGGCTACAACTAAGATAAAACAAATTAACAATAATTTTTTCATAATCTAACAATCAAATTCATCCCTTCCGTTTTTATCTTTTATCCCGGAAAAGAGCTGATTCTCCTTTTCTTGTTTAATGGGTTCAATTACTTCTTTTCTGAAGCTGTTCAAAAAATCCTGACCAAACTTTTCAGAAATCCACTGTTCCGGTTTTTGGCAATCTTTCGCCGCTAAAAACAGCTTCAATTTTTCAAGGAAAGCGATTGCGGGTTCAAGCCTATTAGGATCCGGTTGGTCTTTCAAAAGTTCAGACGCCGTTTTATTTTTCGGGCGTTTTTTCCAGTATTTTTTTTCGACACTATTGTCATAAGAAAAACCCTCATCGGACTTTTTAGCGCTGAACTTTTTGCTAGAAGACTTTTTTTCGCTAACGTCTTTAGGATTTTCTTTATAGAATTCCTTGACCGCTTCGGCATACTTTATTTCACGAGCTTTAAGCATATCGTCAAGCTCGTTTCGCAGATTTCGCCATTGCAGAACTTTGTCGGTCATGAATTCCTTTCGTTAGACGGAGGTGCAATATAAAAAAATTTGTCTTTCACGAATTTTACGTTGTCCCATTTTGTCCCTTTTGAGGATTCTACATCTGTAAATGTCAGCGGGAAACACCCACATGACAAGATTAAACAATCTTCCAAAAGAGGTTACCATGTCTAATTTGTCTAACGATCCCAAAATTAACGAAATGTGCAATGGCATGTTGAAAACCGGCCACTGGATTATCAAGCGCCATGAAAAGCACCCGATTCTGAAGCACATCGCAAAGGGTGCAACAAAGTTTTTCAGCATTCCCTGCACTCCTAGCGATCCTCGCGCTTACGCAAACTTCAGGAGGGATTACAACCGTTACATCCGCGAGTTCCTTATTCAAACCGGAGTAATTCTCGCGCAATAAGATAGGGAAACTATACAGCAAACCGAGCCCTCAAGGCTCGGTTTTTCGACGAAAATAAAGAAACGCACAAAAAGTGTAAATTTCGGGTCCAAATTCACACTTTTTTGTGTAATTTTCACACTAAAATTCACATTTTTTAGTGCGATTTTACATCAAAATTCACACTTTTTGCAATTTTGAAAGCTTCATTTCAAAATACGAGTCGCCATACTGCATCCAAATACGTCTTTCTCGGATCTTTTTATCTCAGAATTAGCTTGAGTTACGAAAATTTTCAAGCCACACCAAATTGAACATTTTTTGTTCAATTTATAAAAATGATTAACATTTCATGTTTTATTTATAAAAATTATTGACATTTTATGTTTTTAAATGTATATTACGTACATGATTCGCGATCAATTTAAAAGAATGGAACTAAAAATTACAGACTTGGCCGATTACCTGCACATGTCTAGAACAACCATATACAACTTCATGGATGCGTATGACAAAGGCGATAAATCTGTAATCAGCCAAAAAGTGCTTAAACTTTTGGACTATGGGGAAGAAGGAGGTTCTTTCTTTCATCTTGTCCGATATTACCGGTGATATGGAGCGTATTGACAAGGCTGAAAATACCGCTATCTCACCAATCATGAAATACATGGCGGAATATCCAGAATCCCCTAAGGCGCAATTTTTCCAGCTAGCTGTATCAACACCAGATTTCGACAGCATTCTGGAATATTTATTGAAAGTTTATCCTCTTCTCCGCAACCGTCGCCTGACAGAGGAGCAAATTGATTTTATCAAGCCGTACGATGACATTAGGAATATCATCGACAGCAACAAGGAGTTATAACATGGCAGAACGAATCCTAGAAATAGAAGCATTCCGAAACATCGGTTTCAAAAAAGAAAACGATACGTATAAGCCGTGCAAAGCAACGCTTGTCCTCGACCGCAATTTCGAGAAAGGCAAAACTGGCGGACTAGTTTTCTTGATAGGGGAAAACGGCGCCGGCAAATCTAATGTTTTAGACGCGATAAAGAAGTTTTCTTTTGATTATATGCTTAAGCCCCTTTTTGTCGCCGATGATATAACACGATTGAACTGGAACCATGATTGTCGACAACCGAAAATATCGGTATCATGCGAAATGGCGGATTCTACGTTAAAAAAACAACAATACCGTATAACAAAGGAATTCCCTTCCGCAACTCATTGTTTTCCTGAACTCAAGGATGAGAACTCCATCAAGCGAGAGGAATTAAAGGAAAAACTATTCCTAAATCTAAACACGCTCTGCAATATAGAGTCCAGTGTACTAGTTGATACAAAATGGGGAAAAATCGAGCCCATCGAAAGTCTGTTTCATGAAATACGAGAGTCTCTATTCCGTCATCACTTCGACAAATTCACGGGCAATTTCAAAATCAACATAGATCGGCCGAACCCAGGCCAAGACACAAAGGTCTACGACTCATTCATAAACCAAATACAAGGGCAAATCACCCGCAACATAGCAATACCCGAAGCAGAAATCGAATCGACGAAAGAGCGGATTCTAAACACTTTGAAACATTATCATTGGAAATCAGATCGTCAGAACGAACGAGATTTTCTTGTTAACAACTTTGAAAAATATAGCGACTTCCTTTATAAAGTGCAGACAACGCTTTCTTTAGGGAACTTAAATTTTCTGTACGAAAAAGAATCATTCTTCCAGTTCAATGCGGCGTTCCATAAGGAACACCAACTGAACATCGTCAATAGCGTTTGCGAATACAAACAAAATCCTTTTTCCGACAAAGATTTGTCTATCCCATGGCATGAAACTTCAACGAGCAGGCTCTTTTCTGCGCTTACCCAAGCCATCGGAATAAGTATTGAAGAAATTCAGGAACGATACCAATTATATAGATCTACAAATAGTTTTGGCATTCTGAAAGACTTGGAAAAAGACATGAATGACAGAATTTTCAAGGTGTCAGACGACTTCAATAAGCTATACAACTCCCATATCAAGTATTCCTTTGAACTAGATCTTAGCAAGGACGAAATAAACGTTCTCATGAAAAAAGGAAGCCAACGTTGTGTACTGCAAACGGAATCTACCGGGTTCAGGTATTTTTTCGATATGTATTTCGGACTACTGTTCGGCAAAGAGTGGGGTCCCGGAGATATCATTACGATGGACGAACCAGCGGCAAACCTCTCCGTGCCCGCACTTAGGGAAATCCGCAACTTCCTTAAGGATTTCGCATTCCGTAACGGCATCTTGATTGTATGCGCAACACACCACCCATCCCTCATTAGCGCAGATAACCTTGATGAACTAAGGCTTGTCTATTGTGATAAAGACGGCATCACAACTATTGGAAACGAATATTCGCTACTTTCGAATCATACCCATGCAACACAAGAGATCAAGAGAGCTCTAACCACGGAAAACTATCAAATTATCAAGTCCGATTCCAAGTATATATTTGTTGAAAGTATGGACGATTACAACATAATGACTGCTTTTAAACAGATTTTGGAAGAGACTGATATTTATTTCTTCCCCATTGGGAAAGTTGATGACAATACTGATATTAAGAAATTATTATCAGAGATTTCTAGACTACACAAGCAAAACCCAATAATACTGCTCCCCAAGGGTGACACCTATGATAAACTCATCGACGACTGCAAAAAGTTCATTAGTAAAGCACTCATCTTAAACTACAATTGTGTAGGTGGTTCTATTGAAACTATTAGGGACCTCTTTACTAGTGATATATCAACTTTAAATGATGGTACATATTATTTCAAGAACCACATTCTAAACATAGAAAAAGACCTGCTGGATACTACTCGTGATAATTTCCGCAAACTCTTCGTTAGATTGCATAAAGAAATAGACGAGTAAAACACTCCATTAATCCAAAAGCTTCGTATTTAGGCGTTTTACGCAAAACGCCTTGTACGGGTGTTGTCTAAAAATTTAACGATCACAAAAGAGGCCTTCATGGCAAATAAAATTCAATCTCAGGCAAACCAGAATCCCAACAACAGGCTTTACCAGGGAGGGAAAAAATAACATTTAAATTCACATAGATAATAGTAATTGCACAAGTCTGTTATCTAGAGAATCATCTTTCAAACGGAGTACACTAACCCCATAAGAATATAGAATCTTTTCTATAGCAAAGTCCTTTTCCTATTAACAAAACAAACCATAGGCAATGGAGTCCATTTCAACAAAATGGGCGGTGTACTTTTACAACCTCTAAAAGGACAAAAATCTATGTCAAACCTTTCAAATGACTCCAAAATCAACGAAATGTGCAACGCCATGCTGAAAAGCGGTCGCTGGGCACTTTCGCGTCACTCTAAGCATCCTATTCTGCGACATACGGCCACAGAATCAAACAAATCTTTCATCGTCCCATCCACACCAAGCGATCCACGTGCTTATGCCAATTTCAGAAGCGATTACAATCGTTTTCTTAGGGCTAACCTCATTCAAATAGGCATCATCACCCCAAAACAGGAAGCTTAAATTAGGAGGAACACACTATGAATTTAAACAAGAGCATTGTCATCAACTGGCACGTCACCGAAAGATGCAACTATGGTTGCAAGCATTGCTTTGCAAAATGGGGCAAGCAAGCTGAAATCTGGAACAATTCTGCAGATGTGGAAAGAATCATCGCCAACATCAGCAAGCATTTTCGCAGTCAAAGCTATTCCCAAATACGTTTGAACATTGTTGGCGGCGAGCCTATTATGTTTCCCGAGCGTTTGTGGAATGTCGTAGAAACGGCATACAAACACAACATGGAAACATCCATAATCACAAACGGCAGCCATCTCGAAAACATCCGCCCATTTGCGCACCTTATTTCGCAAGTCGGCATTTCTGTGGATTCGTTAGACCATCAGACAAATTTAAATATAGGTCGCGAAAGTGAAGGAAAAACGATTTCATTCGAACAACTTCATCAAAAAATCGAAGACATCCGTAAGGTCAATCCTGATATCAAAATCAAATTGAACACAGTTGTAAATACGTTCAACTATAACGAAATTCTCGTTGATCGTTTTGCGCAACTGCACATCGACAAGTGGAAAATTTTCCGTCAGATGCCGTTCAACGGAAATGGAGGCATTAGCGATTATAAATTTTATGCATTCATCAGAAACAACTACAACGAAGAACTTCTGCAAAAGAACGTTCCCGTCCACCAGGATCCAATCGAAGCACTCTATATGACCGACTTTGTTAGCGATGAGAAAAAAGATGATGAAACAAGCAATAAGCAAGTCATCTTTATCGAAGACAACAAAGCCATGACGGAAAGCTACTTGATGATTTCGCCTGATGGGCGCTTTTTCCAAAACGGCAGCAAAGAATACAGCTATAGTCGCCCGCTCACAGAGGTATCTCTTGAAGAAGCATTATCCGATATAAAATTCGACAGCACAAAGTTCGAAGAACGATATGAACAGTGGTCAATCACAATTGCGGTAAATGAGGCTAATGCATTTTTCCACGTAAATGACGATGATATTGGCGATTTTGATTGTTTTTGCGAATTAAGTGATGATTAAATCAAACAGTCACCTTTTGCGATAAAAAAAAATTGCCTAAAATAGGTAACCTATTTTAGGCAATTTTCAAATATTTTCCCCGTCCCTACCCTTTGTACTTTATCACAAGCATGGTAAGGTCGTCGCTCTGCTCTGCGCCATTCACAAACTCGGACACTGCATGCGACATGGTATCCAGCAATTGCTGCGGTCCCGCAAACGCAGGTAACTCGCGATTTTTGTCATCAGCATTCATTCCACCGTCGCCACAAATTGCGCTTTCGACTCGCTTTAAGCCAAACAGTTCTGCGCCTGCGTTCATCGCTTCGGTTAGGCCATCCGTATAAAGCAAAATCATATCGCCCGCAGCGATGACCGATTCCTGGATATTGTATTTTTTTTCTTCCATGACCCCGATAGGGATATTTGCGGTAACATCGAGATATCGCATATTACGTCCAGTAATGATAATGGGCTTTTCATGGCCGGCATTGCAGTAGCTCAGGCGCCCCGTTGCAAGGTCTAGCACACCAACAAAAAGCGTTGCAAACATTCCCGTCGTATTTCCACGACTGGCCATCGTGTTCATTCCCATCACAATGTGAGATGGATCATCGACTTTAGTTGCAATCGTGCGGAACACGGCCTGCGTCATCGACATGACAAGTGCCGCCGGGATTCCCTTGCCGCAGACGTCACCGATATTGAAGAACAGCTTTCCATCACGGATAAAGTAGTCGTAAAAGTCGCCACCGACCTGTTTTGCAGGAACTTGGCTACCGACCATATCTACAAATTCATTGGCTGGCATCGGAGGCGGCAACATCGCAGTCTGGATAGCGTTTGCAATGCCGAGTTCCCTATTCATCAAATCTTTTTCGGCACTGACTTTGCTCAGCTTACGAACGCTGAGAATGCTACGATACATGATAAAGCCAAGCACCACAAGTCCAATCAGCTGGAAGATTATGACCGGAATAAGCGAGCGCTGCTGGTTATCGTACAACTGCACTGCCATCGAAGAGAGTTCGCGCATCGGGACATCGGCGCCAATAACGGCAACGACACGTCCTTGAGCATCGTGTACAGGCCGCGAGAATGTAGACATCAGCGCCACGTAATAGCGGCTCATGTACGGTTCACTCCAAGAACCATTGCCATGCAAGCCCTCGCGGTACCAAGTGCGTTCCGTATAATCAAACCCAATAACGGTGTCCTTAATTTCGTTGGTCGCATCGTCCCTAAACGTAAAATACCCATCGCGAAGGCCATCACTCCCCACACGATAGGCAAAATCGACGCCGACAATTTCAGGATGGTTCGCCACAACACGCTGCAACGCCATATGCAATGAATCTTGCTGCCGCGTATCGATAAAGCGTTCAACTTCGGGCAGAACAGCCGCAATAGCAGCCTCGGCAATTTCCTTGACTTCAAAGATCCGGTTCGCAGAAGCAAGGTCTTGCTTAGCCATTTCCTTAATTTGTGCGGTAATGGCACGGCGTGTAGAAATGTACTGCACAGCGGTCGTCAGTTCGAGCAACAATGCAGCAACGACGAGGACCGTTACGCTCCGGATTTTTGTATGGCGGGATGTGTTCATAATACTGCGCCCCTCAACATGCTAATCTTGTAGTTTTATAATATATCTTATTTAGGGAAAAATTGTAATTTGGGTCCCATTTTTATTATAAATGCTGATTTAGAACACACTTTTTGGCCCCAAAACGCCATTTTTTCGATTTTTTAAGCTAGTCCAAAAGCCCACTATTTTGACGTTGGAACACAAAATAATATATCAAACTCCAGGCGCCCCACACG
Source organism: Fibrobacter succinogenes (assembly GCA_902791475.1). GTDB lineage: Bacteria > Fibrobacterota > Fibrobacteria > Fibrobacterales > Fibrobacteraceae > Fibrobacter > Fibrobacter succinogenes_J. The sequence goes on from CADAWC010000016.1 coordinate 50,575, forward strand.
ACGCAAAGCACCATGCCGACATAGCCAACGGTATAAACGGCCGAGGCAATCGAGTCACATTTTAAAAGCAGGCCTGTTTCTGAGAGGATAAAATTCCAGTCGTGGAACCCGTAAGGGGCTTCGGCACCGGTACCGCCACTGATAAGCATAAGCTTCATCGGGAGAGCATCTTCGATGTAAGGAGCCACGTCAATCAAATTTTCGAAAGCCCACCAAAGCGCAACCGACGCACCGAACAGGTCGCGAGGTTTAATCCACAGCGCAAAGCAGAACACGAGCGGCATAATTGTCTGAAATAGCGAACCACCAAGCGATGTGAGCACGGGACTCCCGAAGATTCTAAAAACAATGTGGCCGGTTTCATGTACAGGTAAATTTAAGTTGTGCAAAAACTGAGCAATCCAAGACTCATAACCACCTGCGATTGCCTGCAAGGTAAAGAAAGCCATCGCAAAGAGCAAGATGACGCGGGCCGCGAAAAAATTATTGCGTCCAAGCGGTCGCGGCAACAAAACGAACTGCACCCAAGCAGGCCATTCTTCAGGCTCGTTCAGCCATTCCAAAATTCGAGCAAGTAGCGGTTTCTTTTTATGCGGAACAAAGGTCATAAATGTAACGTTAGTAAGATTTGTCGCAAGATGTGCCGCGATTATAACAAGATGCGCCGCAGGTCGCTATTCGCCGTAAATTTCCGGCGTTTGGCTGTAGAATCGGCGGTGCGTGAAGCCGTACCAGAGATTCGGATTTTCAAGGATACGTTGTTCAAGCCACCTGTTGAATTGAGAGTTGACGACGCTCGATTGCGAAGGAGACGGCGCGGGGGAAGCAAGACGCGCGGGGGATGCGACCTGCACGCGTTCTACCTCAATAGCATGGAGCACACGAACTTTTTTTAAAGATGCGCATTTCAGAAATGCATCTTCCGGAGATGCGCCGCGCTCCTCCATCCAACAGATAAAAACAGGCGTTTGCGGACGATGCTTGAGCAGAAAATCTGGCAGCGGATTCACGTTCGCGGGGCGACCGAGAAATGTTCCCGGGAGTGCGCTCGGGATGCGTGAATCCTGATCCGAAAGCAGGCAGAAAAGTTTTCCGTCATTCAGAATCCGCAAAAAATCACGAGGTGTCCGGGCATCCACGGAATAACTCCGGCCATCGACCGAACGGATTTTGCGTTCAAGAATGTTATTAAGCCACTTGGGCTTCACGGGTATATAACTTGCGACAAGCGGAATTCCAAGTCGACAAAGCCACGGCCCCATCGCTTCATAATTGCCGTAATGAGCCGTCAAAAAGATTCCACCGCTCCGCATTTTTTCAAGCACCGGAATGGCAGCCTCGTCAAGCGCAAAATCCCAGCCGTCCACGCTACACGGGTATGCGGTAAAATCATGCGGCAACTTCTTGAAAGTCCCGAAGCGGAACAAGAGTTCGCTCGCATGGCGTGTCAAGTTTTTCAAAAGCACGTTATAATCAACAGGCATGGCCACATGCTTTGCGTTCGCAAGTACCGTTTTACGCTTCCAGCCCGCAAGCCGAAGCATCACGTAAGCGCCCCACGCGAAAACGATCGCCGCTATTTTACCAAAGAAAACCATTACGGATTAAAGATACGAAAAAAATAAATTCCTACAATCCAATTTTATTTAACTTTATATTTAAATTGTCCACCAAGGTATTATGATTTACAAAGAAACCGAATCAGTCAACGACAAACCGCAAGAAGTTCCTGACGATAAAATTCAGGAGAACGTCCTGCGTGGCGAGAAACTGATTGCTAGGTCAAAGAAATCGATTCAAACAATTATCTTGGCAGATTTGTTCATTTTCGTGATTGGGATAGCAACACTCAGCTTAGGTTCCAATTTTTTTGACAATCTATTTCTTATTATATATCCAATCCTATCCCTATTTATTTTCTTCATGTTGTTTTCAACAGCCTCAATTTATTATAAATGGCTTTACCATATTTTAAGAAACCTTCGCAAATGGACAGAAACACGATTTTTTCCAAAGGATGCCGCTATCGGGTCGCTATTTCCCTGCATCGGTCAGTTCATGACGTTTTTCATTTTCAAGGACATCCTCACACAACAAAAAAAGATTCTTGAGGAACATGGTATCTATTCCGCACCCATACCAACGTTCCTTCTTTTGACCCCGCTCATACCTGCCACCTTTCTTTTCCTGTTCTTTTTACTAACACTCGGGATGATAAAGAGTATCCAATTTTGGGCTTTTTTAGTCTTCACCAGTTTTTTCTTCCCTATTATAAGGTACGTCTTTATCTTCAAAGTACTCTTCGACATATTCGCAATTATCACCCTGCTCATCTACATGAAGTTGGTTCAACAGCCCATATCAAATGAAAAGGCGATTGCCCAATTGAACATCGACAACACAAGCCCCTAAAACTTTTACTACTATTATACATACTATGAGTGAAAATTGTCTTTTCTGCAAAATCATCAAGGGTGAAATCCCTTCCAAGAAAATCTACGAAGACGACGATGTGTTCGCCTTCTATGACATCGCCCCGCAAGCTCCGGTACACTTTTTGGTCGTGCCGAAGCGCCACATTGCAACCATCATGGACATGAAGCCGGAAGATTGCGAACTCGTGGGCAAGATGCTTTACCGCGCACAGCTTATCGCGAAAGACCTCGGTCTCGAAGAAGGCGGTGCCCGCTTTGTGTTCAACTGCAAGGCTGATGCCGGTCAGACGGTGTTTCACATCCACCTGCACGTCGTTGGCGGACAGGAAATGGGCTGGCCTCCGTTCCCGGCGAAGTAATCACGGCATAAAAGCCGCGAACTTATGATCAAAACTCGCGCTATAGTTCTTCACCGCTTTCCGTACAGCGATTCTAGCTTTATCGTCAAGGCGCTTACGGAAGAAAGCGGGATTGTCTCGTTTATCGTGAAGGGCGGAAAGAAAAAGGAATCTCCGTTCCGGGGAGCCCTTGATCCGCTCGCGTTAAGCGAAGTCGTTTTTCGCCAAAATCCGAATACCGATTTGCAGTTCATCAAAGAAGCGACGCTTTTGGACTGGCGTAAGAACTTGCGCAATGATTTACTCAGCCTCGCGAAAGCACAGGTCATGACCGAAATGATTCTGCGTTACGCGCCACAAGGCGTCCCCCTGCAAGAAGAATTTGAGCGGTTGGAACAAGCCATCCGCGAATTCGATGAGGTTATCACCGACAAGTCGCGCATTTTTGCGCAGTGGCTCCTGGACACTTGCGATATGTGGGGTTACAATCTCGACCTCACCACTTGCAGCCGCTGCGGTCGCACTCTCGAAAAGCCTGCCGCAGACTTTTTCCCCGAAACAGGCGGATTCGTATGTCAATCGTGCCTCGGTGTCGAGCACCCGCGTGCACGATTAGAAACGCTCAATGGGCTTTGGGCGCTTCAAACAGGCGGCAAAATCGAGCGTCCTGAATTCGCCGAGAACGCGCTCCTCACCTACTTGCGCCATCACATCGGCTTCTTGAAAGAGATTCATTCCATAAAGTTCTTGAACGAAACAAGAAAACTGTTTGATTATCATTAAGTTCATTCACTGGATTCCGCCGGAATAGCCATAACTTTACACTATTTGTATATTTGCCCTAGTTGAAAAGTTTAAGTGAAGAGGTCATCATGTTAACTCCAGAAGATATCAAGGCGAAAAAATCCAAGAACGAAATGATTTCCATGATTACCGCTTACGACTTCGCCTTTGCAAAAATCGCAGAAGCCGCCGGAATCGACCAGATTCTCGTAGGCGATAGCCTCGCAAATACCATGCTCGGTTACAAGAGCACGCGTGAAATCGGCATGACCGAAATGCTCATCTTCGCAGCCGCCGTTTGCCGCGGCGCCCCGAACACGCACGTCATTGGCGACATGCCCTACATGAGCGACAAGGATCCGCAAACCGCTTACGACAACGCCCGCCGCTTTTTGGACGTGGGCTGTTCCAGCATCAAGCTCGAAGGCACTCCCGAAGGCGTCATCGAATTTTTGCGCAGCAAGGACATTCCCGTTTGCGCCCACCTCGGACTTTTACCGCAGACTGCAGAAAACTTCAAGCAGAAAGGCCGCACCGAAGAAGAAGCTCGCGCCATTGAAGAGGCAGCAAAGTTCGTCGACGGTCTCGGATGCTTCGAAATGGTTCTCGAACACATTCCCGAAGAACTTGGTGCAAAAATCACGAAAGAAGTCTCCGCACCGACAATTGGCATTGGTGGTGGCAAGTTCACAGACGGTCATGTTCTCGTGATGCACGATGCTCTCGGCATGCATCCGAACAAAATTCCGCCGTTCGCCACAAAGTTCGTAGACATGTATTCCGTTGGTGTTCAAGGAGTTAAGAAATACATCGAAAGTGTCAAGGCAAGAGCTTAATTAAAACAAACTAGCAATCGTGTTTTAAACAAATTAATTACTTTTGTTATTCAAGAAATCGGTCTCAAAAGAGATCGATTTTTCTTTTGCACATAATTTCATTCAACAGCAATTTCTCCATAACAAAATTTTTCAAAAAAAAATTGAATTTTTATAAAATAAGTGTTGATTATTTGTGAAAAAGAAGTTATTTTTCTGATATCAACAAATAAATAACAAAAAAGGAAGAAAAAAATGGCTGAAACAAAAACTGCTGCTAAGAAACCTGCTAAGAAGCCCGCCGCCGCTAAGAAGCCGGCCGCTGCTAAGAAGCCTGCTGCCGCTAAGAAGCCGGCTGCCGCTAAGAAGCCGGCCGCTGCTAAGAAGCCCGCTGCTGCTAAGAAGCCGGCTGCCGCTAAGAAGCCGGCCGCCGCTAAGAAGCCGGCTGCCGCTAAGAAGCCGGCCGCTGCTAAGAAGCCCGCTGCTGCTAAGAAGCCCGCTGCCGCTAAGAAGCCCGCTGCTGCTAAGAAGCCGGCTGCCGCTAAGAAGCCCGCTGCCGCTAAGAAGCCCGCCGCTGCTAAGAAGCCGACTGCTGCTAAGAAGCCGACTGCTGCTAAGAAGCCGGCCGCCAAGAAGTAATCTTCTTTTTGACCCAACGATTTTGACCCGCAGACCTCTGCGGGTCTTTTTTTATATTGGCTTTATATTGGCGCCACGCCCCACGTTTACTATTTTTGTTAGCATGATTTCAGAAAATGATTTGACCAATTCGCAGAACATTCCCTTTGAAGAACGCATCGCCCGCATCGAAAAGATGATTGAAGCCGAAGCAGAACCTAAAGCATTCGAACTCGGACTTTTGCTCGCTCTCAAGATGGGCCAGGAAATCCGCGAAAAGAAACCGCTCGGCAGCACGACTGGCAACATCGTCGCCGCATGGAGTTCCAAGTACCCGGAATCCGTCGTTGAAGAAGCAATCGCTCACGCCAAGCAGTTCCTCACAAATCCAGGCGCCCTCGCCGAAAAGATGAAGAACATCATGCTGAAAAAGATGAATCAGCAAGAAGAAAAAACGGACGAGGCCGAAAGTGGAAAATAAACTACAGGCAACAATCGACATCGGGAGTCACAGCTGCATTTTGCTAATCGCAGCGTTCGAAGACGTACCCGCCGCAGCAGCGGTTGCACCCGAAACGACTGAAACACCCGCCGCATCAAGTGAAGCGCCTGTAGCACCGCGCAAGATTCTCGTGCCGAAACTCCAGAAGGTCGAAGTCTGCCGCCTCGGCGAAGACATTTACGAACACGGGAAAATCACGCCCGAACGCATCCAGGAACTCGTCAACATCATGACCAAGTTCCGCATGGACTTGCACGCCCTCGGCGCAGACCTCAAAGCAGTTGCGATGACTGAAGCCATGCGCAAGGCCACAAATCCGGATGAAGTGATTGAAGCTGTCGAAAAAGCAGTATGGGTCAAGCCGCGCGTCATCACCGGAGAAGAAGAAGGCAAGCTCACCTACCGTTCCGTCAAGGAATGGCACGGCGAAGGAAACGTCACGATTGACATCGGTGGCGGTTCCACAGAACTCAGCAACGGCGAAACGACATTCTCGATTCCCGTTGGCGCGCTCAAGATGTTCAAGGCGATGGGCCCAATTCCGGGACCGGAATACAAGAAGTTTATCAAGGAAACGTTCAAGGATTTGTCTTTCAAGGGCATGACGAAAAAGCCTGTCTACCTTATCGGTGGTACAGGCACCGCACTTGCGATGGTCTTCTTGAACAGCCAAACATTTGACTACAAGGCGATTGAAGGTCTCGAAATGAGCCTCGCCGACCTTGAAGCAGTCACCACGCGCATTACGAACCTTTCGAAAGAACTCCGCGCGATGCTCCCGGGACTTGGAAACGGCCGCCACGAAGTTATCATTTGCGGTTTGTTCTGGTTGCGTTCGCTCCTCGAAAAGCTTCGCGTAGAAACGTTCAAGATCAGTACAGCAGGACTCCGCTTCGGACTCCTCTACCCGCCTGAAAAAGAACCGGAACCCAAGCCAAAGAAGCGCCCGGCATTCCTAAAAAAGACGGATGCCACATCCGAGACGGCGATCCCCGAACAGGTCGGGGAAGACAAATAAAGGAGATGCTTGATGGATCCTATCGCCTCTACGAGGCTCCAGGATGACAGAGCAAAAAGATTATGCGTATAAACAAGTACATTTCTCTCAGTGGTTTTGCTAGCCGCCGTGCCGCAGACGAACTCGTCGCCGACGGTCGCGTACAGGTGAACGGAGAAACGATTTCCGACCTCGGCCATCAAGTGGACGAAACCAAGGACCAGGTGACGGTTGACGGAAAGTTGCTGAAGCTCCCGACAAACAAGAAAACAAAAGTCATCATGCTCCACAAGCCGGCTGGTTGTGTTTGCACCAAGGACGACCCGCAGGGCCGCCGCACGGTTTACGATTACCTGCCACCGGGATACCATAATTTCAAGTACGTTGGACGACTTGACTTGCAAAGCCGCGGTCTCTTGCTTTTCACCGACGACGGCGAATTGCTTTACCGCCTCACGCACCCGAGCTTCGAAGTGCCGCGCAGCTACTACGTGTGGACCACTCGCCCGCTCAGCGAATCTGCCGCCCAGCGCTTGGTCGATGGCGTGGACATCCGCGACCCGGAAGATCCGGATGCCCAGGAAGAAATCGCATTTGCAACAGACGTCTACCTCGAAAACGGATTTGCAGAACTTGTGCTTATCGAAGGCAAGAACCGTGAAATCCGCCGCATGATGCGAGCTGTCGGTTACGAAATCCGCGACCTTAAGCGCGTAAGCTACTGCCAAATTCAGCTCGGCGACTTGCCTGCAGGCGAATTCCGCGAACTCACGCCCAACGAATTGAACAAATTGCGACAGGCCGTGCATCTATAAAAGGTATTAGGTAACAGGTGTTAGGTTTTAGGACTACAATCGCGGCAAAGCCGCCCCAACACCGACGTGCAAAGCACGTGATTCTTTACCTAATCCCCATAACCTATAACCTACAACCTATTTAATGAAACGTACTCTCTATATCGGTGATGTTCATGGTTGCGCAGACGAACTCTCTGCGATTATTGACCAATTCGGTTTCGTGCGCGGTAGCGACACCATTTACCAGACCGGAGACATCATCAACAAAGGTCCCGACATGATGCGCGCCATGCGCATTGTCGAGGAACTCGGTATTCTAACCGTCCGCGGAAACCACGAAGAGCATCTCATCCGCATGATGGAAACGCCCAAGAGTAACTGGACCGAGAAGCAGAAGAAACGCTTCAAGGCACTCTCGCTTGACGAATGGGTTTACATCCGCGATACCGTGAAGAACTGGCCGCTCTGGCGCGACACGCCGCACGCACTCCTCGTGCACGCAGGCCTAGAACCGGGCAAGACGCGTCTCGAAGACATGAGCCCCGAAGTGCTCCTTTCCATCCGCTACTGGAATGACAAGCCCTGGTTTGAACAGGTCAAGTGGAACAAGCGAGTTATCTTTGGACATTGGGCCAAGATGGGCTTCGTGAACATTCCTGGATTTATCGGTCTCGATTCCGGTTGCGTCTACGGCAAGGCTCTCACCGCCTGGTGCCCCGAAGAAGACAAATTCTATAGCGTCCCCGCCCTCCGCGAATACACGCCCGTCAAGGACAAGGCAAAAGAATCCGAAACCGCCCCCTGCAAAGTACTCGGCGACAACTCCCCCGATTCCGTGCCGCCCAAGACGTTCGACGAAATCAAGGAACGGATTGCAAGTGGCGACATCGCCCGCAAGGAAGAGACTCCCGAAGAATCGAACATCCGCAAGGCTAGCCCCTCCATCAGCGCAGAATGGGCCGGGTATTAGCGCCTGCGGCGCAGTAAACAGTAGGCAGTAGACAGTAAACAGGAATAGTTAGGCGGCAAAGCCGCGATTATTCCTCTCTCGTCTTTCGTCTTTGTATATTCGCCTTCGGCTCATATACCAAATGCTGGGCTCGGTCATGGGTGTGCGAGCACCCCCGCGAACGCTCGCCCTCCGCATTTGTCGTCTTTCGTCTAAAATTTCTATCTTTACACTAGGCATTTAACCACGGAACAACAATGACCGCAGAAGAACTTTACAATCGTCTCAAGTCCGTCAAACCGGGCGCAGCCCTTTGCACCTACACCATGGAAAAGGTGGAAAAGATGCTCCCGCTCATCAACGAAATCAACGAGCTCAAGAAAGAACAGGATACCGTTATCCTCGCCCACAGCTACTGCGCTCCTGAAATTCTTTTGGGCGTTGCCGACTTCACTGGCGATAGCTTCAAGTTGAGCAAGGACGCCACCACCGTCCAGCAAAAGACGATTCTCTTCTCTGCCGTGCGTTTCATGGGCGAAACGGCCAAGATTTTGAACCCGCAGAAGGACGTGATTATCCCGGGCCCGCTCACGGGTTGCAGCCTCGCCGACTCCATTACCGGCAAGGATGTCGAAGAACTCCGCAAGCAGAATCCGGACTACACGTTTGTCTGCTACATCAACACGACTGCCGACGTGAAAGCCGCCTGCGACGTCTGCGTGACTAGCGGTAACGTGATGCACATCGTCGAAACGATTCCGTCCGACAAGATTTACTTTGTACCGGATGCCCTCATGGGTCAAAACATCATCGACGAAATGAAGCGTCGCGGAGTCAAAAAAGATATCAAGCTCTATAACGGCTGCTGCTACGTTCACGAAAACTACGACCCGGATTTAATCCAGTTCTTCCGTAGCCAAAACCCGAATCTCAAGGTGATTAGCCACCCGGAATGCAATCCGTCGGTTGCCATGCTCAGCGACTACGTCGGAAGCACCGGCCAGATGGTGAGCTACATCAACCAACAGCCCAAGGACAGCTGCATCTTGCTCCTCACGGAATGCGGCCTCAATGCCCGTATGCACTATGAACATCCAGACATGAACTTTATCGGTAGCTGCTGCATGTGCAAATACATGAAGTCGAACTCGCTCGAAAACATTTTGGAAGCGCTCCGCCACCCCGAAAAGGCAGAGCATATTTCGCTCGACGAAGGCGTACGCGTCAAGGCCAAGAAGTGCATCGACGCCATGTTCAAATACGCCGAATAGTTCACAGAGCGCATAGCGGTTCACAACAAGCGACCTTAAAATTTCTATCTTTGCATCACTCGGATTGTGGGATGTCAAAACTCTTGGAGGATAAAAGATGAAGAAATTTTTATTAGCTTTAACCTTGTTGTGTTCCGCCATTTTTGCGCAACCCGAAGACAGCGATTTCACGTACTGGCCTCGCTCCTATTATGCGAGCATCGGATTCAATGTCATTGCTAACCGAGGCGATTTTTTTGATCGCGCCATGATTTTAAAAGACGACAGTATCGATGAAACTGTCCACTTGCCCAATACCAAAGTTCTCGTTTCTCCCGACTACAATCTCGGTGTGAACATTCGCGAATTTTCTTTTGGCTTGTCCTTCCAATACTGGTCCATGACGGGATCCATCCCGACTTTGCCCGAACCCATGAACGAACAGGACATGCGTTTTTGGCGATTTGGAATTGAAGGAACCTACAACTTCTTCTATCCAGACTTTTTCCAGGTAGGTGTTGGTCTCGGGTATTCTTTCACAAAATTGACCATAAAAGATAATGTTTCTAATGCCAAGGGATTTTTTGATTCCGAGTTGAACGGTTCTGCAGTAGCCCTTATTACACAAATACGTTATTTCATCACAGATAACTTTGGGCTCACCTCTGCATTGCGCATTTACGAAAATTGGTACAAGTCAGTCCACACAAAGAATAGTGGAACTGTCGATTTCCACGAACTCGATATCAGTTACTATTGGCAAACCTACATAGCCGTTTCCATCGGAGCCATGGTTCAGTTTTAATTAAAACTAAAGAAGGCACAAAAAATGATAACATTCCTAATCGGTGTTGCAATCCTCATCCTTGGATATTTCACCTACGGCAAGTTCGTTGAACGCGTGTTCGGTCCAGACGACCGCAAGACCCCCGCGCTCGCAAACCCGGATGGCGTTGACCGCGTCCCGATGCCGCACTGGAAAAACGTTCTCATTCAGCTTTTGAACATTGCAGGCATCGGCCCTGTGATTGGCGTGATTCTTGGCATCAAGTTTGGCGCCATTGTGTTCATCTTGCTTCCGCTCGGAAACGTCCTCGGCGGCGCAGTGCACGACTACTTCAGTGGCATGATTAGCATGCGCAATAACGGCTACAACGTTCCGGCTCTCTCCCGCAAGTTCTTGGGCAAGGGACCGGCAAAACTTGTAATGACACTCATTTCCGTGGCGCTCATTCTCGTTGGCGCCGTGTTTACCACGACTCCGGCCGCTCTCGTGAACACCCCGATTCTCGTCGGCAGCCATGTTTCGCAAACGCTGTTCTGGGTCGCCGTCGCAGTGATTTTCGCATACTACTTCATCAGCACCTTCTTCCCGATTGACAAGATTATCGGCCGCATCTACCCGGTTTTCGGTGCGCTTTTGATTCTCGCTTCTCTCGCTATTTTCATAGGCATCATCCCGAACTTGAACGTCCTCGATGAATTCTGCTTCAACGATATCATGAGCAACTTCCACAAGCATCCGGCAGGCCAGCCGATCATCCCGATGCTCTTCGTGACGATTGCCTGCGGCATCATCAGCGGCTTCCACAGCACTCAGAGCCCGCTCGTCGCACGTACTGAAGTCACCGAAAAGACCGGCCGCCAGACATTCTACGGCATGATGATTATTGAAGGTTTGATTGGTATGATTTGGGCTGCAGGTGGCATGTTCATTTATCACCAGATGCCGGAACTTTTGACAGGCGCTTCGGGCGTGAAGGTCTTGAGCGTTCTCGTTTCGACCGTGATTCCTTGGGCTCCAATTTCGATTCTCGTGGTCGTAGGCGTGATTATCCTTGCTATCACAAGTGGCGACACCAGCCTCCGCAGCCTCCGCCTTACCGTTGCAGAACTCACCGGGCTTGAACAGACTTCTGTCAAAAACCGCCTCCTCCTCACCGTTCCGATGTTTGCTCTCTGCGCTGTGATTATCTTCTGGAGCAACTTGAACCCCGAAGGTTTCAATATCTTGTGGAACTACTTCAGTTGGAGCAACCAGCTCATGGCCGTTTGCAGCCTCTGCGTGGCAACGGTTTACCTCCGCAGTAAAAAGAAGAACTTCTGGATTGCGCTTATCCCGTGCATGTTCATGACGTTCATTACGGCTGATTACATCCTCTGGGTGAGCCCGGAAAACCTCAAGGGCGCTCCGCTCGGCTTTGGTCTCGACTACAAGACCGCTCTTGTGATTGCACTCCATGATGCCGCTATCCTCGGATTCTTCCTCTGCGTTCGCGGCAAGGAGCTTACCAAGATGCCTGGTTTCGATGCCGATGTTTGGAGACCGGAACTGGACGAAGGTAAAATTCCGAAGGCTCAATAAACAAGCGTAACCAGCAAATTCAATCAATGCAAGAACAATCCACAACAAATAAAGGAGATGCCCGATTAAATCGGGCATGACAGTTGTTGTGGTCGTCAAAGGCAGCATAAAATCCATCACGTTCCATAGCCAGCAAAATGGCTTTACCGTGATGCGCCTGAACGATACCGAAAGCAAGAAAGTCGTTGTCGTTACAGGGACATTCCCTGCACTACAACCCGGCGAAACGATTGCCGTAGAAGGCGACTGGGGCAGCCACCCGAAATACGGGAAGCAGTTCCAGGCCACTTCTTTTGAATATTTCGCCACAGACGATAACGACATCCTAGCATACTTGGCGAGCGGGCAGTTCCCAGGCGTGGGGCAAAAGATTGCCGAACACATTGTAGAAGCTTTGGGCGATGCAACCGCCGACATTCTCGACAATAATCCGGACAAGTTCCGCGAAGTAAAAATAAAAGGCTTCCCCGCCCGCAAGGTGGAAGCTTTTTTGGCACGTTGGCAAGAAGCGCGTCACAGCCGCGAAACAATGCTGTTCTTGTACAAGCACGAAATTGTCGGCAGTGTGGCGAAGCGCCTTTGGAACAAGTTCGGGCAAGCAACGATTGAACGCATCACGCAGAACCCGTACATGCTCTGCGAAGAAGTCTGGGGAATCGGATTCTTGAAAGCTGACGAAATTGCGCAGAAAGTCGGATTCCCGAAAGACAGCCCCGAGCGTTTTCAGGCAGCGTTACTTTACACATTGCAAGAAGCGTCCGTCAGCGACGGGCACGTATTTTTGCCCAAGAACGTATTGTTAGAACGCACGTTCCGCAATTTACGTTTGCAACCTGACGACGACGGTCCCATCAACACGCTCCTCGACGAATTCGAAAAAGCAAGCGAAATTGGTCGCATCAAACGCGAAGGCGACGACTGCTATTTTCCACCGCTTTACAACGCCGAACAGCGAATAGCAGACAACATCAAGCTCCGTTTGCGCTACAACGAACTGCCAATAGACAACTTTGAAAACAACCTTGCGCAGTGGGAACGCGAACACAAGTTCAGCTTTGACCCAATCCAGAAGCGTGCTATCCAGATGGCGCTATCGCGAAAGATATCCATCATCACAGGTGGACCAGGTACAGGCAAGACGACAATCCTCAAGGGAATCTTGTACCTTGCACGCCAAATGGAAGAATGCGTGAGCCTCACCGCCCCGACGGGGCGCGCCGCCAAGCGCATGGGCGAATGCTGTGGCGAAAAAGCCCGCACCATCCACCGTCTGCTGGAAGTGGACCCGATTTCGGGTAAATTTCACCGCAATGGCGACAACAAGCTTCAATGCAAGTTGCTTATCGTCGATGAATTCAGTATGGTCGATACGTGGCTTGCCGCCTCGCTCCTCGAAGCGACGCCACTCAACGCCCGCATTGTACTCGTAGGCGATGCCGACCAGCTCCCCAGCGTGGGAGCAGGCAATGTGCTGAACGACTTGTTGCGTTGCCCCAAGATTCCGAGCACCCGCCTTCAGCACATTTTCCGCCAGGCCGGCGGAAACGACATCGCCGACAAAGCATCTAAAATCAATCAGGGCATTAGCCCCTCGCCCATTGAAGGCACGAACTTTCACTTTTTGCCTTACGAGTCGGCCGATGAAGCTAAAGACATCATCGCCCGCCTCGTCACCCGCGGCATCAAAGAAAAAATCGACATTGACACGCAAGAGATGCAACTCCTCACGCCGATGCGCAAAGGACCTCTCGGCATTTACGAACTGAACAACTTCTTGCAAGACCTCCTGAACCCCGGCAAGGAACGCATCAAAATCGCGAGCGGCAACTGGAGTACTGGCGACCGCGTGATGCAAATTCGCAACAACTACGACAAGAACGTGTTTAACGGAGACGTCGGCATCATCTACAAAATCGGGAAAGACACGAAAAAAATCACGGTCTTTTACGATGACAAGACTGTCGATTACGAGCCCGATGAAGCCGATGAACTTATCCTTGCGTACGCCTGCACCATCCACAAGAGCCAGGGTAGCGAATACCCCGCCGTCATCGTCGTGCTAGATTCAAGCCACAGCATCATGCTGCAAAGGAACCTCATCTACACCGCCATCACGCGTGCGAAAGGCCATGTGTGGATTTTGTCTGCACCGGGAGCGTTCTATCAAGCCGTGCGCAACAACCGCAGCACAAGACGATATACAAGACTCACCGAGAAGTTGGGTTAGTTTCGAGATGCGCGGGCATTTCAGCACGAGCATTCGATGATTTTCATCACTATTGACTAATAACTAATGACTAACGACCAAATTTATTTCGGCCAGTAGTCTGTCGGCTTTTGATTCAAATAAATGAGCCTAGCCCATTCACCGCTTTGCGCTTTATTCATAAAGTAAAGTTCATCGAGCTTGCCCTTGAGAACGCGGTCAATCTTTCCACTTGACTGCTTGCGTGCGCCAATGACAAACGGCCCATCCGAGATTCGCTTATCACTAGTCTTGTTGATGCTAACCGAGACTTTTTCGAGCTTGCCATTCCTGTAAATCGCCGTCGAATCACCCGATTTTACCACAGTCAAGTGAACCCATTGCTTGTAATCTATTTCTGGAGCCGTTGCAATATTTGCTGTATACCAATGATCCGGATTCGTCTCGTCCATTTCCTTGAACATCCAGCTTGAGCTATCGCTATCGCGAGCCTGGTACTTGAAATGGTATTCCGATTCAGACTTGCCCCAGATGAAACGCGATGTCGATGTGTCTTCGACATTCACCCAGAACGACGCCGTAAAACGAGAAGTATCCGTCAGTGCAAAGGCGCGGTCATCGGCCGTCCCCCCAACTTCAATAACAGAAGATTTCCCGTTAAAGACAAACGCGCCGCCAATAATTCCATCACCCGTAGTAACATCCGTTACACGTCCCTTGAACGAATTATCGCCCGCCGTAACGACGCTAGAATCCAGGAATTCCCGTTCATCAAAATTCCAGGCCGCCACAAAGCCATCCGTGAAAGAGAACGGGTCTACGGAGTTCGCAGCACCTGAGCGCGCCCCATTCCAAGCGAAAACGAGCTTTTGCATTTCGCGTTGCGGATAAAGCGTCGACAAACGAACCCACAGTCCTGTCGGAACAGAATCCCTGTCATAAACGACCTTGAAAGTCGCCCAATCCGAAGCCGGTTCCAAATAAACTTTCATCGCAAAAATATTTTTGACAAGCGATTCATGGTCATCCGCATTCAGGTCGCTCAAACGAATATACAGCGGGAATCCCTCGATAGTGTCATGCAGGTCAATACCCGAAGCAGCCGTGTTGAGCGGGATTTCCAAAATGTGGAGCGATTCATCGTAGAAAAATTCCTGAACGGCATCCGTATTTTCAACAAGAACAGCCTTGATGCTATTGGCCCCCTCCGAAGTACTCACTTGTACCGAATCATAGTACGATGCCGGCACACCGGTAAAAGTCGCATACTTTCCCGCTTCATCCTCCGCAATCTTCGCAGTTGCCTTGTATGTCGAACCGACAATAGAAACACTCGCCAACGAGTCCTTGGAGTCTTGCAAATAAATCTTGATATCGTGACTTTGATCCAATCCCAAACTGATAGTTTGCGCAGCATCCGTCGCAATTTTCAGGCCCGACTCACGAAGCGCAAAAGACCCGCCATCCGACATTTCATAAAACGCTTCCAAGTTGTAAACGCCATCAGGCAAGTTATCAAATGCAAAATGCCCTGCCGAATCCGCAGTCGTCGCATAGTACGATGTGCTATCTTCTTTTGCAGGGTCGTAATCCATCGGCACGCAGTAAACTCGAGCAAACGCCGCAGTTTTCGCAACACCTTGCGAACCGTCCACAAACGCAAGCGTCCCCATCAATTCCGGGGAACCGACTTCAGAGCTGTTCCCACCCGCCACCTTATTGTCGGAGCAAGATACGAGGAAAACCATTGCAAGCAACGCCTGCAACGCGAACAATGCAGAAACCGCCGATTTAGCCAATCGAGTATTTCGTTTCATTGCATCCTCACTTGGACAACGGGAAAATCTGGATATTCATCTGGAAAACGCGGCCACCGTCCTCGTCCTCATTAGCAATCATAGAAATTTTTTTGCGGAACTCATTGATACACTTGACAATTTTCTTGTAAGATGCCTCCGAAATGCCAAGCGTCACACTGCTGAGGTTACGTTCGCTGCCAGGAATCGTCGAAATGGACTCCTTCGCCAAATCAATAAATTCCTTGTGGTAATTGATAAACGCCTGCTGGATGACCTTGTCACCCGTGCTAATCGCCGGATTGTTCAAAACCCAGTTGCCCTTGGCGTCCTTCTTGATTAGCCCAACACGTTCCAGCAAATCCACCGCCTGCCGCGCCTGCTCTCCAGAAATCGGCGGCATCAAGCGCGCCCCGAGAGCATCGTAGTCACCATCAAAACCAATCATCCCGATAATCGAGCGGATCGCGGAATAGTACCAGTGCGAATAAACTTCATACTGGTATGCGCGGGTCAAAAGCATCTGCTGCGTGAAACGGTAAGTCGCCGTGATTTCTTCCATGCGCTTCTTGTAGTTTTCACGCTCATCACCGTTGGACGCCTGGCAGAACAGCACCATCGCCTCGAAATATGCAGCCTCGCTTTCATCGAATTGCAAGCCGGCGACAATCTTTGCAATACTTGCCGGAGTGAGGCTCTTTTCACCCTTCATCACACGCGAAATAAAATCCTTGGACGAAAATCCAAGCTTGTCCGAGAAACTCCGCAGCGAATAACGACGGTTCAAGGCTTGCGCACACTCAAAATAATGCCGCAAATAAGCGCGGTAATCATCAAATTCAAAAACCGACATGCGCTTCGGAGGGATTGAACCGAGACGCTCTTCAGACTGCAATTTTTCTGCACTGGATTTCATACTCTAAAAATATATTGTAAAGCCGATATTCGGTAAAAATGCCCTAAAAACAGCCTCAAAATCGTTGTCTACCGAGGACGCTTTGTTCCCACGACACCTGTTTTCCCTCGACATTTAGGGCACACACATCTATCTTTATAAAAAAAGGAATTTTGCTCTGGCATCGGATTGAGCTATAAAAGCCCCACACCAAAACAAGCTCTAGCGGTGCTACGAGAACAGGTCCATCTCTCAAACACGCAGGGAACGACTCAGGTCGTTCCCTTTTCAGTTTTAGCGTTTGATGTAGACTTTCTGGTGCGAAGAGCCGCGAGCGTTCAGAGCACGCCCCTGAGCATCAAAGTGGTGCACCGATTTAGCCATGTTCGCAGCTCCCGCCGAATTTTTGCGAGCTACTCGAGCACCCGGCTTCAAGGCAGTCGTCTTTTCGACTTTCAAAGGCGCAGTCACAATCCGCGAAAGCGTCCTTTCGTCCACCTTCACAGAAACCTTGTACTCGCCATCACCCGAAATAGCAAGCGTTTCAAGCGTTTCGCCATCAAGCAGTTTCCCGTCTTTGTACCACTGGTAACCAAAACCCTTCGGAGCCTTGAGCATCGAGCCGTCTTGCGTTACACGCAACGTATCCATCTGCAAATGGGCATACACAATTTCTGCCAAGTGCTTTGCGCCCTCGACAGACGGATGTACCATATCTTCCAAATACCAGCTCGGATTTTCAAGGGCGCTAAAACGAGAATGCAAGTCAATCACGTTCACACCTTTTTCGAGCCCAGCCCGCAAAATTGCCGGATTCACACGATTCACGACCGCCGTATCAAGAATATTCCATTCTACGTTGTTCACATAAGGTGCCAAGCAAATAAAGACATGCGGTTTCGATTTCACCTGGAACGTGTCAATCAACGCCTCAAAATCCGCCGTAATCGCAGAGTCCACCGCAGCATCCTGCGCCGGAGTATTCCAAGTCGTGTACGATTTCGAATCGTTCGTACCCAACTCGATGATAACCGTATCCGCAGCAAATTCAATCGCCGGCGCAAAGCGGTAACCCTTCCAGTACGAAGCCTGATCATCCTTGCGAACAGTAAGCCCGCTCACGCCAAAATTCTCGACCGTATCGTTCGGTGCATTTTCGCGCAGCATTCCCTGCAAATGATGCGGATAACTCGTCTGGTCCGGCCAGGACTCAATCCCGTAACCATACGTAATGCTATTGCCAACGCAAGCGACCTTACCCGCCGCAAACGCCGATGCCACCATAGCTGACGACACAGCAGCCGCAGCCAAAACTATCTTCCCAAACATATTCATAACCATGTGATAAATATAATCAAGAAAGAGGGATGACGAGATAAATTACAACCGGAATTGGTCTATTTCTTCCTTTGTCAATTCGCACATCGGCTTTCCAACTCTTTCTGCATAACGAGACAACTCCAACAAGTTCACATGCATTGAAGGAGCATCTTTGTACGGATCAGGAGTGGCCCTATACGCCTCCATGGATTCCGCCAGAATGACAGGCCCTTTAGTTCCATTCATAGGTGTAAGTCTCCAAAAGATGTTTAGCCGCGTTTTCGTTCACGAAAAATTGGTATTCGTGCAAAGCCCCTAAAAATATGGCTCCTAATACTTCAATATAGTGATTAAGTAGCTCTCTGTTAAGGGCAAAGCCGTGAATTGCGCCTTGATATCCCCACTGAATTGATTTATCAGCAGCAATAGCAAATAGATGTCCTCCTACCCCAATGTATTTTTGCGATCCACACAATCGCTTATTATTACGAGGAGCAGTACAAGCCCAATGGATAAATGCAGCCACGGAATTCTTGTCATTTTTTACTCCGATAAGACCCTGAATTTCGTTATTTTCCTTTAGCGCTAAAGCAAAGACCTCAATATTATCGGGAATTTCAATCCAATTGATTCCCCAACCGTTCTTTTCGTTGAATTTTTTCAGGAATGAACGACTTTCGATTTTAAATACAACCGTTTCCTTGATTTCGCCAGTTTCGGTATCCTTGAGACAAGGAACAATTTCATCAAGCCAAATGCCGACGCCACCATTCTTCACATCATTCTTCATTTTTAACTCCTCCCCGCAGACATGCTGAAAACAGCGGGGCTTTTGTTGTTTATAGAGCAACACATTTGCTCATCCGTACACTAAATATAGACTATCGGAAAACTATCGTCAAGAGGGTTGTACATTTTTGCCGAGCAATTTTACATTCGCACCATATCGAAAAACTCCACCAGCATGGTAGAGAATTTGCAATCGAAAATTTCGACCGCAAAACCAAAGACAAAGCCAAAAAAGCGAAGACCCACCGTGGTACGCATAGAAATCATTTCTTTTTACAGAAAAAAATTCGCCCAATAAGGATTTTCTTTGTCAAACAAGGCTTTTTCTTCGTTGGTGAAGTTCTGGGGATAATCGCCAAAAAGAAACAGAATTTTTTTCTTGTCGAATGATACAGCAAAGAAACCTCGGTAATCGACATAATCGACCCACCAGATTTTATCATCCTCATGTTCCTTGTAAAATTCAATCCTTCTTGTTTCATTCTCAACCGTAATCATAATTAAACTTCATCACCTCACAAAAAAACACAAGAATTACCAAATCAACCTTTTAGACTATGCATCAGATGATTTTGACGAATGCGAAAAAAGAATTCCGCGGCGGTCAGAAACAAGTATCACACCAATGATGTAAAACGCCAAAGCGATGATATGAAGAAAAATTCCAATATCGTATAAAACATAATCTCCATCAACTTTCAATAGTGCAGCAAAATGCCACGCGATTGCATAAAAACCCCAATATGAGCAAAAAAACACCCATTCTGCAAATAATATTTCTTTTGAAAAAAAATTTCTTTTTTGTTTTTCCATATCAGCATCTACTCCGTTCATGATACGACTATACAGAACATATATCTAGTGAAAATTTATGTTCAGAAAAGGAATTATGTTTCGATAAAACAGTTCTCCAGAATATTCAGCAGGAAATTCAAGCGCAGAATGGATAAATCCTAGTAAAATAACAAAGTCTAGCACCATTGATATTACCATATATGCAATAGAGCCATCATTTCGGCGTATTTCATAACGGCACAATAACAATCCCATATATAAAGAGAATCCACCAACAGCAATTGGTAACAAGAAGGAAATCCATAACGACAAACCTAATGTAGCTGTCATAAATATAATGAAAATAATTGCTTCCATATTTTCAATATAGATCTTTCAAATGTCAAAATTTAACATCAGAAGCAGAAAACTAAAAATTTTTCCCTAACACAAAAAGGACGAGTTCAACTCGTCCTTTTGACTTAACCCCTAAAAATGGCGATGCCGTCCCCATTCGCGGATCATGACCACATAAGAACTAAAGTTCTAAGTGGTCAAAGAGAACGGAGTCCGGCATGACATTTTCAAAGTAAAAAGGCTTCAACCACTTAACCCTTACGTATTGTATTCCCTGTCGGGGTGTTCCGCCATCTCGTCCAGTTGAATCTGGTGAATCACCACATGGCCTTCGACAAGGCTTTTTTGCACATCGATAATGCGCTGGTTCCAGGAACCTCTGAACTTGATATCCAGCGATTTTTTCGCCATGACGAACGGACCGTCGATGAGAATGTCCGCAAACGTGAGCAGTTCAAAGAGCTCCGGCTTTTCGGGCGTAAGCTTCATCAGCTGTTCGTACGTGTATCCCGTGAAAATCACGAGATTGAGACCGCGTTCCTTGATTTCGCGGGCAAGCGGAATAAGAGCCGCCGCCTGGTCCATCGGATCGCCTCCGCTAAACGTCACGCCATCGAGCAGCGGATTTTCCTTGATCATCGTGATAATCGCTTCGCGCTCGATAAAGTGTCCGCCCTCAAAATCATGAGTCTGCGGATTCTGGCAACCCGGGCAGTTGTGGTGACAGCCCTGGGTAAACACAGTCAGGCGGATTCCGGGACCGTCGACAAACGATTCCGGCTCAATTCCAGCGATTTTTAAAGGAGGATAATCGGACATGGTGAGGAAGCTCGCAAGCTCGCTTTAAGGTTGTTGGGTTTTAGGTTGTAGGTCTTAGGATCACTATCACGCGTTTCTCGCGTCCATTACAGGGCGGCTATGCCGCGATTTTTCCTAATACCTAACTCCTATTACCTATAACCTCTTTTATTACACACCGTGCTTCACGCGATCGTTGACTTCAGCGCGCTTAGCGTTGTTGAAGCGGTCGACTGTACCGACGAGGTAACCCGTAATGCGGCGGATGCGTTCGAATCCGACACCTTCACCATACTGAGAGAGTTCTTTTTCTGACATTTTTTGCACTCCTTGTTTTTTAGGCTCTTAGGTTTTAGGTTGTAGGCCTTAGGATAAGTATCACGCGTTTCACGCGTCCATTATATGGCGGCTCTGCCGCGATTTTTTCCTAATACCTAACTCCTATTACCTATAACCTCTACTTATCTAATCCCTCTGAATGCGGGCATTCCGGGGAATTTCTTTCTAAGTTCTTCGATCTTTTCGCACGAAATCGCATGGCCTTCGCTACGTCCGCAGCGCGGGCACACATCGCCAATCACGCCCACGAATCCGCAAACCGGGTCGCGGTCCACCGGATGGTTGATGCTTCCGTAACCAATACCCACCTTTGCCATGTGCTTCACAATCTTTTCAAAAGCGTCCAGGTTCTGCGTCGGGTCGCCGTCAAGTTCGACATAGCTGATGTGACCTGCGTTCGTGAGCGCGTGGTACGGGGCTTCGAGCGAGAGCTTCTTGAAAGCAGAAATCTTGTAGTAGACCGGCACGTGGAAAGAGTTCGTGTAGTAATCGCGGTCGGTAACGCCCGGGATAATGCCAAACTTCTTCTTGTCCATGCGCACAAAGCGGCCCGAGAGGCCTTCAGCAGGCGTTGCAAGCAAGCTGAAATTGAGGCCGAGGCGTTCGGATTCCTTGTCGCAGAATTCGCGCATGTGGCCGATGATCTTGAGGCCGAGTTCCTGAGAGGCTTCGGATTCGCCGTGGTGCTTGCCCGTAAGCATCACCAAGGTTTCGGCAAGACCGATAAAGCCGATGGAAAGCGTACCATGCTTGATGACTTCGCCCACCGTGTCTTCCCAGCCGAGCTTGTCGGAATCAATCCACACGCCCTGTCCCATGAGGAACGGGAAGTTTTTCACCTTGCGGCGGCTCTGCACGGCAAAGCGTTCCATGAGCTGGTCGCTCACGAGCTGAAGCATGCGATCGAGTTCCTTGAAGAACAGGTCCACGGACTTCATCTTGATGGCAATACGCGGGAGGTTAATCGAGGTAAAGCTCAAGTTGCCACGGCCGTAAGAGATTTCGCGGCTCGGGTCGTAATGGTTGCCAATCACGCGGGTACGGCAGCCCATGTACGAAATTTCGGTTTCCGGATGACCCGGCTTGTAGTACTGCAGGTTGTACGGAGCGTCCTGGAAGCTAAAGTTCGGGAACAGGCGCTTGGCACTCACGCGGCAAGCGAGCTTGAACAAGTCGTAGTTCGGTTCGCCCGGATTGAGGTTGATGCCGTCCTTGACGCGGAAAATCTGGATCGGGAAGATAGCCGTTTCACCACCGCCGAGGCCTTCTTCGGTCGTGAGGAGCAAGTTCTTCATGACCATGCGGGCTTCCGGTTCCGTGCACATACCATAGTTGATGCTAGAGAACGGAGTCTGGGCACCAGCGCGGCTGTGCATGGAGTTCAAGTTGTGGACAAAAGCTTCCATGGCCTGGAACGTAGCCTTGTCCGTTTCTTCGTAAGCCATCTTTTCGGCAAACTTCTGGGCGCTCTTCACCGTTTCGGCGTCATAAGTCTTGGAAAGTTCGTGGACTTCGGTCGTCTGGAACTTTTCGTTCGGCACGAGCGTTGCGACCATGCCCATTTCAGCCATTTCGCCGTGGAGCTTTTTCACCACCGGCAGGACTTCTTCTTCGGTTTTGCCCGTCAAGAGCATGAGAGCCTTGACCATGTTCGAAAGGTAAGCCTTGCGGTACGTGATGCGCACGCCGTTTGCCATGGCGTAATCGAAGTTCGGCACAGACTGTCCACCGTGCTGATCGTTCTGGTTACTCTGAATGGCGATAGCAGCCAAGGCGGCGTAGCTGCGGATATCCTTCGGTTCGCGCAAGTGGCCATGACCTGTGTTGAAGCCGTTCTTGAACAACTTAATGAGGTCAATCTGGCAGCAAGTCATCGTCAAAGAATAGAAGTCAAGGTCATGGATGTGAATGTCGCCATCCATGTGGGCGCGGCTGTGTTCCGGCTTGAGCATCATCATCGTGTAGAAATGCTTAGCGGATTCGCTCCCGTACTTGAGCATAGTACCCATAGCGGTGTCGCCGTCGATATTGGCGTTTTCGCGTTTGAGGTCGGATTCCTTCGCGGAGCTGAACGTAATGTCATGAAGCGTCTGCATGAGGCGAGTGTTGACTTCACGGACGCGGGTACGTTCGGCGCGGTACAAGATATAGCTCTTCGCGGTATCGGCGTAACCACCTTCAGTCAAAGCCTTTTCAACAGCATCCTGGATTTCTTCGATGTCCGGCTTGGTCTTGTTTTCGGCTTCCAAGTGGCCTACAGCTTCGGCGGCAACCTTGAGAGCGACGTTTGTCAAAAGGTCATCGTTTCCAAGCAAATTCATCTGAGCTTGGGCAGCCTTGATCTGTTCATCCAATTCGCCAGAGGCTCTAAAAGCCTTGATTACGGCGTCTGCAATCTTCTCGATGTTGAACGGCATCTCGCGGCCGTCGCGCTTTTTGACAGTAAAAATCATCTAAAAAAAACCTTCAATTCCCGTTTCCTCAAATATAGTCAAATTTCTCCGATTTTACTATATCTTGTGTTCGAAGTCGAACCACACCCACAAGATGTAGGTCGACATCACTACAAGTATAATAAATCTTAGTCCAATTTGGAAGATTTTTTGCACGTAAGATGTAATTTTTTTGTAATATATCCTCAACTTATCAACAAGAAAAAACAATGAACAATCAAATCACAATTCTTCTATCGCATCCGAACATTTCTAACTCCATGTTCAACAAACACTTAGTGGATATCAACAGAAAAAATCCCAATTTTGTGTTTCACCACCTTGACAAAAACCGGGTTAATGGCTACTTCGACCTGGAGGCCGAAAAAAAATTGTTGAGGGAGTCCAAGGCGATTGTTTGGCAGTTCCCTATATATTGGTATAACTCCCCCGCCAGTTTACGCGACTGGCAAGACCAGGTCATGAGCCCGATTGTCTACAGCGCCGACAACTTCTTGAAGGGCATGCCCGTGCGCGTTGTATTTACTGCTGGCGCCGCCGCCGAGCACTACACCCACGAAGGCCTCAACCGCTACACCGCCAAAGAAATGCTCATCCCGTTCGAAATGACCGCAAATGCAGCCGGCATGAAGTGGTTTAAACCGCTCGGATTCTACGGGTGCAGCCCGGATATGACAAAAGCCGCCCTTGAAAGAGCGGCCCAGGAGTATGAAGAAAAATTGCTTGAACTACTTTAGTTCATAAACGACGCGGACAGAAGCGCTCACCTCGACGGAATCGGCAATCGCCGTTTCGTCGGGAGCGGCGGCGCCATCCATCATAGCGTTTGCCGCAAGCATAACACCCTTGGCTCGATAGACGCGATTGTACTGGTTGTAGATGATTCCGCCACCTTCGCCGTTGATTTGGAGTACGCGACCGAGCTTTGCACCTACACCTTCGGCATAATCGTTAGCCTTGGCGGTTGCCTTTTTGCCCGCCGCCTTGATAACCTTCGACTGCACAGTGTCCACATCCTTGAGCTGGGCGGACGTGCGCTGGATTTCGACATCCGGCTCCGAAGAAAGCGCCTGCACGAGAGCGGCAGCATCAATCTTACGATTTACCGTAATCACAAAGCTCTGCGTAGCCACGTAACCGACGAGTTCGCGCTTGCTATTGCGATAAGACCATTCCTTGTGCATTTCGACGCTATTCTGTTCCACGTTGGACTGCGGAATCTCAAGCGATTTCACGTTTTCGAAAATCACGGAACGGCGTTCTGCCAAGCGCTTGGAAACAGCTTCCTTGTCCTTGCCGCGGATTTCGAGGCTAAAACCCATCTCGAACTTGTCAGCGGCAAACTTCTTGGTTTCCGATGCCGAAACTTCGATTTTCGGGACTTCAAACACCGTTGTGCCATTAGATGCAGCTACAGGAACTGCAGCTGGTTCCGCCTTCACGACGCGAATGAGAACGCACACGCACACAATAAGCGCGATGAGATAGATGATATTGAGCAATTTTGAGATCATCGTTAAGCCCTCTTTTAGACAGTTTATTTTTTTCTGTCACCCCGGCCACAGTGCCGGGGTCAACTTTTATGAGATTTAAAATAGTCATTTTCCCGCCACAGGACAACTTTACTTCAGTTCAACGACATAATTAATCTTGGCACTGACTTCGACGGAATCGGCGATTGCCCCATTCGCACCAACACCACCGCCACCCAAAAGCATGGACAAGCCGTCAGCATGATCTTCAAAATAGACTTCATCATCATCATAGTTTCTCACACCATTAGTCCTAAGCCAAGGCTGAGACATATGCTTAGCAATTCCGTCATTGGCAAACATCACTCGCCCGACCTTCATGCCCAGGCCCTCAGCAAAAACACGAGCCTTCGCCATCGCATTTTTACCCGTTAGAATTTGCATTTCAGATGTCAACGAATCTGCATTTTTGAGAGTCGGCTTCACCCCTGTAATTTCAACATCACTTTCCAAAGCCAAAGCGTCAACCAACATACTTGCAGTTTTCATTGATTTGACATAAACAGAAAAATGTTTTGTCGCCGTATAACCGTGGAATTCGCCTAAAGTGCGTTTTCTCGAATACGATCTATTTTTATTAATATCTATATCAAAATCCTTCACATCGGTACGTGGAATTTCAAGAGAATCTAAATGAGCAAGAATCGCGGCACCACGAGATTCCACCAACTTGTACAAACTTTCTTTATCTTTACCAACCATCTGAATTTTAAAGCTCGCCTTAAATTCATCAGCGCCATATTTACGACTTTCTAAATTACGCACAGAAAGCAGAGAAGGCTTGCTCGCAGATGCAACACCTTCAGAAAGCAATTCCATTTCCAGATTCATGCTGGCGATAACCTGCACAGAATCCCCCGTTGCATAATTGTTTTGATCGACATCGCCTTCAACCAATACAATTTTTCCAAGTTTGGCACCAGTTCCTCGTGCATAATTTTCAGCCTTCGCAAAAGCCTTTTTGCACATTTCCTTAACGACATCCGCTTGCCATGCAGTCACGTTCTTTGAACGAGCCAAGGATTTCGTCACTTCAATATCAGAATCCGTCGAAAGAGCTTGAGTCAAAGACTTCTGCAACGATTTCGATTCCACGTGAACTTCGAATTTCTGTGTCGAACGGAATCCCAAAAATTTTCTTTTTCCCTCATCATAAGACCATTCTTTTTCAATTTTTATACTATTCTGATCCACATTCGATTCTGGAATATTGAACGAATTCAGGACTTTAAAGAGGGACGCACGTTTTTCGTTCATTTTACGATACAGAACTTTTTTGTCGGTTCCAAGCATTGTAAGATTAACCGTCATGACATATTCATCTGCCACAAAACGTTTCTTTTCGCGAGTAAAGACGGCAACGGTCGGCACGGGGGCTTCATTCGCAGCTACAGCTTGTGTCGAGGCCGTTTGATCCGTCGTTGTCGCGATTCCCTTATTCGCCAGGTCATCACGCCCGAGCTTCATCGAAAGAATCAGGCACACGAATGCAAGCACAATGATGACGATGTACGAAATCTTGTTCTGCATATATTTCTCCTTTTTTTAAACATCCACAAAAACCGCAGGCGAATCATCCCTGCGGAATTCATTCAACGATAAACTACTTAATTTCTTAGCGGCTATTCAGAAAAAAAATATTTACTACGATCGTTCTAATTCACCGCAAAATTCTATCATCATACGCGTTTCGCACAAACAACATTCGCCACAAAATTCACGACAAGCGCTACGACGATAGTGGTAGTCATGCTGATGAAGGGCAACCACGGCCAGCTAAAGATGCCGCCGAAGACAGCTTTCACGCCAAACGCAGGGATTCCCTGGAACAAGACGAGGCTAGCCATACCGCAAAGCACTGCGACAATCACAACCCAGGCGCGTAACGCCTTTTCAGCAGTTCCAAAGACCTTATCCGCAAAGAATGCCAAGAGGAACATGCCGAGAAGCGGACCCGTGAAAAGACCTGTAAAGAAGATCGCATTTTTGAGGAGGCTCCCCTGCTGCGTTGCCGCAAAGAGAGCAAAGAACACGCCGAGCACGCCCCAGACAACCGTCCAGATTTTGGCACGCTTGAGCCCGCCCATCCCCGTCGATTCGCCCCAACCGAGGAAATCGCGTTCGGACGTATTGCTAAGCGAATTGATGGCGCCCGAAAGACTGCTCATCGCCGCCGCACAAATGGCAGCGACAATCAAGCCCGTCACGCCAGACGGCAGCGCATTCACGATAAAGTACGGGAACACGTCATTTTGCCCGAGACCTTCCGGGAGTGTTGCGACTTGAGCTTTCTTGTAAAAGACGTAAAGAGCAGCCCCCACCCAGTAAAAGAGAATCGAAACGGCGCAACCGAGCACCATCGAAAGCACGCTTGAACGGTTCGCCGCCTTCACATCCTTGCAGCTGAGGTAGCGCTGAACAAACTGTTGATCGCAACCACGAATGGCAATTTCAAGAATGGCATACGCAAAACCCGCCGAAATAAGCGTGCGCGCATTCGAGACATCCATCGAAGCGTTCCACCAGCGCGTCTTGCCCGCTTCACTGGCGAGTGTTGCCATTTCACCAAAGCCGCCCACCTGACTTGCGATAATCAAGAGCACAAGCACGCCACCGCCAAAGAACACGCAGAACTGCATCACGTCAGTCCAGATGACCGCCTTGATGCCACCAAACCACGTGTAGAAAATGGCAATCGCCGCCGAGACGATAATCGCGAGTTTCAAGTCAATGTGCAAAATCTGCGCAAGCACAAGCGAGGGCGCGTAAAGCAAAATGCCCGTGCGGAGGAGCAGATGCAAGCAGTAGAAGACTGCAGCCAAACGGCGCACCGAGCGGCTCCCGAAGCGCACTTCGAAAAGTTCATAAGCGCTCGAAATGCCCGACGTGCGGAAACGCGGGATAAACACAAAGCCCACGACCACAATGCTGAGCAAGGCGCCAATCTGGAACATCAAAAAAGTCATGTCGTCGCCATAGACATCGGCAGGTGCGCCAAGAAACGTCGTTGCGCTAACGGAAGTCGCAATAAGGCTAATGCCCACGGCCACCCACGGCATCGAGCCACCGCCGAACATGTATTCCTTGAGGTTCTTGTTGCCACGAGAAACCCAGAGCCCAATCGCTAAGGACAAGAGCAAGTAAGCAAATAAGACAAGCCAATCGAGTGCAGTGAACATAGGTTAGTAGGAAGTTAGAAGTAGGAAGTGGTTAGTGGCTGGTGGTTAGTGGTTAGGGAGACGCTGTTTAAAAAATCTAGTTGGCAGAACTTAGCCCGCTTCGCTCTTAGAACTTAGTGTTTTCTTTTTAGAGAGAAGGAAGTGTTCTAAGTTCTAAGCTCTAAACAGCTCCCACCGCTTCAGTTTCAACGGTTTCAAAACGCACGACCTGGTTGCGGCCGCCATCCTTTGCCTTGTAGAGAGCCTGGTCGGCATTGTTCACAGCCTTCTTCATGTCCGAGAATTCCGGTTCCACAAGGAAGGCGCCAATGCTGACCGTCACACGCAGCGGGTCCGTCAAGTGCACGTTGAATTCGAGCTTGCCCACCGCCTTGCGGATGCGTTCAGCAGTTTCAATCATGCCATCAGGCGTTGTATCGATAAGCGCCACCACAAATTCTTCACCGCCGTAACGAGCGACAACGTCAATTTCCTTGCGGATTTCGCCACTAATCGCCGTTGCAATTCCCTTAATCACTTCGTCACCGACCGGGTGACCATACGTATCGTTCACGCTCTTGAAGTGGTCGATATCCATCATCAAGACGCCAATATTGTATTTCTTGCGGTCAGCGCGAATCTTTTCTGTGCGGAGCGTTTCTTGCAGAGAGCGGTGGTTCATGAGCCCCGTGAGGCCGTCGCGCGTAGCAAGGTCCTTGTCCTTTTCGACCTGACGAGCTCGAGCGTAAGCAAAGCCTGCGACTCCAGCAAAAGCCTTGAGGAGTTTCTTTTCGTGATCCTGATAGCGGTTCGTGTAGCGGCTTTCAAGGCAAATAGCAAGTTCAGCCGTTTTCGCCTCGGGTTCCGAAGCGACTGGCATTACAAACAACTGACGCAATTCCATATTGCGCTTTTCAGAATCATTCAAACGAGGCACGTAATCGGTATATCCCGACGTAAACGAACGGAACACCGGACGATTCCTCATAAGAGCAAGAACAAAGATGCCCTTGTCAGACAACGTAAATTTCTTATTGGCAAACTGTTCAGAGTCCATCCCCACGCAGTAGACCACATGACCGACACCGTCATTTTGCCTGTCCATAGCGAGAATCGTCAAACGGTCAAACGGGATGTTTTCCTTGACGTATTCGAACATTTGCTTGTAAATGTCCTTGACCGTCATTGTCTGGAAGAACTTGCGCTGGTAGCGGTAAAGCGTACTGAACTGTTGCTGTTCGATGTAGTTCTGAGCCGAGACAAAACTCTTGAAGCTTACCATGTACATCGCATGAGCAATAAACGTAAGGGCCTGGGCTTCAGCAGCCGTAAACGCATTCGGATGCAAAGAGTCCACAAGAATGACTCCCAAGCGGCGTTCTTCACGATCCAGGAGAGGCACACCGACCAAGGAGCGGATCATACGATTTTCAATGTAGTACGTAAGACGCTTGCCCACAAGCAAGTCGCCTTCCAAAATGCGAGAAACCTCAGGACGCAAGAGTTGGCTCAAAATACCCATGTTCTCGGTAATCTTGGCGCCCGTATCGATGCAGTTCGGGATATCGCTCTGGAACGTTCTCAAACGGAATTCGTTAGCACTGCCACCATTCGTAAAAATCGTAATCGTGTTTGCCTGCGGCATCAGCACCTTGAGGCAACGCAAAATATCGCCAAACGCCTTGTCGACATCCGAATTTGCTCGGGACCAAATCTGGTTCACGCGGAGCGAAGAATTCGGTTCGTTGGTATCCATCTTGACATCGTTCGTAAATTCGTTACGGATGTCCGGAGACACAACCGGAGTAAGAGCCGTCGAACGTTTGCTACTCTTGATTACAGGAATAACAGTTGTGCCGTTCGGGAGACTCGGACGGTTCATGATGGCAAGTGAAAATGCAACAACAGCAAAGGGGATAAGGAAAAGAAACATGCCCCCCTGAAAAGCAAGACCTAATAACGCACCAGCGACAACAAACAATATCTCAGATACGGACATACAACCCTCTACAAGCGGAATGATCTATATAACATGACAAACGCGAGACCGGCATAAATGAAGTGACTGTTCCACGCCGCCCAGAATGGCGACAGAGCCCCGTTTTCACCCATTTTAAGTCCAATCCTCTCTAGAATATAATAGCTAAAAACGAGCAACAGGCCAACACCAAATTTCTGGGACAGGCCTCCAGAACGGCTATACCGGTGGCAAAGAGCCGCCCCGATCAAAAGGACAATCAAGTTCATCCAGTGTGCGGAATATTTAAACTGGAGAGCGGTCTCCATCGCACGGGTGTCTTCACCCGAACGGCGCAGCACGTTGATACGCTCCTTGACCATTTTAGAATCCATTTCGTCGGCAAGCTGCCTTTCGTTAATCAAGTCGTTCGGATGCGTGTTCACCAAACCCTTCATACTCTTTTGACGAACCGGGAACACATCGACGGAACCATCCTTTTTAAAGATACGATGGAATCCACTTTCGAATCGCCAGTATCCCGCTCCAGTCACAGAGTCCTTTTGAATCCAGCGGATAGCACGAACATCGTAACGTTCGACCAGACGCCCTCGATCGCGTACAAGAAGAACAACGTCTCGCCCGACTTTATTCTTGCCGGAATAATGCTTGAAGAACCAGCTATTCTTTTCGCTATCGATAAACGTAAAGTCCTGCTTTTCCTTGATGCGCGGGTTCTTACGCTTTTGCGCGTTGGTTTCCATGATTTCAAAGCGCTTGTGGTTTGCATCCGGCAGCCAATGTTCGCTCATTTCGTACGAGCCTATCGACATGAGAACGCCCAAGAAGAATATCGGCAAAAGCGTCTTGAACGGACTCTGCCCGGAGCTCTGCATAGCGCTCATTTCCAGGTGTCGCGCCATATTGCCCACCGAAGCCAAGACCGCAATAAACAAGGCCACCGGGGTTATCAAGTACAAAATATACGGAAGGTAACTCAAGTAGTAATCACCCACCGCCTTCATTTCACGGGCAGACCAGGTCTTGATGTTACCGACAAAGTCAATCACAACAAAGATGAGGACCGCACCGCAGACCACGATGAGGAACATTTTCAAAAAGTTCCAGATAAGGTATCTAGAGAATTTCATCAGACATGCCTCACGACTTTAAGGAAGAATCGACCAATAGCCTTAAAGATTACAGAAGGCTTTAATCTAGATTCGCCCGAGAAGCGGTCGCGAATCATCGCACGCGTAAGGAGAATGCCGAATACGCCGATGATGACGTTCGAGATCCACATGGCAAGTTCTGGAGAAACCACGAGTCGGTCTGCGAGGTTTTCACCACCGATGAGGCAAATCCAGTAGATGACAAAGAACGCCAAGCTGTAGAGAATGCCCGTGCCAATGCCGCCCTTGCGAGCCATGATTCCAAGCGGAGCGCCAATCAGCACAAACACGAAACAGGCAAATGCGGTACTGAACTTTTTGTGGATTTCAACCAAATACTGTGCCGCGCGTTTGAGTTCACCTTCCATGCGGCCCCAGGCTCGTTCAGTCGCACGGAGCGACGCCGTTTCCTGCACACGAACTTTACGGAGGCTCTGCACAATCTGCATCGAATCGCCCAGCGGAAGTCCCTTGACATCTGCCGCGAGAACGCTATCGCCATCGACATAATCGCGGATGCGAAGGAGCGTCGGCAAACGGCGGGTCTTAGCCTGCACGGCCGCCGAATCGTAGTTCTTACGGGCATCCGTCACCACCTCCCACATCATCTCGACCGGCATTTCGCGGTCACTGCGGTAACTCCTGCTACGGCGTTCCAAGCGGTCATCCACGTTCTGCATGGCCAAATCCTGCGAGAAGAAACGGATTCGGAAGTAATTGTCGTCATCATCGGGATCGGTAAGATGCGTCTCGCCGCTGCGAAGGCGAAGCATCAGTGTCGCCCCGTTATCCACATAGTCCATCGTAGCGCTATCGGCATAGACTATACGCGGTGCGCCCTTCTTTTCCATTTCGAAAATCTGGATTCCGTACAACGTCCCCGATACAGGGTCAATGCGGTTCACCCAAAGCTGCACTCCCGGGAACTGCGTAATAAGGCGCCCAGCATCAATAAACACGTGCGGTTTTTTGCGCGAAACGGCGTTCATGAGTTCAACAGACCTGTGGTTAGCCTCCGGAAGCACCCAGTTATTGAACACGACCATCAAGACCGAGAGAAGAAGCGCCACAAGCAGTACCGGGCGCATGAGCGACAATGGCGAAATGCCAGCCGCCTTGACCGCCGTAATTTCCTGGTCGCCCGACATACGGCCAAATGTCATGAGGCTTGCGACAAGCACCGCCATCGGGATCGACAGCGAAAGCATCCAAGCCAAGTTCAACACAAAAATTTCAAGAACTATAGATGTAGGTAAGCCCTTGGACAACACATTGTCCAAGATTTTGACCAAAAAGTCAACTACAAACAAAAAAGTAATGCCAAAGAGCGACGCCAAAAAAGGGGCAATCAGCTCTTTCAAGACATAGCGGACTAAAATCATTTTTCTCTAGAGTCGTTTTTTTCTACTTTACAGCGTGAAAGTTAGAATTAACCAAAGAAAAAAAATGAAAAAAGTTTTCAAGTGTACCCTGTTCGTTCCTCTTTTCTTTTATATGGCAACTGTGATGGGTTGTTCTTCGACCTCGAGCAACAAAATGACCCATACAGAATGGTGCAAAGCACGCTACGAAGCCGCAGAGGGACTCTACAAGAACAAAAAATACGGCAGAACCGTCGAAAAACTGGAAGAAATCCTTTCTACCTGTGCAGGGTCGGGTTACATGGAACAAGCCCAGTTCTTGCTCGCCGAGAGCCACTTCAACCTGGAGCAGTGGATTGAAGCCCGTGGCGAATACGGAAGCTTTATCGTGAATTTCCCGGGTTCCCCGTTTGCAGAAACCGCAGAATTCCGCAAGGCAGTCTCTTCGTTCAACATGGATTACAAGATTGACCGCGACGAATCCAACACGACAACCGCCATGAAGGATTTTGAACGCTACCTCGCGAACCACCCGGACACGCCGCTCCGCGATTCCGTCAACTATTACTATAACCTCCTCGTAGACCGTGTAGCCGAAAAGGAATTCCAGACGGGCCGCCTCTACTTGCGCATGGAAAAGCCGCAGGCCGCCGTTATCTATTTCAAGGAATTCTTGGAAACGTACCCCAAGGCAAAGCGCCGCCAGGAAGTTCTCTTCCTCATCGCCGATGCTTACACGGACCTCGACCAGTTTGAACCGGCAAGGCAGTACCTCGCCATCGCCCAAAACGAAGCCAGCGAAGACCAGGACATTCAAAAGCGCATAAAAAAGGCCGAAGCCAAAATCGCAAGTGCCGAAGAATCCTACGAAAAGCGCCTGAAGAAAGAATCTGAAAAGAAGCGCCTCCAGAAAGAAGAAAAGAAACTGGCTGAATAAGGCAACAGGATGAAATTGAAATCCGGAAAGATATTTTCACTTTTGGCATCATTGCTGTTCTCTGCAAGTGCCTTTGCAGCAAGTGAAGAAAAACTGGATCACGACAATTCCATCCTTTCCGTATTTGTACAGCCGTCGATTTCGTTCATCAGCTTTGAAGAACGAAAATACTTCCAGGAAGCCATCGATTCCATTTATTACGGATTTAGGGCCGAAGCCGTTACCAGCGCCGAAACGCTGAACGTCGCCAAGCAGGACTTCCAAAAGGTGAACTTTTGCTTCCCGATTACGGCAGGCATCCAGTGGCAATTCAAGGAAGACCAATTTTTAAGTGCAGGCATCGGCTTTATCTACGACAAAGAATCCGTCGTCTTGACCGACCGCAGGAGCGGCACCCACAGTTACGAATACACGCTACAGGGCATTCCGCTGTTCCTCGAATACCGCTTGGCACTCCCCAAGAACTTCATCACACTCAGCACGGGCGGACTCTTTAGCATAGCCGTCCGTTGGTACTGGGTGCTGCCGGGTACAGAAATCTACACGACCTGGGGCTATCTCGGTGCAGAAACTCCGCTCCTCGGAGCAGGCTTTGGCGTAAGCCTCGGCTACCTTTTTGCAAGCTGGAAAAACTTTAAACTCTATGGCGATATTGGGTTCAATTCCATTTCGGTGAAGTCAAACAAGATGTTCTCGGCAATTGTCCCGAACGGTCCGGAAGAAAAAGCTAAGTGGAACTTGGGTGGGATTCAGTTGCAAATCAGAGGTTCTTTTGGATTCTGGAACAAGCCGGAGCCAAAGAACGATGATGATGACGACGATGACGACGGAGACAAGAAGCCCAAAGTCAAATTTATCGACGACACGAAAAAAGATTCTGTGAAAGTAGATTCTGTGAATGTCGCCGCACAGGAAAGCGCAAAGATTGATACAAGCGCAGTCCGTGACACGTCCGCAGTTCAAGATTCATCCGCTGTGCAAGATTCTTCATCAGCTGCACTAGATTCCGCAAAAATCGACACAAGCGTTGTGCAGGATTCTGTTGGAACTGCGCCGGGAAATACGCCGAAAAATACGCCCGCACCTCAAGACGCGCCTAAAAAGAACGTGGATCCTGCAAACGTAAAATCAAAAGGTGACTGATGAGTTTTTGGCCGGGGGAAAAATTGCGTTATGCAGAAACGCATTTTAAGTTCAAGCTACCCTGGTCGCTCCTTTACAAGCCGTGGCCCGAAATTATTTTCGATGCGCCATTCCAGTTTGTGCCAGGCATCGAGCCTTACCTCTGGATTGTCGTGCGCGATGCCGACCGTTTCCCGACAACGATTAAAAATGCTGAAATCGTTTTGAAGCGGGACGCACAGTCGCGAGAAGCGCAGACACAAGATGCTCAGTTTCAAGATGCGCCGCAACCGGACATTGTCATCCGCAAAGACTTGAATATCGACGTCCGCGAGCAGATAAAATTCATTCCGCTTGTGCTTGGGAAAATTCCGGCAGGTGCATATGAAGCGCACAGCAAGCTGACCGTAGAACGCAACGGCAAGACACAGACTTTTGAGCGCTGGAACCTGCCGAGACTTAAACCCGTCCCGCTCCGTTTCAAGATCTTGAACGAGATGCCGCCTATCGCCCCCGGCTACGCCGCGGGCGAAATGCACTGCCACACGCACTACTCCGCAGACCATGTGGAATACGGCGCCACGCCCGAAGTGTTGCAGCTTGCCGCCAAGGCTGTCGGGCTCGACTTTGTGAACTGCACCGACCACGCTTACGACTTCGCCTTCACGCAAGAAGATTACACCAAAGAAGCGGACTCGCCAGTGCCTAGATTCCAGAAATTGCGCGAAGAAATCGCATCGCTCCCCGCCAAGGATGATAAAGGCAACAATATGCCCCTCATGCTCGCGGGCGAAGAAGTATCTGTCGGGAACAGCAAAGGCGAGAATGTACACATGACTGTCCTCGCCCCCGAAGGTTACCTCCCGGGGCTCGGCGACTGCGGCCGCTATTGGCTCGAAAACAGACCAACACGCAGCATCAAGCAAATCCTGAACATGACTGAGGCGCACTGCTTCGCAGCGCACCCGTTCCAGCAAATGGGAATGTTGGAAAAGTTCGTGTTCCGTCGCGGTTACTGGAAGCCCGAAGATTTGCAACTGAAAAACAAGCATTCGATTCGCGGGCTGCAATTCTGGAACGGAAGTCGCGATGAAGGCTTCAAGCTCGGCCGAGAATTTTGGATAAATGAGTTAGGCAAAGGCAATTATTTGCTCCCCATCGGCGGGAACGACGCCCACGGTGACTTGAACAGCATGACCGCAGTCGACTTGCCGCTCATCTCGCTCAAGTACACCCGCGCCCATACCTTCGGGAATGTAAGAACGGTGATTAAACTAGATGAGAGTGGAGCAAAACAAAAGCCCCCGCTCTCCCTCGCCGCCATTAACGCAGCCTTCGCAGCAGACAACTGCTACATCACGGACGGTCCAGCCCTCTGGTGGGAACGCGACCATAACGGCATCACGTTCCACGCCCGCAGCAACAAAGAGACCGGCGGAGGTTTCCGTTACGTCCGCATTTACGGGCGCCGCATACAGTCAAACGGCAAGCTCGCCCCCGAAGAAGAAGTCATGATCGGAAGCCAAGTCGCCACCCCCGACCACGCCGACATTTCGGTTGCCACGCTTGGTTTCGCCTACGTTCGCGCCGAATGTGAAACCGCAACCGGCAAGTTTGCGCTCACGTCGGCAGCACAGTTGCGCTGACAGCGTTTCAAAAAAACGTCTTAAATATTTGCTTTTGAAACGTTTGCATGTTATTTTTTGAATAAGCGGGGAAACGATTTGAGCTATTTCTTGTTCTTTGGGAATGTTTGAAGCCAATTTCCCTTTTTGGCACGGAGTTTGCATTTAAGGAAAAGTCCCAAAAAATCAGGAAGGTCGCCATGCCACACTTTATATCGCCCATGATTCGCCGTAGGCCATCCGCCGAAGAATTGCATGCAGCTTCCGCAAATCAAGAGTCCGCGCCCTCCCCGATTGAACAAAACATCGATTTTTCGCAGATTGCGCAGTCCTCGACTGAACAAAATGAACAGCCCCAAATCCCGCCCGATGTCCGCGTGAGCGAGGGCGGTTTTAGGCAAATCCGTGACGAGAGTCTCGTGCTTTTATCGCAAGGCATTACGCACCGCATCGAGCGCTCCGAAGAGGGCCCGTTCCAGATTTTTGTGGAACCCGAAAAACGCCGCATGGCGCAAATTCAAATTCGCCTTTATCACCGCGAGAATCCGCCACGCGACGAGAACCCGCCGCTTCCGCTAAAGTTCTCGCTACAACCACTCTGGGTGCTAGCCATTCCTATTGCCTGCACTCTATTAGATTTTTCTGACATTTCCATCCAAATGCACAACGCAGGAATTGCGGATGCATCAAAAATTTTGCGCGGAGAATGGTGGCGCACGATTACAGCAATGACGCTCCACGCCGACAGCCGCCATCTCGCATCAAACCTCATCTCGGGATTCTTGGCGCTGAGCCTTTTGCACTACCGCATCCCGCTTGCAAAGCTCGTGCCGTTCCTAGCGGTCGCAAGTGCTGTTGCCAACTTCTTCGTTGCGCTTACAGTGCAGACAAGCTTCCGTTCGCTCGGCTTTTCCGGCTTCGTTTTTGCAACCATCGGTTGCCTCGCCGTCATCGAGTTCCGTCTCATGCCGCGCGAAACGCACGGCATGCTCCGTCGCTTTGCGCCGCTCTGCGGCGCGGCCTCGCTCGCCGTGTTCCTCGGTCTCGGCGAAAACGCCGACATTCTCGGGCACTTGTACGGATTCATCGCGGGGCTCCTTTGCGGATTTATCCCCACAAAAAAAGCGCTCCGCTGGGGAACGCCATCAGCCGCAACCGACATCCTTGGAGTCCTCGCCTACTGCGCTTTGTTTGCCGTAGGCTGGACTTTAGCCATTTAGCAAGTCTCGCAAAGCCACTAAACACTACAGCGTCGGACCTTCTTTCGCATTTTTTTCGTTTAGCTTTTTCAGTTCGATAAAGAACTTTTCGACAACCAGCTTCTGGATCCGCCTCTGTTCGTCTTCACTAAAATTATGGTTACGCGCCCTGAACTCGACTGCAAGTTCATCGCACTTAGCCTTGTCATATTCGTGCGTTTCGCACTTGATACCGCTATTAACCACATCGTTCACAAACTTTTCCGGGGAATCACCACATGCAGTGAAAGACAATGACAAAAAAGCCATTGCTAAAGCCCATAAAAATATTTTCATGGCGCACCCTCCCATTTTAGGTTGTGTATAATATCAATATACTCTTTAAAAACGCGCCCGGTTGTAAATTGATTTTTATGCTAAATATCCAATTAAAAAAAAGCCCGTCCCCCTAGTGCGGAGACGAGCCTTAAATTCTGGAATAATGAGCGATTAGAGAGCAGCGAGGAACTTACGAGCCTTGTCTGCGAATGCGCGATTGTCACCATAGATATGGAGCAAGCGTTCTGCCGTAGCCTTAGCCTTGTCGCTTGCACCGAGCTGCTGGTACACGAGCGTGAGCTTCCACATAGCGTCAGCAACCATCGGGACCTCGTCAGCCGGTTCGTCCTTCTGATAGCGGTCTTCCTTGTCGCCAGTGCGCTTGCCGAATTCAGCAATGTACTTTTCGAGGAAGTTTGCAGCGGCAGAGAAGTCGCCCTTTTCCATCTTCACCGCGGCAAGACCGTGCATGGCAGCCGAACGGACGAGAGCCACAGAACCAGCGTTATCAAGAGTCGTCTGGAAGAGGAGTGCAGCACCATCAAAGTCCTTCTTTTCGAACTTGATGTTACCGGCAAAGAGAGCAGCTTTTGCAAGAGCAAGGCCTTCGAGCTTGCCAGAAGCAATCTTGCTTTCGAATTCTACGAGAGCGCTATCCTTTTCGTTCGCATAGAGGTAAGTAAGACCCATGCCAATGAGTTCGCTCTGTTCGGCAGCGGCAACCTTGCGAGCTTCCTTATACTGGACAATGCCAGCAATAATTGCGAAGAGGATGACAAACGCCACAGCAATCTTTGTACCGTGCTGGACAAAGAAGGCTTTAAGTTCAGAATTATTGTTATTAGATTCGTTAGCCATAGTTAAGCTTCCATGTTAAAAATTTTCTCGTAGACCAATCATAGAAAAAAAAATAAAGGTTGTCAGTAAATCTTGACAAGAAATAATCGTTTTACTATATTTGTCCCCGTTCGCCGCTCTAGCTCAGCTGGTAGAGCAGCTGATTCGTAATCAGCAGGTCGGCAGTTCAAATCTGCTGGGCGGCTCGAAAGACTCCTCGGACACAAGTCCGGGGAGTTTTTCTTTAGGGTATCAGGTTACAGGTTTTTAGGTTTTAGGAAAAAGTATCACGAGCTACGCTCGTCCTTTTAAAAGCAGCGAAGCCACGATTATTTACCTACCCCCTAAAACCTAAAAGTAAGATTTTCAGCAAAAACGTACGACTTGCGAAACCCGCCCTAAATAACTAAATTTGGCACTCTATGAATCCGAATGGCGCAATTATTGTACAAAGTAACCTCGAAATCATGGTCGAGGTCGATAATCCAAACTACATTACAGCACGTGATGCAATCGCTCCTTTTACAGAGCTTGTCAAAAGCCCGGAGCACCTGCACACTTACAAGATTTCTCATTTGAGCTTGTGGAACGCAGCCGCAACAGGCCTGCGTGCTCCCGAAGTTCTCGAAAGACTCGAAAGCCAGAGCCGCTACCCCATTCCGCCGACGGTCGTCACGGAAATCGAAGACTACATGGCTCGTTACGGCTTGCTTCGTCTCAAAAAAGAAGACGGACGCTTGACGATGGAATCTGATGATAAATTAATGTTCCTCGAAATTTGCAAGTTGAAGGACGTGGAACCGTTCATCATCGAATACATCGACGATACGCACGTTGTTGTTGACCCCGAACGCCGCGGCCACCTAAAGATGGTCCTCACCAACGCAGGTTTCCCGGTCGAAGACTTGGCCGGTTACACTGTTGGCGACCCGCTCCCCATCAAACTCCGCGAAACAACCGTTTCCGGAAAGCCGTTTAACCTCCGCGATTACCAGAAGGATGCCGCACAGGTATTCTACGCCAGCGGTAGCGAAAAGGGCGGTTCCGGCGTGATTGTTCTCCCCTGCGGTTCCGGTAAGACCGTGATTGGCCTTGCCACCATGGCTTTGATACAAACTAAGACATTAATTTTAACACCGAACATCTCGTCATCCCGCCAGTGGATCCGCGAAATCTGCGACAAGACGAACCTTACACTCGACC
Source organism: Fibrobacter succinogenes (assembly GCA_902791475.1). GTDB lineage: Bacteria > Fibrobacterota > Fibrobacteria > Fibrobacterales > Fibrobacteraceae > Fibrobacter > Fibrobacter succinogenes_J. The sequence continues at coordinate 90,572 of CADAWC010000016.1, forward strand.
AGGTCAAGGAATACTCCGGCGAAGTCAAAGAAATTGGTCCGGTGACAGTAGCCACTTACCAGATATTGACGCAGCGCAAGCGCGCCAAGAAGGGCGACGAAAACAAGGAAGGCAAGGAACCGGAAATGACCGAAGAAGAAGTCAAGAAGGAACTTGCAAACTTTCCGCTTTTCAGCCAGGAAAAGTGGGGCCTCATGATTTATGACGAAGTCCACTTGCTCCCGGCTCCGGTGTTCCGCCTGAGTACCGAAATGCAGGCCACCCGCCGCTTGGGCCTTACGGCAACGCTCGTCCGTGAAGACCACAAGGAAACCGAAGTGTTCAGCTTGATTGGACCGAAAAAGTTCGACATCCCGTGGCGCATCTTGGAAGCCCAAGGCTGGATTGCCACCGCCGACTGTAACGAAATCCGCATCCCGATGGATCCGGAACTCAAGATGAAGTATGCTCTCGCTCCGGTGCGCGACAAAATTACGCTCGCAAGCACGAACCCCGAAAAGACGGACATCGTCGAACGCTTGCTCAAGTATTTCAGCAAGCCGGATGACCGCGTGCTTATCATCGGCCAGTACATCGACCAGCTCGAAGCGCTCTCCGAAGACCTCCAGATTCCGCTGATCACCGGCAAGACGCCGAACAAGGAACGCGAAAAGCTCTATGGAGCCTTCCGTTCGGGCACGCAGAAGAACCTCATGGTCTCGAAGGTCGGTAACTTCGCTATCGACTTGCCGGACGCCAACGTGCTTATCCAGATTTCGGGTACGTTCGGAAGCCGCCAGGAAGAAGCCCAGCGCCTCGGCCGCGTGTTGCGCCCCAAGAGCGACGGCGGCGCCGCCCACTTCTACAGCATCGTGACGCAGGATTCCAAGGAACAGGAATTCGCCATGAACCGCCAGCTGTTCCTCACGGAACAGGGCTATGCCTATAAAATCATCAAGCGTGGCGACTGGGATATTCTCATGAGGTCGCCCGAGGAACTCGCCGCAAGAGCGTAGTCTTGTTTGAAGCTTCGGCGTCATTCTTCGTGGCGAAAGCCACGAAGAATCCAGTTAAGTCTAGCAAACGCAAAAAGCTCCGCCATCGCGGAGCTTTTTTTCATTCTCTCTACACTTTCAGTGAATTTGGATCCATCAAGAAGTCCAGCACGTTCATAATCAATATCCCGTTGTCATCATGGTAGGTAGGCACTAGATCCCTGGTCACGACAATTTTCTTGAACGAGTCGTGGACAGTCCTGAACGGGCGAATTTCCTGCTTGCGCTTTTCTTCACTTGGCATAGAAAAGGCAGATTGTATATAGTATCTTTCGTGGCCCATATTACATACAAAATCTATTTCCAAATTCTTTCGTTTTACTGAACCGGTTTCATCTTTTTGAGCAAGCTCTACCACACCCACATCTACGCAAAATCCGCGGTACAACAATTCGTTATACAAAACATTTTCCATAAGGTGCGTTTCTTCGAACTGCCTAAAGTTTATCCTGGAATTGCGCAGCCCCAGATCCGCGAAGTAGAATTTTTTCGGGGCGCCTATATAGCGCTTCCCCTTGATTTCGTAACGGGATACGGAATTAATCAAAAAGGCATCTTCCAGACATTCGATGTATTTCGATACAGTATTCCGCGTGATGTTCGATTTTTTTTCGCTGTGAAAAGTCTTTGCGATTTTCTCGGCACTAGACAGAGACCCAACCGACGACGACAACACGTCAATCAATTCGCCCAAATCGCTTTCATTCTTAATTTTATTACGCTTCACGATATCGCGAATATAGACCTCGCTAAAGAGATTTGCGAGAATGCGTCTCTTTTTTTCGATATCCCGCTCCATCACCACAAGGGGAAGCCCCCCGTAAAGCATGTACTCGGTAAAACCCTTGTACTTGTCGCCCTCAAAGCGAGTCATAAATTCGCTAAACGAAAGTGGCAAAAGGTGAATCTGGTCACTGCGTCCGGCAAACTCCGTAATGATATCCTTTGACAAAAACTTCGCATTGCTTCCGGTGACAAACACCTCCATCTGCTGATTTCTCAAATACGAATTGAGGACAGACTCGAACGCATCCAGCTCCTGTATTTCGTCCAGCAACAAAAAATATCTCTCCCCATCCTTTACCAGGGACTTCAGATAATCCATAAATTTGAGCGGATCAACTTTGCGCTTTTTCCGTTGCAGTTCGACAGGATTTTCACCCATTCGCTCCAAATCTTCGGCGGAATCAAAGGCAAACCTGACGATATGCGATTCATCGGTGACGTTGTATTTCAGGTAGTCGTAAAAAATCGTGTTCAGCAGAAAAGACTTGCCGGACCGGCGCACACCGGTAACCACCTTGACAAGCCCGTTCCCAATAGAACCGACCAATTTTTGCAAGTACGCATCCCTTTTATACATTTCAAGTCCTTTTTAGAAACGTTTTTTGCATATTTATACAATTTTCGTTCCTAAAATACATAAAAACACCCCAAAAATCAACATTCTGGAAACGAATTTTGCATATTTACACATTTTTCGTTTGCAGAACTAAAAACGCAAAAAGCTCCGCCATCGCGGAGCTTTTTTGTTTTGTTCCAAGCATTCCCCGTCAAGCGGGGAGTGCGAGGATAGCGAGGTTACTTCTTGTAGTAAGCACCTCGGGCATTCGACGAGCCATGGACCGGGCGACCCTTGAGGTCAAAGGTACGATCTGCGCCCACTTTTATGACCCTGGCCGCACGCGTGTTCATGTGCCCGATAGCGGTGGTTTTCTCGATTTTAACTTCGACCTTTTTCGCTTCGAACGCATTCCAGTTGTCGCTTCCTTCGACCTTGTAATAGACGGTATAATAAAAATATTGAAAGAGCCGCATTCCCTGCGGCTCCATTCCAATTACTTTCCGAGCAATCTGTGATTCACGTGCGCTTCGACGACGTTCACCACGTAGTCCCCCAGCTTTTCGCAGTCGTTCACCACATCCATGTAATGCACGCCAATCTGGTAGCTGTAGCGCTGCGCATTGATGTCTTCGATATTCAAGTCCTTGAGCATCTTGCGGTAATCGTTGATTTCAAATTCAAGCGTCATCGTATTCGAAGCCTTCGTATGCGGCTTGTCCTCGATAACATCCACCATCTGCACTAGCGCCTGGTCGCAAAGTTTCATCATGTTTTCTATGCGGCTGTACTGTTCCTCGGTAAAATCTTCCTCAAGATGGAACTTGCGGTTGATGGCGCGAGCCATGTTGTAGCAAGCATCGCCGATACTTTCGATTTCAGAAATTTCCTTCTGCATGCACTGCAACATCGTCTTACTTTCGATACTCAAGCGACCGCCGCTGACCTTGTTCAAGTATTCACCAATTTCAATTTCAAATCTGTCGCTGATACCTTCGTACTTTTCGATGCGGGCGAACAGCTTTACAAAGTCCTCTTCATTTTTCATCTTGAGGAGGTCCGGCAAGAAGCGGAACATCTTGAGAGTGCGTTCTGCAAAGACGTTGATTTCCTTGCGAGCTTCAAAGAGCGAAAGTTCGGCCGTACTCATGAGGCCGCCGCTGATAAACTGGATGCGGAAATCTTCGCCGTCGTCTTTTTCCTTGATAATCTTGCAGATAAGCGTTTCCATCGGCTTGATGAACCAGATGAGGAGCAGCACGTTGCAAAGGTTGAACGCCGTATGGAATCCAGAAAGTGCGTATGTCACGCGAATACTTGCATGAGCAATTTCTTCTTGCGTCTGCGGCACAAATGTCGGGTCAAATCCAACAAAATGGCAAACCATGTTCACGAACGGGTGGAACAAAATCAGCACCCACACCACGCCGAACACGTTAAAAAGCATGTGCGCCAAAGCCGCACGCCTAGCCTGCGTACTTGCCGAAAGAGCCGCCAAGTTCGAAGTGACCGTCGTACCGATGTTTTCGCCCATCACAAGCGCAATGCCCTGGTAAATCGGGAGCACGCCGCTAGAGCAGAGGATAAGCGTAATGGCCATGATGGCCGCCGAAGACTGCACGCACATCGTAAGGATGCCGCCCAAGAGCAAGAACAAAAGCGTGCTCCAGATGCCGTAGCCACCCGTCGAGGCAAAGAAATCAATAATCGTCTGGTTGTGCGAAAGGTCCATCGCCACAGCGTTTTCACGGAGCGTCGTGAGCCCGAGGAACATAAACGAGAAGCCGAACACGAATTCGCCAAAGCTCTTGACACTGTTCTTGCGGACGTAAGTAAGCACAATGCCAAGCGCAAAGAACGGCCACACCACGTTACTCATGTTGAACTGGAATCCGAAGATGGACATGAGCCAAGCCGTTGCCGTCGTACCGATGTTAGCACCCATAATCACAGGAATGGCCTGCCTAAGAGTAAGCAAGCCAGCGTTCACAAAACTAACAGTCATGACGGTAGTCGCAGTCGAAGACTGCACAGCAGCAGTAACGGCAGTACCTGTAATAAGTCCGCCAAGCCTATGCTTGGTCATAGTACCAAGAACCGTACGGAGGTGTCCACCGGTGAGTTTCTGCAAGCCTTCACTCATCGTCTTCATGCCAAACATAAGGAGTGCAAGGCAACCAATCATTTTCAAAATAGCAAGTATCATAATTTAAATCCGATTCTTATTTCTGTACCAAAACCGACTGTTGATTTCAAACGAATTGTAGCGTGGTGGACTTCTGCGATGTGCTTAACAATGGAAAGTCCGAGGCCCGTTCCGCCGGTTTCTTTAGAACGGCTTTTATCCACGCGGTAGAATCGTTCAAAAATGCGGGATTGACTATCTTCAGGGATTCCAATTCCCGTATCCTTCACGACTATTGCATTTTCTTCAACAAGCACGATAACTTTCCCGCCCTGTTCTGTATAGCGGATGGCGTTATCGACTAAGTTGAAAACCATCTCATAGAGCAATTTCGAATTACCTAAAATTTCGGCATTGCGCACGCCATCTAGCGAAAGCTGTATCGACTTCTTGTTCGCATTCAGCATAAGTCCGTCAATGCAGCCATGCGCCAGATTCCAAAGATTTATTTTTTCGCTGAGGTCATACGGTTCGGCCTCGCGATTATTCAACTTCGAAAGTGTAATGATATCGTTTGCAATAGACTGCAAGCGGCGCGCTTCCTTGTGGATTTTGCCCGCAAAAACCTTGACATCTTCAGGTTTTGCCATGCCGCTTTCAATCAGTTCCGCATAGCCCGAAATCGAAGTCAACGGAGTCTTCAGTTCATGCGACGCATTCGCCGTAAATTCATCTTTCAAATGCGAGATTTTTTGTTTTTCATTCGAGAGCTGTTCAATCGTCAAACGCAATTCAAGATCCTGCTTGCGAATCGTATTGACGAGCGGTTCAATTTCCTTGTACGCATTTTCGATATTCATCCATTCGGGAGTTCCGAGCTGGTCCACAAGCTTTTTCAGCGGGCTAATAAACGCACGGCTAAGCCCAATCGCAATCAAGATTGCAGCGGCGACAATGGCCGCAAACAACGCAATCAGATACGGCATCGTCTTTGAATACGCCTGTTGCAAATTCGCTTGGCGCATTCCGAGGCGCAAAACATTGCCATCCTTCAAACGCTTGGCAAAATAGAACGCCTTCGCCTGCAATGTAGAAGAATATCGCAAATCTTCGCCGAAACCTTTTTCCATCGCATCGGAAACTTCTTCGCGATTGTAATGGTTTTCCATTTCGGCCGCTTTTGCATCGCTATCGTAAATGATTTTACCGGTCGAATCAATCAGCGTGATTCGCAAATCCTCGCCTGCAAATCGCGCCAGTTTCTGCGGCATATTTTCAAGCGATTCAACCTCGTAAGCAGTTTCAATCAAGCGCAGATTTTCGCGCAAGTTGACCTTGAGCTGTTCCGCCATTTCATCTTCGAAGACACGCACCGTAAAAAATACAGCCAAAAGAGCCGCAATAACGCCCATGTAAATCAAGCTGTATCGGATGCGGTCTTTCATTGAGCCTTATACCCGACGTTTCGTATGGTTTGAATGATAGACCCTTGCTCGCCCAGCTTTTGGCGGAGAGTCTTGATGTGCATATCGACCGTTCGCGTGTCCATCTTGAAATCGATGCCCCAGATTTTTTCCAGAATCTGTTGCCTTGAAAAGGCAAGTCCCGGGTGCGACAGCAAAAGTTTTAAAAGTTCGTATTCCTTGTACGTCAATTCTACATTGTCGCCGCCCGCCATCACAGTGCGTTTCGCCTCATCCAGCGTCACATCACCAAGCGAAATGACTTTCGGTTCTTCGCTTTCGGGATTCATGTTGCCCGAACGACGGAGCAGCGCCTTCACGCGAGAAACAAATTCCAAAATGCCAAAAGGTTTTGCAATGTAGTCATCAGCGCCCAAATCAAGCCCTTTGACCTTGTCCAGCTCGGAACCTTTGGCGGTCAGCATGATAACCGGGACATTTTTCGTATTTTCCTGGGTGCGGAGACGCTTCAAAATGCTGAGGCCATCTTCACCAGGGAGCATAATGTCCAGAATGAACATGTCCGGCACGCAGACCTTGACCCCTTCATCCAGCGCTTTGGCACAGTCAAACGTATTGACTTCAAAGCCACAGCTTCTGAGTGCATAGGCTTCCATTTCGCGGATTTCAAGATCGTCTTCTACAATGTATATCATGGTTAAAATATACGATTTTAACGAATATCAAGATAAAAAGTCCTTTGGACTTATGCAATGCATAAAACAAAGACTTCGCAAATGTTTTATTTACACTTTACATGGATTTTACAAAAGAGCCCTCCCTGAAACCTCAGAGAGGGTAAACTTACTATTGTCACCCCGGCCACCGTGCCGGAGTCACCATTTCGCGCTTAAACAGACAGTCTTCTGTTGGCGTGGGCTTCAACCACGTTCACGATGTAGTCGCCAAGCTTTTCGCAGTCGTTCACAACATCCATGTAGTGAACACCCATCTGGTAGCTGTACTTCTGCGATTCGATATCCGCCACGTTCTTTTCCTTGAGGATTTTGCGGTAATCGTTGATTTCGTTTTCAAAGTTCAGCGTGCGGTTCACATCGACCTGCGGCACGTCATTCAAGACACCGATCATGTGCGTCATGGCGTTATCGCAAAGCTGCATGATATGCTTGATATGTTCCGACTGTTCCTGAGTGAAATCTTCCTTGGTCCTGAACTTGCGATTGATAGCGCGTGCCATGTTGTAGCAGGCATCGCCCATGCTTTCGATTTCAGAAATTTCCTTGAGCATGCACTGCAAAGCAGTCTTACTTTCCGGGCTCAAGCGACCTTCACCGACCTTGTTCAGGTAATCGCCAATTTCAATTTCCATATTGTCGCTGATGCCTTCGTACTTTTCAATGCGGGCAAAGAGCTTCACAAAATCGTTCTCGTTCTTCATCGCCAAAAGGTCCGGGATAAAGTGGAACATCTTCTGCGTACGGACAGCAAAAAGGCTGATTTCCTTGCGGGCTTCGAGGAGCGAAAGTTCCGGCGTACCCATCAAGCCAGAGCTGATGAAATGCAAGCGGGAATCTTCTTCTTCTTCGGAATTCTTGGGCTTGATAATGCGGCAAACAAACTTTTCGATGTACTTGATGAACCAAATCTGGAGGAATGTGTTGGACACGTTGAATGCAGAATGGAACGTTGCAAGCACCACGGAAATCTTAGCAAGGTTAGCGGCATAGCCTTCATCGCCCGGACGGACGCCAAGGTCAAAACCGACCACATGGCAAACAGCGCCGAGGAACCACTTGAGCACAATCACCACCCAGATCACGCCGATAACGTTAATCGTGAAGTGAGCGAGAGCGGCGCGGCGAGCCTGCGTATTGGCAGAGAGCGCCACAATGTTTGCCGTAATCGTCGTACCGATGTTTTCGCCAAGCACAAGCATAATGCCCTGGTCAATATGCAAAACGCCGGTCGAGCAGAGTATCATCGTGATAGCCATGATGGCAGCCGAAGACTGCACGCAGAGAGTAAGCACCGTACCCATCACAAGGAAGAACAGCGAATTGAAGAAGTTCGGGTCGCTAAAGTGAGCGAAGAAAGCACTGATCGAAGCACTTGCTGACGGGTCGTTCACCACGGCAAAGCCCGTTTCCTTGAGCGTCGTAAGGCCCAAGAAGAGGAAGCCCACACCGAACAAGAAATCACCCACGACACGTTTCTTGTTCATGTAAACAAGGATAATGCCGATGAAAAACGCCGGATACACAAAGTTTGCGATGTTGAACGAGAACCCAAGGCTCATGATCCATGCGGTAACCGTCGTACCGATGTGAGCGCCGAGGATAATCGAAATTGCCTGCATGAGAGTCAAAAGCCCAGCATTAACAAAAGAGACCGTCATCAACGTGGTGGCGGTCGAACTCTGTACAGAGGCTGTAACAAACATACCGGTGAGCATACCCGTAAAACGGTTCGTGGTCATCGTGCCGAGAACATGTCTCAGCTGCGGACCCGCCATTTTCTGCAAGGCTTCACTCATCGACTTCATGCCGAACATGAGGAGCGCCAAGCAACCCAACATTTTAAGAGCCATCCAGGCCATATGGTGTTTTTCCTATTTTGCGCCACTACCGGATCATCGTCGCTGCCTTTCAGCTAGTTCGGGCTTATGGCGGTAAGTTGTTTTTGTAAAACCGATGTAAACTATTCAAAGTCGATGTAAAATATAGAAAAAAACTAGGTAAAATCAGCCCCTAAAAACAAGAGTACCCCGGTCGCGTTGAACCGGGAACAACATAGATAACCGAGCCAAAGAGTAGGGGCTTCGCCCCATCCAGTCTAATTTAACTGGATTCTTCACTTCGCTCCGCTCGTTCAGAATGACGTTTGAAGCAATTAAATAGAGCGCACCATCGCAACGGCTTGGCTGGCGATACCCTCGCCGCGACCCGTAAAGCCGAGTTTTTCCGTTGTCGTGCCCTTGATGCCAATCTGCTTCACATCAAGACCGAGCACACGGGCGATATTTGCCTTCATCTGTTCTTTGTGCGGGTTTACCTTCGGGCGTTCGCACATCACAATGCTATCGATGTTGATGATTTCGTAGCCCGCCTTCTTGACTTCTTCGCCAACCTTGCGCAAAAGTTCCAAGCTATCAGCACCCTTGAATGCCGGATCCGTATCCGGGAAGTACGTACCAATGTCGCCGAGACCAGCAGCCCCAAGCAAAGCATCGCTAATCGCATGCAAAAGCACGTCTGCATCGCTGTGGCCGAGCAAGCCCTTTTCGTACGGGATGTCCACGCCGCCGATAATGCACTTGCGACCTTCCACCAGCTTGTGAACATCAAAACCAATACCTGAACGATAAATTTTGTCCATAATAATTCCTTTTTTTACGAAAATTTAGATAAAAAGTTATTTTTGTTGTATGAAGAACTTTAAGATTACCATTTTTCTTTTACTTGCACTCGTTGTTTCCCTGCAGGCAGCATTCGTTGCCGTTCTCGAAACTGGCGCCGACCCTACTGTAAAAGACATGGTCCCTCTCACCGACCGCCAATACCTCACCAATGTTTTACGTGAGCAAGCCGTCAAAGAACTCCCGGCATCTCAAAACTATACCATCATGACCCGCGAAAACATCATCGCCATGCTTCCGCCAGGCAAATCGATCGAAGATTGTGAAGGGAGCTGCCTTGCCGAAACCGGGAAAAACATTGCTGCCGACTACATCTGTCAGGCACGCATCAGCAGCTTCAACGGCACGCTGACTCTTTCTGCAGAACTCTATGAAACCGCCGGGAACAAGCTCATTGCCAGTTTCAACGGACTCGGTTCCAATATATCCCAATTGCTCACACTCGTCATAAAGAAGTCCCCTGAATTCTTCCGCAGTGTCAAAAACGATATTGCTATCAAGTCCCCGACCCAAGCATCAACAACTCAAACGGTCACTGCTCAGAACGTCCCTGCAAATCAAAACTACTTTGCACAAGCCTCACAAGGTGATGGCGAATACCTGCCACCATCCACAAAGACAAAAGTAAACTGGCCGAGAGCAAGGTTGTTTTTACACGCAGGCCTTTACGATGCCGGTATTGGTATAAAGCTCCGCTTCAGCAATGAAAACGGAATTTACATGGCAATGGATGCTAGATGGGTTTCCTTCGGAAGTAATCAATTTTTGTACATTCCAGCTCTATTTTATTTAGGCGGAAACGTTGTGCATTTTGTATCAGGTCCAACGCTAATGAAAAGCTCTACTAATGGAGAAGACGGTCTTCTGATGGCTCTAGGCATCAACTGGGACATCGGTAGACATTTTGGCATCGACGCTTTGGCATTCCTCCCGACAAAATCGTATATAGGTGGTTCCCTAGGTCTCGATTTCCGCTTTGTATTCTAGATTTAGACCAAAGAATTAATTTTTCTAACGATTTCAAAAGCAGTAAAACCGATCATAAAATTGCAAACCCACACTAAAATGCGGATATATAAATCGCGTCTTTTTTTCGCAAATAGAATGACTATAGTTGACCAAAGAGCAATAGATAGTAATGCCGCTCCAAAAAAGCCAAGCATTGGATTGGACGGGAATGCTGTTTGAAAAAATTTTGCAAGCCAAAAATTCAAAAAGACAACATTAGGCAAAACAATAAGGACATACACCAAAATTTTCGGAATTTCCTTAAGCACTAATGTCAATGAAATTCTTTTTTTCGGCATTACTTCCATTGACTTTTCTTTAAAATCTTCTGTAAGGACTATTGACGATTTCTCATTCAAAGCATTTTTTAATTCATGAAAAGCCGTTACCGAAGTTTCTTTTAGTTCCTCCAAATTATCATGTAAAGTAAACTGTTCCGCTTTTTCTTCAGCCCTCAAACGTTCCATAACAGCAGCATGATCTGGGTTCGGAGCATCGCACCAAAGGCAACGAGGCATATCATCTTCGTACTTTTCACCACATTTCGGACAAATCATTTTAGTTCCTCTTCAAGAACAAAATACAAAAAAAATTACAAGCAGAATCTCTTAAACCACATTTGGAATACAGGATCACTGATGAACAAACCCGATTCCCGCATTTCTATCAAATCGCGATCAATGAGAATATTCTTTACTTTAGTAATATTTGATTTTGTTCCCAAGCGAAATTCTTCCATAACATTCTTTGATGTAAATTCCCCATGGATTCCACTTGCTAGAGCTCGAAGCATATTCATCTGATAGCTCGTCAATCCCTCCGTCTGTTGCATAAACAAAGCTGCATTTTGAGAAACAAGTTCCGTAACAGCGTTATCCACAATTTTGGAAGTTACTTCTTTTTCTGTTTTTAACATCACAAGCCACGCCAGTTGCTGTACATAAGAGGAATATCCATCCACTTCATTACATATACGGGCTGCTAATTCTTCATTAATAACAAGCCCTTGCTGTTTAAACTTTTTACATATAAACGGCACCCATTTCTTTACTGGAATTACACCAAGATAGATAGCATCGCCAAACTGGAAAAAAGGCATGCTTTTATTCTGAAAGATGTTGGTCATTAAATGTTTTTTGCTACCAAACAAACAGTAAGAAACATTTTGCTGCAACTGCCACACACTGCGAAGTCTTTTTTGGACTGTCACGGACTCAGGAAACTCACCTATTTGTTGGAATTCATCTATACAAACAACAATATGCTTTTCTTGTTTTTGAGCAATAATTTCAGCCAATTGCAAAATCTGTTCGGGAGCATATTCTTTTGGCGTAATCCCTAACGAAACTGAGTAATCTGTTGTAGGGTCAGGGCTAAGCGTAATTCTTGGCGATACACGTCCAAGAAAAGTCTTGATATTTTGCAAGAACAAATCCAATTTAGATGAAGTCTGCTGAAGTACTGCTGCAGCAAGTTTATTATAGAAGTCGTATTCGCTGCGGCAATCAAAAATATCAAGATAGACTACAGAGACCTTTTTCTTATTGACCAAATTTTTGACATGACGAACCAAGGACGTCTTGCCAATCCGTCGGTTCGAAATAAGCAAGGTATTAACGCCATGCTCAAAATTAGCCTTAAGCCTTTTTGTTTCCTCTTCACGATCCGTAAAGTTTTCTCCCTCTACGGAGGCTCCATATATAAAAGCATCTGCCATAGTAAACCTCTAGCTATAATATATATAATTTTTTTAAAAGTTCACCACTTAGTGTACCAAATAGTTCACCATTCGGTGGTCCACCAATCGGTGTACCAAATAAAGTCACAAAAAAAACATCCCGACTTTTTCAGCCGGGACGTTTTTCAAAAGGCGATCCCGTCCCCATTCGCGGATCATGACTACTAAGCAGCAAAGCTGCAAGTAGTCAAAGAGAACAGAGTCCGGGATGACATTGTAAGGCGGGACTTTTTCTAATCCCTAAAACCTAATACCTACAACCTACCTTATCCGATCAATGCAAGTGCCGGGCGAGCGCTAATCACGAGGAGTGCGATAGCGGACACGGCAACAGCAAAGCGGAGCAAGTAAACGTATGCGTAGTTAGCCTTGCAGCAGATATGGTCGCCACCGCAGCACTTGTCGTCCTTTGCCGGGGCAAAGAGCACGTAGGCGATGCGGAGGTAGTAAACTGCAGCCACCAAGGAGAGGCCAAAGCCAACAGCGGCAAGCCAGCCGAGGTCAGCATTGAAGGCTTCGGTGAACAGCGTGAACTTGGCGAGGAAACCTGCAACCGGCGGGAGGCCAGCGAGAGAAGCAAGGCACACGGCAACGCCAAGAGCCACAAACGGACGGCGGCGACCAGCACCCTGGAGGTCTTCGAGATTTTCCTTGCAATCATCCTTGCCCGACATGTAGGCAATACCCGTCAAGGCACCCGCAGAGGCAATCGCGTATGTGATGAGGAAGTAGAACATCGGGCCCATCTGGATTTCACCCTTGCCGAGGTAATTCGGGAGCAAGAGGCCAATCACGATAAAGCCTGCGTTCATCACGGCGGAGAAAGCCAAGATGCGACGCACAGACTTCTGAGCAAGGCCGCTAAATGCACCAATCACCATGGAAAGGAGTGCCACAACCACAATCACGTAGAAAAGCGGCTTGGACGGATTTGCGATAGTCACCTTTTCGGCGAGGTTCCACACCGCTTCGGCACCGGAGCGCGTCACGAGAACGCTTACCCAGACCGTACCGAGAGCGGCAAGAGCACCAACCTTCACGACAGCGGCCATAAAGCCCGTCACAGCGACAGAGGCGCCCGTATAGACGTCAGCCACCCAGAAGTGGAGCGGAGCTGCACCAGCCTTGAAGAGGAGGCCAGCAATCACAAAGAGCATACCCACGCTGTAGATTGCCATACGGCCTTCGAGCACGTGACCGCAGAAATGCGTCGAACCCGTGGCACCATAAATCAGCGAAACACCGTAGAGGAAGATAGCACTGAAAACAGCACCCGAGACAAAGTACTTGAAAACGCCTTCGTTTGCGTTCACATCTTTACGGCGAATGCCCACAAGAGCGTAAATCGGGAAGCTCGTGAGTTCCATTGCAATGAACAAGGCCACAAAGTCGATAGCCTGGGTCATGAGCATAGCACCGCTAGTGGCAAGCATCATGAGGCCATAAGCTTCACCGCCCTTGAACTGTTCTCGGCCAAGAGTCCACTGGAGGCCCGAAATACCGAGGAAACCGCAAAGGAGGATTGCAGCGCAAAGCACGCGGCGAACCGGGTCCATCGCGTAAAGGTTCAAGAGAGCTTCGGTCTTTGCGTAGTACAAAGCGACTACGCTAAGAGCAATGAAGAAAGCTGCCACCCAAGGAAGAACCTTGTGCTTGTTTTCGTCGCGCAAGAACGGTTCAGCAGCGAGAGCCACCATGCCGCCCAAGACCACGAAGATCACCGGCAAGAGATAAACAAGATTACTTAGCATCGGAAGCCTCCTTCACAGATTTTTCAGATTTTGCATCAGCGGAAGCGTCGCCCTTCATCTGAGCGATGATCGAAGCGCGTTCGTCATCCTTGAAGCCGGCAGCGGCAAGCGTCGAATCCAGCTGGTGGATTTCTTCGGCAGTCATCGGAGCTTCACCGTTGTTGAGAGCAGCACTGTTCAGCACCTGAGCTGCAGCCGGATCTTCGGTCACTTCAGTTTCGTTGAGGGAGTCCGTCACGTATGCCGGGTGGAAACCGAACACGAGGAGGAGCAAGAGCATCACAGCGATGCTAACGCCTTCGAGCGGCATCGTGCGACGGCCTTCTTCGTATTCACAGGCCTGCTTACCGAAAATAACCTTCTGGATGAAGCGGAGCATGTATGCAGCGGAGAGGATCAAGGTAAATCCTGCCACGAGAGCCGGGAGCGGGCCCATGTCCCACAAAGCAAGGAGCACAGAGAATTCACCGACAAAGCCTGCCGTACCAGGAACTGCGAGAGCCATCACGCCGGCAAAGCCAAAGAGCGTCGAGAACACCGGATTCTTGGAAGAAAGACCGCCAAGCTTATCGAGTTCGCGCGTACCCGCCATGCGTTCTGCAATACCCATGAGGTAGAACTGAGCGCCAGCCGAAATGCCGTGAGCGACGAGCAACACGAGCACAGCCGGAAGCATTGCTTCGGAGAGGCTGAACACGCCAGCCACAGCGAGGCCCAAATGCCCCATGGAGCTGAATGCGAGGAGCTTCTTGCCATCCGTTGCGCGGAGAGCCATGAGAGCGCCGTAAACAGCCGTGAAGAGGCCAAGCCACATCATGCAAGAGACTGCGTTCATCGAAAGCGGGAAAATCGGGAGAATCCAGACAATAAAGCCAAACACGCCAGCCTTACTCATTGCACCCGTGAGGATTGCAGAAAGCGGAGCCGGAGCTTCGGCGTAAGTGATTGCCTGCCAGCCGTGGAACGGGAAAATCGGAGTCTTCACGAGGAAAGCGAGCATAAAGCACACGAGAAGCACGTTCTGCGTTGCTTCCGGGAGGCCCTGAACGGCAACAGCAATGGAGATGAGCGTCGAGTTATCGGCAATCGTAAGGATATACCAGAGAGCGACCATCATCGGAGCAGAACCGACCAATGTGTAAATCGCAAACGTCATCGCGGCCTTCATTCTGTCCTTGCCACCGAAACCAGCAATGAGAACCGCAGCCGGGATCACCATGGCTTCGAAGAAGAAGAAGAAGAGCACAGCATCAGCCGCAAGGAAGGTGCCGTTCATGGCACCCATCAAGGAGAAGATGCCGATAGCGAAGTTGCGATAGCTTCTGCAAGTAATTGCACGTGCAGAAATCAAAGCCACGAGAGAAAGCCCGCTGGAGAGGAACACCATCCAGGAGGCAAGTCCGTGACTTGTAAGGTAGTAGTAGACAGGTCCCTTGCAACCAGGAATCTGGAACCATTCAATAGCTTCCGTCGAAACGCTACCGCCTGCGATCAAAGCGACAGACATGGCGGTAAAGCCAATGCCCATCAGAATAGCAAGGCGGGAAGAAGACTTGGAGTCTTCCTTGGACGTCATCACCATGAGGATGGCGGCAACGAACGGGGCGAGGACAAGGAGATGTAACAGCATTAGAGAGTACCTCCAGTCAAAATAACAATAGCCAACAACGCCACCAGCCCAAGAATGCTAAGGGCAATCTGGAGGCGAACCTTGCGCACCTGGAACGAGGCGGCGCCGTCACCGAGAATCGTTGCGATTGCACCAATCGTCCACTGGGCAGCCGCGAGAATCTTGTCGACAACGACATCGCAGATCCATGCAAGCACGTTAACCGGGATGATGCCCACGTACTTGTGGATGGAATCGAATAGGAACGTCCACGTAGCCTTGCCACCTTCAGGAGCGGAGCTACCCTTAGCAGCCGGGATACGGGCATTGGCGTAAATCTTGTAAGCGATGAACATACCGAGAAGCGCTGCCACCGTACCGAGAGCGGCAAAGACCACCGGGTTCACGTGAGCGACCACAGCCGGAGTGTTGTAAGCCTGAGCAGCGCCAACGACCGGAGCGAGCGTTTCAGCAAAGAACTTGATGCCGATGGAATCAGCCCAGAGGTAACCGGCAAACACAGCACCGAAGGCGAGAATCACCATCGGGATGAGCATGACAGCCGGAGCTTCGTGGATGTGTTCTTCACTTTCCTTGGAACCGCGGTAGCTACCGAAGAACGTAAGGATAATGAGGCGACCCATGTAGACAGCGGTAATCACAGCCGTAATGAGGCCCACGACGTAAACAGCCTGGCCCATCGTGCCACTCATGAAAATCTTTTCGAGAATCAGGTCCTTGGACCAGAAACCGGAGAAGCCCGGGAAGCCGACAATCGCGAGGAACGCAAAGATCATCACGCAGGCAGTCACCGGAGTCTTCTTCAAAAGGCCACCCATCTTGCGCATGTCCTGTTCGCCCGAGAGAGCGTGAATCACGGCACCAGCGCCAAGGAAGAGAGCCGCCTTGAAGAAGGCGTGCGTAAACACGTGGAAGATAGAAGCGTCAAAGGCGCAAACACCAGAAGCCATGAACATGTAACCGAGCTGGCTAATGGTAGAATAAGCAAGAACCTTCTTGATGTCGTTCTGGAAAAGACCTGCAACAGCAGCCCAGAAAGCAGTGAGCATACCGATCACCACGATGATATCGAGCACCACCGGGAGGAGGGCAAACATGCTACCGAGACGGGCGAGCAAATAGACGCCAGAAGTCACCATCGTTGCGGCATGGATTAAGGCAGAAACCGGAGTCGGACCCGCCATAGCATCCGGGAGCCAGGTGAGGAGCGGAATCTGAGCGGACTTACCCGTGCAACCGATGAAGAAGAGGATGCCAGCCACGGAGAGAACCGGGATGACCAATTCAACGTGGTTACCGCTGATGACCATGCTGATGAAGTTCGAAAGCACATCGTAGTTGAGAATTGCAGAGCCACCGATCGTCACGAGGCAGAGCATACCGAGCAAGAAGCCGATATCGCCCACGCGGTTCACGATGAAAGCCTTGTTAGCGGCATGGCAGTTCTTGATATCCTTGTTCCAGAAACCGATGAGGAGGTAGGAGCAGAGGCCCACGCCTTCCCAACCGAGGAACGTGAGGAGCAAGTTGTCCGAGAGCACGAGCACGATCATGCTGAACAAGAAGAGGTTGATGTAGGCGAAGTAACGGGCAAAGCCGCGGTCGCCGTGCATGTAACCAATCGAGTAGAGAGCGATGAGAGAGCCGATGCCCGTCACGAACAGGAGCATGATGCGGGAAAGACCATCAAACAGGAATCCGATATCCACGCGGAACATCGGGATGTCGATCCAGTTGCAGAGCGTTTCACGGATGCCGCCTTCCGGCATGTTGAGCGAAAGGAGAGCAACACCAGCAAAGGAGAGTGCCGGGAAGAGGACTGCGAGCGTTCCAACGAAACCTTCAGCAGGTCCCTTCTTGCTGCCCGAAGAAATGATGGCGATAGCACCGAGGATAATGCATCCCAACAACGGGAAGAGAGGTATCAAACCAAGAGAAATCATTGCTTATTACCCCTTCATGTTAGAATACGTGTCGGCGTCAACGCTTTCACGGTTGCGGAAAATGAGAATGACCATGGCAAGGCCGACGCAAGCTTCAGCTGCAGCGACTGCGATGGAGAACAGCGGAACCACCTGGCCCACAATGCTTGCCTCCGCAGGGAGCGTCTTTGCAAAGCCCACGAAGGAGAGGTTCACGGCGTTCAGGGCAAGTTCAACGCCCATCAGCACAAAGAACACATTGCGGCGAGAGACCGCGACCATGAGGCCGATGGCGAAAATGACCAGGGCCAAGATCTGAACATATATAGCTTGGAGTTCCATTAGTGTTTATCCTCCGTTTTTTCGGATTCCACAGAACCAAGGCGCTTCTTGGCGAGAAGCACTGCGGCACCCATGGCAGAAAGCAGAAGCACACCGAGGACTTCGAAAAGCACGAAGTAACCAGGGCCGCTCTGAGCTACATCAAAAAGAGTCTTGGAAGTGATTGCCACAGAACCGCGAATCGTCGCTGCATCAAAGGCAATCGGCGAGCGGACAAGGGCAAAGCCCACGAGACCGGCAAGCACGATGACGGCAGGAATCACAAAGAGCGAAACCTTGTCAAACATCGGCGTGTGGGAGTCACGGGCGCCATTCAAGACCATGATCACGAACGTGAGGAGCATCATGATTGCACCTGCGTAGACCATGATTTGCACGACGCCGAGGAACGGGCTTCCGAGAAGGCCGTAGATACCGGCAAGAGACACCATCGAGGCGACCAGCGAAAGGGCGCCATAAAGCGGGTGTCTAGAGAGGAGCACGCAAACGGCACTGCCGACTGCGATTACTGCGAGGACAATGAAATAAATCAATGCAAGCATTATTTGACCTCCATGCCCCAGACCTTGCGGGCCTCGGCATTCTTTGTACCGCCCGGAGCCATCTGGCTCTGTTCGTCATTCGGGTAATCCTTCGGATCCCAGTTGGTGAGATCGTAAAGGTGTGCCACAAAGTCTTCGCGGGAACGGTGTTCGAAAATGATTTGCTTCGTATCCATGCGGAGGGCATCGACCGGGCAAGCTTCTGCGCAAAGGCCGCAGAACACGCAAGTCAGGTGGTCGATGTCAAAGCGCATCACGCGCTTTTCGATACGCGGGTCATCGCTCTGCGTTGCTTCAATGAAGATGCAGTGGGCAGGGCAAGCCGCAGCGCACATGCCACAAGCGACACAGCGAGGCGTACCATCCGGGCGAAGCATCAAGCGGTGCTTGGCACGGTAGGTGTTGCGAATTTCGGGCTGACCTTCCGGATAAGAAATCGTCGGAAGCGTTTCATAACGGAACAAGCCGCGAGCCGCATGCTTAAGGGTTGTCCACAGACCGCGAATCGCCTCGAATATGTAAAGGCGTTCAATGACGGTCATCGGTTTTTGCTTAATAACGCGCATTAGTTACCCCCTAAGAGTTTTGCAATGACCGCAGTCACCACGAGGTTGATGAGGGCGATATTCAAGATAATCTTCCAGCCGAGGTGCATCACGTGGTCATAGCGGAATCGCGGGAGCGTCCAGCGGACCCAAATCCAGACCCAGCAGAAGATGAGGCTCTTTGCCACAAGAACGAGCAAGTGGATGAGTGCCGTACCGACTGCGGTTGCAAAGCTACCGACAGCGAGGCCGTTCACCACGAAGTTTTCAGGATTGTAGAAGAACCAGGCGCAAACACCGAGAGCAATAAATGCGGCGGCAGCGACCCAAGCCACAATCTTGTAAAGCTTGTATTCCTTGAGAATTTCAAAGCGATTTGTAAGATTCGTTGCCTTGAGCTTGCGGGAATAGCGGTAGATCATGTGGAGGAAAGCGAGAGCGATGAAAGCGAGCACGCCACAGAGAATGGCAAGGGAGCCACCCATGTGTTCCTGCATCGTTTCGGTCGTCACGAACGGAACTGCATAACCGCCAAGGAACAGCGTCGCAATGAGGAAGCTGTTGATGCAGATGTGCGAGTATTCGCCCATGTAGAAGAGACCGAACTGCATAGCGCCATATTCCGTATGGTAACCGGCAACGAGTTCAGGTTCACCTTCAGCGACGTCGAACGGAGCACGGCCCGTTTCAGCAATGCTTGCAATGAGGAAGCAGAAGAATGCGACCGGCTGGGCGACGATGCCCCACACGTGATTTTCCTGCCACTGCACAATGTCCGTGAGGTTGAAAGAACCGGCGAGGAGCAAAATGCCCATGAGCGAAAGTCCGAGGCAGACTTCGTAGCTGATGGTCATGGAGCTCGTACGGAGAGCGCCCAAGAAGCTGTACTTGGACTTGGAAGCCCAACCAGCAAGCATGGCACCATAAGCCGAGATGGAAGAGAAACCGAAGAGCAAGAGCACGCCCACATCGGAATCGATGATGGAACCTGCAATGCGAACCGTTTCGCCACCCCAGTCAAAGATCATCGGTCCAAACCACGGGATCACGCACGGAGAGAGGAACACGATAGCGAACGGGATTGCCGGAGCTACATAGTAAAGGAGCTTGTTCACGCCAGCCGGTGCAAACATTTCCTTGAAGAAGAGCTTCGTACCGTCGCACATGTTCTGCACGTAACCGAGCAAGCGGATCTTGCCGAAGTACGGGATCTTGATGTAGGAGCGGTTCGGGCCCTGACGGTCTTGCATAAAGCCCGCGCCACGACGTTCCATCGGGATTAAAAGGAGGATGTAAAGGACAGGTACGAAGCAGAAAGCGAACTTCGCAATCGTAATTGCCCATTCAATCCAGGTTTTGGATTCAATAATATCCATTATGCGTTACCTCCCAGGAGCTTTCCTGTGCTCTTGATGGCATCATAGGTAATGTCGGCGAAAGCCGGCACGTATTCACGAGCCTTCATGAAAGCTTCGCAAGCCGAATTGAACTTGTTGCCAGCCAAAGTGGAAATCACTTCGTAAGCCGGGGCAAGCTTTTCGTCCGGGCAAGTCGGAGCAGCAGAGAGCTTCTGCAAGATGTTGAGGCTGTTGACCATCGTACCCTGGACTTCGCTCCAGTGGCGGATACCGAAAGCGACCTTCGCCTTCTTGGCGGTAGCGTCATCGAAAGCGGAAAGGGCAATGCGGTTCGAAATCTTGTCGAGAGCCTTAGCTGCAGCAGCGTCTTCGCCGTAGAGGTCAGCGTTCACCGTGATGAGGTTGCTGAATTCGCCTGCGCGCTTGAGGAGTTCTGCAACGTCTGCAAAGCCCATGAGCTGCATGCCTGCGCGGTTTGCCACCGGATCACCGCTCTTTGCGATACCGTCCGGAGCACCCACCTTGAGAAGGGAACCACCGAAGAGTTCAGCGCGGTCACCGAGAGCGTCCTTGAGCATCTTGAGAGCAGCGAGGTCTTCGTTCGTGCAAGCGCCACCTGCAACGAGAGCGACCTTGCCACCGCTAATCTGGATAGCGGAAGCGTCAATTGCGGGCAAGCGGTTCTTGTCGAACTGCTGGAACGCAAGACGGCTCGTGTTAGAAAGCCAGCTGCGGTTCACTTCCGGGTTGCAACGCGGCATCACGCGATAGATGCGGCCATCGGCGTGGTCAAGCCAGATGTTTGCACCGAGGGAGTCGTCCATCGAAATCGTCGGCGTATGGGCAAGGAGCCAAACGCGCTTCTGGAAGCGGAAGTACTTTGCCGTCATGGCGCCCGTCGGGCATACGTCCGTGACACAGAGGTCGTATTCGTGGTCGAGCTTTTCGCCCGGGAAGGTAGTAATGTAAGTATGGTCGGCACGGCCAGCAAGCTGGAGCTGTTCGTCCTTCGCGATGCTACGCATAAAGCGTACGCAACGGTCGCACTGCACGCAACGTTCTTCGTCGAGCAAAATGCGCGGACCGATATCAACATGCTTACCGCCACGGAGCTGCCCCTTTGCATCAATGAACTGATGTTCCGGATTGCCGTGGTAATTCTTGCCGTATTCCGGACGGAGGCGGCCTTCGTTCTGGCCTGCTTCCATGTAGTTTTCCTGCAAGGTGCATTCACCGGCCTTGTCGCAAATCGGGCAATCAAGCGGGTGGTTCACCAGCATGAATTCCTGTGTGGCCTTGCGGGCGTTCTTCACGCGAGCGCTGGAGGCCGGGGTATAAATCTTCATCCCCGGAGTCACAGGAGTATAGCACGAAATCACGAGCATACGACCACGCGGGCCTTCCTGCTCTACCAGGCACTGACGGCAGTTACCCGACACCGGCAAATACGGATGATAACATACGTGAGGAGTTTCAATCCCGACAGCCTTCAAGGCTTCGAGGAGGTTGGTATCGCCAGGAACCATCACGGCACGATCATCCACGAAGATTTCCACCTTCGGGCTGTTCTCAGTCGGGAGTTTCGGCATGTTATAGTAGTTACTCATATTATTACCAGAAAATTCCAGGACGATAGTTTTCCTGAATACGCGGTTTTGCGTGTTCGGGGTTCTTAGCGATATATTCGTCAAAGTCCGCACGGAACTTTGCAGTGTAGCTCGAAACCGGGCCACCCAAAGAAATGGAGAGCGGGCAAATCGTCACGCCACCAAATCCGCTAGAAAGGCTCTGCATCAATTCCACATCGCCATCGTGACCGTTGCCGGCCACCATCTGGTTCAAGATGCGATGCAAGAGGCCTGTACCTTCACGGCACGGCGTGCACTGGCCGCAAGATTCAT
This sequence comes from Fibrobacter succinogenes, assembly GCA_902791475.1. Classification (GTDB taxonomy): domain Bacteria; phylum Fibrobacterota; class Fibrobacteria; order Fibrobacterales; family Fibrobacteraceae; genus Fibrobacter; species Fibrobacter succinogenes_J. The sequence continues at coordinate 112,649 of CADAWC010000016.1, forward strand.
GGCTGTAGAAGTTGCCGAGGCAATTCAAGAGGTCTGCCATGTTGTGCGTATCGTTGATGATAATCATGGCGCCAGAACCGAACATCGTCTTCATGGAGGCGAGGCATTCGTAGTCCATCGTGGCGACTGCAGCTTCTTCAGCCGTCAAGGGAGCGCAAGAGGAACCGCCCGGGAGCACAGCCTTGAGCTTGCCACCCACAACGCCACCGGCGTAATCGTTAATCATCGTCATCATCGGAGTGCCGAGAGGTGCTTCGTACACGCCCGGATTCTTCACGTCACCGGAAATGCAGAACACCTTCGTACCACCGGCGCGCGGCGTACCCATCTTGGCGTATTCGCTCGGATCGTGGCTCAAAATCCACGGAAGCGACATGATGGTTTCGACGTTATTCACGCAGGTCGGGGACTTCCAGGCACCGCAAACAGCCGGGAACGGCGGCTTAAGGCGCGGCTGGCCCTTCTGGCCTTCAAGAGAGTTAATAAGAGCAGTTTCTTCACCGCAAATGTAGGCGCCAGCACCGCGATGCACAAAGATATCAAAGCTAAACTTCGTGCCGCAAATGTTTTCACCGAGGTAGCCTGCAGCGTAAGCCTGGTTCAAAGCCTTGTTCAAGGCTTCGATGCACGGGAGGAATTCGCCACGGCAGTAGATGTAGGCCGCGCGAGAACCGAGTGCCCAAGCGGCAATGATAAGGCCTTCAATCAAGCGGTGCGGATCTTCGAGCATGAGGAAATGGTCCTTAAAGGTACCGCCTTCGCCTTCGTCAGCGTTTACGACAATGTAAACCGGCTTGCCCGTACCACGCGGCACAAAGCTCCACTTCATGCCAGTCGGGAAGCCTGCACCACCGCGTCCGCGGAGGTTAGAACGTTGCACGTAATCGATGAGCTCAAACTGGCTCATGTTGAACAAGCGTTCAGAAATGTTGGAGTAGCCACCCAGCTTCTTATAGACTTCGATGTCCTGGGCGCCCTTGCCAAAGTTCTGCGTACAAACTTTTACACATTCAGCCATAATTAAACCGCCTTTTGTTCCGGTGCGGGCTTCTGCTTAGTCACAGCAACAGCCGAGGGTTTAGCAACACGTTCACCGGAGGTCGCAATCATACGGTATTCGTCGCCAACCTTTCCGTTCGGGTCCACAAAAGCCTTGTCCTTCACGCCCGGCTCGCCCACAGCGACCCAGTCATCGCCATTCTTCTTTTCGACGACAATCTTCGTGAATTCCGGAGCGCCCTTCCAAGTGAGGGTGGCGCCCGTTTCGTCAGCTTCGGACTTGACATTCAAAACCGGAGAAGGCGGAGCATAGTCAGCTACCTGCGGCTTTGCAATAGCACCCGGAGCGCCCGGATGACCGCAGTGGCCCTTCACCGTACCGCCGAGCACATCGTGCTTCGGGATGTTGTTTTCATGAGCATAGCACCACTTGAGGATGCGGTCGATGCTGTCGGTAGTAAGCTTTGTACCCGGCTTCATCGTGAGCACGTCGCCATCAGCGTCTGTAGCGAAGTCGTCGTTCACGAGCATCATCGGGCCGTTGCCGCAAGAACCGAGGCATTCCACCTGGAGGATCGTAAAGAGACCATCCGGAGTCGTTTCGCCCGTCTTGATGTTCAAAGCGTGTTCCACATAAGCGATTAAACTCGGAGCGCCCTTGATGGTGCAGCTGATGTTACGGCAGAACTGCAACAGGAACTTGCCCTTCGGAGCGTGGTTGTACATCGTGTAGAACGTAGCAACGCCAAGAGCATGAGCCGGAGCGCAACCGCAGACGTTAGCAGCCCAGCGGATACCTTCACGCGGCACCCAGCCAAACACGCCCTGCACAAGCCAAAGCACTTCGAGAAGTGCGGCCTGACCGACCGGATAGCGGCTGAGCAAATCAGCGCAGCGTTCCTTGATTTCAGGCGTATTGAGCTTGGCGAGCACTTCAGCCGTAGGCGGCTGCGGCACAGGCTTGTTCACATAGCCAAACTTCTGGCCCGGATCCGGCAAAGCATCAATCGGCTGCGCCGGACGGTCGAACTTCAAATGATTGTTCGAGACAAATTGGACAGCGCCAGTAATATGTTCTCTCATCGGTCAAGTTCTCCAGCAATAATGTTGAGACCCGAAAGCACGGCCATGGAGTCAGCCAAGAGACCGCCTTCGACGAGTTCATGGAATGCAGCAAACTGCGTGAGGCAAGGCGGACGCACCTTGATACGGTACGGATGGCCAGAGCCGTCAGAAATAATCGTGAAGCCAAGTTCACCGTTAGCGCATTCGGAACCGCAGTAGTATTCGCCTTCCGGAACGCGGATGCCTTCGTAAACGCTCTTGAAACGACCGATAAGGCCTTCCATATCCTGGTAAGCAAGCTTGTGCGATGGCACGCGGATACGCGGATCGACGATATCGACCGGACCCGGAGCAAGGCGCTTCAAAGCCTGGCGCACAATCTTCACGGATTCTTCAATTTCAGCCAAACGAACCTGCAGACGGTCGTTGCAGTCGCCCTGAGTACCGACCACGACTTCCCAGTCGTAGGTTTCATAATCGTAGTACGGTTCGTCCTTGCGGAGGTCAGAAGCAACACCGGATGCACGGAGGCAGGGGCCCGTCCAGCCATAGCTGATAGCCTTTTCAGCAGAAATCTTGCCGATGCCCACCGTACGGTCAAGGAAGATGCGGTTTCTGTCCAAGCAGGCGTGCAAGTCCTTCAATGCCTTTTCGGTAGAATTGAGGGCTGCGAGAACGTCCTGTTCAAAACCTTCGTAGCTATCGCGGTAGAGACCGCCAATGCGTGCAAAGCTGTTCGTAAGGCGTGCACCCGTGAGCTTTTCCCAGATGCACATGATTTCTTCACGCGGGTTGAAGGCGTACATGAACGGAGTCGTACCGCCCAAGTCCTGGAACGCAGCCGCAACGCACACAAAGTGGTCGTTGATACGGCTAAGTTCGTTCACAATCACGCGGAGCACCTTGCAACGTTCCGGGATTTCAACACCGAACATATTTTCGACAGCACGGCAGAACGCAATGTTGTTCATGATAGCAGAGCAGTAGTTCAAGCGGTCCGTGTACGGAACGACTTGCTGCCAAGTACCGCGTTCCACCATCTTTTCGAACCCGCGGTGCAGGTAGCCGATTTCTTCGACGGATGCCACGATGGTTTCGCCATCCAAAGCGGTCAAGAAGCGCAAGCAACCGTGAGTCGCCGGGTGGCTAGGCCCAACGTTCAAGGGCATCAAATTCAGCTTTTCGCCATTCGGATCTAATACGATCATTCCTTGATACTCCCTTCCAAAAATTCATTGTCGTTCGTTTCCACTTCCTTAGAGCGCTGGATGACCTTGTAGCCAAGTTCTTCGAGGCGCTTTTCGAGTTCCGGAAGCAGGTAGTCGTTTGTCGAAAGCCACTGGCGCTTCTGGGCAGGGTAATCCTTGCGGAGCGGATGGCCAACAAATTCAACGTGGTTCAACAGGCGGCGGAGGTCCGGATGACCTTCAAAAATCACACCGAACTGGTCATAGACTTCGCGTTCGTACCAGTTCGCATTGGCATAGAGGTCGCTAATCGTCGGGACCTTGAGGTTTTCTTCGGACACCAGCACCTTAAGACGGATGCGGGCACCCGGATTCTTCATGCTCTTGAAAGCATAAGAGACCGCAAAGCGAGGGCCTTCGTGATTCGGGTAAGTCAAGTAGTCGATACCGGCAATGTCCACAAGCATATCGAACTTGATGCCGGATTCTTCCTTGAGGAACTGGACTGCGTTATGCAGATAGGGAGCAGCAACGACAGCCGTGATGCCCCACTTGTCGAGCGGTTCGCGCTTGACGTCAAACTTTCCTTCAAGGGCGGCGAAGATTTCTTCAACAGTCATTCTTCTACTCCTTCCAGAACTGGGCTTTCTTTACAAGATTTTCTTGTTTTTCTTTCATGAAGTCCTTGATGTCCACGACCTTTTCGTGAATAGCAGTCTTGGCTTCGCACTTCGCTTCGGCAGTCTTCACCTTGATCATTTCAAGCTGTTCCTTGACGCTTTCGGCACGCTGCTTCATGTAGGATTCGTCTTTAATTTTCTTCTGCAAGTCAAACATGGCATCGAAGAAGGCTTCCGGACGGGATGGGCAACCACCAATATAGACGTCCACCGGGATAATGTGGTCAATACCGGGAACCGTGCAATAGCAGTCATAGAAACCGCCAGAGCAAGCGCAAGCGCCCATGGCAATCACCCAACGGGGTTCAGCCATCTGTTCGTAGATGCGCTTCAAGATCGGAGCCTGTTTGTAAGTGATCGTACCGGAAACAAGCAGTACATCGGACTGACGCGGCGTAAAACGCACGTATTCAGAACCGATACGTGAAAGGTCGTAACGACCCACTTCCGTACTCATGAATTCGATTGCACAACAAGCCGTACCGTAAGGGAACGGCCACAAGGAATTGGAGCGCCCCCAATTGACCAAAAAGTCAAGCGAGGACGTAATGATATTCGGCTTTTCTGCCTCATTACCCATAGGAGTTACCTCATAAAATTCGCGCCTAAAGATAGAAAATTAGACGAGAGACGAGAGACGAGAGACGAGAGGGGACGTCATTCTGAGCGGAGCGATATATGAAACTTGGCTCTTTAGGGCCTTAGTTGAATTATACTCAAAGAGCATAACTCTACTAGGCCACTAAAGTGGCGAGTATCGTTTAGGTTCGCAGGAGCAGGATCCAGTAAAGTGTGGAGTGTGAGGTGAGTAGTTGGGGGAAGCGTCCCCCTCGCAAAAGCCTCGTCTTTTGCTACCCCTTCGAGCGGGCTTCAGACGCCAGCCCGCAACGCCCGGCTTTTCCGTAATAAAAAAGTAAGAAACCGTCAAGCGGGCATATATCACATTTTGAGTGTATTCTCAAAAAATGTTCTCACCTTAGTTCTCACAAATATTATATTAAGCACGTGGAAAACTATATCGACATTTACCAATTTACGCACTTCCGCAAGTACTTGGAAGAATACCAGGCGGCCAGAGTCCAGTCCGACCCGGAATTCACCCGTACCGGAATCTGCAATATGCTCGGCCTCCCCAAGACGCGCAGCTACTTTGCCGATGTTCTCAGAGGGAAAAAGGTCAGCCCCCGCATGACAGCCAAGTTTATCGAAGTCCTCGGCCTCAACAAGAAGGCCGCCAAGTACTTCGAGACCATGGTGAAGCTCGACCAGGCAAAAACCGAAACCGCCCGTAGCGCCGCCATGGAAGAACTCCTGCACCTGCACCCGAATCCGCAGCATATCCTCGATTCGAACACCTACGAATACTATAACCATTGGTACCATAGCGCAATGTTTGCTATTCTTGATGCTATGGACGTTACAGATGACTTGACACCGGTGCAAAAGAGAATCTTCCCGAAAATTCCACTCGGAAAGATTAAGGACTCGTTGTCTCTTTTAGAAAAGCTGGGCCTCGCCCGCAAGAACGAATCTGGTTTCTGGAAGCCGACCAAGGAATCCATCTCCAGCGGTCCGTACAACAATGCGGAACTCATCAAGCAGTACCAGCTGCAATGTTTTGAACTTTCGAAGCAGGCGCTCATCACGCGCCCCAAGATGCCGACTGTCATGAGCACGCTCACGTTCAGCATCTCGAACAACGCCTACAAGAAACTTGAATCCGAACTCCAGGAATTCAAGGCGAAGGCAAGACGCATCATCAGCGAAGATAACGAAAAGGCAAACGGCGTTTACCAGATGAACCTGCACTTGTTCTCTAACCTCGATCCGGAGGTTAAGGCATGATGAACTTTAAGATTTTAAATACAGCAGGGATTTTTGCCCTCGCATCGATTTTCTCCGCCTGTACCGACGAGAACCATGCCGGCGTGCTCACGGAAACTGAATCCGGCACGACCATCGCAAGCATCGTCATCGACGGAAGTGGATCCCCGGTCGTAAGCGCAAGAGTAAGCCTACTTTCGGCAAACCACGTCGCCACGCGCATGGCCCCCATCAAGACCGCCACGACGGACGAAAACGGCAAGTACACCATTGACAGCGTCGCTGCTGGCGAATACGCTTTGCAGATTAGTAATACGGAACACACACAGTCCGCCTACCAGACGCTCACAGTCAAAGACTCCAAGACCGACCTGCAGACGCTCAACGTCCCCGAAGCAAAGCTCGAAGAGAATGCAAGCCTTGAACTTGACCTCAGCACATACGATCTCGACAAGGGCGACACGCTCTGCATCACAGGTACGCTCAACTGCACCGCAGTCAGCGAAAGCGACCTCAAGTCGGGAACCGTCAAGCTCGATGAAATTCCGCCTGCAGAATTCACGAACATCATCCTCATCCGAGGCGCCGGTCGCGACACCTCGACGCGCAACGTCAAGTGGGACTTTGTCCCTGGCGAAAAGCTCGAAGTCTCTTCAGAATTCGTAACGGTCACCGTTCCGGAAGAAGCCTTGAGCGCCGCAAAGAAGCTGAACGGCAAGAAGACTCTTGAATCCATGATTGTTCCGGTAACGATCCCCACGAAGGTCAAGAACCCGGTTCTCATTGACAACAACGGAGACTCGCTCGCAGTCTTTAAAGCCGAAAACGATGCGGACTCGTCGCTTTACTTCACGGCAATTCCAAGCATTGACGCAGGTACATACAAATTCACAGTCACATCAAGCGAATCCGTTTACAAGACTTCGGAAATTTCCAGAGTGTTTGCCGAATCCAAATCAGGTTTGTCCGTCACCGAAGGTGATTTCATGAATACATTCATCACGGATACGACAAGCAATAGCCTCGGCATTAGCTTCTGGATTGAAGAAGACGGCAGCAAAATCGCAGAAGGCGACTCTTTGATTATTGATTCAAAAGAAAACGATGTCACATACCGTCTGAGGGTAGGTGAAAAGCCTGAGCAGCTCTGCACCAACTTCTACAGGAGAGTCTCAAAAGACTCGACGTATACGGATTCGTTCCCTGAACTCGGAAACTCTTACTGCCACAATGTCTTGGACGGGGAACGCCATCACTACGCCTTGTACATCAAGGCAAACCATGTCGTTATCGCCATTGACGGAAAGACCGTCGAAGACACCAAGATGAAAAACGCCTTCATCATATTCCCGGGCTTCGTCACAGGAAACCACAAGCTCAAGAACCTGACCGTCTTCTCGCTCAAGCAATCCGCAATCGCCCAAAGCAACGACAGCGGCTGGGAACGCCTGCAAGCCTGGCTCTCCGCCTACTACATGATGCAGAAGTAAAAACAGACGAGAGACGAAAGAACGCCACGATGTGGCTACAGACGAAAGATGTCATGCCCCGCTCCGACGGGGCATCTCCTTTTTTTGCGAAATACGATTTTTTCTAGTAACTAGTAACTAATAACTAATAACTATTTTTATATATTCCCACTTATGAAAGTTCTCGTTCACAACAGAGGTGTTTGCCTGGAATGCGCCGGTTGCGTCGGCGTGTGTCCCAAGATGGCGCTAGACATGTACGGTCTAGATTTGCAAATCGATCAGGAAAAGTGCATCAAGTGCGGTCTCTGCACAAGAGCATGCCCCGCTGGCGCCCTCAAAATCCAGGAGTTGAACGATGTTCTGTAATAACGAATATGATGTCGTCGTCATTGGCGCAGGTCCCGGCGGAAGTGTTGCCGCCAGAAATCTTTCCCGTGCAGGCCACAAGGTTCTCCTTCTCGAAAAGCGCGAGAAGATTGGCTACCCTGTACGCTGCGGTGAAGCTAGCACCAAGCTTTCGGACTTGCAGACTTACGGCCCGATTGACGAAGATTGCATTGAAACGATTATCAACGGACTTTATATTTACGGTCCGAACGGCGTGAACATCGACCTCGCGCAGAAAGGCACGGGCATCATGCTCAACCGCGAAAAGTTCGACCCGTGGCTCGCCCACCTCGCCGCAAACGACGGCGTAGAAGTCGTCACTCGCGCCCGTGCAGAATTTGTCGGAGATGTCGAAAGTGGAACCCGTCTCGTGCGCGTAAAGCTCGGCGAAGGCGCCGGCGAAACAACCGAAGAAGTCCGTGCCAAGATGGTCATTGCCGCAGACGGTGTCGAGAGCCGCATCGGGCGCCAAGTCGGTCTCGACTGCCTCCAGAAACCTGCATTTACCTGCACCGGTGTCGATATCCAGGTGCAAGGCATCCTCACCAAGCCGGACTACCTCACGTTCTGGCAAGGTCACGACTTTATCAATGACGGTTACATCTGGAGTTTCCCGAAAGTCAAATCTAACGTCACAAACTTCGGCGCTGGATTCCTGATTTCGAACAATCACGGTTCAAACGTCTTGGACATCACAATGAAATGGCTCTACAAGCTCTTCCCGGGAGCGCAAATCAATTATGTTGTCGGAGGTGTCATTCCAGTCTCGAGCGTTCTGAAAGATTACACACTGGACCGTTTTGCCCTCGTTGGCGACGCGGCACACCACACAAACCCGCTTACAGGTGGCGGCATCGCGGCCGCCATGCGCGCCGGACGGTTCTGCGCCCAGACCGTTCACGAGGGCTTCGAATGCGGCAACTTAAGCAAGGAATTCCTCAAGACGTACGAAAAGCGCTGCTACGATTACTTTGGTCGCATGCACGACTTTGAATACAAGTTCCGCAGATTCCTCTTGAACGTGAACAAGGATGAACAGACAGAACTCTACAAGGTTCTTCAGAACTTCGCGAAGCACGGCTGCAAAAAGCGCGCCTTCTTGCAAACGCCTGTTTCCTCTGCGAAAATGCTCTACAAGTTCCTCACGTTCAAGTAGCCCGCGCGTTTCCGCACATTCCGCGCACTTGCTACGCGCACTCATACATTCCGCGCGACCGCGCACTTGTAACGCATCAGCGCACTTGTCATGCCCCGCACTGACGGGGCATCTCCTTTTTCAAACAAAAAAAATCCCGCAGCACACGCCACGGGAAAAAGATTGCAGGTTTCAGGTTGTAGGTTATAGGTTTTAGGAATAAAGAATCATTCGCTTTGCGAATCTATACAGGGTGGCGAAGCCACGATTATTCACCTAAACCCTACCCCCTATTACCTAATACCTACTACAGATCCACCACTTCAGTCCAGCCGAACGGGTCTTCCGCTTCGCCGAACTGGATAGCGGTGTACTTGGTGAAGAGTTCCGTGCAGACCGGGCCCGGATTCTTGCCGTCACCGTAGGTGAATTCCCTGCCGGCAACCGGATCCACGATCTTCTTGATCGGGGTAATCACGGCGGCGGTACCGCATTCGGCGGTTTCAGAGAATTCAGCGAGTTCTTCGAACGGAACCTGGCGGCGTTCCACGGTGTAACCGAGGTATTCAGCCAACTGCTGCAGGCTCTTGTTGGTGATAGACGGCAGAATAGATTCGGACTTCGGGGTCACGTAGGTCTTGCCCTTGATACCGAAGAAGTTTGCCGGACCGCATTCGTCGATATACTTCTTTTCCTTTGCATCGAGGTAAATCGTGCTGGAGAAGCCAAGCTTCTTTGCTTCAGCAAGGGACTGGAGGCTTGCAGCGTAGTTACCGCCGACCTTCACCGTACCCGTACCCTGCGGAGCGGCGCGGTCGTAGTTGCGGCTGATCATCATGTCCACCGGCTTGAACCCATCCTTGAAGTACGGACCCACCGGAGTCACAAACATCATGAGCAAATATTCATCAGCCGGCTTCACACCCACTTCCGGGCTCATACCAATCAGGAGCGGACGGATGTAGAGCGTTGCGCCATAACCATAAGGCGGAACAAAGCGCTTGTTCAATTTCACCACAGTGTGGACCATTTCGCGGAAAAGTTCAACCGGCGGAACAGCCATCAAAATACGGTTGGCCGTATTCTGCATACGCTTAGCGTTTTCTTCGACGCGGAAAATACGGACCTTGCCATCCTTGCCCGTGTAAGCCTTGAGGCCTTCAAAACCTTCCTGGCCGTAATGCAAGCAAGTAGCGGCCATGTGGATGCTAATGTCCTTAGAAGAAGATACTTCAATCTTGCCCCATTCACCATTGCGGTAGTAGCAGCGGACATTGTAATCGGTATCGTAATAACCGAAGGGGAGCGTCTTCCAATCGACAGTATTCAAATCAACTTGCATAGTATTAAACCTTTTTTGCAAATGTGCATATTTAAAGGTATCATTCGGTACCGCTTGAAAAATACAATTATAAACGCCCTTTTGGCATCCCTTGTACAAAAAAAAGTGAAAAAATGACCGCTATTACAAAGGGGGGAAGCCTCCCCACCACCTAAAGGTGGCCATGTACACTAAGGCCTAAAGGCCAAGTGTCCAAAGGTCGCTTCAGCCTTGGCTCTAAACATGTCATGCCCGCCACCGAGCGGGCACCTCCCTCTAAAATAGCACAAACGCATCACTCGCCAAGTCTTACGCTACCCCTTCGAGCGGGTGACACCCCCGCAACGCCCGGCTTCAAGCTCCCGCTCCAAAGCATCAAACAAATCTTGCTGACGAATCACTTTTCCCTTTGCAATATCCGCTTCACTCTGAGCCAAAAGCGTTAAAAGCAATAAAGCATTTTGCATACAACCTCATCAAACAATATCAATTACAAAAATAGTCTCCTGCAAAACCAAATGCAAGAGACCTCTCCACCTTGCTAACCATAGGTTGCAAAATCGCCATTTTTGCAAACGGTTGTTTGCAAAATTTACATAAAAAGCCCTTTCTACAATTTGATTGTGTATATTACGGCTCCCGAAAACTATTGAAGGAGCAAATAAATGAACATAAAATCTTTTGACGATCTTGATATCACTGACCCGATTATGTTCGGACTCGTTTTTAGCAACAAACATATAGCAAAACCATTCATCGAGCATTTGTTAGACATCAAAATTGACCATCTAGAAACACCAGTTTCAGAAGCAGTCCTGAGCTACGATGCAGAGCACAAAGGTGTCCGCTTGATTTGGAAATGCAGTAGCGTGCAAAACGAGAGTCGCGGGCGACTGCTTGCAGGCGCACATGACCGAGTGAAGCCGCTGACGCCGTAGGCGTCAAATGGTCGATACCAAAGAACTCCCCCAACGCGCGAGATACTATCAAAGCGTTGGCGACGGAGTGGCTTTATCTAAAGGAGGGTATTACACAGACTTAAAAGAACAATACATTATTTTCCTATGTCCTATGGACATCTTCAAGCGCGGACTCCCCGTTTATCATTTCGAGAATAGGGCTCGCGAGGATTCAAGCATCACTTTAAACGACCACACCTTCAAAAATTTTTATAATTTTAACAAGTACGAGGATTTCACAAACCCAGTTGTCAAAGCGTACATGAAATACTTTGCAACTAGAAATGCAGATTCTCGCGAAACAGAAACAATCAACGACCAAGTGTCCTTTTACAAAGCCGACACTCTCATAAGGAACAAGTATATGACTTACGAATTTGACCTTCATGAAAGCAAGGAAGAGGGCAGAGCAGAAGCTAAGGCTGAAGCTTTAGCGGAGAAAAAGGTCATGGCAAAGGGGCTTCGTGAAGATGGTGTTCCTGTAGAAATCATATCTAAGCGAACCGGTTTTACCATCGAAGAAATCCAGGCCTTGTAATCTGAGTCAAAAACATCCGTTTTTCGTCCCAAGATTCCCTCATTTCAACATTTCCTTAGCCACATCCGGCCTAGAAATGATATATTATCTAAGTCGAATTACGCTTTGGCGTAACAGGAAGGGGAACCCGAAATGAAAAACAGGATTTTTGCATTTAACGATACGGCAACATTTGAAAAAGAACTTGTCGATTTTAGCAATTGGTGCAAAGAAAACGGTTCGCCAACGGTATGCTTCCAGATTCATTCCGAAGAACTGGATCCAGAAAAGCTAAAACCCGTTTGGGCAACCCTGGAGCACGTCTTCCCCAACACGCCGTGGTTCGGAAACTCCACTAGCGGAAACATCGTCAACTGCGAAAAAGCAAGCGAAATTTCTGTATCCGCCATCATTTTCGAAAAGCCGACGACAAAGATCCAGATTTTACAGTACGACTTTTCCAACAAGTCCATCAGCGACATCGCCCACGAAATCGTGGAAGAAGCCAAGCAGAACCCCTGGGTAAAAGCGGTTGAAATCTACCACTGCATTTCGCCGTTTTCGACAACGAATCTTTGCGAAGGGCTCGACGCCTTGGCCCCGAACATCCAGATTTTTGGCGGCATCGTCTGCTCCCCCGACATCACGAGCCCGAATTCCTGCGTATTTTCATCCGTGGGCGGTCACTCCACATCAGGCATTTTAGTTGTATTCTACGGCGGTCCGGAATTTTATGTAGAATCCCGTAAGATTAGCGGATGGAAGCCCATCGGCCGTAACTTCCACGTCACTCGTTCCAAAGGCAACGTCCTTTACGAATTGAGCAGCCTCCCCGCTTACGAAGTGTACAACAAGTACCTGAACATCAAAAACGACAACAACTTTTTCTACAACGCCCTTGAGTTTCCGATGCTCTACGAGCACAACGGAATTTCCATCGTGCGTGCCGCAGGTGCCAGCAATCCGGACGGGTCGCTCACCATGTCTTCGGATATTGACGAGGGTTCAATCGTCCGCCTCTCGTATGGCGAGCCGCAACTGATTCTCGAAAAAATCAAAACCGAAAGCGAAAGCGCCGAACTGTTCGCCCCCGAAGTCATGCACATATTCTCCTGTGCGGCTCGAAAGGCATTTTGGTCCAAGCACGAACCGACATACGAAATTACAGCGTTCAAGGGGCTCGCCTCCAGCACAGGATTTTTCTCGCACGGTGAATTCTTGCGCGAAAAGGGATTTTTAAACCAACATAACATCACGCTCGTCATTGCATCAATGCGCGAAGGCGCCATTACAAAACGGGGACACGCCAAAGGCGTCATAATTCCGGATGAAAAATCTACCCGTTTGCCACTCGCCGCCCGCATGGCCACATTCATTCGCGAAACGTCGTTTGAACTGGAACAGATCAACAGCAGGTTGCGTGTCATGAACGAGCACCTGCAAGATGTCGCAACGACGGACAGCCTGACAGGACTCGAAAACAGGCTCGCATTCGATGCACTTCTAGAAACCATCAATCAAGAAGATTCCAAGGAAGATTCCTGGACCATGTTCCTGATGGACGTGAACGGCCTCAAATACGCAAACGACACCTTCGGCCACCAGGCCGGTGACGAATTGATCAAGGCCGCCGCCAAAGCCATCAAAAACACCTACGGCACCAGCGGGAACTGCTTTAGAATCGGCGGCGATGAATTTGCCGTCATCACGCATGTTCCGATAGATTCTCACTATCCGCTGTATTCCATACTGCAAAAGAACATCAACGAATACAATAAAAAGGCGCTTTACCATCTGTCGATAGCTGTAGGCGCAAGCCGCCTGCGCAGCGATTCCGGAATTCGCAAGTCCATCAGCGACTGGAAAATGGAAGCCGACTTGAACATGTATCGCGACAAGGTGCATTATCACAAGCCAGTTGAAAACGACGAAAACCAGAACCTCAAGGACTTGATTTCCTGCCTGATTTCAGTCGAAGAAGCTAAAGATTCCTATACGGCTCACCATTCTGAACGCGTAAAAGCCTACTCTGAATTGATAGCACGCTCTCTAGGCCTTTCAGAAAGTTCAATATCGCTGATTACTCACGCGGCACACCTGCATGATATCGGCAAAATCGGCATTCGAGACAACGTTCTTACAAAACCGGGAAAACTTACCGACGAAGAATTCGAAATCATCAAGCAGCATCCGGTCATTGGCGCAAAGATTCTAATGCAGTCGAACTACACGCACGAAATGGTGCAAATAGTGTTGCACCACCATGAACGCTACGACGGCCGTGGCTACCCCGAAGGCCTCAAAGGCGAAGACATCCCCATAGGCGCTCGCGTGATTGCCATCGCAGACTCCATTGACGCCATGACGAGCAAACGAGTTTACCGCGACGCCATGTCTTTGGACTACTGCCGTGAAGAAATCGAAAAAAATCTAGGCAAAATGTACGACCCCGCTATCGGCAAAGTCGTATTGGAACACTGGAACGAAATGGTCGATTCCCTGTTGTCCATGCGGAGCGGCCGCCCGAAAGTGATTTAACGTGATGATTTTGGTCATTGGTCAACTTCAAGTTTTCTTTTGCGCTTGACTTATCATAATTATGATATTATATTATCGTAATAAAGGAGTCCGCTATGCCGACCATTCGACCGATTTCTGATTTACGAAACAACTTCACAAGTGTTGCCGAGACCGTCCACAAATACGACGAGCCCATGTACCTCACCAAAAACGGCGTGGGAGACATGGTCGTGATGTCTATCGAATGTTACGAAAAACAGATGGCGCAGTTGGAACTGTATTCAAAACTTGCCGAAGCAATCTCTGAAGTAGAACGCGGTGCAGAATGCGCCGATGCGGAAAAATTCTTGAAGGACCTGATGAATGGCTAAAAAGTACGACGTCGTCGTCACACCTTCAGCACAGAAAGACCTGACCGAAATCAAGTCCTATTTTGCGAATGTTCTGAAGACATCTTCAAATTCCATTTTCGAAAAATTTCTTGAACAGGTGAGAATCCTAAAGACGCACCCGTTTATCTACAAAGTCTATCAGGACTCGCTGCTGAAACTTGTTGGCTACAGAGTCATTCCCATAGACAAATACTTAATGTTCTATGTTGTCCGGAGCAACATGGTTCAGATCCATCGAGTTCTCTACGCCAAGCGAAACTATCTACAGCTGCTAAAGCTGGACATTTAAAGAACAAGTCCAGCGACCTTAGCTGCGGCAAAAAGCTTATCGTTTGTCCCTATCAATCCACGGGCGTTCGTTCTTGCCAATGTAAATCTGGCGCGGACGGTTGATTTTGCTCTGCGGATCGTCGTGCATTTCCTTCCAGTGGGCAATCCAGCCCGGCAAGCGTCCAATGGCGAACATCACCGTAAGCATGTTCGTCGGGATGCCCATAGCGCGGTAGAGAATGCCGGAGTAGAAATCGACATTCGGGTAAAGCTTACGTTCAATGAAGTAATCGTCCTTGAGGGCGGCTTCTTCGAGCTTGATAGCCACATCCAAAAGCGGATCGTGAACGTGTTCGCGTTCGAAGACCTGGTACATGAGCTTCTTCAAGACCTTCGCGCGCGGGTCGTAGCTCTTGTAAACGCGGTGACCAAAACCAGAAAGACGGAACGGATCGTTCTTGTCCTTGGCCTTTGCCATCACCTGCTCAATCGTCATGCCGCTCTGCTGGATGCGGAGAAGCGTTTCGAGCACAGCCTGGTTTGCACCACCGTGGAGCGGCCCCCACAAGGCACAAATACCAGCGCAAATGCTAGCGTAAAGGTTAGCCTGAGAACTGCCCACCATACGAACGGTCGAAGTGGAGCAGTTCTGTTCGTGGTCCGCATGGACAATCAAAAGCGTGTTGAGCGCCTTTTCCATAATCGGATCCGGGTGGTACGGGCGAGCCTTACTGCTGAACATCATGTTGAGGAAGTTGCTGCAGTAGCTGCGTTCCGCTTCCGGGTACACGAACGGTTCACCGATGCTTGCCTTGTAGGCAAATGCGGCAATCGTGCGGATCTTGGAAATGAGACCAGCGGTCGTGAGTTCGAATGCACTAGCGATGTTTTCATCGTCGTAGAAACGCGGCGTGAAAAGACCAACAGCGTTCACCACGGACGAGAGAATACCCATCGGATGGGCTCCCGGCGGCATTTCGCGGAAGAAGTGCAGCAAGTTTTCGTGCAACAAAGCGTTTTCCGTCAAAAGCGTGCGGAAATGGCTCAACTGTTCCTGATTCGGGAGTTCACCGTAAATCAGAAGCCAAGCGGTTTCCGGGAAAGTCGCCTTTTCGGCCAAATCTTCAATGGAGTATCCTCGGTAGCGCAACACACCATGTTCGCCATCGACGAACGTGATTGAGCTTTTGGTGCTACCGGTGTTCAAGTAACCGTAATCCAGCGTGACAAGGCCAGAACTCTTACGCAGCGCGCTGATATCGAGCCCGTGCTCGCCTTCAGTGCCATCAACGACGGGGAGTTCGTAGCTTTTTCCGTTGTAGTTTAAGGTCGCGTTATTGGACATGGAATCTCCGGTTTGGTTTTAGGTTATAGGTTACAGGTTTTAGGATTAAGTATCGCGCACTTCGTGCGTCGTTTTATGGGTGGCTTCGCCACGATTATTTCAACTAAACCCTAATACCTAATCCCTAATACCTATTTCATTTCCTTGATGCAATTATAGATATTTTCAAAGAGCTTGCCGAGCTTTTCGGTCGGGACCGCACTGAATGCAACGCGGATAAGGCCGGAGAGCATGATCGTGCCCGTGCTGTAATCCTTGATGAGCTTCTGGCGGAGTTCTTCGGCGTCAACGCCCTTCGGCTTGATGCACATAAAGTAACCGCTGTTGCACGGCATCGGTTCAAAGGCTTCCTTGTATTCCGGATGTGCGGCCAAGACTTCCTTGATGATGTCGTAACGCTTCTTCAAGGTGGCGTACTTTTCAGCCTTCTGCTGAGCGTATTCGGCGCTCTGGTAAGCAGCGAGCAAAATCTTCTGGCTGATGGACGGAGCGTTAGAGATGTTGCCACGGACCGTACCGGCAGCCTTATCTTCGAGAGCCTTGAGCTGAGCTTCAGTTGCGCCCTTGAAACCGAAGGACATAAAGCCAACGCGGAAGCCCCAAACGTAGTCTTCCTTAGTCGGACCATCGAGCTTCACGGCGAGGAGGTTTTCGTGAGCGTCCACGAGCTTCACGAAGAGGGATTCCTTCGTCACGCCTTCTTCATAGACGAGTCCAAAGTAAGCGTCGTCGAGGAGAGCGACAACCTTGTTACCGGCAGCAGCGCATTCCGTGAGAATCTTTGCAATTTCGACAGCTTCCACTTCAGTAGCGGTGTAGCCAGTCGGGTTGTTCGGGAAGTTGAGGAGAACGACTTTCTTGCTAGACTTGCTTTCGGCGAGAGCGGCCTTCAAGGCTTCCGTGTCAAAGCCACCGTTCTTGAAGGTGTTGAACGTCTTGATCTTTGCGCCACGGGCGTTTTCGAACACGAGTTCGTAGTTGTCCCAGTAGAGGTCCGGGATAATCACTTCGTCGCCAGCATCGAGGAACATGTAGCCAGCGCAGCTGATGGCGTGCGTCAAAGCGCAGGTCACGACCGGCGTGCTGAAGTTCTTGGAGGCAAGCGTCGGGTTCTTCTTCACGACCTGTGCCTTCCATTCCTTGCGGAGGTCCGGATTGCCGAAGCTCGGTGCATAGAGGAAGGACTGTTTCGGGAGATTCAGAGACTTGAGAACGCAGTCCAGAACGAGCGGAGAACCATCGTCTTCGAGAGCTGTACCGATAGTCGCATTGATGTCGGAGCCCTTGGCTTCGGCACCCTGGCCGAGAATACCCTTACGCGGGAAGAAAATGGCCTTGCCCTGTTCAGAGAGCATATCAAGAACGCAGCAACCGTTAGCGGAAAGTTCGGCGTTCAAAGATTGAGCGAGAGGATTGTAGTTCATTCTCAATGTCCTGTTTTGAAATTTCCGCGCGGCAATTTAGAAAATTTAGAGTCCACCCGCAAGATTAAAAGGACATCTATTTTCGCCGCACCCCACTAAAAACAGCTAAAAAAAGCAAGTATTACAAAAAACGAAAATTTCAGCGACCCCAAAGAGCCACTGAAACTTTTCCTCCTCACAGTATTAAACGCAGTCTAAGGCTTTTCCACCACCAAAGTGGGAAGATACTTACACCAAAATCCATCGATATCAATTCTATATTTTCCTTCAGGCAGACCAAACAAGGTGACGTACCCATTCTTATAGTCATCTTCCGTCACCTTATAGCAAGGGTAGAAAAAGGATGGAACAAAACGATCATCAGGGGGAACCTCGACTTCATTCAACGCAACGCAAATGCCATCACCCTCATCCCCGAGATTTTTCGTCAATTTTTTATTCCATTCTTCAATATAGGGCTTATCGCTTTCCGGAGTATTTTCATCGACAGTCGCAAAAAGGGAATCTAAATACACTTTTGCCGAGTACACAGGTTCTACAACTATTTTTCCCAAATCCGCAACAGCTATATCATCAACAGATTCAACAGTGGCTGCAGCAAAATTCAAACTGACCAACGCACCGAAGTTGGAATCCGCAGAAAGTGCACGCAACTGGATTATTTGATATTCAGGAAGATATGTATTTTTAGGATTATCCATTTGCAAATACGTAAGGAAGTTTACGCTATCTATATAGAAATAGCCATCCTTATCCGTAACATGCTGGCAACTTTTATCATCAAAGGAACAATCTTTTTCATAAACAATCGCCCCCACAACAGGAGCCCCAGCATCATCGACCACTTGCGCTCTTGTTTTTATAAATAGATGAATATCATTATAGCTTTTGCAAGTAATACGGGCCATAACAATAGTCGTTTCTGTAACAGCACTATCAATCTCAGTCACGTCATCCGATTCTACATCAACAGCACTCTTGGCAAGCATATGGCAACCGTCACCGCCTTCGTCAATAATCTTGCGGATATAAGTCGTATCCAGTTCGGCAATAGGCATTCCCGACCGAATCACGGGCTTTCCCGTCTGCGTTTCGCTGTACGACGATGCCACATTGGTATCACCGCAAGCGGCAAGCAATCCAAGACCAAGCATAGCAAGCGCAACGCCCATCTTTGTAATTTTATCAGTAATCATAATTATTCCTCCTCGTTTTATTTTTTCAAATTCGTGAACAAGTGAATATTCAACTGGTGAACTCCAGTCGCTTCTTTCTTGTCTTGCGTAATGATTTTACGCACCTTGGCCTTCAAATTCTGAATTTCCAAGGCGATTTCTTTATACGCATCGTCCGAAACACTGAACGTGAACGTTCCCATGTCCGACGGATTATCGTCATCAGCAAGTAACGCCTGCTTCGAAAGTTCAAAACACTGCAACTGGTATTGACGAACCAAGTCGTTATTGTTGTAAGCCCCGCTACTCACCGAATCGCGCGAGCTTTTCCAGAAGCCGTCTTCGTTCTTGCGTACAAAGCCAATGCGTTCCAGCAATTCGAGCGAACGCTTCAAAGTCCCCACGGAGACCTTCGGGAAAATGCGCTTTTGAATCGGCTCAAGATCATCCGAAACATCCATCACATCCAACGCTGTAAACAACACGCTATTATACCAGTGGTTGTAATACTCGTAGGCATCTTCATTCAAGATGTGGTGTGGATCCGGATGCTGCTTGATGAGTTCATCAAAAAACGCATTGCGTTCCATCGTCGTTTTTGCTTGGTCAAAATTCACCATCGTTTCAAAGTACTTGGCCTCTTTCTTATTGAGTCCAAGAACTTCCACGAACTTGGGAATCATGCGCCCGGTGAGCTTTTTTCCTTTGACGATATCGTTGTAGTAACTGCGAGTTTTGGGGAGACCAAGCAAGGCGCAGGCCCCAGCCCTGGTAAATTCAGGGTCAGTCTGCACACGAGCCGTTTGGTATTCATCCAAGTACTTGCGGAAATGAGTAAACTGGAATATGTCAACAAACTTGTCCATGCTCCAAATGTACTCAATTTTTGACTCAAAGTCAATAGACTAACGCAAATTTTTGAGATTTTTTTTGAGTACCATTTTTATGCTGAAAGAATCAGCACTTCATCATTTTTTTTAATAATAAAAGTACGTCATGCGGGCGGGGCCCCAGCTCGGAGTTGACGCCTACGGCGTCAGCGGCTTCACTCGGTTATGCCGGTCTGCAAGCAGCCCGTCGCAACACTCGTTTTTTGGCCGACGCTTTATTCTCTCGACGATTAACAATAATTTCTTATACAGTTATTTTTTCACGCATTTATTAATAATATTATCGTCCCTTGAACTGGTCACCGAATTTTAATTCAGTTTCTTTGGCGCCGTTGAGGTTTACGAGGCGTTCCGGTTCAAAAACCATGTCGCGGGCAATCCCTTCCTTGAGTTTCTGCACACAGTCGAGCATTTCCGATGCCGACTGGCACGTCAGAAGCGCCTGCCGCACCGACATCGCGACGTTATCGCTCTCTTGGATCCTATCGCCTTCGGCTCCAGGATGACAATATTTCTCGTCTAACACAAACCCCTTGCACAGTCTTGCGGCGAGCTGTTTCATGCGACCCATCGCATTCATTTCCGTTGCCCCATCCTCAATCTTAAACTTGTAATAGAGCGGGAACACATCCAGCGCTTCTTGCGCGGTAATCACATGCTTTTCGCGACCTTCCCACGCATCGGCAATCTGCCCGAAAATCCACGGGTTATGCATCGCCCCACGCCCAATGCTCACACCCGAAACGCCGTAAGTATTGATGCGTTCGCGAGCGCATTCGACGCTATTCACATCGCCATTGCCAATCACGGGAATCTTTGCCGCGGCGGCGACTTTGCCAATCCAGTCCCAGTTCGCAAGTCCGTTATACCCCTGCAAACGCGTGCGACCGTGAACTGTGAGCATTTCAACGCCCTCGCCCTCGGCAATATTCAGTGTTTCCATCACGTTGATGCTTTCGTCGTCCCAGCCTATACGGCACTTAAGCGTAAGCGGAATCTCCGGCGTCTTTGCGTCCAAAACCGCCTTCACGTCGTGCAGAATCTCTTGCAAGCGGGGCAAGTCCCGCAAAAGCCCAGAACCGCTCCCCTTGCCCGCCACCTTCGGCGCCGGACACCCCGCATTCACTTCGATAAATTCCGGGTGATAACGTTCGGCAATCTTGCCGGCAGCAGCAGCCATACGGTCCGGGAAACGCCCAAAAATCTGAACGCCAAACGGGCGCTCTTCGGGGAAAAACTTCAGTTGCTTGTGACCATCCGGATTGAACACAGCATCGCCATCGGTCGGAACAAACTCAGAGACCAAAAGTCCCATGCGGTCGCCCGAAAGCACCCGGCAAAGCCTCCTGAACGGAGCATCAGTCACTCCATCCATCGGACTGAGGATTGTATTGGGGAAAATCTCCTTGTTTCGGAGATTAAAACGGACCTTTTTAGGCAAATTATCAATCTTCAACATTTAAGTCACAACTATTCACAAATATTCCGCAATGTGAACCCGAAAAAGATATTTAATTTCACATCAACCATCACTCTAAGTCTATGTTAAACTTATATTTAGTGCGTGGCTAATATAACTAAACAATCTCTTATTCAGGAAATCGCCAAATCCACCGGATTTGTGCGCAATGATATTAAAATTGTTGTCGAACAGTTCCTCGACCTCCTCGGCGAGAAGCTTATCGAAGGCAATACTATTGAAATTCGCGGTTTCGGCACGTTCGCCTGCAAGCCTCGCAAGGCTCGCCCGGCACGCAATCCCCGCACTGGCGAAACAGTCCTCATCGACGAACGCTTGGTCCCGACATTCAAGTTCAGCAACGACATTAAGGACAAGATCAATTCGCTCGAAGGCATCCTCGGCGAAGCATCTGTACAGCCGGAACTCGAAGCAGAAAACGAAATCGTGCACGTCGGTAGCGACTACGATTCCATCTAAACGAACGTTGAACCTATTAACTCAGGCTACGCAAACGCCTGATACGAAAGAGCCGGCTTGAACGCCGGCTTTTCTTTGTCATGCCCGCCGGAGCCTGTGCTGAGCGCAGTCGAAGTAAGCGGGCATCTCCTTTATTACGACAGTGCAGCGACTTCTTCTTCGGTGAGGAATCGCCAACCGCCCTCACCCAGCGTACGATCCAGAACAACCGGTCCAATCGCAATGCGTTCAAGCGTTTCAACATGATTGCCGACTGCGGCGAACATGCGGCGAACCTGGTGGTACAGTCCCTCGCCAATCGAGATGTCCACGGCATCTCCGTTCACTTCGATTTTGCGAGCCAGCACCGGACGTCGTTCGTCCTTGAGCATCACACCCGCCAAGAGTTCCGCCTTCTGCGCATCTGTAAACGGGCGTGCAAGCGTTACGCGATACTTTTTCCAGAGTCCCTTCTTCGGGCTTTCGACCTTGTGGATAAAGTCTCCCTGATTCGAGAGCAACAAGAGCCCCGAAGAATCCGCATCCAAGCGTCCGACGGACTGGATGCCCATTGCCGTAAAGCGTTCCGGCAGCAAATCGTACACAGGCTTGTGGTCACGGGCATTGTGGCTGCACTCCACATCCGTTGGCTTGAAAAGCATCACGTACAACTTCTCGACCGTCGGCGTTTCTTCGCCATTCACCGTGATGAACTCCGGACGTGTCTTGAATTCCATGAACGGGTCATCGAGAACCTTGCCATCCAGTTCCACAAGGCCCATGCGCACTAATCCACGCGCATCCTTGCGGCTGCCAAAGCCCATCGAAGCAAGCAAACGTTCCAAAGTCAAAACAGCCATCAGTCCTCCAAAATAAATTCAAGAATCCGCCTGCGGATAAAACCGAGTTGCGGAAGTTCATTTGTTTTAATCACATGTGTGCGACGGCGCCAAAAGCTAAACGCCAAAATTCCAGCCAGCACAAGCGTTTCCAAAGTAAAGCAGAAAATGCGGAGCAACGTAATGCTCAAACGCACCGAACCAACAGCGCGGAGTTCCTTTTCGTTACACCAGTCCATTCTCAAGTCCCAATCGCCAACGTACGGGTACGCTTTCAAGAATCCATTCACCGCAGCGATATAGCCCATAGTCTGGTAATCCGAGCGGATGCCCTCGACAAAGCAATCGCTAAAGCGCACACGGAAGAGTGTAAGCACCGCCTTCAAAATTTTCAGAATGTACTTGAACGCCCTAGCATCAAAATCCGGAGTCAAAATGATGGTCCAAAATTCACGGTCCGAAAGCTTGCGTTTAGGCTTTTTCGGCTTTGAATCTTCAGCGGGTTTCTCATCACCAGACTTCTCGGAATCGCAATTTTCGGATTCCGCGGCTTTCACATCGGACGAAACTTCAACAACTGGCGAAGATTTCACTTCAGCAGGTTGCGTACTCTCGTTACCAGCACCATCGTCACTCGCTTCTAAATGCTCCGTCTTGGGAGATTCTGCTGGCTTTTTCGCAACAGCTTCAACCATCGGCGGCGCATCTTGCGTCACACTTTTAGGCGCATCTTGCGGCTCCAGCTTTTCACTATCCACCGCCAGCTCCTTACTGCCAGCATCTTCCTTCCACTTCTTTTCGTACTCGTAAACCTTCTTCTTGAAAAAAAAGAAAAGCGCCCGCACACCGCGCTCCCCGGCCTCAAAATCAATTCGAAACGCAAACGGGAAAAGCAGTAGCACAAGCGCTACAACGAGAATTGAACAAAAAAGCCAGGAAAGAAGGCCCATTACTTTTCGGCTTCGTCAGCCTTCTTGCTGATAATATCGATCAATTCGGCAAAGCTCTTCTCTTTCAAGATTTTGCTGAACTGTTCCTTATAGTTGCGAGCTGTAGAAAGGTCATCGATAACCAGGTCCCAAGCCTTCCACTTGCCATTCACAAGTGTCATCTTGTATTCGAGCACCGATTCCTTGCCCTTGTTCCACAAGTGAGCCACAACGCGAGCATCGTCCGAGCCCTTCATCTTGGCCGGTTCATAAATTGTAGAATCGGCGCGATAAAGTTCCAAGCGATTTGCACTGGAGTTGCGGACCATGCGCTGGAATTCTGCAACGAACTTCTGCTGAGAAGCTTCGTCCTGAGCTTTCCAGTCACTAGCAGCCAAAGACTTCTTGGCCAAGAGGGCAAAGTCAAAGGAATCATTCAAAAGGTTCTTAACGCGTTCCGTTTCCTTAGCGGTACGCTTGGACTTCTTGATGATGTTCTGCAATTCGATGTCCTTGCTCTTCACAACAGATACAGGATCTTCGGCAGCAAAAGACAAGAGCGAAGCACAGGCAATAGCGATCAAAATTTTCTTAAACATCTTAGAATCTCCTCTTTTTTACTTAAAATACGTTTTATAGTCGCTAAGAGACAACCCCATCTTTGCCACTAATCCGGCAAATTCGACGTTATATCGGCAAACTGCGAAATAATAATCTTTTTGCATGGTTATATTCTGCGTATAAGCAGAAACAAGCGCACTAGTTTGAGACTTATCGAGGTCATATTTCATGGCCGCATCTTTCAAAAGCGACTCCGTCGCACGCAGGCTTTCACGCAAAGCGTCGAGCTTGCCCTTAGCGGCCACCACCTGATAATACTGTTCAATAGCCTTAGCCACAAGCCCTTCCGAGGCATAGTTTTCTTTCAGCTTAAGACCGCGATATTCCGTTTTAGCTTGACGGAAATCTTCCCAACTTTTCCAGAAATTCAAACGATACCTTAAACCAACACCAATAAGTCCCGAAATTTTGTTCACGGCATCCTGGGCAAACGCGTTTTTCTGGAGCACGTTGCGGTTTCCGGCCCAGCTTTTCACATACTCAAATTGTCCCATGACAAAGAATTCGGGAGCAAGCTTAGCCTCCGCCAAATCCATCTGGAATCGACGAGCGCGTAAACCCGCTTCGAGTTGTTTCAGTTCCGGATTGTGCTTGATGGTCAATTCGCGGACCTGATCCTCAGTCGGCATCGGTTCCGGTCTCATCGCAAGGATTGTATCTTCGGCTGCAAAAGTATCGCCATCCTGCAAGCCAAGAGCAAAGCGAATCGCCAACTGCACGCGCTTCATGCCAAGGTCAGCCTCGATTACGCCTTCCTTGACCGTATGCATTTTCGCCTTCAAGTTCAAAAGATCCGTCTGCGAAACAGTCGGCTCATCTTCGTCCAAAGCTTCTTCAAGCTGGTCGTAAGCCTTGTCCACCTGCTTCTGGGCGTCTGCGGCAATGCGCTTCATTTCAAGAGCAAGGAGATAGTTGTAGTAATAGCTCTGGAGTTCAACTTCTTTCTTGAGCGTCGAGTTTTCGATTTCAAAAGTCTTTTGCTGCAAGTCAGCTTCTAGAGCCTGTTTACCCGTACGGTACTGGCCCAAATTTAGCGGCTGGATAAACTTGGCTTCAACACCCCAGAAGGGGCCCATTCTAGAAAAGTCATACTTTTCGGCCTTTTCAACACCTAAAGTATCGCCAGACTGATTGAAATAGTAATCGTTGTATTCCTTGAGACCCGGAGCAGGCCCCACCATCATGGATACATAGAAAGTCGGCAAAATAACTTCGGACTTGAGCGACTTAATCTTATTTTTCTTGAATTCGGTGCCGAAACGCAGTTCTTCCATCTGCGGGTCACTCGCAAGCCCCTGTTCCACAAAGCGCAAACAGTCATAACGGACTTCGCCCGCCAAGGCGATTCCCGTCATTGCAAGAATAAAAAACAAATTCCTAATCACAGCTAGAATTTAGAAAAAAGATATTGGTCATTGGTCAATAGTCGTTGGAAAGTAGGGAGTAAACAGTGATTCGTTAGCAGGATTATAGTTCTCAGTTAAGAGTTCTGAGTTACTAGAAATGTTCTTATTGCAATCTCTAGTAACTACTAACTAAAAACCTTCTCAAAACGAACAGTGTGCCACAAGATCCTTGTATTTAGCGATAACACCCTCGTAATAGGAAGTTGGGAGCGGGGCATTTTTTTCCAGCAATTTATCGACAGCGGTATGGCCAAGATTGTATGCCACAAGCGCCTCTCTCAAATTACCATACTTTCCAATCAGACGAATCAGATAGGCGGAACCCACAACCACGTTTACTTCCGGGCGCATCAAGTCGTCTTCGCTTTCTATAACAAGGCCAAACCTACGACCAATTTTTTTAGCGGTTTCCAACTTTATCTGCATCAAACCAAGCGCGCCCGAAAATTTACCCGTCTGGAAACGTCCACGGGCAAGCGGGTTTCCACGGCTTTCCTGCGCGACAACCGCAAGGACAATCAACGGGTCCAGCGAATAAGACTGCGAAATTTGCCACAAGTGCTCCACCAGAATACGGAAACTCACCTCGGAGATGCGATCGCCAAGCATGTACGTAAGAGCCTTTTCGATTTTCACGTAATCGAGAGTCCACTTGCCCACCACCTCCAAATGTTCCATATCATTATGGAGGATTCGTTCCTTATAAGATAACTTTTCTAGTTTGACACGATTGGAATACCATTCGCTCGCAAAGAAAAATAAAACCGCAAAGCCAATGATAAACAGGACGCTTACGCTCATCGCGGAGAGACGAACGCTACTTTTTTTCACGACGAGTCTTCTCCAAATATTCCAAATAAGTAACCCAGTCCTGGATAGCGCCAAAGGAACTCAGCAAAGTCGTGTCCTGCACAACGCCTAGCTTACGCATCGGGCCAATCGCCGATTCCAGGCGGTCTATTTCGCGGATGTAACGCGCCTTCTGGCTTTCGAGCGCCGTAATCTGCGCCTGCTTATCAGAAATTTCACGCCCCTGTCCCACGACAATAACAAATAACGTAACAGCCCAACCTATCAGGAACAACGCTACAGAAATTGCAAAGCCAGGAGAAAGGCTAATCGACTTTTTTTCGTAATGTACGCCAACAAGATTGACTTGCTTGGAGATGCCAGACTTGCGGTAATCCTCGCGGTTCTTGTAAATTTCAAAAATGTTGCGGTAGCGTTCAAAATAAGCGTGCAGTTCTTCGCTATCAAACAACAAAATAAGAGTCGCATTCTGTTGCTTGACCAAATTCAGAATTTCAAGGAACAAGCCGCGATAAGCTTCTGTCGTGAAACGGGCGTTCTGGAGATTCACAAAGAAGAACACGCCTGGGCCGCGCACAAGCATTTCAAGCTTTTCACGGACAGCCGAAAGTTGGTATTCGCCAAGAATCCCGTACAGCGAAATTTCGACTTCTTCGCCGCGATCTTCTACCTGAATGTCAATCAAGTCCGCGCGCACAGATTACCTCTTCGTCACCGATACAGAAATCTTGAACGCCTTGCGGTCAAGCACATTGAACGGAGCATTCCAGAACGGGAACACGCGAATGCCTTGGAACGCTTGCGGTGCTGCGGTTGAAGTTGCCCCAAAAATGGAACCAATAAATATAGACGTCGGTCGGTCAAAAGCCATGCGGAACACACAGCCACTCTTTTCATCGCGAATTTCAAGCAACTGGCCATCCGGGTACAAAAGCGGTTCTACCATATTCCACTTGACATTCTTGCCGTCAATCCAGACTTTGTTAACATCGCCATGCGACAATAGTCCGAGCTCGAGAATAGTCCCGAAATAGCCCTTCGTGTTCACGTACGCAAGATTGTCAATCGCATACGAAACGGTAAACTTGGCAGCGTCGCCCTGGAACGTAAAGACTTTCTTTATTTTGAACAAAGCCTTGCGCTCTTCATTGTCAAAGCCCTGTTCCTCGTCTAACATAATCTCCGTGCCGACATCCGAACGCAGAATCCGGTAGTCATACGGATCTGCAAGCAAATGCTTGCGGTCGTAGAGCATCTGTTCAAGTTTGACCGGCGTAAAGTCTACATTCGGCACAAGGCAATCCAAGAAGGCAAACGAGGGTTCACCGTCATCACGCCAAGAGTTCACAAGATTTATCTTTGCACCCTTGTAATTCCAAGCACGGAGTGCCCCGCCAATGCGGCAATCCAGCAAGTAAGACGATTCCGGGTTTTCGCAAAACAGAACTTTTTTGCCACGGAGCAAAAAGTCGCACACATCTACGCGAAGCCCTGAAAATCCAGTAAGGTCATCAAGAATCTGCGATGCCGAAAGCAACATGCGGTTCGAGCGCTTGCGCACCATCATGGAACGCATGCCCGAGCGGTTGTGCATATCCCTAAAATAAAGCGGTGCCATTGCCGGCAAAAGCGCATGGCAGAATTCAAGCCACTTCTTGCCCGAAAGCACACTGCGAGCTCTCCTGTACAAATTCAGGAAAAACTTGTGGTGCATATTGATTTCTGGTCGGCGAATCAAAAGTTCACGACAAGTGCGTGCCGTCGAAGGCAACCCTAGCCTGCGGCCCGCCGAAACAAGGAAGCTAATCGTACCGCAAGTTTCAAGCTGATCTACCGCAAAACCAACGGTTCTAGTCTGAACCTCATTCATCTCGACAAAGTCTACAAAGCGACCAAAGAAATTGACAATTTCTTCAGGCTCCGATGGAATATCCAAAAGCGCAATAGCAGACTTTCCATCACGGCAATATTGTTCCGCTACAGAACGCCAAGAAAGATTATCCTCAGCAATCGCCTTCGAAAGTACCTCGGACACAGGGACAATGCGAATAAGCGCACCGCGGTCTTCAAGCGTAAACCAGCCAGAAACAGGCGTCGAACGTCCAAGCGCATCTTGCACAGCCGCTTCTGTTACAAGCGCATAATCAAAACGCGAGCGTTCCAAAACATCGGCCATGCCCGGCTCCCACACCAGCGAGGAATTAAAATACCCCTGCGGTTCTGCGCCAAGCACCTTTTTCAAGTAGTCACGATGCAACTCCAGCTGCATCGTCTGCAAATCTTCCGGGAAAAGCGGAAGCATCGGATCGTAATAGCCACCGCCTAAAAACTCGAGAACCCCATTGCGAATCGCATTCTGAATCTTGCCGAACATCAACGGCTTTGCCACATTGTAAAGCGCCTCAATCACAGGCCCATCCAAAAAGATGGAGCACTTTACCTGTTCTGAATTCAAAAGAACATTCAATCCTTCGAGCAAGTTACGCGCGACCGCCTCAAGGTTTTCATACGAGGTCGATGGCGACATCTGCAATACAAAGGATATTCTAGGATTCATGCGACAAAGAATAGCAATTTTAGTTAATGGTTATTAGTTATTTGTTACTAGAGATTGCTGAAATCAAGATATTTCCAGCAGGTCTGTTTAGAATAAAATAAAAACATCAAGAATGGCGATGCCGGATCGGAGTCCGGCATGACAGTGCGAAATTGCACGGGCGGTACAAAAAAAAGAAAAAGCCCCGCCCGGCGTGTTCCGGCAAGGGCCATGAGCGGCAAGCGACCGGTACTGACCGGCCGTGGGGCGACCTTTGACCACTTAGCGCTTCAGCGCTTACGTGGGCATGGCCACCTTTAGGTGGGAGCGAGGCGAAGACGGAGTCCCGTTCCGCAATGGAGCCGAGTGGCATAAAAGGAAAGGGCCCCCCGAGGTGTTCCTCAGGGGGCCCGTGAATCCAGCGGCGACCTACTCTCCCGGGCCCGGGGGCCAGGTACCATCGGCGATCTGAGGCTTAACTTCCGTGTTCGGGATGGGA
>CADAWC010000017.1 GCA_902791475.1 Fibrobacter succinogenes
AAGAGGGCCTGGTCCGGATCACGGGCGACGACCTTGTCATAAACCTTCTGAAGGTAAGCATTCTTGATTGCCATTTTATATATCTCCGTTGAGAGTTTGGATTGTTAATGTTTTAACGTCTGTAAAGATAGTAAAGGGTGCTCCGAAAAAGTGAAAAAGGAGTAAAAATCTTCAATTTCTTACATTTTTGTAAGTTAGTTTTTCATTAGTTTTATTGATTGCTTTTTTTCGCAAAAAAACGAGGGTCTAGAGCGCAAATGCTTACATTTTTGTAAGTTTTTAATTTTCGCAAAATTTAGTAAAGAAAATTTTACGCTCGTGACAATGTTTTTTTTATACGAGACGGCGACCCCGGCACGGTGGCCGGGGTGACATTGCAAAAAAGCCGGGGTGACAGTGCAAAAAAGCCGGGGTGACAGTGCAAAAAAAGTCCGCGCAGAGGCGGGCATGACATAGCAAAAAAGTCCGCGCGGAAGCGGACCTTTTTCGTTTTTCTACTAGATTTCCATGAACGTTTTGAGGTCGTTCATGCGGCGCTTGGCGTATTCAAGTCCCATATTGTAGGATTCGTCCAGCTCGTTACGATCCGTCGCAAAGAGGTCACAGACTTCTTTTTCCGGGCGGAAAATCAAAAGCTTGCCTTCCTTTTCGAGTTTTTCCATCTCGGCAAACATCTTCTCGTAACGCTTGTAGCGCAACATGAGTGCACGGAAGAAATCCGGGTACTTGCGTTTGAACATCGGATTCAAAATCACGCGGTACTTGCGGAAGTCCGTCACAATTTCGCCGGGGTAATGCGTCGAGACCACAACGACCTTGTCGCAGCCCTTCTCGAAGGCTCGCTGGTACGGAATCGGAGAAGTCACACAGCCATCCGCATAATGCTTGCCGTCAATCTCGGCAATCGGGAAAAGCATCGGAAGGGCACTGCTCGCATTTACGATATCGAGCAAACGCTTTTCGCTCATGTATTCCTGGAAAAATTCCGAACGACCTGTTTCCAGGCACGTCAGACCAAATTCGCATTCCACGCCAGAACCAAAGAACAGGTGGAAATCGAACGGCATATCGCCATACGCAGCATTGTAATGGAGCGCATAGCATTCCTTCTGGATTCCATCAAAAATACGGTGAGCCTTATCCCTACCCTGCTGGATTTTGGTCGGCTGGATAATGTAGCGGAAACGACCGCGCTGGCGCGTGACAAAGTTCATGGCCGCATGGCAACCTGCACTTACGCCCGAAATATACGGGAAATAAATACCTTCATCGAGCCAAGCGTCCAAAACGCCTGCCGAGAATATCGTCTGACGCGAACCACCTTCTAGAGCCAAGCCAATCTTCATTTACTTGCTCTCCTCAGGAACAACTTCTTCAGGCGTTTCAGCGGCAACAGGGAGAATAGCCCCTTGCTGTCCCAAAGCAATTTGTTTCAAATTCCAGACCTTCTGGCGGAAATATTCGCTACGTTCTGCAAGATGCTTGGAAGACGGAATTCCCTTGACACGTTCAATCTTTTCGGGTTCGTCCACCACAATCTGCGTGCGGTGCCCCATCTTGTAAATGCCGTCAATGCCGAGAGAAAGAACCGGATACCCCGTACTGCGAGCTAGGAATGCAAAACCCGTCTTGAACTCGTTCAGGAGGCCATCGTAACGGCACTTGCCTTCCGGGAAAATAATAACGGAATTGCCCTTTTCGAGTTCCTTCTTGGCAAGGAGCGCCCATTCGGTATCAAGGTTAAAGCGGTCGCATGGGATGACATTTTTGAAACGCGAAAGCGCCCAATGGAAATGCGGGTCTTCGACCTGATCCTTAGCCACAACGATACTGCGCTTGTGGAAGAACAAGGACTGCACCATCAGCGGATCGAGCATGCTCGTGTGATTTGCAATAATAATCATCGGTTGCTTCAAATCCGTCGACTTTACCGAGCCCAAGAACTTCATCTTTGGGCGATAGACAATCAACAAGTAAGTGCGCACCCCGTAAACAACAAGGATGAGCACAAACTTCCAGAACAAATCAGCAATTATATTTTTCGCTTTCTCAATCATCAACAATACAATACTTCGCTTTTAGGAGATGCCCCCCCCGGAATAAATCCGGGGTGACAGAAGTCGGGCATGACATTTCAAGCAACGCCGGCCCTTCGACGACGCTCAGGGCAGGCTCCGGCCGGAATGACATAAAGTCAGACAAACGCTATTTGCCCAAGCTTTCCTTGGGGATGCTCGTAAACGTAAGCGAGCCCTTGGCGTGGACATTGCCGTTCACCTTGACAACGCAGTCAAAGCCGACGATGACTCCACCACCCTTCGTCTTGTTGACGGAGATTTCGAGCTGGTCGCCCGGAATCACGGGCTTCACGAACTTGAAACCGTCAATCTTCAAAAGAACGTACAAGTTCTTTTCAAGGTCTTCGGCCGGCTTCTCGATAACGAGAGAGCAAAGCTGGGCGCAGGCTTCGCAAATGAGGACGCCCGGCATAATCGGGGTGCCCGGGAAGTGGCCCATGAAGTACGGTTCGTTTACAGAGACATTCTTGATGCCCGTTGCAGATTCGTTCGGAACGAGTTCCGTGACCTTTTCGATCATCTGGAACGGCGGACGCTGGGCAATCTTTTCGCTGATCTGGTAAATGTTCATCACAGGGAAAGGCCTCCATCCAAAACGATCACCTGACCCGTCACATAGGCGAACTGGTCAGAAGCGAGAGCAGAAACGACGTTTGCGACTTCGTCAGCAGAGGCAAAGCGCTTGAGCGGCACCTTTTCGAGGTAGCCCTTGCGAGTTTCTTCCGGGATGGCTTCGATCATTTCTGTAGCGACAAAGCCCGGAGCGACAGCGTTCACGCGGATGCCATAACCGCCAAGTTCCTTGGCGAGCGTCTGCGTAAAGGAGTTCACGGCGCCCTTCGTAGCGCTGTAAACAGCCTGGCCTGCGAGAGCGAACTTGGAAGAAACAGAAGACATGTTGATGATAACGCCGGACTTCTGCTTGTACATCTTGACAGCGACCTGCTGTGCGCAGTAGAAGTAGCCCTTCACGTTCAAGTCAAAGCACTTGTCGAGCGTATCCGGGTTCATCATCAAAAGATATTCGTCACGGACGATACCGGCGTTGTTCACGAGAACATCAATGCGGCCATAGGCTTTGAAAACATCGCGCACCATCTGCTTGACTTCGGCAAGAACAGCGACGTTAGCCTTGTAAATCATGCCGTCGCCACCTTCGGACTTGATTTGGTCCAAAGTCTGCTGAGCGGCAGCATCAGAGCTGGAGTAGTTTACGACGACCGTGTAGCCGTCACGAGCGAGGCGGAGGGCACAAGCCTTGCCGATTCCCTTAGAAGAACCAGTAACGATTGCAACTTTCATTATAAATTCTCCTTCAAAAAATTATTTACCGAGCACGACAGCGCTGTAAGAACCGCCCGTAGCAAAGGACGTGACCAAGATTTTCTTGAAGCCCGCAGTTGCGACCTTCTTCTTAGAAACTTCGCCATTTGCAATAAAGTAGGCGTTTTCTTCGGCAAGTTCACCACCGAGCATGAGTGCGGCTTCGGCAGCGGCGAGTGTCGCAGAAGCGGCACGGCCTTCGCCCACGCGTTCCTTCACCTGGAAGAGCGGGAGGCTTGCAAGCTTGTCGCCAAACACGCGTGCGTATGCACCCTTTTCGATATCGTCAATCTTCTTGAAGCCGTTTGCAAAACCGCAGACAGCATCAATTTCGTCAACGCTGACGCCAGCATCGTTGAGAGCGTCCTTGATAGCAAGGTCAAGAGCTTCGTCAGAACCGGAGATGTGGCCGAACTTCACGTTCTTGCGGCCGTTGCCGTAACCGAGGGCATAGCAGTAAACCTTTGCACCACGGGACTTGGCGTAGTCTTCGGTTTCCATGATGATAGAAACGGAGCCATCGCCCACCACAAAGCCATTGGAGTTGGAATACGGTTCCACCACCTTGTCGGCGGCGACGTTCATCTTCTGGCAGAGTTCGGTGATGATCGGGAGGTTTTCGTCCGTACCCGTAGCCATCATAGCCTCTTCCTGACCGTCGTGGATGACGTTCATGGAGTAGCCGATGCTATCGAGACCGGAGAGCGGACCCGTCGTGATGGTGACGCCGTAGCCCTTGATTCCAGAGAGAATCGAGAGGTAGCCACCGGCGGCATTATAAACTGTGTGAGGGAACTTGAAGGCGCTACCGCCTGCATTACCGGCTTCGGCAATGAGTTCCTCAAAATCGTAAGTGGCACCGAGGCCGCCTTCGCTGGTACCCACGATGATACCGATCTGCTTGGCGTTGTCTTCAGTGACCGTAAAGTTTGCATCCTTGAGGGCGCGCATGCCGGACACGGTCTGGAGCTGGCCCAGATTGTCGAGCTTGCGGTAGAAGGCCATCTTGATGCCGAGTTCCTTGTAGTCGTCGTTCGTGACGGTAGAGCAAATGGAAGCGGATTCCGGGAGCTTACCGTTCTTGACGGCGTCAAGGTAAATTTCCTTGCTGTTACCGATCGGGCTTACAATGCCAATACCTGTCACAGCAATCTTCTTATCCTTAGCGACCTGGCTCTGCACATCGCCCGGCTTCTTGCTGAACACGATACTTGCGTTCGTGCCGCCGAAAGCGACGTTGTTGCTCATGACGCATTCGAGTTCCTTGGCACGCGGGGTGTTCTGCACGTAGTCCATTGTGCCGACCTTGGCCTTGAGGGCTTCGGAATCTTCGGCAGTGTAATGGAGTGTCGGGAGCACGGTGTTCGTCGTAAGAGCCTTGATGCTGAACACGGCTTCGATTGCACCGGCGGCGCCGAGGCAGTGGCCCGTCATTACCTTGGTCGAACTGACACTCAAGGTCGGATTTTCTTCGTCGAAGAACTTGTGGAATGCATTGATTTCTGCATTGTCGTTCTTGCCCGTACCCGTACCGTGAGCGTTCAGGTAACCGATGTCAGACTTCTTAATGCCTGAATTCCTGACAGCGCGGTCCATCGCTTCGAGGAGGCAGACGCCATCTTCGCGAGGAGCCGTAATGTGGTGAGCGTCGCTTGTGACACCTGCGCCGAGAACTTCGCAATAACGCTTGGCGTTACGCTTTTCGGCATGTTCCAGAGATTCGACAATCACGATGCCAGCGCCTTCACCGAGGGTGATGCCGTTGCAGTGGTTGAACGGAGAGCAACCGTTTTCGTCCAAAGCATGGAGAGAAAGGAAGCCGGAATACGGAACAGAAGCAAAGGAGTCGGAGCCACCGGCGATCACGACATCAGCCTTGCCTGCGCGGATAAGGTCGCAAGCAAGAGCAATGGAAATCGTACCGGCAGCGCAAGCGTTGCCCACATTCGTGACAATGCCGCCCGCATGGCAAGCTTCGGCCACCTGGGAGGCGATTGCGGCAATGGGCATCTTCGGAATTTCGTTGACGTTCTTACCGTGGCGGTGGTACTGTTCAATGCTGAGGACTCCACCCACGCAGCTACCGATGATGACGCTTACGCGGCTGCTATCGGCAAAGTCACCGAGACCAGCATCGTTCAGGGCTTCTTTCATAGCCTTGATGCAGAGCTTGGAGGCGCGGTCCTTTTCGTCCGGGCATTCGATATCGTCCAGCGTATCACAGTTCACTTCGGCAGCGAGGTCTGCATAGCAGTTCTTGGTATCGAGCGAAGTAGTCTTGTGAATACCGGAGACGGAATTCAGGGCGTTTTTCCAGGTTTCTTCAACATTGTTGCCTACGGCGCAGATAACGCCAAGGCCAGAAACAACACAGCGACGATTATTAGAAGTCATAGAAATTCCAAACAATACTCAAATAAAAAGGCTTGATTAAGCCTTGTTCTTTTCGATGAAAGCGGCGATGGTGTCGATGCTCTGGAAGTTTTCCTTAGCAACGCCAGTCATGGAAACGCCGAAGTTGTCATCGACGAAGGAGATGATTTCAAGGGAGTCCACGGAGTCAAGACCGATTTCTTCGCCGAAAAGCGGAGTATCGTAATTCAGGACATCGCCATCTACGCCGAGATCGGACATAAAGAATGCCTTGAGTTTGCTCTTGATTTCTTCGTTTGCCATATTTTTGTATCCTCTTTTGATAAAATTTTAGTGCAAAGATAGAAAAATATTCTTTCGTAAATTGCAGTTTTCACAAAAAACGTACAAAATGCAGTTTTCGGGGATAAATGGTAAATCCGCATCACACCTATATTAAAAGGTAGTTGTCTGTATTGTAAACTTTTTCAAAAAGAAAGCTTTCTGTAATAAATAAATACCATTTAGAGAAACATTATTTACTAAATTTGAGCCATGATTTCATACGTATTTCCCGGTCAGGGCTCTCAATTCCCAGGAATGGGCAAAGATTTATTCGAATCGAACGCCGACGTAAAGTCGATGTTCCTCAAGGCAAACGAAATTCTCGGCTTCAACATCACTGACGTGATGTTCAATGGCACCGCAGAAGACCTCAAGCAGACGAAAGTCACGCAGCCGGCAGTGTTCCTGCTCTCTGTTGCTATGGCTAAGGTCCAAGGTGGCAAGCCGGATATGGCCGCAGGTCACTCGCTCGGCGAATTCTCTGCACTCACGGCCACGGGCGCCATCACTTTTGAAGCAGGCCTCAAGCTCGTTGCAAAGCGTGCCGAAGCCATGCAGAAGGCTTGCGAACTCCGCCCGGGTACGATGGCCGCTGTTCTCGGCGGTTCTGATGAACTCGTCGAAGAAGCTTGCGCACAGGTCAAGGACGCAGCCGTTGTTCCGGCAAACTTCAACAGCCCGGGACAGGTCGTGATTTCTGGCGAAAAGGCCGGCATCGACGCTGTTGCTGCATACCTCACCGGCAAGGTGAAGCGCGTCGTTCCGCTGCAGGTCGGTGGTGCATTCCACTCCCCGCTCATGGAAAGCGCCCGTGCAGAACTTGCAAAGGCTATCGAAGAAACTGAATTTTCGACTCCGGTCTGCCCGGTCTACCAGAACGTAGACGCCAAGCCGCACACGGACCCGAACGAAATTAAGGCAAACCTTCTCACTCAGCTCACCTCCCCCGTCCGTTGGACACAGACGGTCAAGAACATGATTGCAGACGGTGCCACGGAATTTAAGGAACTTGGCCCCGGCGAAGTTCTTACCAACCTTATCAAGCGCATTCAGAAGTAAGCGCAAACACACAGGAATACTATGTGGGATAAATCGTATTTAGAAAAGTTGAGCGAACGCAACGCCAAGGCACAGGCCGGTGGCGGCGCCGCTCGTGTAGAAAAGCAGCATTCCCAGGGCAAGCTCACCGCTCGCGAACGCCTTGAAATCCTTTTTGACAAGGGAACATTCAAGGAAATCGGTGCCATGCGCCTTTCCCAGAGCATCGAGCTCCCGGAATCCAAGCGCATTTACGGTGACGGTGTCGTGACGGGTTACGGCAAGATCAATGGCCGCCCGGTTTACGCCTGCTCTCAGGACTTCACGGTGAGCGGCGGTTCTCTCGGTTCCGCACACGCGAAGAAGATTTGCCACGTGATGGACCTCGCCCTTGATTCCATGGTGCCGTTCATCAGCATCAACGATGGCGGTGGCGCCCGTATCGAAGAAGGCGTTAGCTCCCTCGACGGTTACAGTGGCATTTTTGCCCGTAACACTTGGGCAAGCGGCGTGATTCCGCAGATTTCCGTGATTCTCGGACCGTGCGCAGGCGGTGCTTGCTACTCCCCGGCTATTACAGACTTTATCTTCATGACCGAAAAGACGAGCCAGATGTTCATCACGGGCCCGGCTGTCGTGAAGGCTGTGACTGCTGAAGTCGTGACCCCGGACCAGCTCGGTGGCGCAGGCGTTCATTCTTCCAAGTCCGGTGTTGCACACTTCGTGTACAAGGACGACAAGGAATGCCTCGAAGGCGTGCGTAACTTGCTCAAGTACCTCCCGCAGAGCAACACAGACAAGTCTGTCGCTCAGGCCGGTACAATCGTGGACAAGTCCGCCGACAT
The DNA here is from genome assembly GCA_902791475.1 of Fibrobacter succinogenes. Taxonomy (GTDB): domain Bacteria; phylum Fibrobacterota; class Fibrobacteria; order Fibrobacterales; family Fibrobacteraceae; genus Fibrobacter; species Fibrobacter succinogenes_J. The sequence continues at coordinate 7,982 of CADAWC010000017.1, forward strand.
CGAAGAAATCATTCCGGACAACTTCAAGCGCGCTTACGATGTCCGTGACGTGCTCAACTGCTTTGCCGATAAGGATTCCTTCCTCGAAATCCAGCCGGAATTTGCAAAGAACGTTGTCATCGGCTTTATCCGCCTCGACGGTAACGTGATTGGCGTTGTCGCTAACCAGCCGAAATACCTCGCCGGTTCTTTGGACGTGGACGCAAGCGATAAGGCAGCACGCTTTGTCCGCTTCTGCGATAGCTTCAACATTCCTATCCTTACGCTCGAAGACGTTCCGGGTTACATGCCGGGTACGAAGCAGGAACACAACGGCATTATCCGCCACGGTGCAAAGCTCCTCTTTGCATACGCCGAAGCAACAGTGCCGCGCGTGACGCTCATCCTCCGCAAGGCTTACGGTGGCGCATACATCGCCATGAACAGCAAGAACCTCGGTGCAGACTGCGTGTTCGCCCTCCCGATCGCTCAGATTGCCGTTATGGGTGCTGAAGGCGCTGTCGACATTCTCCGCAGAAAGGAAATTGCCGCTTCTGCAGAACCGGCCAAGCTCCGCGAACAGTACATCGCTCAGTACGAAGAAAAGTACTTGAACCCGTACATTGCCGCAGGCAACGGATTCATTGACGAAGTCATTGAACCGAAGAGCGTTCGCGACCGCCTTGTTTCTGCATTCGAAAACTTGAAGAACAAGAAGAAGGCTGTGCTTTGGAAGAAGCACGGAAATATTCCGCTGTAATGCGCTCAGCCTTCGGCTGGCGAGTTACTAGTTAGTAGTTACTAGATACTAGTTTGTTACTAAAAAATCCCGGTTCCGTCGCAGGAATCGGGATGTTTTTTTATAGCAGGTTCATCGTTGACAGAACAGCCATTCTGTATTATTAAAGGAGATTCCCGCACGGAGGCGGGAATGACGAAGAAGCCATACCATTTTTCGAATTAATCATAGAGATTCCCGCACGGAGGCGGGAATGACAATAAGGGTACGTTACGAAAGTGTTCTTTAAGCGAGAGTTTTCACGAGGGTTTCGTGCAAGAGGCCGTTGGTAAAGATGACTTGTTCAGCGTCGACGAACTGCATGGGAGAGCCATCGATGTGCGTGGACTTGCCACCTGCTTCTTCGACGAGGAGCGCAATTGCCGCAATGTCCCACGGATAGCTCATGGTCATCACAAAGCAATCAATGCGACCACAAGCCGTGAAGCACCCCTCAATCACAGCGGAGCCAAAGCATTTCACGCGTTCGAACGTTTCTGCTTCGCGAGCAAAGTTATGCGAATTCTGCGCATTAATTTTTACGGCATCGCCCACATTGAAATCGCCATTCGAAACAATCGCATGAGTCGGATTCGATTCGCGGCTCACATGAATTTGTTTGCTATTCATGAACGCGCCCACGCCTTTTGCTGCTGTGTAAAGTTCGCCAAGCTTCGGCAAGTTCACAACAGCAACGAGCGGCTTGCCTTCGAAATGCAAGGCGATTGAGATGCCCCACAGCGGAATGCCACGGCTAAAGTTCACCGTACCATCAACCGGATCAATAATCCAGCGGTAACGCGGATCAGAGCCTTCGATGATGCCCGCTTCTTCTGTGCGGATGGAATGCGTCGGAAATGCGGCACGCAATCCATCGACAATAAGTTTTTCACTAGAAACATCAGCGATTGTCACAACGTCTTTAACAGTCTTATAGCGGACATCGCCAAGGTTGTTTTGAAGTTCTAGGCAAAGGTCACCCGCCTTGCGAGCAAGTTCCTTTGCGACAGAAAGAAATTCGTTAAGGTCTGACATAATACATTATAGTTACTAGTTAATAGTTACTTCGCCCTACGGGCTAGTTACTAGAGTTTTTGTTTTTCTAGTAACTAGTAACTTGAAACTTAGAACTGCGCCAAAGGCGCACTACTTCTTGTACGCGCAGCAGCGGAAACCAATGGAAGATGACTTATAGAAAGCCGAAGCCTGACGGTAATTGACCATTTTACCCGTCAAGAAAACAGCTTCCTTTTTCGAGGGCTTGTAATTCAAACCATTCGATAGTGAATCAAGCCACGACTGTCCACCTTTCTTGTATTCCGAATAAAGAGAATAATCCGTACCGATAACCTTACCATTGGCATCGATAACATCATAGAACTGCAACGTATCCTTAAAATCTTTCTTCGTTAATACGTTATACAAAGTTCTCGTTGTATCAGCAACATACACCGTATCAACCTTAGTTCCTTCACGATAAAGGTATACGGAATCCTGCGTGTAATCAAGGCGCGTATAGAACGGGAATGCGCGGTTGGTGCAGTAAGCAATCGATTCGTGATCAAGCCCTTCGTAAACCTTGTAGCTAGCACCTTTCAGCACAGCAGTCGTATCGTCAGAGCGTCCCATCACCCACTCCTGGTACTGCCCCGGCAAGTCTCTCACGCCCATCGGGTTCATGCAACGCTGGTCACGTTTGGACACGTCCGCTGCAGATATCGAATCATTAGTGCTGACATTGCAATAATTAGACCAATGACTTGAAACAACTGCAGACTCTTCTTCGATAAAGCCATACGGCAGAGAACCGCCCGACAGGCATACAAGTTCCCAATCGCGTTCGCCGCAAAGCGAAACATCAAAACCGCTCGCAGAAATAGCTTCGCAAGTTGCCTGCGCTTCTGAATGCAATACATTCGTCATAAACTTTCCAGACTCATCGCGATGTTCAAACCGTTCTATGCAGAACGATGTCGTATCAGACGTAGAAACGGCAACAAAGCCTTCAGGACATTCCAGCTCTTTTGAAAGAGCACCCGGAGAAACAAAGACCGTATCGACCAAAGCTGCAGAATAATACTTGGAATCATCCACAGAACGGATGCGCAAAACAAGAGTATCTCCAGGTGCAACCCAACGGATCGTATCCGTTACAAAAGTACCTTCTCCCGTCAGATCAACATCAAAACCATCATTATCATTTTTCTTATAGCGAACGGAATAACGATCGCCACCGGCATAAGAATACTCATGCCAGGACTTATCTAGTTTATTGTAATATTCAACAACGTAGCGAGAAACAGATTCATAACAGTCATGTTCATTGCAGCCCTTAGGGACAATGATTTCAGAGTCCGATACAATGCCATGATCAAACTTTAGAGGATCAAGGCTACGGCTCCAGAAAATGCGAAGTCTGTTGTTTTCGTCTAGCTTTGCATATCCCGGGAACAGAGAGTCTTCAATCGTAAACACCTTTTTAGGCATAATGGGAGCAATGGAGTCAGTCGTGTAAACTTCGTGGCAGGCATCGTAAGCCATGTCCACTTCAGAGCCGCTGTAATTACCCGCTTCATCCCAAGACGAAATCGCAATGGTGTAAGAATATTTTTTGGTGTTAGAACGAGTCCGGAGACCTTCGACAAATACGCGATAACGATTTTTCGACATATTCTCCGAATCGTAACCATTGCCGTCAAAAACGACAAAGTTAAGGAAGTTCTTGCGCTTATCGCCATGGTCCACCGTATCTACACGTGTAGAATCCTTATAACGGCGAATGCGGGCATGACGCTTGTAGAAGCGATTTCCCTTATCATCCGTGCCATCCGGAGTAATAACAGTAACCTTAAGATTCCGAATATCCTCGTCGGAATCCTCAGCCCAAAGGCGAAGATTATAGCCAACAATTTTACCCGAAAGTTCGCCCGGTTTGTAATAGTCGGTCTGGTCCGTGGGGCGCAGCCATTCAAACATAGCTCCTGTAGACCAAACAGAATCTCTGAGCGGCTCAACCAAAGACGGCGGCTCTTGGTCCTTAAATTGCAAGAAAAGACGCTGTACAGCACCAGCATTGCCACCATCCGTATATTCGCAATACATGACTACTTGCAACTTTTCATAATTCTTATCCATGTACTTGACGGCGATATCCGTCAAATCAAGCGTATCATAATAGCTACTTGTTTTCTCATATTTCCTGAAAAATGCATTTTCAAGACCATTATGGGCAGCCTCAACCTGTTTTTCGTTTACGGAAAGCGTAGCAGAATCCACCACGGTCGTATCAATCCAGACGCACAAGCCAGAATAGTTATCCATCAAAATCGGGTAACGATATCTAATCTTGTAACATGACGTACTTTCAGGATCATCCGAAGAACATTCCCTTATAACAGAATAATCGGAAATTTCCCTGTCAAACAAAAAATCGCTATCGTCATCGTCGTCGGAACAAGCGATGAAGAACAGAGCTAGGATAGATACGAGATAAAGTTTTAAATAGCGCATAGAATTCACGCTACTAATTTAGAAAAAACGATAGCAACACGAACACCAAGAAGCTATATAAAAACGTGTATACCGACCCCGGAACGGGGTCCGGGGAGACAAAGCCGAATAAAAACAAAAACCGGGCGCTTTCGCGTCCGGCTTTTAAAAGCTAACCAAAGTTATTAGGCTTCTTCAGGATAGACAGAGACCTTCTGGCGCTTTGCATCGAGGCGTTCGAACTTCACAGTGCCATCAACGAGGGAGAACAAGGTAAAGTCCTTGCCCATGCCGACATTGTTGCCCTTGTGGAAGTGAGAACCGCGCTGACGAACGATGATGTTGCCAGCCTTGACGGTTTCGCCCGCATACTTCTTAACACCAAGGTACTTGGCGTTACTGTCGCGGCCGTTACGTACTGAACCTTGACCTTTCTTATGTGCCATGGATTAAGCCTCCTTAGCCTTACGCAGAGAGTTCTTCTTGACCTTAGCCGGCTTCGGAAGTCCCTGAGCGATCTTTTCCTTGCGAGTGAGCGGCTTGTTCTGAACCTTCTGCTTAGCAAGGGCAGCCACGCGAGCGCGGTTGCGGGTAATAACTTGAGGGTCAACGACTGCAGATTCAGCGCCGGAGCGGAGTTCCGTGACGAGCACCTCGGTATAGCCCTGACGATGACCGTTACGACGTTCGTAACGAGTACGACGCTTCTTCTTGAACACGATGATCGTGTCTTCCTTGCCATGGGCGAGAACTTCGACCTTGACAGATGCGTCATTCAGGACAGGGGTGCCGACTTGCACTTCTTTTCCGGAGAAAAGAAGAACGGACTTGAGCTCCAGTTCAGAACCAACAGCTGCGTCGATCGTCGGGACCTTGTAGGCCTTGCCGAGTTCGACTTTATACTGGAAACCACCTGTTTCAACAATAGAATACATTTTGTAATCCTTTTTAGGTTGCTATTGGGGCCCAAAATATAGTAATAGTGCACAGAAAATCAAAGGGGATGATTGGTAAAAAGTGGCTTATTTCTTGTTAACAATCGCAAAACACGCCAAAAAAAAAACGAATTTTTAAAGGAAAAAGGTCAAAAAGCAGACCAAACCTCCCCTACAGGCCCATTTTTTTCGCAACCACTACCAATCAAACAACACAACTGCACAGACTCCATTTAGAAGTCACCTATCAAAAGTCACAAGGAAAACCAGAACGTCCCATACGCACGACTCGCAGACAGATCATCGCATTTACACGCAGACGGATTACCGCTTTTTAAATTATAAACAAAAATTTTACAAAATCATTCAACCAATTCAAGTCATTGTGTTTCATACAATTACATTATTTTTAGAACAAAGAACCACAAATAACAAAATTTTATTTTATCTAAACATACAAAGAATATACTATAATTTATCCAATGAAATTTATTCAATAAATTTCATACACACTAACAAGAAGGATAAAAAAATGAAATACATCCCGCTACTTATAGCAACCTGTGTTGCAGCATCGGCAAGTGCAGCAACATACAACGCTCAAGGCAAAATCATCAACAGCAAAGATGCTAAGAATCCAGGCATCGTCAAGTTCGAAAAGAGCAAGACTGTCGCAGCAAAGAAAAACAACAACAAGTCAATTTCACTCGCAAAAACCTACACCGCAGACCAAGTTACAGCGGTCAAAGCATCATTCAATTCAAACACGAACGCATACACATTGAATGGCAACACAATTTCCATAGCACAATACAAAGATTTTGTAGACAATTTCGAAAAGAACGACAAGCCAAGAAAAACTTACACAAGGCTTAACTACACGAACCCAGCAACCCCATACGCAAGCAACAACGGTTCTAACTGTGCAATCAATTCATATCCTACAAACGATAATTTTTTCAACGACCGTGAAGGCGCACTTGACGCAATGCAGTTCATGACGCAATATTCGGAACTCAACTCAACTCATAAATGCAACTTTGCCCCATACATAAACGCATGTGGAGCCGGCGTAAAAATGTACAACGTCGTCGGAGATAATAAAATATCACTAAATAACAAATCCTGCAAGAATTCCGTTTCACGCGATTATTCCTTGGGAATTCAGCACTACTACGCCCATCAATTTTTAAAAGCCGCCGCCCCAAGAATAGCGGAAATAAGCACCGTCAACGAAGGTAACGCAAGAACAAGTCACAAATTTGCACAACATCCGCTAAACCCATATCAAAACAACATCCAAATCGGCAACATCATCTCAACATCAACAAAAGATGTAGCTCTCTACAATGAAGAAGCAGCCGAACTAGACGATTACATCTATCACAATCGAGTCATCGAATTAGCCCCCTACACCGAAAACGGGAAAAAAACCGGTGCAGGAATATCCCTCAACGCAATCAGCGTTGGCGGAGTGAGCAACCCCGAAAGCGTTCCTTATAGGGAAAAATTCTACACATTAGGCGGAAGCACCCCATCCCCTAAATTCGCAAACAAGACGGGCGCAGATTACTTAAAACCAGACATTTACAGCTTTTCATATGCAAACAACACTGCAGACGACTACGAAAGAGTAATTTTGCACGGCGGAAACAAAGTCGACTTCATGGGCCTTAACGACAGTTGGGGCGGAGCAACAAGCGCAGCAGCAATGGTCGCCGATCTTCTTTCCAAATATGATTTCTACAAATGGCACCCCGAAGTTGTAAAAGCATTGATGCTAACAGCACACTCTAGAGAACCAGTCGTAAAAACTGACTACACAACCCCATACGAATTTTCGTTTAGCAACCCATCAAAGTTCCATTCCCAGCTCTATAAGCACGTACCTTCATTAAGGGAAATGTTAACCAACAACATTTCTCGTTATTGGTACGGAAACAACAACGACTTTTTCACAAATGAAAAGATCACATTTACAGAAAATGTCGAAGGAGGAAAACGATACAATATCGCAATTGCATGGCTTGTTCGCGGCGATTACGCCATGACAGAAAGACACTTGTCTTCCATCTATCAGATAAAAATCTACAACAATCAAAATGGAGCTCAACTAGCAACCTCTGAACATTTAAAAACCATCGCCACACAACGTTATCTCGATTTAAACATTCCCACAGGAGTTTCTAAAATCAAGATTGAAATAATTCGTACACGCAACAAGGGCGACCGCGTCATCATCGGTTATAACTTGCACAAGATTACGCAAAATTAACAGCCCCTAAAAATTCCATTCAAAGAGTCATTCTTTACAGAATGGCTCTTTTTAGTATCGCAAGCAAATCACAAACAAGATAAATCAGATTTTAGACCAAGTCAGGAAAGACTTCACAAAAGAATCTTATTGCAACAGTTTTTTAGGGGCAACGCCCCTAGGCCACTTCGACAAGCTCAGTGCAACGGAAGGGGTGATGGAAGACTCTTGGGACGCGGTTAGAAATGGTGATGCCGGAACGGAGTCCGGCATGACAGCGGGCGATACGACGCGAACCAAGCGGCTGCAATCAGGGGGATTCCTCCCCCTCCCACACACATACATTTATACCTAACCACTAATCACCAACCACTACTTTTAGCGGCAACTTCCTACATCCTACCGCCTACTGCCTACTTTAATTTTTCTATCTTTCCTGCGGAATTTTATAAAGGATCCCCTAATGAGCAAAATTATCAGCCTTGATGGCGATTGGCAGATGATCTGGGACACGGAAGACACCGGCATCTCCAATCGTTGGTATGCAACGTATCCTGAAAAAACACAGACTGTTAGCGTTCCCCACATCTGGGAAAGAGCTTTTGACAAGCTTTTGATGGCCCAGGACTGCGCATTCTATTTCAAGAGATTCACGATTGACGACGAAAAGCAGGTCACAAAGCGCATTTTCCTCCGCTTTGAAAAGATTGCAACGCACGCCACCATCTGGCTTAACGGTAAGCTTTTGGGCGACCACTTTGGCGCCTACACGTCCTTTGTCATTGAAACGCAGAAGGCAATCAAGCTCGGCGAAGAAAACATCCTCTGCATCCGTGTTGCTAACATGGGTGCAACGAACAGCCGCATCGACTTCGGTCGTGAAAGCAAGGAAGGCGCAAACGACCGCTATGCCCACCCGGGAGAAATGCCGGTTGGCCTCCCCTGGTTGCAGTATCCGTATGGCGGTATCTGCGGTCACGTAGACTTGATTCTCGGCAATGCCGCGTTCATTTCTGATATTCACGTCGAACCGGACATGGACCAGGAACGCGTTTCTGTCGAAGCATTCTTCAACAACCCGCGCGGTTACCAGTCCCGCCTCCGCATCCTCATGAAGAACCCGAACGGCGACGTTTACGAATTCTTCAAGGATATCAAGCTCGAAAAGGAAAACGCCACGCAGAAGTTCTTGCTTGGCATCAAGGACTGGAAGAAGGACAAGTGCATCTGGAGTCCGGAACGTCCGAACCTGTTCGCTATCGAAATGCAGCTCGAAATCAAGGGCGCTAAGGGCAAGGCTCCGGAATACACCTTCCCTGTCGTGAAGACTTTCGGTTTCCGCAAGTTCGACTGCCTTAAGGGCGACTATTACATCAACGACTCCATCGTGAAGCTCATGGGCGTGAGCTACAACCAGCAGTGGAGCGAAGGCGGACTCTGGACCGACCAGAACCCGGCTCTCGAAAAGGACTTAAACGCCGTGAAGGCAGCAGGTTTCAACGTCATCCGTTCTTGCGGCGCTCCGCTCAGCAGCACGGCTCTCGACATCTGCGACAAAATTGGTTTGTTCGTATTCCAGGAGTTCCCGATTCACACGATGCGTTCGACCCCACAGGGCCTCGAAATCACGAAGAAGCTCATCAACGACATGGTCAAGGACCAGCACAACCATCCGTGTATCGCCGCCTGGATTCTCGGTTCTGAAAACGGAACGTTCATGCTCCAGAACGGAAACAAGCTTTTGAATGCGATTAGCCCGATCGACACCTGCCGCCCGGCTATCAGCAACTTCAACAGTATCTACCTCGACAACGAAGCAAACTTCCATAAGGATACGGGTAAGATTATCCCGGTTTCTATCGACCGCATTTCGCAGTACGCCACGATGCGCGTGAACCCGCGTTTAAACCCGAGTGCCGCTTACACGCACTACCTCGCCCACATGCTGGACAAGGAAGACGAAGAACTCATGGTGCCGGATACGGGTCTTGGTGACAGCCACTTCCAGGATGAAGAAGAACCGATTTTGAACGATATCGAAAACAAGGTTTTGGTAACGCTCAAGAACAATACGCTCTTTCCGAAGCGCGCAACCACCATCGCCGGTCCTCGCAGCATCAAGAGCCAGAAGGCCATCAAGAACGAATTCAAGTCTGTGGAAACGTTCGTCGACGATAGCAAGCTCTCCATTTGGCCGAACTTTGAATCGTTCAACGCCGATGTTTACCGCATTGCGCTCAAGAGCAAGTACGACCAAATTACGGCATTCCAGAGCAACCCGCAGATTTCCGGATTTTTCCTCGACCAGTGGGCCGACAACGGCACCGACTTCAGCGGCCTTAACGACGAAAACAGAAAGTCCAAGGGTATCCAGAATTTCGCTCGCGAAATCACGACTCCTAGCCGCGTGCTCATCAGCGAACTGGAACACGTCGTCACTCCGCAGAGCGAAGTCAGCTTCCAGCTTACGCTTTTGAACAACAGCCGTTTAGAAGACGTGGAAATCGAAGTTTCGCTCCTTGACGCTAAGGACAAAGTACTCAACACGCAGAAGGTCATGCCCGAAGAACCTGCCGAAAAGAAGACTCTTACGCAGCTTGGCATTTGCACATTGATGGCTCCGCGCGCAACCGGCATGTACAAGATAAAGCTCACGCTCAAGGATTGCGGCAAGGAAATCCATTCCAGCTACGAAGACTTGATCGTGATTGAACAGGCCGACGTGAAGGAAGCGATGAGCAAGGTTTGCTTCTTGGATAACTACGACGAATCGAGCGATGTGCTTGCCGCTCTCGACGGTTCCGAACAAATTATCTTCACTGCAAACTTGAGTTCTTGGCCGGATGAAATCTTGGAAAAGATTATCGAAGTCACGAAGAACGGCGGCAAGACGCTGTTGCTCTCCGATATGACGACTGAAGATATCGACCTTTTGAACCAGAGCCACAACTTTGAAAGCAAGATTGAAGCCCACTGGACCACAGGTGCAAACGAATTCAGCTTGCACTACTTGCCGAAGGATTCCCCGCTCCTCGCTGTATTCGGCGGCAACGGCGTTCTCGACCACAACTCTGCATCGGCAATGCCGGGCATTTCGTTGAACGAGCTCGCTGGCGCAAAGGTTTACGCACGTTCCGTGACGCTCAAGGATGGCGAAATCAAGACGGGTGTGGACTTGCAACTCGTGCCGTTTGGCAAGGGTCAGATCATGTTCAACCAGTTCAGCGTGATCGAAGGCTTGGAAACGAACGCCCTTTCGGATGCTCTGTTCACGGCAATCGTGAACTTGCTGTAATTGGTTCGGCAGGCTCACCAACCTTATTAAGGTCCAGGTCCCTGAGCTCAGCCGAAGGGCCGAAGCGTATAATTAGTAATTACAAGAGTCCCGCCCTGCGCGGGACTTTTTCGTTTTCTATATTTTCTTTTATGACACAGAACAACGTTAATTTGGAAAAATACTCTGACGAGCTCGCCAACAAAGCAAAGAACGCGAGCAAGAAAATTCGTACATTGAGCGCTGAAAAGCGCGCAGCCGTGCTCGCACGTGTTGCAGAAATTCTCCGCGCAAAGAAACCGGAAATTCTCGCCGCCAACAAGCTCGACCTCGAAGCTGCCGCCGGCAAGCTCGACGATTCCAAGATGGATCGCCTGACTTTGAACGATGCCCGCATTGAATCGATGGCCAAGGGCGCCGAAGAAATCGCCGCATTTACCGACCCGCTCGGCCGCGTTCTTGAATCTCGTGAACTCAAGAACGGCATCAAGATTAGCCGTGTCGCCGTGCCGATAGGTTCTGTGTTCTTTATTTTTGAAAGCCGTCCGAACGTGACGATTGATGGCGCTTGCCTTTGCTTCAAGGCTGGCAATGCCGTAATTCTCCGTGGCGGTAAGGAATCGCTCAACTCCGCAAAGTGCCTCGCCGGGATTTTCCACCAGGCTCTTGAAGAAAATGGCGTCGACAAGGACGCCGTGCAGCTCGTGACCGAAACGAGCCATGATCTCGTGGGCATGCTCTTGCAACGCAACGATTGCCTCGACCTCGTGATTCCTCGCGGTGGCGAACGTTTGATCCGCGCCGTCGTGGAACAGAGCAAGATTCCTGTCATCAAGCACTTCAACGGCATCTGCCATGTGTACGTGGACAAGTCCGCCGATATGGAAAAGGCTGTAAACATCTTGATTAACGCCAAGACGCAGCGCACGGGCGTGTGCAACGCCATGGAATGCGTCATTATCGACCGCCACATCGATGTGGCAAACGTCAAGAAGCTCATTGATTGCCTCGCCGACCGTGGCGTAGAACTCTTTGGTAACAAGGATGCCCAATCTCATGACAGCCGCATCAAGGACATTGGCGACGACAGCAACTACCATCACGAATACCTAGCCCTCAAAGCAAGCGTCAAGTTCGTGGACAACGTCGAAGAAGCCTGCGACCACATCGAAAAGAACAGCAGCCGCCACACGGAAGCTGTCGTTGCAGAAGACGCAAGCGTTCAGGACTACTTTGTCGCAAATGTCGATAGCAGCAGCGTCATGGTAAACGCCAGCACGCGCTTTGCAGACGGTGGCGAATACGGTCTCGGTGCCGAAGTGGGAATTTCTACGGACAAGCTCCATGCTCGCGGCCCAATGGGCGTCGAAAGCCTCTGCAGCTACAAGTGGATCTTGCGCGGCAACGGACAGGTGCGTGGTTGATTAGACGAAAGAACGGCGCATTGCGCCTACAGACGAGAGACGAAAGATGAAGTTTGAAGACTTAATCAAAGAAGTAAAGTTCGAAGTGGAATTCGGTGGCGTAAAACTCGCTCCGGCAATTGTTCAGGACGCCGACAAGGGCGACGTACTGATGATGGCATGGATGAACGAAGAAGCGCTCCGCCGCACGCACGAATGCGGAGAAATGGTGTTCTGGAGCCGTAGCCGCAAGGAATACTGGCACAAGGGTGACACCAGCGGAAACGTGATGACGGTCGTCGAATGGGCTGCCGACTGCGATTCCGACGCACTGCTGTTCAAGGTGCGTATGCAGGGTCCGCAGGTCGCTTGCCACACAGGCGCTCGCAGCTGCTTCTTCAAGAAGTGCGAAAAGTAAAGAAAGACGCGCGCCCTCGCTGAACGATCACATAAAATTTGCCTAGTTTGCACACGCAAGCTAGGCTTTTTTGTTTTAGAACTCATTTTTTTTCGCAAAATGCGTTATGCAAAATGTGAAAAAACGCAAATTGTCAGTATATGACATTTTCAACTATTAAATTATAGTTGTGAGGTTCTTATGCTGACGACATTCCTTATCATTTTTGCAGTCCTTGCCATTTTAGGGCTTGGAGGTGCGGGCGAAGCCTGCGCCATAACGCTATTGCTACAAATCCTCCCCTTCCTGATTATCGTCGGGATTGTCTGTTGCCTATGGTTCTGCGGAGGGTAGAAAAAAAGCCCTTGTTTCCTCCAGAAAGTATAGAGTTTATATAGTTAATGGAGGAAAATAGAGGCGGTCTTCATTTCAATTAATCGACAGAAACTTTAAGCCATTCGGTCACTTGATTTGCAATAGAGCGGACTTCATCAATTGAAAGGGATTCCTTAGCATTCATGAAAAATTTGGGGAAGCCTGTTTCATTTAGAATCCAATACTTTGAAAAATCTTTTGCAGGATTTTCAATATACGCCCCAATAATAATCGCAACTTTTTGAACAGGATAATTCCGTCCGCATAGCGACTCCAGTTTCTCAGAAATAAAGTTCGCTTCACCATCCATCTGATTCAAAAGGGTTTTGCAAACACGCCCATTAAACAACAATTTTCCATCCTGATATAAAAACTTATACCCCTTTTTTCTATCGTAATGTTTCGTTTCAATGGTAAAAATTCCGCGAGTGCTAATAATCAGATGATCAACATTGAAGCAATCACCACAAACATCGTGGAACACCCGAACAGAATCAGAACTCAGCTTATTTAGCATCTCACCAACTAAACGCTCGCCTTCCATTCCCTTGTAGCAATTACGCATATGCTTAATAAGCTTTAGAGTCTTGCGAACTGCATAAATAAAAAAGAGCAGCGTGAATACAGAAAAAGTTATTGCGAGACCTAGCGTTATATCCCAAACACCTAGGTAAAATAGCCATATATACAGAGTCAATAAGAAGAATGCCAAAAACATCGCCAAAAGGCAATAATATGTTTCATAATCAGCATCTATTTTCTTTTGAAGCGATTCGCCTTGAACATGCGTACGAAATTTTTTGCCCATTACAAGACCTATTCTTTATGAGTCAATGCTATAATGTTCATTATTAAAGCAACGGCAATTAACACCATTGAAAGATAAATTCCAGAACCAGGTGACACTGAAATTAGCCCCATAGCATCTGTAGATAGATTTCTACACGTAAAATATCCATCTAAAAAAGTAATCCAGATATACACTACCGATATACCAGCAGCAACTATAGCCTTAACAGTTTCATTCTTAAAACTAAAAACGGCAGCAGCAATAACACAAATAAAGATTCCAGCAACCCACGGAGAAGCTTCATAATGCGTTGAATTTTTCTTATACGAAGAATTAAATTCTCTAGCAATTTGATCTAAAGACCCAAGAGATGAAGTTCTTAGATCTCCACCAATTGTAATTTCATAGGCATTAAATTCGGCTATAGGAACATCAGAGCATGTAATCGTAAAAAGAGGCAACACCAAGGCCAAAAGAATCAATAGATAAGGAATTCCTGCAATACGATTCAACATACAGCCAAGCATTGTTGTCTTAGATTCAGACTTAACAGATTTATTTCCGAACTCTTTTTGGTATTTTTCATACGCTTCTTTCGGATCACTCGGAAGCATAGATTGTTTCATTTCATCTAAAGTCATAGCAAATACCTCTATAGCCAAATATATCCTATTTTTCCCAGCTGAGTACAGGATAGCCGTCATTTAGACCGGAGTCATAGACAAATTCTTCACCTAGAATTTTGGCAAACTCTTTGGACTTCATTTCATCTTCAGATTTAGGTGTAGCAACTCCACCACCGTTATTGAGACCGAAGGGGTCCTGTTCGCCGCGTTCTAGATAGTAGTAATCAGCCATCGTGGTATTGTAATTGTAGCCAATCATCAAACCAACCAAAGAATCGCCATCAACCTTACCAGTGGAATATGCGGAATTTGTAACGCCTTCTTTATTATAACTGAAAATGCCTCCCACATAATCTCCACCAGAAACATTTCCTCTATTGTACATATTTGCCGATTTCACATACGCAGCAGCCCCCACAACACCAGCAGTTCCATAAACCCCATCTACATCAGCAACGTTGGATAGTAAATCAATAGATCCACCACAAGCAATGCCAAGCACTCCACCTACATAATATTTTCCAGAAACAGATGCATAATTGGCAGCTTGTTTAAGCGTTCCACAAGGCCAAGACGAAGTATTAGAACAATAATATGATGAAGATTCTTGATAAGTATTTATATTCAAGCTAGTCCCACCACAATGACCTGCAATTCCGCCCACGAAATGTAAGCCAATAATTTTACCACTATTCTTTAGTTTTTTCACATCGTTCTTTGATGAGCTACCAATTCCACCAAAGACACCACCGACATAGCCATAACCTTCAATAAGGGCGATATTTTCAACAGCATCAACAGTCACATTTGTAGCACAACCAGCCACACCACCAACATTTTTGCTACCTACGACAACACCTTCATTAACTGCGTTTTTAATAATTGAATTCGCCGAATAATTTTTCTGAGAAGATCTCCCAATTACACCACCAACACATTCATCCTTACCAGAAACGCTTGATCGATTCAAAGCATTCAATACAGAGCCAACACTTTGCCCCACAACCCCCGCTGTATATTTTCCTCCATACACCCAAGAATTGTCCACGGTCAGATTTTGCACCGTTCCGTTAGAATTTCCAAACAACCCATTGTGCGTACTCGTCGTGTTGATGAACATTCCACTTACGATATGACCATCGCCATCGAAGTTTCCATCAAAGGACACACTCGAATTACCGATTGGCGTCCATTTGTGGAGTTTTGTTGAATCCGCAACAAGAGCTCCCTTTTCATCAATAACAGCGCCCTTATTAAGCAAGATATCCGCACCAAGTTTAAAATACTTGCCGCTATAAGCCTTATCGCTCGAGTTTACCACAAAAGAGAGTCGAGCAAGCTGTTCCGCAGTCAAAATGATATACGGGCTGAGTTTAGTTCCTGCGCCACATGCGAAATCCTTCGCTGTAGTTCCATCCCAAGGTTTGCCGACCTCACCAGAACATTCTTCATCCGAAACTTCAGACGAGCGGCCCGAAGAGCTTTTTGCAACTTTTTTACTACTAGAGCTAAACTTAGCGTTATGGGGACCACTTAAAGAAATAGAATCATCGTCGGAAGATGCCGGAGAAGACTGGGTGCATGCACAAAATGCAGTCACTACACTCAAAATACTAAACAAACCTAATCGCATAAAAACCTCTTTATCTCAAATATATACAGATTTTTTATAGGCTGTCATAAATATTAAACAAATTGACAATATATAACTACATGAAAAGGCGATGCCCGATTAAATCGGGCATGACAAGCAAGGAAGCTTTTCAACACCCCCATAAAAAGGGAAGTCCCCCGCATCGGCGAGGGACTTCTTGTGTTTAAAATTTCTGTTGTACTTTGTCTTGTCTCGAACAACTCTTGTCCGTAACGTGGCTCCGTTTTGGGAGCCGTCTATGCGTCGCATGCGTAACATAGCGCTTTCTTTGGCTGTTTCAGCAACCTTGCTGAACACTTTATCTTTCTTTTTAGCCATGACAGCCTCCTTAATAGACAAATTTAATATATTTCGTTTAAATAAAGAAGGGTTCTAATATGAAAAAGACTTACGCAGTTTTATTCGGCATATTCATGTTCGCAGCTTGCAGCGAAGACAATCCGACATCGAGTCTCGACAACACTCAATCCACAAAGCCAGCAACACAGGCTACAACGGACTTCGGTGAAGGTTACACTTTTGCGATTCCGATTAAGTACGATGAGGCAACGAAGCGAGTTTATCAGGGAACGTACGCATGCAATTACCACCCCGATACAAAGACCTTCGCTTGGGAAGATTATCCAGAATCATTGGATCCGGGTTCTTACAAGATTGTCGGTGATTCGCTTTGGATGGGGCCAGCCGAAAAGCAAGTTTCAGACAATCCGGACGAACAAGAGTTTCTTGACTTATACCGTAACTATGAAACGTTGTCGCTGAGCAATGACCACAATGATATTTACGGAACGTGGAAAGTCACCGGTTGCAAAAGACAACTCGGAGAAACTGATATCAAGTGTTCAAAATTCATTGGTGGTATGAGCGGAATCGCAAGAACCATGAAGATTACCAAAGACTCCGTTTATATCACAACGACCGTTGATACGGACAATTTAGAACAAAATGATATCAACATCGGAGCCATTTTGGATCGCAATTTTGGTTATGATATTGGCGACGCTATCATCAAGCAACTGCTTGTTGAAAAAACGATAACAAAGGAACCCAAAGAATTATTAAAGCAATCATTCTCTATCGGCAACCAACTCTTTGAAGTTGTCTCTGCTCCTAAATTTGATGCATCAGGAATGAACTACATTACAACAATGTCTAGCAATGGAAAGACTTGCACAAACGCACAAAGAATGGGATTCATCAACGAGAATTTGTGCAAAGAAGAAAGTGCAGAATTTCTGCTGAGCGACCGCGACAAAAGCGAAGAGCAATTCTACTATGAAGAAGGTCCTGTAGAAGGTTTCAAAATTGACAACAATAACGAATTCTACGAATGCACAAAGGGACTCCCGACAGAAGAAACAAAGCAATTGTTGAGCCAGTACGCCAAGAATTAATAGCATGTACGAGATTTTCAAATTAGTCATTTCAGATATAAACATTTATGGGCTCTGCATTTTTTTGCCGAGCCTTTTGGCGTTGATTTTTACAGCAATATTCAGAAATGATAAAAAGAAACTTAAAATTATTTTAGCGACAATTCCATCAATCGTATTATGCTATTTGCTTTTTGTCCGTTCCTTTACATTTATATACATTTTCATAATCTGCAGCGCACTCGTAATTTTGTACGGAGCGTCAATTGCAGTCGGATTCTATTTTAGCAATAAGAAAGTTATCCTTTGTCTCGTTGCAATTCTACTCCTCCCCTGTTCCCTTTTATTACTCACTACTTTTGAGTATTACGAACTCAGGGAACCTTTTGGCTATATCAACGACAAAGATTTGCCGGACAGTCTTAGCAATGCAAATTTTGATTACGAGGTGAAACTCGACTATGCCGACGCATGGGGCAACGACCATTACACCGTCTCTGTGCGAGGAAAGCACTTGACCGATTCCAGTGAAGATTCAATCGTTTATTGCAAACAATATAGAATGTGCACCGGTGTAACATTTGTTTTTGAAGATTCGGCAAGCAGCGACACACAATCCGTACAAGCTACGCCACGGAATATCTGCCAGTGGGAACCATTGCCACATGAGAAAAAAGCAACATTGCTTCAACTCAAAAAATTGGCAGAGAAATATCGCAAGGAATACACATTTAGCTTTGTATTGGATGGATATACATTCGGTATCAATATTCTCGACTTCAAAAAGAAAACGATTCGTTCTCTGGAACTCGGGAACGCGACAAATTTCGATGATGAAGTTCCTAACGCCAAGGAAATCGTCAATCTTGGACTTACCTTAATTCCGTTCAGCGATTCTGCAGACGTAGAGGAAAAATGCAACGACCGTCTGCCACAAATATTCGTAGAAATGAAAATTGATTCGACGCAAGATTCAACAAAGCAAGAAATTCGAAAACCTGAACGACGCAGAGCCACGAAGCGTTGATCTATTTTTTAGATTTGAGGTTGAGGTTTTCACCACTTGCCGCTCAATTTAATTGAACATATTCGCTGTCATGGGTTCAAGCGCCTGCTGCTTGCAGTTTCGGGTGGTTTGGATTCTATTTGCTTGGCGCATTATTTTATCAAGAACCGCAAAGCTCTTGGGATTGAATGGCTAGGGATTGCGCATGTGCATCACGGGCTGCGCGAAGGAACCGCAGACAGAGACGCAAAATTTGTGGAAGAATTTGCAAAGTCGCACGACGTTCCTTTTTTCTTGAAGAAGTTGGATGGTGAAGCGCTAAAAAGCGCAGAAGGATCGCTTGAAGAGAATGCACGATATGCAAGGTATAAAGCGCTAGTCGAGATTGCTCTAGATCCTTCGACTTCGCTACGCTTCGCTCAGGATGACAGAGGGAGATTCCCGCTTACTTCGACTTCGCTCAGCACAGGCTCCGGCGGGAATGACAAAGAAGAAGGGAGATGCCCGCTCGGCGTCGGGCATGACAAAGGACCTTCGGCTTCGTTACACTCCGCTCAGGATGACGCGTCTCTCGTCTCTCGTCTCTCGTCTCTCGTCTCCTATAGCCCAATCGCTATCGTAACGGCGCATCATGCAAACGATCAGGCGGAAACGATGTATATGCGGCTCAAGCGCGGGACAACGCTTGCAGGGCTGCGCGGGATCCAAGAAGTTCGCATTCTAAGCAATAGCCAGGGTGTTGCGGGCGGACAGCACTTAGGAGCATGCTCCTTAGTGCGCATGGCCACCAAGGTGGGGCTGGCGTCTGAAGCCCCGCTAGAGGGGGTGATGAAAGACCGTGCAACGGGCTGCAATCAGGGGGATACATCCCCCACGCATCGTTTCGAGAATGACTGTTCTAGGATGACAGTTGAAGAAGATGACTCAGGGAGATTCCCGCTTACTTCGACTTCGCTCAGCACAGGCTCCGGCGGGAATGACAAAGCAGAAACAAACAGTCTACCGTCTACTTCCGACCGTCTACTGCCTACTGTTTCTCTTTATCGTCCGTTCTTGAACATCTCTCGCAAAGAGCTTCTCGCCTACGCTCGCGAGAATGGTTTAAGCTGGTGCGAGGACGAAAGCAATGCGGATGTAAAATTCGCACGCAATAAAATTAGGCACGAGTTTTTACCGAATTTGGAACAAGAATGTCCGGGGGCAATCCAACAGCTTTGCAAGATTGCGGGGCTAGCAGACAAAGCGTATGCAAAAGTAATCGCTAAATGCGAAAACGTATTTGCACCGTGTTTAAACGAGAAGGAGGTGCCCGCTCAAGGCGGGCATGACAATGCACATTCGGCGTTGCCTCAGGATGACACGTCTCTCGTCTCTCGTCCCTCGTCTTTCGTCTCATTAGACAAGAAAAAACTCAATAAAATTCTACGCGAATACGCGGATGCAGATCTGTCCGAAATGTTCCGGTTGTGGCTCACAGAAAAGGGTTTTCGGTTCCCGATTGGCTTTTTCTACGGTCCTAAGGAGCCTGCCCACGTGAAAATCCCGGTCCGGGCGGTTTATCGCCGGCGTTCCGTCGTCAAAATAGCGCATACTGTCTGGATTTGCGAGTTCAAGGACGCGCTTTCAGCCGCAAAATTTGTATCTTGCGAGAAGAAAGAAAAGGATTATAATGAATCAACCAAAGAAGCCAGCTCCGTTTAAGAACAAGAATTTTATCATTGTTCTCATCATGCTCCTCATGCTTTTCGTCATGTTCCCCATGACCGGGAAAGATTCCAGCAAGGATATTACCCGCACCGAATTTTTAGCCATGATGGGCGACTCGACCAAGGTCATTACTGAACTCACCCTCCAGAAGACTCCCGATGGCGTGATTATCGAAGGCGCTTATGAGATGTCCCCGGAAGAAATCGCCGAGGCAAAGAAGAACCAAAGCGCGCTCGCGAGGTTCACTCGCAACAGTACCGATACCAAGAACAAGCATTTCAAGAGCCACATGCTCGAGATTTCAAACGAGCAAATTTCGACTTGGGAAGCGTTCAAGGGCGTGAAGGTCAAGGTCATTCACGAATCAACCACGTGGATTGATACGCTTGTGGCGTTCCTCCCGGCCATTTTGCTGATTGCGTTCTTCTACATCATGATGAGCCGTCAGATGGGCGGTGGCGGTAAGAGCCCGTTCTCGTTTGGCAAGAGCCAAGTGCGCCAGCTGAACTCGCAGAAGAAGACGACGTTCAATGATGTTGCCGGTTGCGACGAAGCCAAGCAGGACTTGCAGGAACTCGTTGAATTTTTGAAGGACCCGAAGAAGTATGACAAGCTTGGTGGACGCATCCCGAAGGGTGCACTCCTCGTTGGCCCTCCGGGTACGGGTAAGACGCTCCTCGCCCGCGCTGTCGCAGGTGAAGCTGGAGTGCCGTTCTTTAGCATGTCGGGTTCGGACTTCGTGGAAATGTTCGTTGGCGTGGGTGCATCCCGCGTACGTGACTTGTTTGAAACCGGCAAGAAGAACGCTCCGTGTATTTTGTTCATCGACGAAATCGATGCTGTGGGTCGTCAGCGTGGTGCTGGTCTCGGTGGCGGTCACGATGAACGCGAACAGACTTTGAACCAGTTGCTCGTGGAAATGGACGGCTTCACCGCTAACGAAGGCGTGATTTTGATTGCCGCCACGAACCGTCCGGATGTGCTCGACAAGGCTCTCCTCCGCCCGGGCCGCTTTGACCGCCAGATTGTGGTGGGCCTCCCTGACCTCAGGGGCCGTGAAGAAATTTTGAAGGTTCACTTGAAGAAGCGCAAGGTTCCTCTTGGCGATGATGTCGACGTGAAGGCTATCGCTAAGGGAACTCCGGGACTTGCCGGTGCAGACCTCGAGAACTTGGTGAACGAAGCAGCGCTCCTCGCCGCAAGGTTCAACAACAAGAAAGTAACGATGCTCGACTTTGAAGAAGCCCGTGACAAGCTCAGCATGGGTGCTGAACGCCGCACGCTCCTCATGACCGACGAAGAAAAGCGCTACACCGCTTATCACGAAGCGGGCCATGCACTCATGACGCTTCTCTGCAAGCACTCCGACCCGCTCCACAAAATTACGATTATCCCTCGCGGACGCGCCCTCGGTGTGACCATGAGTTTGCCCGAACGCGACCAGGTGAGCTACAGTCGCGAATACGCCGAAGAACGCATCATGATCATGATGTCAGGCCGTCTCGCCGAGCTCATCTTCTTCAACCACCAGAGCACGGGTGCAAGTAACGACATCCAGCGCGCGACTGAACTTGCCCGTAAGATGGTGACGGAATGGGGCTTCGACGAAGAAATTGGACCGGTCTGCTACAGCCGCGCCGATGGCGAAGTGTTCCTCGGACGCGAAATCAGTAAGCCGAAGGAAATGTCCGAAATGATGGCCGAAAAAATCGACAACGCCATCAACAACTTGATCAAGCGCATGGACAACAAGGCAAGAGAACTCCTTGAAGAACACAAGGACAAGCTCGTGGACCTCGCCGAAGCGCTGTTTGAATTTGAAGTGCTCGACCGCGAAGAAATCGACAAGGTCATGGCAGGCGAAAAGCTCACCGGTACAAAGAAGAGCCGCCAGTACAAGGCCATGGAAGAACTCGCCAAAAAGCGCGAAGAAGAAAACACGCCGCCGCCTGACCCGGGTGACCAACCGCCGGTAGCTCCGATTGCCGATGTGCAGCCGGCCCCTGCCCCCACCTCTACAACAGGCAACGAAACCGCAACAAATTCTGTGAAAGGAAACGAATAAGGTCGCTCAATGCTCCGCTCTCTATTAGAATCAAATCGTGCAATTTCCTGGAAAATTGGAAACGACATCATTCCAGCTTCGAGGATGCCGCTTGTCATGGGTATCGTGAATGTTACCCCGGACAGTTTCTTTGATGGAGGCAAGCATAACACGCCTGAAGCCGCTTACGAGCACGCTATTTCGTTGGTGGAACAAGGTGCAGTAATTCTCGATATCGGTGGTGAAAGCAGCCGCCCCGGGAGCGCTCCCGTGAGCGTTCAGGAAGAACTCGACCGTGTATGCCCCGTTGTCGAAGCGCTCGCACAGACCGCGACCATTTCGGAAGACCTCAATAATCCGGGATTCCGCAAGTTCTACATCTCGGTCGATACGGTCAAGGCTAAAGTCGCCGAAGAATGCATGAAGCTCGGGGCGCACATCATCAACGACATCAGCGCCTGCATGATGGACCCGAAGATGATTGAAACCGTTGCAAGCACAAAGGCTAGTGTGGTGCTGAACCACATGCGCGGGAACTTCGGGACGATGCAGCAGGACTTCAAGCCGTACACGAACGTAGTCCAGGAAGTTCAAGAAGAACTCTTGGCTCAGGTGCAAAAGCTCCTCGATGCGGGTGTCGAGCGTGAACGCATTTGCATTGACCCGGGTATCGGTTTTGGAAAGACTGTTCAAGACAACATAGACTTGATGAAGTCCGTGGACGTGATGCTCAAGGACGGCTACCCCGTTTTGATTGGCACGTCAAGAAAGTCCTACATCGGAAAGATGCCCGGGCTTGAAGCAAGCGATAGACTTATCCCGACCGTGACCGCAGACATTATTGCCGCCCTTGGCGGTGCAAGCGTTATCCGCGTACACGATGTCCGCGAAGCAAAAGAATCACTTTTATATTTGGAGGCTTTGAAGTCCCATGACGCTGTTTAAGTTATTCGGCATCATTGATGTCCGCATGGCTGACATTCTGGACATTCTCCTCATATCAGTCATTCTGTATTATATCTTTTTGCTGTTCCGCGGAACGCGTGCAGCACAAATGATTTTTGGTGGTTTTTTGCTTATTCTCGCATGGCTCATTGCGCAGTGGTGGGAACTTCATACGCTTGTATGGATGCTCAGTAACCTCGCTACGCTCGGTATTATCGCCATCGTGATTTTGTTCCAGCCCGAAATTCGAAGCGCACTCACGCGAATCGGTCAGAGCGTGAGCAAGGTGGACTTGAGAAACATCCTCTTCCACGCAAGCGGTCTCGATGACATAGCCCAGAAGATTTGCTCAGCGGTTCAGGATTTGGCAAAGACTAAAACCGGTGCGCTCATTGTGCTTGAAAAGCGCGTGGGCCTCAAGAACTACGCCGACACAGGCGAACTGCTCAACGCACGCATCAGTTCCAGACTTTTACGCGCTTTATTCTTCCCAAACTCCGCTTTACATGATGGTGCAGTGATTCTCAACTGCAAAGAAATAGTCGCCGCAGGATGTATTTTGCCAATGCCAACGGGTAACGCCGATGGAGACGCCGGTTACGGAATGCGCCACCGCGCTGCAAAAGCACTCGCCGCCGAAAGCGATGCCCTCATCATCGTCGTCTCCGAAGAAACGGGTAAAATTTCAACCGCTTACAGAAACAACCTGAGACGCGGCCTCACCCCGAAAGAACTTAAAGCCGAAATTTTCCGCCACTGGCATGACCTCTTCAACGAAGTGATTGAAGAAGATCAAGTCGAAGGCGAAAACGAAGCAGTCGAAAACAAGGTGTAATTTATGGCAAACAACGAAAAAAAATCTACGCAGAACGCACAAAATGCACAGGGCAACGCAACGAAAAAGAAAAACGGGAAACGCAATCTCGTCATCTTGGTTTTGATGTTCCTTTTGCTCATCTGCCTTTTTGTAGTGCAGTGCCAGCTCAACAAGGTCAAGCAGCAAGCGCTTGAAGAACAGAAGCTCTCGGAACTAGCCCTCCGCCAGCAACAGATTCTCGATAGCCTCCGCGCCGAGCAGGCCAAGGCCGACAGCTTGAAGGCTCTCGAAGAAGCTAGAATCGCGGACAGCTTACGCCTTGCCGATAGCCTCCGCACGGCAGATTCGCTCGCCAATTTACCGAAAGTCCCGGCTGTCAACAAGGACAGTCTCAAGAATGTCCGCGACAGCATCCGTGCCTATCGCAAGTTCCGCAGGGATAGTCTCGCCCGCGTTAACGACTCACTCGCACATATCGAGAGAGACCGCCAGGATTCCCTGAACAAGGCTCGCTTCGCCGATAGCCTCCGCAACTCGGACAAGGTCCCGCCCACTGCCGAAATCACGCCGCCTGCAGGCCGCTACTACGACCCGATCAAGCTCAAGGTCAAGTGCGACGAAATCAAGTGCAAGACGTTTGTTTCCATTGGCGATACGCTCAACCCGCAAGACGCAAGCAAGGGCTTTGAATACAACAAGACCGGTTCCGTGTTTTTCTACGCTACCGACTCCGTCGGTAACCGCTCCGCTTGGGAAGAAGCCAAGTACGACATGGCAAGCGATAACATTTGCGGCAAGAACGCCTACCCCGTCCCGGTTGGCGGAAAGACCGTCTGCGTAGACGCTTACGAATATCCGAACCAGCCGGACGCTACGCCGAAGGACATGGTAAGCCAGGAAGAAGCCGCACGCATCTGCAAGAACGAAGGCAAGCACCTCTGCACAATCGACGAATGGCAAGCCGCATGCCGTGGCAAGGACGGTTTCAAGTTCTCTTACGGTAATGGTTACAAGCAGAGCAAGTGCAACACCAACACGAAGGCAGCCAAGAGAAGTGGTCGCAAGGCTCAGTGCCGTAGCTGGTATGGCATGTACGACATGAACGGAAACCTCTGGGAATGGACAGCCTCTACAAGCAAGCAGCACCCGGACAAGTTCCTGGTCGCAGGTGGTGCATGGAACACCAACAACGAAAGTAGCTGTTCTGTAAGCAAATTCAGCTTCTATCCGCAAAACCAGTACCCGAGTGTCGGTTTCAGGTGTTGTAAATAGCTCACCGTTAAAACAACATTACATAGATTAGCTAACCTAACTGGAAAAAATTATCTAATTTAAGAGCATGAAAACGAAACTTTTACTCTCCGCACTTTTACTTTCTTCGTTTACGTTCTTCGGCTGCAACAATGAAAAGCCCAACTACACGGGTTACTGGAAAGGCGAAGCCGACATGATTTTCGAAGTTCTTACCGAAAACAACGTTGATTACACCATCAGAAACGTGAACGGTGACCTCACTGCCAAATATGAGAACAACGCTCTCCGTGGCAAGAACTCGCTCAACATGGACATTTTGATGCGCGTCAAGGGCGACTCCGCCTACTATGAATTCGGCGAAGACGAATCTGGCAAGATCGTGACGGGCTATATGAGAATTTCGAAGGAAGAATACGACAAGATTTTCAAGGCTCAGTCCGAAGCTAAGAATAGCTATAACTAATAAAGCCTCGATTTTATAGCAAGAAACCCCGGTTTAAAGCCGGGGTTTTGTTATAGCGGGAGTGCAGCGCCCTTCGACAAGCTCAGGAACCTTAGCTAAGCTACTTCTTCAGTGCGGACAAGAATTCCTTGAGGCGGGTGTCCTTCGGATTGTCGAAAACTTCTTCGGGGGTTCCGTCTTCCTTGACGTAGCCATCAGCAAAGAACAGCACGCGGTTTGCCACTTCGCGGGCAAAGCTCATTTCGTGCGTCACGACAATCATCGTCATTCCAGACTTTGCAAGGTCCTTCATGATCCTGAGCACCTCGCCCACCATTTCGGGGTCCAAAGCGCTCGTCGGTTCGTCAAAGAGAATCGCTTCGGGCTGCATAGCCATGGCACGGGCAATAGCGATACGCTGCTGCTGACCGCCCGAAAGCTGCGCCGGGTAATGGTCTGCACGGTCCAAAAGTCCCACGCGCTTCAAGAGTTCACGTGCACGCGTTTCGGCCTCAGCTTTAGACAAGCGACCGAGTTTCACCGGAGCAAACATGATGTTCTTGAGTGCAGTCATGTTCTTGAACAAGTTGAACTGCTGGAAAACCATGCCTACGCGCTCGCGAATCGAAGGCTTCGAAACACCCTTCGCCAAAATGCTCTTGCCATCCAAAAGGATATCGCCGCTCGTCGGGTGCTCCAGCAAATTCAACTGGCGCAAGAACGTAGACTTGCCACAACCAGATGGTCCGATAATTGCAATCACGTCACCGCGATGGATATCAAGCGAAATGCCCTTGAGGATTTGCTTGTCGCCGTAAGATTTGCAAAGGTTCTTGACCTGGATTAAAGTTTCTGCATTAGCGTTCATTTTTCTTCAACCTCTTTTCAAGTTTTGCAACACAAGCCGAGAGCCCGGCGACAATGATAAAGTAAATAGCAGCCACAGCAAGGAGCGGGAGCATGGCTTCGTAAGTCATGCTGCGGATGATATCGCCACCGCGAGTGAGGTCGGTAAGGCCGATGTAACCACAAATGGAAGTTTCCTTAATGAGCGAGATAAATTCGTTCGTGAGAGCCGGGAGCGAGTTCTTAAACGCCTGCGGATAGACAATGTTATAAAGAATCGTGCGGAACTTGAGGCCGAGGCTGCGCCCCGCTTCAATCTGTCCCGGGTCTACCCCCTTGATGCCACTGCGGATGATTTCGGAAACGTAAGCGCCCGAGTTGATGCCGAAAGCGACAATGGCGACGAGAATCTTGTTGATGTTCACCGAAGAAAAAACGATGTAGTAAATGATGAGGAGCTGGATCATCATCGGCGTACCGCGAATCACGGCGAGGTAAGCCTTAGCAAACCAGTTCAGCACTTTGAAGCGGCCGTTGAATTCATTACTCGTGCGGATTTGCGCAATCACAAAGCCAATCATGATGCCAAGAATTGCGGCAAAGAACGAAATCACGAGCGTGTTACGGAGACCTTCGACAATGAACTTCCAACGAGAATCCTTCACAAAATTCTTGTAGACGTGGTCGCCAAAGTTTTCTTCGCTTTGAACCGCTTGGTCACCGCGGACAATCACGACGACTTTCGAGAGCGTGTACGGAGTCGTGAAGTTGATGGACTTTTTACGTTCTTCGGTAACAGTGAATCCCGAGAAACCGACATCAGCCTTGCCCGACGCAACCGCATTGATAATCGCATCAAATTCAATGTCCTGAATTTCAACGGTACGGTTGAGGTAGTCGGCAATGTAGTTCACGATTTCGATATCGAGACCGACAATCTTTGTGTTCTCGTAGTATTCGTACGGCGGGAACTGAGCGTTCGTCGAAAGCACAAGTTTCGGGCCTTCGGTCACTTTCTTTTGATAATGATAATTGCCGTTGCGGTTGATGTAGGTATTGAAAAGCGAATCGTAAACGCCATCCTTCTTCATCGCTTCAAGCGCCTGGTTCACAGAATCCAAAAGCGCTTCGTTGCCCTTCGCAACAACGCCCGCGTACATTTCTTCGACGAAGACTTCTTCGAGAATGCGAAGCGACGGATTCTGGAGCACGAAAGCCTTGGCAGGCTGGTCATCGCTCATGACCGCGTCAATCTTCCCCTGCAACAGCGCCTGCACAGCATCGGCAAGTTTCGTGTAGCGTTCGACATCGATTTTCGCCGTGTCGCCACCAAAGTCCGATGCGTAGATATCGGCGGTGTTGCCTATCTGCACGCCCACCTTTTTGTGGCCGAGATCGCTGATGGAATGAACCCTGTTGGGGATGACGGTCTGTTTCTCGCTTTGGCACGATGTGAGCGCGAGCGAGAACAGTGCAATAAGAAGAGGGAGATATAACTTTCGTATCATTTTCTAACCTTAATTAAAAGTTAGTTAAAAGCCGAAAGTTTGGGAACCCTTGTGAGTATTATATAATATGGACTATCTGAAGAAATTGATATTCAGCCAGCCCTTTTTGCCGTCTTCTGTGAGGGCAATTCCGCAAGCAACTGTTTTGTAATTGCCCTTCATGTTGAGATAATGACCGATGTAGGAATAATCTTCATTTTTGTCGGGATCACGTTTGCCGCTTACTACGAGAGCTTTTTCATCTTCCCACATCATCTTGAGGAAAGCATCTGTCGCTTCTGTCGCGGTTTTGCGCCAAGATGTGCTGAAGTTCGGGCCCGAGTTTTGAGCGCCTTCGCCGCAGTTGCCAAAGTGACCGTGAGCCTTGTTTTCGGCGAGGTCATCAGCGGCTTCTTGATCGGTGCATGTCTGCTTTTCTTCAGGCGCAAGCGTCAGAGGTTCGAGATTTTCGGTTGCACGGTATTCGTTAATTTTAGCAAGGCAATCTTCACGCCATGTCGCACTGAAAAAAGTTTTTTCCGCCGAGGACGAGGACTTCTCAGAGGATGAAGATGCAGCGACCTTTTCAGAAGAGCTGCTAGCGAGTTTCGATGAGGAAGATTTCTCGGATGACGAGGACACCGCAGCCTTTTCAGATGAAGAACTGCTAACAGGTTTCGACGATGAAGATGAGGATTTCTCCGAAGACGAAGATGCGGCAAATTTCTCGGACGACGAACTGTTTGTAGACTTTTGAGAAGACGATGAACTGAGCTCGGTATTTTCAGAAGATGAGCTCACAACTTCTGCAACATCCGGTATTTCTATATAAGTCACGCTATTGCCTTCGGAACAGCCCGACACAACACAAGACATCGCAAAAGCAAAAGCAGCGCCAGTTGCATACTTTGCCATATTACCAAACAAATTAATTTTCATAGTTAACCTTTAAAAACATCTGGATCCCTAGCGTTGCCCAGGATGACACGTTTAATATATAATAGCTTTTTCAAAAGAGATGCCCGATCAAGTCGGGCATGACAACCTTATTTCAATTGATTCCACAAGAAGCCCCCTACAATCCCAACCCACAATTTACTATCTTTGGCGCCATGCTTAATGTTTCTAATGTCAGTCTCCAGTATGGTAGCCGCGTCCTCTTCAAGGAAGTGAACCTTTCCTTCAAGAGAGGCAACTGCTACGGTGTCATCGGCGCAAACGGTGCCGGCAAATCCACATTCCTCAAGATTCTTTCGGGCGAACTCGAACCGAACACGGGTGAAGTCACGAAGGACCCGGGCGAACGTATCGCCGTTTTGAAGCAGGACCACTTTGCTTATGAAAACAACACAGTCCTCGAAACCGTAATGATGGGTTTCCCGGAGCTCTACGAACTTAGCAAAAAGCGCGATGAACTTTACGCACTCCCTGAAATGACCGAAGAACAGGGCATGCAGGCGATGGAAATCGAAACGCGCTTTGGCGAAATCGGCGGTTACGAAGCCGACTCCAACGCAGCCGTGCTCCTCAAGGGTCTTGGCATTCCCGAAGAATTCCACTACAACTTGATGTCCGAACTCGATGGCGGTCAGAAGATCCGCGTGCTCCTCGCCCAGGCTCTGTTTGGCAACCCGGACATTTTGCTCTTGGACGAACCGACGAACCACCTTGATTTGGAAACCGTCGGCTGGCTCGAAGACTACCTCGAACGCTTCGAAAACATCGTAATCGTGGTGAGCCATGACCGTCACTTCTTGAACGCCGTCTGCACGCACACTTGCGATATCGACTACGGCAAGATCAACATTTACGGCGGTAACTACGAATTCTGGTACGCAGCAAGCCAGCTCGCCCAGAAGCAGCGCAAGGACCAGAACCGCCGCGCAGAAGAAAAGATCGAAGAATTGAAGGCGTTCATCCGCCGCTTCGCTTCTAACGCCGCTAAGGCCAAGCAGGCCACCAGCCGTAAGAAGCTTTTGGACAAGATGACCGTCGAAGAAATGCCGGCATCGAGCCGTAAGTTTCCGTGGGTGAACTTCAAGATGGACCGCGAACCGGGCAAGATCGTGCTCGAAGTCAAGAACGCCACCATTGATGGCGGCGACGGCATCGTCTGCAAGGGATTCGACTTCTCGCTCGGCAACCAGGACAAGGTCGCTCTCGTCGGTGAATACGACACGCTCAAGACCGCATTCTTCCAGCTCATTGCCGAAGAAACAAAGGCTCCAGATGGCGTGCTCAAGTGGGGCAACACCATCAGCTACAACTACTTCCCGAAGAACAACGACGCTTATTTCAAGACGGACCTCTCTCTCGTGGATTGGCTGCGCCAGTACAGCAAGGAACAGGACGAAACGTTCATCCGCGGATTCCTCGGCCGTATGCTCTTTACCGGTGAAGAAGCTTTGAAGAGCGCCAACGTGCTCTCCGGTGGTGAAAAGGTGCGCTGCATGCTTTCGAAGATGATGCTCTCGAACGCCAACTGCTTGCTCCTCGACGAACCAACCGCACACCTCGACTTGGAAGCCATTACCGCATTGAACAACGGTCTCAAGGCATTCCAGGGTCCGGTCATCTTCTGCTCTCAGGACCATGAATTTGTCCAAACTGTCGCGAACCGCGTTTTGGAACTCACGCCGAACGGTGTTGTTGACCGCAGCATCACCTTCGACGAATGGCTTGAAACCAAGAAGACGAAGAAGAAGTAAATTAAGGTATGAGCACGGGCATCGCCCTTTGGGGTATGAGGTTGTGAGTTCTTTTACTCAAAGGCACTTAGTGCCGACCTCATTGTTCAAAGCATCGCGAGTCCAAGCGCTTTAGCGCGAGCAAACCTCCATGTTCCATCCGATTCGTCATTTCATTACGATTACTAAGCACAGGAACGAAGTGATTCGGCTTTGCATCAAGGCCGGTATCGGTTTGCAGGGGCTGTTCCACGATTTGTCGAAGTACAGCCCTACCGAATTTATTCCAGGCGCAAAATATTACACGGGCAAGGAATCGCCGAACAATGGCGAACGCCGCGAAACAGGCTACAGTCTTGCATGGATGCACCACAAGGGGCGCAACAAGCACCACTTTGAATTCTGGTACGATTACGACATGAAGACAAAGAAAATCGTGCCGATGGACATGCCGGACCGCTACATCAAGGAGATGTTCTGCGACCGCGTGGCTGCCTCCAAGACGTACAACAAGAAAACCTACACGCAAGAAGCTCCGCTCCAGTATTTGACGAAAAGCACCGCGCACGAGAAAATGACGGAAACGACTTACAAGAAGTTGCTGTTCTTGCTCAAGAAGCTTGCGACGGATGGCGAAAAAGAAACACTTAGGTTTATGCGGCATTGCAAGGAACTGCCGACGGAATAAAATCTCCGTGCACAAAGGGGCGCTGGGCTGTATGCAATACAAGAAAGCACACGTTTGAGAATGCGCAAACCCTTGCGGCCAACCGCACAAAAAAGTATATTTAAAGGAGATACCCGCTCGGTGGCGGGCATGACATTAACGTATCGCGGATGTCCGCGACATTACCCCCGCCCTGCGGGATACCAGAACGGAAAGGCAAATTATGGAACTTGGAAGAATTAACCGCGCACGCGTCGAATCTATCACGCCACAGGGTTATTACCTGGAACTCGAAACTGGCGGAAGCGTGCTCCTCCCCGGCAACCGTAACAAATTCACGCTTGTCGAAGGCGAAATCATTGACGTGTTCGTTTACACGGATTCCGAAGACCGCCCGATTGCAACGCTTGACAAGCCGCTCGCACAGGTAGGCGAATTTGCGGTACTTACCGTCAAGGAAGTCAACCGCGTTGGCGCATTCTTGGATTGGGGTCTCAACAAGGACTTGTTCCTCCCCTTCAAGCAGCAACTTGGCGAATTGCAGAAAGGCGACCGTTGCGTAGTCTTTGTACTCGAAGACGAAAAGAGCGGACGCATCATCGCCACCGAAAAAATCAAGAGCTTTATCGATCCGGACACGAACGACTTGCATATCGGCCAGCGCGTAGAACTCGCCGCTTACGAAGTCACACCCGACTACGTCGATTGCCTCGTGGATTACCGCTACACGGGCCGCCTCATGATGAGACCCGGTATGGAACGCATCTACATCGGTGATACGATGCCCGGATTCATCCAGCGTTTCACAAGCGACGGAAAAATCACGCTCAACTTGACGCCGATCGGTTACAAGGGCGTGATGAAGAGCGAAAGCCCCAATGCGGTCATGCAAAAGCTCGAAGCTGCCGGCGGATTCCTCCCCTACGGCGACCACACCGACCCGGAAACTATCCGTCGTGAATTCGGAATGTCCAAGAAGACGTTCAAGAAGATTATCGGGACGCTTTTCCGCGAAGAAAAAATCGTGATTACCGAAGACGGAATTCGCGCAGTTTAAAAAGAGACTTTTAGAACCAAATTTCGAAAAAAAGCCCCAATTTACGTGAATAGGACTATTTTTTTTCAAGTTTTTCACGTAAAATTCAAAACAAACTAATCATAATTAAATAAAAACAAGCTCCTTTAAGTATTCAAAGGAGCCATTTTTTTATTTTTCAGCCGATTTCATTCCTTTTTGAGGGACAAAAATGCTTTTTGTAGCCGGGAAAAGACACACAACATAAAAAAATTACGTGAAAATCTGCGTTATTTCACAAATTTTCACGTAAAAAACGCACTTTTTTCTAAATTCTAGTATTTTCGCGATATTAGAACAAATTAGAAATTCACTTCATCGGCGTTGAGCACTTTAAGCTCAATGCGACGGTTGGCACGGCGACCCGCTTCTGTCGAGTTGTCACCCTTCGGGCGGCTCGGGCCATAACCCACAGCAGTCACACGGTCAGCATCAATGCCCTGTTCAATCATATAATTGCGGACACTGTTTGCGCGATCTTCAGAAAGCTGCTGGTTGAGTTCTGCGGAGCCATCGCTACTTGTATGGCCTTCCACTTCAATCTTGGCCTTCGGATTGCGCTTGAGCCCTGCAATCGCGGCATTGAGAGTCTTCAAGGAGCTCGGCACAAGTTCTGCACTGCCCGCCTTGAACGTCACGCCAGTAAGTTCGGAACGAGTATCGTCAAAAACGACCGAAATTCCACCCGTGCTTGCCGTGCGGGAAACATACGGAGTTTCGCCGCATTCGAACGGTCCCGTCAAGCTTTCGCAGAGAATCGTGTAGGAATCTTCACGCGGGATATGGAAGCTAGCTTCACCATACACGTCCGTCGTGATAACCACCTTTTTTCCCTTGTTCTGCCCCACAAACGTGAGCTTTTTCTTGGCATGCGGAACGTTTTCTTCGTTCGTGTAAGTCACGTTCAGCACGGCGTGCGTCTTGTTCGGTGCAAGTTTACCGGCAGATGCAAAAGAAACTGCCACTATTGCCGAAAATGCAATGCGGGAAATCATTCTCATTCTTGTACTCCAATGGATATTTTGTGAGGCAAAAATAAAAATTGATAGGCTTACTTTCAATTTATCTTTAAATATTTTCTGAAATTTCTAGATTTGCGCACACAAAATTTGTACGGAGAAACTATGAACTTCAAAAAAATGACAAGCGCACTTTTGGTTGCAGGTATGTGCACTGCCGCCTTTGCAGCTGATGGCGAATTCAACCTCAAGGGTAATGTCCAGACTCAGGCAACCAAGATGATTGCCGACCACGACAACAACCTGAGCTCTTTCTGGATCCGCGCCAACATTGGCGGCCTCTACAAGAGCGAAAACTTTGACGCACAGGTGATGCTTCGCATTTTTGCCCCACAGTTCGGCAACAAGATTAAGGACGGCGACGGCAAGACCACTAGCTACGACAAGATTCTCGCAGACCTCTACTGGGCTAACTACAAGTGGGCATACAATGACCACGCCTTCAATATCAAGGTCGGTCACTGGAAGACGGACTGGTCTCAGTCCACTCACTTCGGTACTTACATCGATAAGGACCTCACAGCCCGCGGTCTTTGGATGCGCGATTACAGCCATAATGCTGCTGAGCTCGGCTGGCAGACCGGTTACTCGAACTTCACGGCCATGGTCGCCACAAGAGACAACAAGTTCAATACGGGCTATATCCGCCTTGAAGAAGATCTCAAGTTTGATTTTCCGTTCGAAGCAAAGTTCGCTTATCGCGTGAACGCTATTGACCCGGTTCAGAACACGGCTGCTATCACCCACCGCCTCGCAACCTACCTGAGCTACAAGCCGCTCGATTTCTTGCGCGTTTATGGTGAATACGGCTATATCGTCACGCAGGAAGACGCCGTCAAGACGACAGCTCCCAACTACGTTGCTCCGGAATACAAGTACATGAAACCGGGCGACGCCTACCATCCGTTCTACATCGGTGCTGAATACACTCCGAAGAAAGATTGCTTTATGAACACTCTCATGAGCAGCCTCTACGTTGAATGGGAACACATCAATGATCGCGACGTTCTCTCTAACAACAAGGATGTCGATAATTGGGCATGGACTGTGGCATGGGCAAAGAAGATCGCCAATTCCAAGCTCCAGTTCAGCGTTTACAGCGGCAACGAAATCAGTGACGTTGGTTTTGCATTCCGCTTGACCAGCACGATCAAGTAATTGAAATTACCAAAACGCGCGGGCATTAATTAAACTGCGCAACGCTCGCTTAAAGCGTTTGAAAAGCCTGGGTAAAACACCCTGGCTTTTTTAGTACCCCCCGCCACGAGAAATTATGGATCCTTCGTCCCTTTGGTCCTCAGGATGACGAGATGCTAGGATGACGAGATGCGCGATATGTGGAAACAAAAAAGCCTAACCTTTTCGGTTAGACTTTTTTATACCCTGTGACGCGGTAACTAAAAACGACCAACATCCCGTTGGTCGTTTTTAGTACCCCTGTGGCGGAAAGTAAAAACGACCAGCCTTTCGGTTGGTCGTTTTTATACCCCCAAGCGGACTCGAACCGCTGTTGCGGGAATGAGAATCCCGAGTCCTGGGCCACTAGACGATGGGGGCGAGTGCGGCATATTATAGCAATTTAAGCTTTATCCGTCAAGCGATAATTGAGTTTATTTGCTGAGGGTCGCTCTGCCGCATTTACAAGAATTCGTCCGTAGTTATTAGTAGTTAGTCATTAGCAGATTAATTTTAGAAATCATCTCTAATGACTACTGACCATAACCATTAACTAAAGACTAGTCTCTGTAGAAGAGGTCGAGGTTGCTCTTGACCGGCGTAGAAGCTTCGAGGGAAGTCACGTAGTCGTTGAAAGCAGTCATCACGCCAAAGCGGTAGGAGTTGTCTACATCCTGCTTGATGGCATCTTCAACTTCTTCGAGCTTCGGAGTCTTCTTGGAAACAACCTTCACCATCACGGCGCCGTTTTCTGCGACAACCGGAGCGGTCCATTCACCAGCCTTAGCCTTGCCAATAACCTTTGCTGTCTGGGCGCTGCCGTAGCCGAAGCCCGGAACAAAGCCATCAACAGAAGCATTCTTGGTTTCGAGTTCAACCTTTTCGATCTTGGTAGCGGTATCAGCCGGATTCCAAGCCTTGACCTGAGCAGCAACAGAGTTCAAGTAGATTTCAGCAGCCTTGCTAGACTTCTGCTTGAGGAGCGTTGCCTTGATATCATTGTAGTAAAGCGGAAGGCTACGTTCACCAGCCTTGAAGGAACCAATTTTCTTGGCAATGACAACCCACTTGTTGTTTCTGAGAACGCCAGAGATTTCGCTTTCTTCCTTCGGGAGGTTTTCGTTCGGCCAAGCGAAAGAAGCGAGACCCTTGAGATAACCAAAGGCAGCCAAGTTACCATCAC
Source organism: Fibrobacter succinogenes (assembly GCA_902791475.1). Lineage (GTDB taxonomy): Bacteria > Fibrobacterota > Fibrobacteria > Fibrobacterales > Fibrobacteraceae > Fibrobacter > Fibrobacter succinogenes_J. The sequence goes on from CADAWC010000017.1 coordinate 43,664, forward strand.
GAGAAACCCATTCGGAAGTCTTGACTTCGAGACCGCGAGCCTGAGCTTCAGTGAGCAAGTCAGAACCAGCATCAACATCCTTCTTGATGTTAGTGAGAATCTTTTCGAGGCTATCAATAGTATTAGAAGAAGCGGTAACGGTGAGGAGGATGTGGCCAACCTTGACCTTTTCAACTTCACCCTTAGCGTTCTTCACATTACCGTAAGACTTGATGATGTGGTAACCGAACTGAGAACGGACCGGTTCAGAAATCTTGCCAGAATCAAGAGCAAATGCAGCGTCTTCAAACGGCTTCACGTAAGTGCCACGGCCAACGTAGTCTTCGCTCAAGACACCACCCTTTTCAGCACTGCCCGGATCTTCAGAAGAAACGCGAGCCATGTCTTCGAACGTCGTCGTAGAAGAAGAGTCGGTGAGCTGGTAGTAAAGCGTCATAGCGTATTCACGAATGCTAGCGTCATCAGCAGCAGTTGCTTCGACCGGGAGGGAAACATACTGGAACTGAGCCACGTCATTCTGAACAAAGAAGCTGTCGAGATGAGCATTGAAGTAGCCAGCAACCATCACGCTATCCACGGAGTTGCTATCAGCAACAAATGCAGAATTCGGGGCGACCGCCACCTGCAGTTCGTAATCCGTCATGCGGCGTTCAACACTCCACTTGGCTTCGAGAGATGTCGGATGGACAGAAGCACCCACCAAGGTCTGAAGCTGACGAGCCGGAATGGTGTTGTTCTTCATTTCGTCTTCGAGCATGAGCATGGAGCTCCAGCGGTATGCAGCCGGAGTTTCAATCCAAGCATCGTAATCAGCCTTGTTGAAAGTCGTATCCGTGAGGAACTTCGGCAAAGAAGCGATGTAAGCTTGAGAACGCTGCATCAAGTCTTCCTGAGAAGTAGCCTGCTGCTGGATAGCATAGAGGCGAGCCTGAGCTTCCTGGACCAAGCGGCCACGAACAGCGTCGGAATTGCGCTTAAACTCGTTCTTGAGTTCGGCAACCGAGGCACTCAGTTCGGCCTTTTCGTACTGTTCGGCAAAGAGAGCCTGACGGACGAAGCTAGAGAACACCTGAGCGCGGAGCTGAGAGTACTGTTCGTCATCCAAGTGCTGGTTCTGGTACTGATTCTGCACGATCATCTTCACGCGAGAATCAAAATCCGTGTAAGAAATCTTGGTATCGTTGACAACGCCAATAGGATAGCTACGTCCCTGGTCCGGAACACGGTCCATGGCCAAAAGACCGATGGCGATACCGGCAGCAAAGATCACAATTACCCACTTGGCTTTTTCATTAATCCACGTTAACATAGAGACAACTCCATTAAAATTTTGTCGCTCGAAAAATAGCAAAAAAAAATGTTTGCATTTTATTTTATTGATATTGTACGCCAAATATAATGCCGAAAAGCCCTATTTTTTCTATTTATTGGGCATAAAAAATACATCAATTCCTTTGGAGTATCTCATGTACGATATTTTGGTTCTGGGTGCCGGCATTTCTGGATTGAGCGCAGCTCTCCACGCGGCAGAAAAAGGTTTCCACGTAGTTATCCTAACCAAAGGAGCAAAGCCGGATGGTTCATCAAACTACGCCCAGGGCGGTATCGCTACCGTTACCGAAAAAACAGACAAGTTTGAATTCCACATTGCAGACACGCTCGAAGCTGGTGCCGGTCTCTGCAAAAAGGAACCCGTCAATATCTTGACCAAGAGCGGTCCTTCGACCATCAAGCAGCTCGTCAAGTGGGGCGTCCAGTTCACTCCGTCGCCCGAGGACAAATCGCAATTCGACCTCCACCTCGAAGGCGGACACAGCCACCACCGCATTTTGCACGCCGCAGACCTCACCGGTAAAGAGATCATGCGCGCCCTCCTCTGCGAACTTCACAAGCAAAAGAACATCGATTACCTTGAAAACTGCTATATCAAGGACTTGATTTGCGAAGGCGAAGGCAAGAACAAGCGCTGCGTCGGTGCCAAGGTCATCCACCAGAAGACCGGCGAAGTCGAAAGCATCTACGCCAAGGCCACCATCCTTTCGACAGGTGGAGCAGGCCGCATTTGGCAGTACACCGTCTGCCCGCCCGATAGCTGTGGTGACGGCATGGCGATTGCAGCCCGCGCAGGCGCCGCCCTCCAGGACATCGAGTTCATGCAGTTCCACCCGACTAGCTTGTACGCACCGAAGTTTAAGAAACCGTTCCTCATTTCAGAAGCGGTGCGCGGTTTTGGCGGCATCCTCAAGAATGACAAGGGCGAAGAATTCATGAACCAGGTGCATCCGCTGCACTCCCTCGCCCCGCGTGACATCGTTGCTCGCGCAATCCACAGCGAAATGCAGCGTCTTGGCAAGGACCACATGTTCATCGACCTTTCTGGCCGCACGCCAAAGGACATCAAGAGCCACTTCCCGCACATTTATTCTAAGTGCATGGATGCAGGCATCGACATCACGAAGGAATGGATTCCAGTCGTCCCGGCAGCCCATTACATGTGCGGTGGCGTTCTCGTCGATACCTGGTCCCGCACCGAAATCAAGGGACTCTATGCTTGCGGCGAAGTTGCAGCAACAGGCGTTCACGGAGCAAACCGTCTCGCCTCTAACTCGCTTTTGGAAAGCGTTGTTTTTGCCATCCGCGCTGTCGATGATATCGAAAAGAGCGGCATTACTAAGGATAAATTCACTGCACCTAAGTCCAAGAAAGAAACAGTCAGCTTCGCAAAGGCTGCCTACTGGAAGAAGCGCAAGAAGATGCTCCAGGACATGATGTGGACGCACTGCGGCATTGTCCGTACCGTTGCAGGCCTCAACCAAGGTCTCAAGGTCATCGAAGAACTCCAGAAGGATGTTGACACAGCCATTAAGAACAAAGAAACTGAAAACTTGCACTTCCTGGAATTCCTGAACGCCCTTCAGGTTTCCAAAATGATTCTCATTGCCGCCCTCCGTCGCAAGGAATCTCGCGGGCTTCACTACATCCTCGATTACCCAAATCAGGATCCGAAGACGAAGCACCAAAGCATTTACTTGAGCGACAAGAAGTAAATCATTTTCTATATAGGGCAGCATGGAAGAGGTCAAGGCAACACAGTCTCGAAAGAAAATCAAGGATCAACTTCCGTCTAAAATTGGCGGATACAAACCTATACAAGCTCTCAATAGCGGAGCCATGGGTAGCCTGTGGCTCTGTAGAGATCCGTCCCTTGATCGACTTGTCGTCGCCAAAAGGCTCAATACAAACTTGAACCAGCAGGACATCTACATCAAGAGATTCCTGCAAGAAGGTAGCATCCTCGCCCACTTGAACCATCCAAGCATCATCCAGCCGTACGCCCTCTGGAAAGACAGCGATGGCAACTACACGATGTCGATGGAATACGTACAAGGTTCAAGTCTCAAGGATTTGCTTTCGAAAAACAAGCGACCGCCCATCTGGGTTGTCGAGACCATTTTGTACGAACTATTGAGCGCCTTGAGCCACGCCCACCGAAACGGCGTAACCCACCGCGACCTGAAGCCCGCCAACATGATGATTGACAAGGACGGACGAGTACGCCTCCTCGACTTTGGCATTGCGCACACCGAAACCCCGCTCGAAATCGGCAAGGAGCTTACGCAGACTGGTTGCATCATCGGGACTGCCGCCTACATGAGCCCAGAACAAATCATGGGACAAAAGGTCAATTATGCAAGCGACCTCTTTAGCGTAGGCATCATCGCAAGCGAAATGCTCATCGGCGAAAATCTTTTCCGTGGCAAAGACTTCGAAGAAACACGCGAGAACATCCTCAAGATGAAGTTCAAGCTGGAAGTATTCCCAAACGATGTTCCGAAGCCGCTCCGCAAGTTCGTGCTTAAATTGCTCAACAAACGTGCTAGCAAGCGCCCCTCTTCGGCATGCGACGCAGCCAACGAACTCGCCGACCTCATGAGAGAATACCCGCGCGACATGACACCCTACATCGCCGAATGGGCGGATACGGTAAACGAAGACCAACCCATCGATTCTGTGATATCTCCGAAGCCGCAAAAAACTACATTTAAGTATGGAATAGGATTTATACTAGGAGTGATAGTTGCTGTCATCGGATTTATCGGTGTGCAGTTGGCTATCTAGAGGATTTGTCCAATGAATTGGATAGATATTGTATGTGCAGCCTGTTTGCTCGTATTGGGCATTCTCGGGTTATGGCGCGGTCTTTTGAGCAGCGTATTCAAGCTCTGCGGATGGGTTGCCGCAATTTTCGGAGCATACTTTGCCCAGGGTCTTCTCGGTGATTTCTTTGTACAGAATTTCGCATTCAGTAGTTTTACCGCACATCTCATCTGCACTTGCATCGGCTTTTTGGTCCCGTTCCTGTTATTTTCACTTATCGGCCACATCGTTGGCGATTCCATCAAAAACACCATTGTCGGTAAGACAAACCGCATTTTAGGAATGTTGTTCGGACTGATCAAAGCAACTCTTATTTGCTTTGTGTTCCTCACCATTTTGCACTTGCTTCCCGTCGAAGGCAACCTTAAAGCTGTTCGAAACGACGCTATTGCGTATAGCGTTTACAAGTCCTCCCTCGAAACAATGGGTTATTCTTCTGACGAAGTAAATCTCCGCAAGATGGCGAAGGAAAAAGCAAGCGAACTTACTAAGTCGATTACAGACAAAACAATCGACAAAGCAAAAGATACGGCAGAAGAAGCCGCAGACAACTCTAAAGCAGCCGTCAAGAACGCAGCAGACAGCGTAGCGAATAAAGTTAGCGAAACAGCTGAAAAAGCAAAAGACGCCGCAATCGCCGCTAAAGATGCTGCAGTAAAAACGCTTGAAAACGGAAAGAGTTCGTCTTCAAGCGCAGCTAAAAAATAATCGTTATTTAGAAGCGAGGCGGACAGCACATTCGCGAGCATCGCGGAGGATTTCTTCCTCCCCATCGACGTGGCGACCGCGCATCACGAACTTGCCATTGCACATGACAGAGTCAATTGCGCTAGAATTTGCAGAATAGACCCAGTTGCTATAAATGTTGTAGCACGGCACCATGCGTTCATTGTTCAAGTCAATCAGCAAGCAATCTGCGAGATAGCCTTCTGCAATGCGGCCGGCATTGATTCCAAAGAACTGCGCAACATTGCATGTAGCCATCTTGAGAGCATCTTCTGCCGGGAGCGTTTCTGCCGTTCCGAGATACTTCGCCAAGAGTGCAACCGTCTTCATTTCTTCTTGCATGTCGAGGTTGTTGTTCGACGAATCGCCATCCGTACCAAGACCAAGCTTCATGCCGTCCTTGATCATTTCGGCAACCTGCGGAATACCACTGTTCAGCTTCATATTGGAACATGGGTTCAGAATCGCAGTTGCACCTGATTCTGCAAAAATCTTGCGGTCAGAAGCCGTGAAATGCGTGCAGTGCGCCGCCGAGAAGTTCGAGTTCAAACCGCCCAGACGTTTCCAGAATTCCACAGGCGTACAGCCGAACTGTTCCATGCAATTCTTAATTTCAGTCATCGTTTCGGACAAATGCGTATGAATTTTGTAATTTTCGGCATGGGCAAGTTCAATCAGTTCCGCAGTTTTCTCCTCGCCCACCGTGTAAATTGCATGCGGCATCACCACGAGCTGCACACGTTCCGATTCGCCCGTGTGATTTTTCAAAAATTCGATATTCGCCGCCCAAGCATCCTTAGACATCAACGGTTCTGCAAACGTAACGCCAATTGCCGCACGGATTCCCATTTCTTCGACAACGCGCATCGTCTGTTCGCGATGCCAATACATGTCTGTAAAAAACACCGTTCCCGACTTGATCATTTCGAGAACTGCAAGGCGGCTCCCAACAGCGATATCGTCAGGCGTGAGTTTCGCTTCTGTCGGCCAAATGTATTCGTTGAGCCATTTGCCAAGTTCCATATCGTCAGCAAAACCGCGCAACAGAGACATTGCCGCATGCGTATGTCCGTTATAGAACGCTGGCATAATTGCAAAATGCGAACAATCGACAATTTCAGCACCTTCGTAATCATCCGGTTCTAGCGGACGCGTCACCTTTTCGAAGAGATTACCGACAATCAAGATGTCGCGTTTGGCGCCATCAAAAAAAACATTTTTTAGAACAGTCTTTTTGTCCATTGCAATTTTCCCCTATTTTTGACAAGACCGCACAATCCTAACACGACCGCACGATCCTGATGCGCTTAACGATTTTCCAAAAGTTGCTTTACCGAGCGAGCAAACTCTTGCAAACTCGGGTCACGCGCTCCCTGATAAGACCGCACGAGCCTTTCGCCTTCATTAAACTTAATCAGGCTCGTGCTCTCGCCGACACGACTCGTTAATACGAGTCGCTTTCGGCTCACAACCTGATGTGCGCTTATCGATCTTCTAAAAGTTGTTTGACGTAACATGCATATTCCTTTAAGCTCGGATCTCTTGCGCCCATCAACAAAATCGTGTCACCCGGCTCTGCATATTCTAGCATTTTCTTGGCGCACTCGTTGCGGTCAGCAATGTAAATAGCCTCACAACCCTTGAGAATCAAGTCATCTGCAAGGTCACCTGCACTGATGTCTCGCGTAACGGTTCCGCCAGCGTAATAGATTTCACTGAAGAACATTACATCGTTCTTGCGGTCAAAATCCATGTCCATCGGGCGGAGCGTCTTGGCAATAAAGTCCACCAAGTCCTTGCGCAAGAATCGCGTCGGACCAAAGCCATGCGGCTGAAACCAGGCAATCACGCGGCCTTCGGTAAAGTCTTGGACGCTCTTGATGCTTGCGGCAATTTTTGCCGGATTGTGAGCAAAGTCATCGACAAGCGTCACGCCGTTGAACGTTCCGAGAATCTGGTGACGGCGGAACACGCCCGGGAAAGACGAAAGCGCATCGGCACACGTATGGAGTGAAACGCCCGCACGGAGCGCAGCGGCAGTAGCCGCCAAAGCATTTTCCATATTGTGCTTGCCCGGCAGCGGAATTTCGAACTTCACAAGTTCATTGCCATGACGCACGCGGAACTGAATATGCGTTCCGACAGACTTAAAGTCAATTCCCTGGACGCTCACATAGTTTTCATAGCCAAAGTCAAATTCACGACCGGCGCTAAACTTCTTTGCGAGCGGGTGCGCATCGTTCACTATCAGAATGTGACCTGCGCTCAAGACGTTCTGGCTGAACTTCAAGAAAATTTGTTCGAGCTCGGAGATTTCCTTGTGGTCTTTGTCGATGTTCAAAATGACGCCGATTTCCGGTTCATAGCGAACAAGCGTTCCATCGCTTTCGTCGACTTCGGCAACGAGCCATTCTCCCTTGCCACTCACGGCGTTACCAATCTTGCCTTGTGCTTGCAAATTCACGAGACCAGCCCCCGTCATCACAGACGGCTGAAGACCAGCGTATTCCAAAATGTGGTAAACCATTGCGGTCACCGTCGACTTCCCGCTCGTGCCGCTAATCGCAATCGTGCGCGCTTCCTTCGAAATTTTCGCGAGCATTTCGCTGCGGTGCATCACTGGAACGCCAAGTTCCTTGGCGCGCTTCAAATCCGGATTCGAATCTTCAATAGCGGTGCTCACCACGACGGCGGTAAGGCCTTCGACAACGCCGGAACCATCCTGCGCAAAACACTTGATTCCGCAATCTTCGAGCTGGCTCATGACAAGCGGCTTCTCGGCTTTCCCGTTCAGAAACTCGCCAAACTGACGGTCGCTACCGCTCACAGCAACGCCCTTGCCCACCAAATACTGCGCGATGGCACTCATGCCCACGCCAGCAACACCGATAAAGAAGTAAGAATTAGTCATTGTTAGGTTATAGGTTTTAGGGATTAGGTTTTAGGTTAAAGTCACACGCACAAGTGCATCGATAACAGGCGGCGAAGCCGCGATTTTTACTCCTACCAACTGTTACCTATGACCTATTACCTACTCAAGCAGCTCCGGGTCGATTGTGGGTTCGTAACCTGGTTCCACAAAATCTTCCGGGGCAATACCCTTGCGACGAGCGGCCTTCATCTGCTTGATGAGCTTGCGTTCGGCAGCAACGGCGCGACGCTTGGCGGCAGTAGCCTTCTTCTCAGCGAGGCGCTGTGCACGCGTCTTGCGTTCCTTCACAGGAGCGGCTTCATCCGGCGAGATTTCCAGCGGTTCTGCGTATTCGTCAAATTCATCATCTTCGTCAAAGCGAATCTGCGCATCGAAATCGCGGAAGCCTTCTTCTTCGTCATATACAGGCGCCGATGCCGGGCATTCCTTCTTCAAAAGCTTGAGCACATTTGCAAACGGCTCTTCCATCGGAACCTTGAACGTAAGCTTCTTGTTCGTACGCGGATGGATCAGTTCAATCTTCACGGCCTGCAAAAGCTGCGCCGGAGCAATTTCAAGAACCTTCTCGGCCACCGGCTTCATCAGAGGCGGCACACGATTCAAGCTTTCGTCGCGACCATCATAAAGCGGATCGCCTACAACCGGATGGCCCGTGTAACGGCTATGCACGCGAATCTGGTGCGTACGGCCAGATTCCAGTTGCAATTCCAAGAGCGTCGCAATCGCAAAGAACTGCTTCGCAACATAATGCGTACGGCTTTCCTTACCGCCCTTCACCACCGCCATCTTGAGACGGTTCTTCGGGTTACGGCCAATCGGAGCGTCAATCGTTCCTTCGAGGTCACGCGGGCAACCCCATACAAGCGCATTATACGTGCGGTGGAGCGTGCGCGTTTCAAGCTGGTGCGCCAAATGCCTATGAGCGGCATCGTTTTTCGCGACCACCATAAGCCCCGGCGTATCCTTATCCAAACGATGGACAATCCCCGGACGGAGCGGACCGTTCACGGTCGAAAGATTTTCCTTGAAGTGGTACAAGAGCGCTGCGGCAAGCGTTCCCTTGCTCACGCCATTACCCGGATGCACCACCAAATTGCGCGGCTTGTTGATGACCACAATATCATCATCTTCGTAAACGATGTTCAGCGGAATATCTTCGGGTTCAAGCGTCGAAGATTCCTTCTCGATCATCTTTTCAACGACAACCGCCATCCCCGTTTCTACGCGGAAGTTCTTCGCGACTTTGCCACCGCCGACCTTGACTTCGCCCGCTTCAATCAGCTTCTGCACGTCTGTGCGGGAGACATTTTCCATAACACCGACAAGGAACTTGTCGATACGTTCACCATTATGTTTTTCTTCTACGATGTAATTCATTGGTAGGGTTTAGGGGTTGGGTTATAGGGGTTAGGGATTGGCGATTAAATTTTGAGATATACCGCGTTTTAAAAGGTCATTAGTAGTTAGTCATTAGTTATTAGTTGAATAATCAAGCTTTAAAAACTAATGACCATTGACCAATGACTATTGACTAAGTCTTAGTTTCCTTCTCCGCGTCTTTCTCTTCTTTAATTTGTTTATGCAATTTCTTCAAAATCACGGGAGATAAAATCACGAGGGCAACGCCGACAGTCACAAACGAGTCCGCCACGTTAAACGTCGGAAATCGAGTCATGATAAAATCTGGGAAATCGCAGTCAATAAAATCCACGACCATCTGCATACGCATACGGTCAATGAAGTTTCCGACAGCACCGCCGAAAATCATCACGACGCCCAAGCGGCTCAAATAATCACGCTTGTCGATGGACTTATAGAACCAAGCGAGTGCAAAAGCGGCGACAATCGAAATCAACAGAAAGAACACCCAGGGAGGCAAAAACGGCATCAAGTCTTGCGGACGGCTGCTGAACGCAGCCCCCTTGTTGTACACAAGTTGGAAACGCACAAGTTCACCAATCACAGGAATTTTCTCGTAAGTAAAATTTCCGGCTTCATCGGTAAAACGCGCGACCGCCCACAGCTTCGTCAACTGGTCAGAAACAATGCTAAAAACAATCACCGCCACATGGAACGGCCACTTATTATAAAACTTCATATTACCTTGCATAAAATTCCTTTTTATAGATTGCTTCGCCCCTGCGGGACTCGCAATGACGATGCCGATGCTTTAGACCCTAGTAAATAGAAACTTATCTAAGTTCTAAATTCTTAATCCTCGCGTAGGCTTCATCAATCCACTTGTCCGAATAGAAGTGCATCGACGTTTCCTTCACGATCCGCTTCACAGTATCGCGCGTGATTTTCACCTTCTTGTCCGAAGTGAACACCGACACGCCATTCCCGATCAAGCTCAAGTTCTCCGCCGCCATAAAGAGCGGCCAGAGGCAGAAGAGCCTTGTACGCATCTTGATGTTCGGGATGAGCTTCGTGTAGGCAATCGCATCGTCCAAATGATGCCAAGCCTTTTCGACAAGTTCCGAAAGCACCGCGCCGCATTTTTGAGCGTCAGCTCCTGCAGCAAAAAGTTCACTCGGATGCGCAAAGCCATGACGCTTGCAAATCTCTTCAGGGATAAAGCACACGCGGCGTCCAGAATCTTCGACACAATCCTTCACGATGTTCACGACCTGCAAGGCAAGCCCAAAGCTCACGTCCAGCTTCGAAAGTTCCGCTTCACGTTCCGCATTGATAAAGCACGTGTCCGCTGAGAATAGCTTGGTCAAGAGCTTGCCGACAATGCCTGCCACATAGTAGCAGTATTCGTCGAGCTCGCCCACGTTCGCAAGCGTGAACCAGCCCGCCGAAAGCGCAGCTTCCTGACGGAGCGCAAACTTCGCCATGCCACCGCACATTTCAATCACCACATCGCAAACCGGCTTCTGGTAGTTCTTTGGGAGCGACTTCAAAAGCGGCACCACGACTTCAGACTTCGAGCAAAGATCCTTGTTCGGGTCTTCAGAGCCATGCCAAGATTCTGGGAGTGCTGACACAAACATGCGGATTTTCTCGGTCTCAAGTTCGCCCGTCTTGAACACATCAGCAAACAGCGCAAGCACGCGGTCCTTTTCGGTCGCCTTCATGTCCGGGTCATCTTCGACCGTATCGGCAATGCGCAAATAAAGGTACGCGAGCAAAATACTGCGGTGCAGCTTGCCACGCAAAACCTGGATGTTCAACGCAAACGTACGCGACACCAACTGCAAGATATCTTCAGCGTACTTCCACGCCGCCTTGCCTTCGAGCACCTTTTCGCCCACATCTAAAGAATCCAATTTATCAATCATACTTGCTCTTTCTAGTGATTAGTGGTTGGTGGTTAGTGGTTAGGATTGCAATTAAAATGTTCTTTTTACATTCCTGTTTACTAACCACTGCATACTAACCACTAAATTCATTCCTGTTTACAATCCACTTCCTACTACCTACTAAGTTCTAAGCTCTAAGTTCTGCCAACTAATAAACCTCAAACATTTCCGGCGGCACCTTTTTAGATGCGGCCATAGACTTTACGTACTTCCAAAAACGGCCATGATCTTCGGCATTGCGAAGCTTATGCGCATAGCTGAGTCCCGCGCGGTCACGCACGTTTTCATCAGACATCGCAATACCCTTGCGCTGGATCCCGTAATTCACCCAACGGTACTCCAGATAAAAAGCCGACTGGAACAGGTCCGTGAGCTTGAGTTCCGTCCTGCGCTTCATCAAATAAGCGATCCAGACAAAAATAAGTACGGACACAAATCCATAATAGGCGTTAGTACCAAGCCCAATCTTTTGGAGCGTCCACACCACAGTGGCAGAGGTCGCCACCGACGTTATCACCGTAAACAGATAATCGCAGAAGCGCAAAAAACTCACGCGCCCCGGATTTTTCACAAATCCGCTCAACACGTAAGCCCATTTTTCGCCCCGGTCCAATTGCTTTTTCAAAAAAACGACGTACGAAACGTTCCTAAACCAAAAATGGAGACCGACCCAGAGCAAAACGGGGGTCCAAAAAATGTATTCCACAAGCGTATTTATTACCATCGTAGAAAAAATTAGAAAATTTGCAAAATTTCAAGGTTTCTTGCCAACGCGCGGAGGCTCAAACACCGACGTTAATTTTCGTTTACAGAGAAGTAAGAAATTTTTTAGGTTTATTTCCCCGTTAAGTCTATCAACATTCCGAAGAATTAGCTAAATTATAACGCCTAAGTTGTTGATAGATTATTAATCGGATGAGGATTGAAGATGCAGGTTGAATGGGAAAGATGCTTGAACTACCTCCACGGAATGCTGTCGGACACGGTATTCAAGACATATTTTGCACAAACCAAGCTTGTAAGCCAAACCCCAGGACACGCCGTTATCGCAGTGCCCCCCGGACTTGATGTTAAAGTCTATGCCGCTTACAAAGATCTTATCCGCCTCGCCTGGAAAGACGTTTCCCACGACGAAGCTCCGGTGGAATTTGAATTCCAGCCGCAAGACGTTTACCAGCCGCAAGTCAGCTCTTCTGACAACTCTTTCCGCGAATTTATCAAGCCGAGCGTTCCGCTTTCTGGCAGCTTCCGTTTCGAAAACTTCGTCCCGGGTGACAAGGCCCAGCTCGCCTTCAACGCCGCCCTCGCCGTCGCCAGGAATCCGGATGGAACGCAGTACAACCCGCTATTTATTTATGGGTCTTCAGGTCTTGGCAAGACGCACTTGCTCCAGTCCATCGGTAACTACATTCTCGAAGAAGATCCGACCAAGCGTGTGATTTACCTCACGTCCGAAGACTTCTCGCAGCAGTACATGAAGTGCCTGCAAGAAAAGCGCATCACGGAAATGTCCGACTTCTACCGCAACGAAGTGGACATTCTCCTGATTGACGACATCCAGAACTGGACGGGCAAGTACGAAACGCAAAACGAATTTTTCCTGATCTTTAACGCATTGCACCAGGCTGGCAAGCAGATTGTGCTTACGTCTGACGCACCCGCTGCCGAAGTGAAAAACCTCTCCGACCGCCTCGTGAGCCGCTTCTCCTGGGGCTTAACTGTTGACATCCAGCCGCCTGACGTCGAAACGCGCGAAGCCATCCTCCACAAGAAGGCCGAAGAACGCCACCTCGAAATCAGCGACGAAGTCATCCGTTACCTTGCTGAAAACATTGCAAGCAACGTTCGTTGCCTCGAAAGCGCTATCATCAAGCTCACGCTCCAGTCAAGCCTCATGAGCCACGACATCGACATGAACATTGCACAGAAGGTCGTCACCGAAATCGCCCCGACGCTCCGTCGCCGCGTAAGCCTAGACTCCGTGCTCCATGCCGTATCGCAGCACTACGAAGTTCCCGAAACTAAGCTCATCGAACCGGGCCGCGGCACCAAGGAAATCTCGAAGGCTCGCCAGGTCGCCATGTTCCTCATGCGCGAACTCTCCCCCATCAGCCTGCAGAGCATCGGTTCCCGTTTTGGCGGTAAGGATCACTCCACCGTCGTACACGCCATCAAGAGCGTCAAGAAAGAGATGGAAACCGATCCGAGCTTTGCCCGCTTGATCGAAAGCCTCAAGAATACCATTCACGACTAAGCGAAAGCGGCTTAGCCGTTATTCCTTAGCAATTTTATCGTAAGCTTGGATAAGCTCGCGGTCCATGTCACGGCGATGCGCCGGGGACGCAAACTTGTTGAGCACTTGGCTCTTGTAAATTGTCCAATTGCGAGAGAACGCGATATGCATGACCGAGGCAATCAAAAGCCCCGGCAGTAAGCTGTAGCTACCCGTCATTTCACAGACCATCACGACGCCTGCAATCGGAGCCTTTGCAGCCCCCGCAAAGAAAGATGCCATCCCGACAAGAATGAACATTTCGGGCATGCGGATAACTCCCGGAAACGCAAGTTCGCATATTCCAGCAAACATAGCGCCAATAACCCCACCTATAAATAGCGATGGTCCAAAGACACCCCCGGAACCGCCCGAACCGACCGTAAGCGCCGTCGCCACAATCTTTGCAAGCACGATACCGAGCAAGAGCAAAACGCCCCACAGCGAATGCGGCACAAGCCCCGCCATTAAGTTGTCTATAAAATCAAAGCCGCCACCCGAAACTTCCGGATACGCCAAAACCAACAGCGAAATGAACGTGCCCCCCAATGCAGGCTTGAGCCATACAGGGATTTCCCACTTGCTGAAACGACGCTCCGACTCATAGTAAAAACGCACGTACAGGTACGAGAACGGGAAGCAAAGCACGCCAAGAAGCGCACATGCCAAAAGCTCGACACCCCCCGTAAACGGGAACGCAGGCACGCCACCAATCAAAGGAGATGTCCCCACAAAAGCCACGTAAACCGCAAATGACACCACCGAGGATACGATAGAAGTCGCAAAAGCGTTCGATTCAAAATCTTCGCGGTAAAGCATCTCGACCGACGTGAGCGCCCCCGCAAGCGGAGCCTTGAAAATGGCGCCAAGCCCGGCCGCCGTGCCCGCCAGCATAAACTGTCCGCGCATCATGCGCGGCATCTTGAAAAACTTGCAAATAGTCGAAGCAATGCCAGAGCCAATCTGCGAAATCGGTCCCTCGTAACCTGCCGAGCCGCCCGTCGCAAGCGTGATGATGCTTGCCACAAACTTCACCGGCGCCACGCGCGCACGAACGTTTCCGCCCTGATGATGGAATGAATAAATCATCTTGTCGGTGCCCTGCCCCGCCGTCTCCGGCGCACGTGCCACCTTGTGGATGAAAAGCCCGACAACAAGCCCGCCAATCGCAGGCACCGCAGCAAAAGCGTACCACGGCAAAATACCAAGCGTCCACGGCATGCGAACCCAATCCACCGCGTGGTCAAGCCCCCAATGGAACGCGACCGCGACAAGCCCCGTCACAAAACCGATTACTGCGGCAAGCCCAAGCTTTGGCAAGTAACCGTTCACCACGAGGAGTTTCGCTATTGTACGATGAATCCGCTTCACGGGCCGCAAGATAGAAATTTTAAAAGTGCGCGACAAGGTTTCGCGCACATGTCAAAAAAGCCGATAGAATCGAGAAATCCTTCGACTCCACGATGTTTCGCTCAGGATGACAAAGCCCCGCAGCTATTTTTCGAGAACCTCGAGCACGAGCTTTTCGAGCATTTCGAAGCTCGGAGCACCACTCCAGACGCGCTTGATATAGCCGTTTGAATCAAGGAGCATGAGCGTCGGGACCGCATGAATCCCGTAACGGCGCCAGAGTCCCTGGTCCGCATCGCGGTAAAGCGGATACGGCGAAGCATGCTGCTTCTTGTAGAACGCAAGGAGCGGCTTGGTCTGTTCAGACGAAATGCCGATGACTTCGAGTCCCTGGCTAGAATACTTGTTGTAGATTTTTTCAAGCACGGGGAGCGTCTGGCGGCAAGGTCCGCACCAGGTCGCCCAGAAGTCAAGAAGCGTCGCCTTCGGAGCGTCCTTTCTCTTTTCGCCGTTCTTGTAGAAGTTCTTGCCAAATTCAGCCATCTTGCTTCCGATAGCAGAACCCGTGAGGCTAGAAATATCGTCCGGGCGTTCCGTCAGCGTCACCGTCAGCGGGATGCGCTTTCCATCGCGGAAAATTTCAATCCCGACTTTCGAGCCAACCTTCGCCTTATTCAAGACTTCCTGCATTTGAGCGACATTGACCAAATCTTTGCCATCAAAACCGATGACCAGATCACCCGAAACAACACCGGCCGCTAAGCAACCCGATTCCGGATGCACGCCAGAAACACGGAGCGCTAAGTGATTTTGATAGAGGTCCTTTTTATAAATAAGTCCAAGCCACGGCCCCGCAAACGCAGAAGCCGAGAGGAGCAAGAGAACACAAATGGCACGAATGAGTTTCGACATTTAATCCAACCTATAAATAGCTATTTAAAAGAGATAAAAACCGATATTCAAAGCGGCTGTGAAATGAGTTTCACGGCTAAAAAGTTCATCATCCTTATCGACTAACGCACGCCCCAAGATGTAACTCGCATCCAGCTCGATACGGCACAAGAAACTCGTGTTCTTGAAGAACGTGATATCGCGACCATAACCCAGTGTCACACGCGGCGGGAAATAGCTTTTGTCATAACGTTCAAAAGAGACAAACGAAACGCCCAAACGCACAAAATCATCTTCGCGAGTTCCACGGAAAAAGAATCGCCAATCCGTGCCGACCTCAAGATAATCACCAGAGAACAAAGCTACGCCAAACAAGTCGAGCGAATGGTGCTTATGGAAGCGATACTCGCCACTCAGCAAAACGCCTGGATGCACGGAACCCAAATAATAAACGAGTTCCAGTTCGCCGCCAAACGAGAGAGACGAAAGCGAATCTGACGCCAGAGCATCTTCGTAGGATTGCTCGATAAAGTATCCAGCGAAAGACTGGACGCTCACTAGCAAAAACGCTACGAGGAATATTTTAACGCACCGGACCATCAACGTTCATTAACCCTTCGGATTCTTGGCATCGGAATTCTTGGCGTCATAATCGGCGAGAGTCTTGAAGCCGTCTTTCAAGAGAGCTTCTTCAAGTTCCTTGCGCATCGCATGGGCAGCCATCCAGCGGAATGCCACCACAGAATAGCACTGCACCGCATCGACACCGAGCTTGATGAGGTCATAAATTTTGTAGCCGTGGTCAATGCCACCACAAGCAATCACGCTCATCTGCGGGTAATGTTCACGGATAAACTTGACATTTTTGACCGTATTCTCGTAAAGAGGGCGACCAGACATGCCACCGCGATCGCCGTCTGCACGGAGCGGAGTCAAATCGTCGTACTTCACGTGGACCGGGAGATCCGTCACCTTCTTTGTCGGGTACGTGTTCCCGATGACAACGCCGTTTACACCCACCTTCACCAGCATATCCATAATCGTCGCCGTATGGTTTTCGGGCATATCCGGGCTGAGTTTTGCATAAATGGCTTTGCGGACCGGCTGTTTATTGCGATAGTCCGTGATAGCGGTAAAGATTTTGTTGACAAGCGTCATGTCCAAATCGAGGCGGTTCTCCCCCGTATTCGGGCAGCTCAGGTTGATTTCAACGTAATCAGCCACGCGGTAAGCGATAGAGAAACTTTCGACGATGTCCTTGAGTTTTTCATTTTCATCAGTAAGGCCCGGCGTTTCGGCAACAGAAATGCCCACGCACATGCCGGCCCTGTGAGCAGCTGTAATTTGGGCATCTACACGACGGGTTACCGCATCGACGCCATCGTTATTGAGGCCCATGCTGTTGTGGATTGCACGGTCATTCTCAATAAAGCCGATACGCGGTCTGTGCGTGTTTCCTTCGCGCACATGGCGAGTCGCAGTCCCGACAGAAATGCCGCCAAAGCCCATGTTGGCAAAATCGCAAATGCGTTTCGCCGTCTTGTTTGCACCAGCCGCGAGCATTATCGGGCAACCAAAATGGAGCGGACTACTACCATCCGCAAATGTTACCACGCGATTCAGAGTCTTGCTCAAGTCCGGGCGACCACCCATGAACGGGATAATCGGAGCAAAGCGAGCCACATGCTTCAGGGAATCATGGCGAAATTCCGGATTGTTGTGGAAAATGCGACGAATCAGAGCCAAAATGCGGTCGCTCATGCGCATATAGTATTCGTGGTTGATGCAATTATTACTCATGTGTAGTAAAATAGAAAAAAAAGACTCCCCTGACGAGGAGCCTTTAAGCTATAGACTTAATAAGGCTATCTAAACATCGCTACTTGAGAGCAAGCATCGTAGCAATATTTTCTTCAGAAACACCAATTGAACGAAGATAATCCGCCCTCTTGGCATCTAGAGCCTCAATCCTTTCACGTTCCTTTTTGACACCTTCATTAAAAAAGTGTTCACCAAAGGATTCGTAGCCCTTGTTTTTCAAAGCCTCTGGACTATCCATCTTGATTACCTCGCTTTTGTAAGGCCACTTCCAGAAAAAATACGAAAGCGACTGTTTGATAAAATCCCTACCTTTGTCGGTGTTCTGCAGCCGGAGCAAGTGCGCAGCCGCCTCACGAAAGGATATGGAAAACTTTTCTACATCAAAAATATACTTCATCGCAGTCAGGGCGACAAGTGTGAACGGCGAGAATTCTTTCAGTTCAGCATCATCAATGGCATGTCCAACATCTAAAAATACAGCCTTGAAAGGATAGCCGATATCATGATAGAACTTGGGATATTCAGCATAATGAGTTTTCGCCAAAGGATTCCATTCATCTTCACCATTATAGACAATGAAAGCAACCACAGGAACATCCTTCTTGCGTTCCAAGAACAAATGATGATAATATTCAGAAATTTGAAGAAGCACCTTATCCTTACTTGTAGACTTATGCTCTGCAATAATCCCCACATAGAGTCCCGTAACCCCACCATCCTTAAGATTGACCTCAAAAACTAGGTCTGCAGAGCCCGTATGTTTGTCGCTTGAAAAGTTTTCAGGAGTCCCACGAAGGGTCTTGAGATCTATGGTGTCCAGGAACTCTCTAAGCGAAGCGTTTCGCCGCGAAAAAAGCTTCAGCAGTTCAGCCATTCGCTCAGGATCCGCAAAAGCAAATCTAAAGTACCTATCATGAATAAAATCGTTATGTTCATCAACAGAATCCACAATTGCATTGAATTCGTGGGCAATGTCACGTGTCACAGAATCTGGAATTTCATTTTCAACCTGTTCATTTTCCAATGTCATAGCATGTCCTTTTTTACGGTCGAGAACATCTCAAACCGCTTTATTAACACGCTTTTTTCGCAATTTTATTCCAGGTTTATTTCGTAAAATCTTTTAAACAATACAAGAAATTATTTAAAGGCAGTATCTGTAGAAAGCCAACAAACCACCTATTGCCATGATACGAAAAATTTTATAATTCTTACTAGACAAGAGAGTAAATTATGCAAAACAAAATCAAGAAAGATATTCACGAAAACATGCCTCGCTATATCGACATGCTTTCAAGCCTGGTAGCCATCCCCTCCATCAGTTTTGACAATTTTGACCAGAAGTACGTTTTGGACAGCGCGAACGCCGTCAAGGCGATGTTTCAAAAAGCGGGACTCACGAACATCCAGTTTTTGATGCCGCCCAGCGGACGCCCGAGCGTTTATGCCGAAAGCCTTACAAGCCCGGACAAGCCGACCATCCTTTTGTACGCCCATCACGACGTGCAGCCACCGATGCGAGAAGCTTTGTGGGACACGCCGCCGTTTAAGGCCACGCAGAAAGGCGACCGTCTCTTTGGACGCGGCACCGCAGACGACAAGGCGGGCATCATCACGCACCTTGCCGCTTTGGAACAGGTCCGCCGAGAACTTGGCGACAAAGGCCCGAACCTAAAGTTCATTATCGAAGGCGAAGAAGAATCTGGGAGCGCAGGCTTCGAAAGGATTCTCACGGAACATGCAGAACTCTTGAAGAGCGACGCCGTCATTATTGCAGACCTCGGGAACTTCGCCAAGGGAACACCATCTATCACGACGACGCTCCGCGGCATGAGCGCCATCAACGTCACCCTCCGCGCGACAAAGGCCCCGCTCCATTCCGGCTCATGGTCCGGCCCGATTCCCGACCCCGCCCAGGCGCTTTGCCGCATGATTGCAAGCCTCACGGACAAGGACGGCAAGATTCTCATCCCGCATTACGAAGATGACATTATCCCGCCGACAAAGGAAGAGCTCGAATCTTACAAGTCGCTCGGCATGACCGAAGAAATTTTCCGCAACGATGGCGGCGTTCTTGAACAAGTCAAGTTGAACGTGCCCGAAGAAGAAATTCTGCTATCACTGTGGCGCCGCCCGAGCATCATCGTAAGCACGATTGAGTCCGGCTCCCGCGTAAACGCCGGTAACGTGCTGCAAGACAGCGCCTATGCCCGAATCGGCATCCGCCTTGCTCCCGGCATGGACGCCGTGAAATGCACCGACATGCTCGCCGACTTCCTCAAGGCCCAAGTTCCGAACAACATGGAAATCACCATCGACAAGGAAGACGGCGCAAATCCGTTCACAACCGACACAAACCACCCGTTTTTCAAGAAGATGAGTGAAGCCATGGCGGATGCTTACGCCTCCCCCACCAAGTTCATCGGTTGCGGTGCAAGCATCCCAGGCGCAGAACTTTTCCGCAACACGCTCGGCAACGTCCCAATTTTGCTCACGGGCCTCGAAGACCCGGAATGTAACGCCCACGGCGAAAACGAAAGCCTTTACCTACCCGATTTCGAAAGCGGAATCGTTGCAGAAGCGCTTTTCTTTGCATCCATTTCGTAAGGAGGAACTATGAAACGTAAAAGACTCGTCGTACTGACAGGCGCTGGAATCAGCGCGGAATCTGGCCTCCGCACATTCCGCGGAAATGATGGCATGTGGGAACACGAAAACATCGAAGACGTCTGCACACCGGACGCCCTCCGTCGTGACCCGAAGCGCGTCAAGGACTTTTACAACTTTTTGCGAAAGGGACTCCCCGAGCATGCCCCGAATGCGGCGCACATCGCGCTTGCCAAGCTCGAAGAGCGCCTCGGCGACGAATTCTTGCTCGTAACGCAGAACGTCGACGACCTCCACGAACGTGGAGGAAGCAAGCGCGTTTTGCACATGCACGGCGACCTGATGAAACTCCGTTGCACCAAGCACGAGCACGAATTCGAATTCACGGGTGAAGAGACATTAGACACGAAATGCCCTATTTGCGGTAGCCCCGTGCGCCCGGACATCGTATTCTTTGGAGAAACGCCATTGTACATGGACGAGATTCAAGAAGCACTCATGAACTGCGACGAATTCGCCTACATCGGCACAAGCAGTGTCGTGTATCCGGCAGCAGGGTTCAAGAGTTTCGCGAAATCTTACGGCGCAAAAGTTACTTGCCTGAATCTAGAAGCACCCTATGGCGACCCGTACACGGACGTCGTCATTCAAGGCAAGGCGACCGAAGTCGTGCCCCAGTGGTGCGAAGAATTCAAGTGAGTTACTAGTTATTAGTCATTAGTTTTTAGTTAATAGTTTGACGAATTTCACGATTATAATTCTATCGACTATTGACCAATGACTATTGACTATTTTTATTCAGCACAAAGCTTGCCGAGTTCATCTCGTTTTTCGAAAAATTTGACCAAAAGTGCGCTGTAATCCATCTGCGTGCGATTGCGCAAGAGTTCGGTAATCTCGACAGCAAGCGTATATAGCGGCGTGAGCGAAAGGTTCCCGAGAACGCCCTTTAGCGCATGAGCCGCTTCAAACGCACCATCCAAGTCCTTGGCCGCAACTTTCTTCTCCAATCGTTCAAAAGTAGCGTCGTCAGGAATCGTCGTCACCAGTTTCAAATACAGGGCTTCGTTTCCAAAGCAGCGTTCAAGGCCTTCGGCCGTGTCGACACCGAAAGAATTCAATTTTTCAATAGTAATCACAGGTTATTCCCTTTTTTCAAATTTTTTTCACTTATTTCACGCTCTATAAATGGAGCAAAATCCATTGCAGGCACAGGCTTGGAGAAGTAATACCCCTGAATAATATCACAGCCCATTTGTTTTAACATGTTCAACTGAGATTCGGTTTCAACGCCTTCAGCAACTGACGGAATCTTGAGAAACTTCGCAATTTCAATAATAATCTTTACGAGTTTCAAGTTGCATTCATCCTTTTCCATATTACGGACAAAAGACATATCAATCTTTAATACATCAACCGGGACCGTAGTAATCATGTTCAAGGACGAGTATCCTGCACCAAAGTCATCCATTTCTATGCGGAATCCATTTTTACGTAGCTTGTCAACAACCTCGACAAGTCTATTCGTATTTTCGGAATATGCACTTTCTGTGACTTCCAGCATGATTTCGCTCGTAGAAATTTCATACCTTGAACAAATGTCTTCCAGCTTTGTTTCAAGATCTGGATCCATGATGTTGATACGGGAGACGTTCACAGATACCGGTATAGATTCTCCATACAAATCTTTCCAACGTCGGATTTGTGCAGCAGATTCCTTCCACACATAGTTATCCACTTTGCGGATAAGCCCGTTAGATTCAAATAAAGGAATAAAATCACCTGGATTAATGAAGCCCAGTTTCGGATGAATCCAACGCACCAGCGCCTCAGCGCTCGTCAGTCGCGGTTTTTCACCCACAATGCTATACTTGGGCTGGTAATAGACTTTCAATTCCTTATTGGCAATGGCTTCATCAAGATCATGGATGAGAGTTTCTTCAAAAATATACTTTGCATGCAATTCATTATTGTAACGCGCAATACATTTCGATGAATCACCGCGATTTGAATCACAGGCGATCTTTGCGCGGTCAAACCAAACTTCAATTTCGAATTCTCGGCTGACATTTTCCCAAATTCCATAACGGATTCGAATATTGCTGATATGGAAAAAGCTTGCAATTACAGAATCTAAGGCTTTACGCAAATCAGAATAATCTTCCTGATGCTCTGCAAAAATGTAGAACGTATCCGCATGGGCACGGCATGCAAAAGCATTCATCTGCGGAATGAGCGCGAGCAGGGCCTCACCAATTTTGGAAAGGAGCATATTGCCAAAAGCACGCCCACAAAACTCATTCACCAAATGGAAGCGTTCAATATCGAAAACCAGAGCGTCCCTGGGAATCTGCTTACCCAACAGTTCCGATCGGCGTACATACTCAAAGAAGTAGTCTTTAGCCAGAAGCCCCGTAAGCACATCTTTTTCGGTATTGCGGATGATACTTTTCTTTTCAAAAAGTTCAATAATGCGCTCGCACCGAGCTAATACAACTTCGGGCAAATTGAACGGTTTTGTGATAAAATCAGCGGCTCCAAGCTTTAGACACTTGATTTCAAAAGCCTTCTCCGAAGTCATTACGACAACAGGAATCGACTTGAGGCGATCGCTTTCAACGCGGTGTTCCAGGAACTCGATGCCACTCATCACAGGCATAATCAAGTCCAGCAACACAAGCGAATACTCGACATCGGGATTCATCAGCATCCCAAGTGCGATTTTCGCATTGCTCGCATAATCGACCGTATAAACCGTCGAAAGGAAATTTCCTAAAATTTCACGGTTCACCATTTCGTCGTCTACAACAAGTACACGACGCCTTAAAACACCCTGTTGTCCAACAAAATCCATGTGGGCAATCTCCAATCCATTCTATAAGTCCAAATGTAAGAAATAGACACAAAAATAGATTATGTTTTTTTAGTTACATTTTATTCATTATAAAGTTTTATTTATAGGTTCACGATGTCTTCTTCGTAATTTCCGATATCGGGAATCATCAATCCAATCAATTTATTTGTTTTTTTCATAATTTCCATACCCGTAAAAAAGGTGTGACAAATTTAAACATAAAACTTATGTATGATTATTTCTTTTTTATTACTTATTTCACAAATAACAATGACACTTTATGTCATTTCACTAAAATTTCTTACGTTTATATAACTTTACTATCAAATTTATTACAATGACAACTTTTAGCACAACGTTACTTATATTTGCGCTCACTTAATACAAATACAACCTAACTTATAAAGGGAAGGATTATATGGTGTGGAAAAAAAGGAACGGCGTAAAAGACACAGCCGTCGGAAACATCGTTATGGCCATAGCTCTAATCGCAGGCTTTATATTCCTAGGCTATAGCGCGGTACAAAACGTTAGCTCCATGTTTATGGAAGAACTGGCCGGACGTAGAGAACAGTTTGTCGAGTCAAAACTTGAAGACTATATCAACAGCCTTGAATTTGCAGTTGAGCTTTTGACAACAGAAAATTTATCTAGTGAAAAAAACTTTCAATCATACCAATACCGTCTAAAGCATGTCTATGGATTGGAACGATTCGCCTTCGTCGATTCAAACGGGCTCATATACACCTCCAACGGAACACGTAACGACATCGATCTTTACGATTTCGATTACAAGAATCTCACCAAGCCCGTAATTTCACTAAAAAAAGCCGAAGACGAAAACAAGACCCTCATCGTCGCTATTCCGATTAACAACAAATATTACAACCAGAAAAAACTTGTCGTTTCCTTTATGGAAATCACCATTGCGCGCCTTCTCGAAGGAGTTTCTCTACAGTTAGACACGAATAGCGCGGCATCTTGCAACATTTATACAAAAGACGGCAAGTCGCTGAAGAGCATGGTTCTCGGAGGACTCACCAACGATGAAAACTTGTTCACAGCCATGGAGCACGCAACATTTGAAGATGGCTACACCATTGACAAGATTCGCGATGACTTCGCGGCCCACAGGCAGGGTTCTATGTCATTTTCATACAACGGCATGCAAGAAACCGTTTATTATATGCCCGTCAAGTCTACAGACTGGATGTTGACATACCTCGTTCGTGACAACGTTTCCACAGAACAGATGAGTTACTTTTCTGAAGGCATTCTTGAGAGGAACCTCATCATCGCCATTATTATTTTATTCGTCATCATTATCTTATTCGTTTTCTTCCTTATCCAAACACGACGCACAGCAAAGCTCAAAATCGAGCGTGAAATCATTGACGCCGAAAATAGAGTCAAGCAGAAGAAACTTGAAGACGAACTTGAGCTCCAGCAAAAGCTCATCGACCAGGAGCGCAAGCGTAACGAACAAAGTTACATGATTACTGCAATGGCATCAGATTACCAAAGTGTTTTTTATGTAGACCTGGAAGAGGACATCTCTATTTGCTATCGAAAAAACGATTCCGTTCCAACACCATTCAAGAAGGGTGACAAGTTTAAATTCAGCGAATCGTTTACTCAATACGCCCATAAATATGTCGCTCCGGAATACCAAAAGAAATTTCTTGAATTTATCGACCCCGCAAACATTGTCAGGAGATTGCAGAAAAACGCACTCATTGCATTACGCTACATGGTCATCCGCGACGGCAAGGAAAGCTACGAAATGCTTCGCATGGCAGGCGTGCGAGATGACGAGAACAGCGAAACGCTCCGCATTATTGGCGTCGGGTTCTCCGACATTGACGAAGAAATGCGCGACTCTCTCGCCAAAAACCAAGCACTCATTGATGCGTTAAAGGTCGCCGAAGAAGCAAACAAGGCAAAGACCGTTTTCCTCTCGAACATGAGCCATGAAATACGCACCCCGATGAACGCCATTATCGGTCTTGACAGCCTTGCACTCCACGAAGAAAACATTTCCCCAAAGATGCAAGACTATCTCGAAAAGATTGGTTCCTCTGCCGAGCACCTTTTGAGCCTCATCAACGAAATCCTAGACATGAGCCGAATCGAAAGTGGAAGACTGACTATCCGCAACGAAGAATTTTCTTTCACGAAACTTCTCGAACAAGTGAATACCATTTTCAACGGCCAGTGCGAAGAAAAAGGCATCCATTACAGCTGCAATGTCGACCAGAAAATCGACAGCTATTATATTGGCGACGGCATAAAGATCCGCCAAATTCTCATCAACATTCTTGGAAACGCAGTCAAATTCACGCCGAAGGACGGCAATATAGCCTTTGACATCAAAAAGACGGCCAAATTCGACAAAAATTCTACGCTCACCTTCAAGATTAGCGACACTGGCATCGGCATGAGCAAGGAATACTTGCCAAAGCTCTTTGAACCGTTCAGCCAGGAAAATTCGGGAACGGCAAACAAGTACGGAAGTAGCGGTCTTGGGCTTGCTATTACCAAGGGTATTGTCGACATGATGAACGGCAAGATTGAAGTCGAAAGTGAAAAGGGCAAGGGTACGACATTTACGATTACGCTCACGCTTTTGAATTCTGGCCGCTCCGATGTTATCGAAAGTAACGATGTGGAAATCCGTCCGAGCGAAATGAGCGTCCTCGTCGTCGACGATGATGATGTGGCATTACAACACGCCAAGGTCGTTCTTGAAAAGTCGGGAATTGCCGTCGAAACAGCCCCTTCAGGACGAGAAGCCATCGAGATGGTAAAGCTCCGCCACGCCAGATGCAACCCATACAGCCTTGTCGTTTTGGACTGGAAGATGAACGAAATGGACGGCGTAGAAACGGCTCGACAAATTCGCGCAGTCACAAGCGACGACACGGCAATCATCGTGCTCACGGCCTACAACTGGGACGATGTTCTGGACGAAGCGCACGCTGCTGGCGTCGATAGCTTTATCGCAAAACCGATCTTGACGGACCACCTTCTGGACGAACTCAAGGACATCCTCAAGAAGAAACGCCAGCATACAGCACCCAAAAAGACGAAGGCGGAACTTACAGGAAGATGCATCCTCCTTGCCGAAGACATGGAAGTGAACGCCCAAATCATGATTGAAATTCTGAAGATGCGTCAGGTGAGTACGGAGCATGCCGAAAACGGAAGAATCGCCGTCGAGATGTTCGAAAAATCACCAGTCGGCTATTACGACGCCATTCTCATGGATATGCGTATGCCCGAGATGGACGGCTTGGAAGCAACGGCGGCAATCCGCAAATTGGACCGCCCCGACGCCAAAAAGATTCCGATTATCGCGCTCACAGCAAACGCATTCGATGAAGATGTTCAGCGCAGCTTGCAAGCAGGCCTCAACGCACATTTAAGCAAGCCTGTAAAGCCCGATATCTTGTTCGAAACGCTCGAAGGAATGCTTTAAAAAAAATCCATTGCTAACTGAAAGGCTGCTCGTTTTGAGCAGCCTTTTCTTTACTTTTCAATTTTCTTTTCGGCAGAATCGTCTTTAATCAATCGGACAAAAGACTGCGAATGTGTACTGAAAGTCACGCGGCCGGGGTCACATTAGCACGCTCGACGGATCACCAAGCCCTAAACCAGCAGCAGTCTTGATCAATGTTTCATGGCGTTCTCCCCAATAATATTATCGAGCTTTCAACATCCATAGGGAGCCTCTAAAAAAATTTAGCGGCAACCTTCGATGATAATATTAAAAAACGAGAAAGAACGGGATGTAAAACTTATGCAAAAAACAATCGCTAGGATTAATTACTTGGCACAAAAGCAATAGGCAAAATGATCCGCTTCGGCAATTTTCGGCGGGAGTTCGGCAGAAAGGCATTTTTCGCGAACATCAGCTGAGGCTTGAGCGCATTTGCTGCAACGGTCCGCAAAACGGCAACCCTTCGCAAAGTCCTTCGGGTGCGGCACGGAACCCGGAATGGACGCGAGCGTGCGCAAGTCGCTATGGCTTTCGGGAATCGCAGCAAGGAGGCCTTGCGTGTAAGGGTGCATCGGATGGTTGATGACTTCGCGAACGGGGCCTTCTTCGACAATGCGGCCAGCGTACATCACGGCAACACGGTGCGCGTACTGCGAAACGATGCCCATGTTGTGCGTAATGAGGAGAACGGCGGTTCCCGTTTTCTCGGCCATTTCCTTGAGCACAGCAAGAACCTGAGCCTGCACGGTCACATCCAAAGCAGTTGTCGGTTCATCGGCGATGATCAATTTGGGTTTTGGGAGGAGCGCCATCACAATGCAAACGCGCTGGAGCATACCGCCCGAAAGTTCATGCGGGTACGAATTTAAGACTCGATCAGGATCGGTAAAACCGGCCAAGCGAAGCTGCTCGCGGATAAGGTCTAAAGGAGATTCCCCCCGGAACAAGTCCGGGGCAGGCTCTTCAAGTAGGGAATGACGCTCCTTTGGGGACGACGCATTTTGGGACTGAGCGTCCTTCGAGACTGCGCTGAACTTGAAAACTTCGAGGAGTTGCTTTTTGATGGTGACGACGGGATTCAGCGCTTGCATCGGTTCCTGGAAAATGCACGCAATTTCGGAACCGCGGACAGATTGCAAATCCTTGAGCGGGAGCATTACAAGGTCGCGGGCATTTTGAGATTGCGCATCATTCGCCCCCACATCGAACAAAATCTCGCCGTTCACAATCTTTGCACTCGGCCACGGCAACAAGCGCAAAATGCTCATCGCAGTCACGCTCTTTCCGCAACCGGACTCGCCCACCAACGCAAAGAATTCGCCGGGGAAAATATCAAACGAGACGTGGTCCGTCACTTGCAACGGTTGCTTGCCATCACGCGAGTTACCGTTCTTGTCAAACCCGAACGCCACCGAAACGTCTTTTACACGCAAAACGGGACAATCCGCAATGTCATGCCGCACTTGTTGCGGCATCGCCTCTCTCGCCTCTCGTCTAAACATACCTATCTCCCGATTTGGGATCCATGGCATCCCTTACGCCTTCGCCGACAAACGTTGTGAGGAGAAGCGTCACGAACAAAGCAGCAACAGTGCTCACGGAAATCCACGGAGCATAGAGATTATTGAGTCCCTGGCTCATGAGTTCACCCCAGCTCGGAGTCGGCGGCTGAAGTCCAAAGCCCAAAAAGTCAAGCGACGTGAGGCTTCCGATTCCACCGATAAGCGTGAACGGGAAAAGCGTCACCACAGGCGTCATCGCGTTCGGCAAGATTTCCTTGAAAAAGATATGGCGATGACCAAGTCCAAGAACTTTCGCAGACATCACGTACGTCATGCTGCGGAGCTTCAGAAATTCCGCACGCATGTAATAGCTGAGCGAAAGCCAGTTGAACGCAGCCATAATCAAAATCAAAAGCCAGAAACTGCGGCCGTAAATACTGCCAATGAGAATCACGACGTAGAGCATCGGGAGCGAAGACCAGATTTCAATCATACGCTGCATGCCCGTATCCCAGAACTTTCCGAGATAGCCCTGGATGCCGCCAATGACAATGCCAAGAAACGTCCCGAGCACGGTCAAAAGCAAGCTAAAGCTAATGCAAATGCGGAACCCGTGAATAAGGCGACTTAAAACGTCTCGCCCATTGCTATCCGTGCCAAGCCAATGCTTTGCGCTCGGCGCAAATGGAGGGGTTCCCTCCTCGCTCAGATCCGCCTTCAGCGGATCGTGCGGCACTGGCGGCATGAGCGTCCACATCTCGGGGCAGCCTCCAGCACGCGGGAATCCGTCTTCCTCATCCTGCTTACATTCTTCGACATCCGCAAAGAGCTTCGCGTAATCCTGTTCCGTCTTGTATTCGCCGCCAAAGTCCGCTTCGCTGTAACGCGCAAACGCCGGAAAATAGCTTTTGCCGTTGTAACGCAAATAGAACGGCTCGTCATTCACCGTCCACGGGCTCGTAAGCGAAAGCAAGTACGCCACCACCAAAATTACAAGCGACCAAAAGGCGCGCTTGTTCTTGCGGAAGCGCTTCAGGCGGTTCAAAGTTTCTGTCGAAAGTCTAAACTTCATAAATCAAACAAGGCTCGGCGCATTTAGCCTTTAAATACTCGACTCGATAAATTCCTTGCGGAACGTCCCGTTGCCAAGCAAAATATCAATCGGCAGCTTGTGGAACTCGTACTCGTACGGAGGCAGTTTCCACGCAAAATCCTTCGGGTACTCGTTGAAAATATACTGCAACAACTTCACCGCCATTTCAAAACTGCGGAACTTATTGCGGTCAGTCACGTGAATCTGCGCACCGCCACAAATCTGCCCCGCGCCCTTGTGGAACGTCGGCTGGAAATAGTTTTCGCGGAAATACACGCCCGGGAGCTTGAGCCCGTTCATGTACTTGCAAAGCTTAACCGCATCGATAAACGGCGCACCGAAAATTTCGAACGGGCGCGTCGTGCCACGGCCTTCGCTCACGTTGGTCGCTTCGAACAAGCACATGCCCGGATACACGATGGCGGTATCGAGTGTGGGCATGTTCGGGCTCGGCAAAATCCACGGAAGGCCCGTTTCATCGAACCACATGCGCTTATCGTAGCCGTCCATGTGCATCACGTAAAGTTCACACTTCGGGAATCGTTCGGCCTTGAACTGTTCGGCAAGTTCGCCAATCGTCTTCGCATGGCGCGTGCGGATACTATGCAAACCCACAAAGCTCGTGTAATTCAAATCGAGCACCGGTCCTTCTTCATCGACGCAGTTGATCGGGTTCGGGCGATCCACAACAACAACCGGAATCCCCGCCTTTTCGCAAGCCTTCATGCAGAGGAAGAGCGTCCAGATAAACGTGTAGTAACGCGCCCCCACATCCTGCAAATCGACAAGCATTGCATCCACATGCGAAAGCATTTCCGCAGTCGGTTCGCGATGTTCACCGTAAAGGCTGTAAACCGGAATATGCAATTCCGGGTCTTCGTAGCCTTCCCATTCAATCATGTTGTCTTGCGTATGTCCCTTGATGCCGTGCTGCGGGCCAAACAAAGCCGAAAGCTTAAAGAGCTTGCCGTCCAAATCCTTGAGCAAATCAAGAGTGTAACGCAAATCCGCACAAACCGAAGCCGGATGAAGCACCGCGCCCAAACGCTTACCACGAAGTACCACCGGGAAACTTTTTTCAAAATGAGAAAGAGCTAACGTAACCATGGATTTAAAGGTAGTAAAACCACCTTTAAACGCCAGCCGCTTCAAACCGTTTCACATGGCAATATGCGAGTTCTTTTGTCCGTTCATCACGCAAATGCAGACTAGTGCCCTCACAATAGCGCCAATATTCACGCCCGCCCAGCAAAAAAACGGATTATCTCGAACCACCTTTTCATAACTTCCGAGGAATCCTTCACAATCGTAATTCACGTTGATAATTTTTTTCGTTTTCGCTTCACGAATAAATTCAAAGACCTGTCGGAATTCCTCATTCGAAAGCTGAAAAAGCGGATTATCTTTCGGGAACACGTTCGAAACGCGCCAACGCTTTACACCGAGATTTACAAGTAAATTAAAAATCTGCGGCAATTCATTGAGATTCTTGCGGTTCACGCAAGTCATCACATCATAACGGGCCTTGAATTCCGCTTCATTATAGACCTTGCCATCGGAGCATTTATATATCTTATCCTTGATGATGACAACACCATATTTCGCACAGATTTGGTCACCGGAACTGCTTCAAAGCCCTGACTAGAGCTCAACATTACCGGAACACCGTCGTTGCAGAACTCGAAGTGGGTTCAACATTTGTTCCCGAGATTGAATTTGGCGTAATTTGCGGAGCGGTCGGCGTACTGTTATTGTCATATGCGTTCCAAAAAAATGCAGTCATCGCCAGCAAAATTTTTTTCCAATGCTTATACATTAAACCACCTCCTTATGAGAGATATTTTCTCCTTTAATACAAATAAGCAAAAGCAATTTTACAATTGTGAAAAAACGTCCAATTGTAAAAAGAACTCGTTTTAAAGGGGAAAAAGCAAATTTTTCGCTCAATTGTATAATATAGACATATCACTATTGAAGTTATAGTCAATAATAAACAGTCTTTTTTTGAAATCATTAGCAATATGAATATATTTTTATAGTGGTTTATGTCTTCTAGAATTTCAAAAATTGCCACCTGTGCGCTGTTCTGCGCGTTTACAAGTGTATTTGCAGGCCCAGGCCTTGCCGACGGTGCCGCAAAGTTCGTCGGCAACATTCCGGTTGATGGCGAAGTTCCGTCTGATTTCGCGAAATACTGGAACCAGATTACCCCTGAATACGAATGCCTGTGGGTTCAAATTGAAAAAAATCGTGGCGAATTCGACTTTTCCAAGTGCGATGCGATTTACAATTGGGCAAAAGAGAACGGAGTCCTATTCAAGTTCAACACACTCGTATGGGGCACACACTACCCAGGTTGGGTCAATCAACTTAATGTCGAAGAAACCAAGGATGCCATTACCGCCTGGTTCGATGCCGTCGCGGAACATTACCCCGACCTAGAAATGATCGATGTGGTAACCGAGGCTGGCCGATCAGCGACAAACCAGTACCACTCTGGTTTCGGTAGAGGCAATCTCTTTATCAATGCCCTAGGCGGTGACAACGATGGCGACTACAATTTCGTCACTACAGCCTTCAAGATGGCTCGCGAGCGCTGGCCCAAGGCAATCCTCATTTACAACGACTACAATACGTTTCAATGGCAAAGAGATGTCGGCATAAATCTTATCAATACCATCAAAAAGAACGGTGCGCCTGTCGATGGCTACGGAATGCAAGGACATGATTTAATGGCAACGGGCTCCGGCCCGACAAACTGCATCCACTTCAACACCCTAAAAAAATACCTACAAGAAATTATCGACAGCACGCAGATTCCATTGTACATTACCGAATACGATATAGGAACCGTGAACGACGATATTCAGAAAAAATGCTACTCCGAACAAATCCCCCTTTTCATGGAAGAGGAGCGTATTGCTGGCATTACCCTTTGGGGCTATATCTATGGCAAGACATGGGCATCTTGCAGCGCAAAGGAACTAGGATGTTCCGGCATTATCAAGGATGGCATAGACCGCCCGGCAATGACCTGGCTCAAGGAATATTTCAATTTTCAGGAAGATACCACCGCAAGGGATTCGACTATCGCGGATTCCACGATTGCAATCGGCAGTAGCCTCCACTTGCAAGCGGATACCCTTCAGGCATACGACGTATTTGACCTGAACGGCGTCCGACTCGGCCGCCTGCGCGCCTACACTATCGACGAGGCCGTTTCGATACTCAAGAATACTAGCGACATCAAGGTCCAGGGCGTCTACATGCTCCGCTCCGTCCGGAATGGCACCGTAAAACAAGTGCGGATTGCACGCTAGAAGCAATTTTTCTATCTTTGCCTTGGTCAAAATTATAAACCAAGGATTAACAATGAGCAAGAATTACAAGATTGCAGTGCTCCCGGGCGACGGTATCGGTCCGGAAGTGATGAAAGAAGCTGTCCGCGTGCTGGATGTCGTTTCCAAGAAGTTCGGTTTCGACGTGAACGCCGAATGGGCAAATGTCGGTGGTGCAGCATACGACGAAAGCGGTTCCCCGCTTCCGGAAAGCACACTCAAGCTCGGTGAAGCTTCTGACTGTATTCTTTTCGGTTCTGTCGGTGGCCCGAAGTGGGAACACCTTCCGCCGAACCTCCAGCCGGAACGCGGCGCACTCCTCCCGCTCCGCAAGCACTTCAAGCTTTTCTGCAACCTCCGCCCGGCCCGCGTCTATAAGGAACTTGCAGGCGCTTGCCCGCTCCGCGCTGACATCGTTGGCGATGGTTTCAACATCCTCACCGTCCGCGAACTGACGGGTGACGTTTACTTTGGCCAGCCGAAGGGTCGCGAAGGCGTTCCGGGCTCCAAGGAAGAAATCGGTTTTGACACCATGAAGTACAGCCGCTACGAAGTCGAACGCATTGCCCGCTTCGCCTTTGACGCCCTCACCGTCCGCGAACTGACGGGTGACGTTTACTTTGGCCAGCCGAAGGGCCGCGAAGGCGTTCCGGGCTCCAAGGAAGAAATCGGCTTTGACACCATGAAGTACAGCCGCTACGAAGTCGAACGCATTGCCCGCTTCGCCTTTGACGCCGCCATGCTCCGCAACAAGAAGGTTGCCTCCATCGACAAGGCCAACGTGCTCACCACCAGCGTGCTCTGGCGCGAAGTCGTGAACGAAGTCATCAAGGACTACCCGGAACTGACTCTCGAGCACCTCTATGTGGATAACGCTGCCATGCAGCTCCTGAAGCGCCCGCGCGAATTCGACGTGCTGCTCTGCCCGAACCTCTTCGGCGACATCCTCACCGACGAATGCGCCATGCTCACCGGTTCCATGGGGCTCCTCCCGTCCGCTTCTATCGCCGAAGGGAGTTTCGGTCTGTACGAACCGGCCGGTGGTTCTGCTCCGGACATCGCTGGCAAGGGTATCGCTAACCCGCTCGCACAGATTCTCTCCGTGGCCCTCATGCTCCGCTACACCTTCAAGGAAGAAGATGCGGCCAAGGCTATCGAAGCGGCTTGCGAAAAGGTCATCGCTCAGGGCTTCCGCACTGGCGATATCTACCAGGAAGGCTGCACCAAGGTCGGCACCACTGGTATGGGTGATGCGATCATTAAGGCTTTGGCTTAATACCGAGCGCGAACATCAACGCCTATAGAAAAAGTTCCCCGAGATTCGGGGAACTTTTCTTCTTCAAGGAGAATCTGTAGAAGAAACTTATGCTTCGACGGTCTTGCCCTTTTCGACTGCGTCGGCCAGGGGCATGCCCGTAAATTCCTGGGCGCTGAACCAACGACCGCTCTTCTTGTCGTCCAGCATCACGGAGACCATGGAGCCGGGAATCACGCTTTCGGGAGCGTTGGGGGCGTTGGGGCCGCCAAGGTCCGTGCGGAGCCAACCCGGGTCCATCACGTTCATCATCACGTCGGTGCCGTTCAGCTTGCAGGCGAAATCCTTCACGAACTTGGTGAGGGCGGCCTTGGCACAGGCGTAACCCATGAGTTCGGGTTCGTTGGCGATACCGCTGGTAGTGAGCTGCATGCGGCCAAAGCCACGCTTGATCATGCCCGGCAAAAAGTGATAGGCAATCTTGACGGGCGCAAAGAAGTTCACCGCCATGGCATGGTGAAAATCGTCCATGGTGTTGGTGAGGTAGTCGGTAAAGTAGTGGCTCATGAGACCCGCGTTGTTGAACACCAGGTCCACCTGCACGCCCCAGCTGTCAATTTCAGCAAGGGCGACATCGATTTCGGCCTCGTTTTCCAGGTTGCAGCCCACGGCACGGCCTTCCACACCGAGCTTCTTGATTTCGGCCAGCACCGGTTCGGCATGGGCCTTGTCGCGGCCCTGCAAGATGATATTTGCACCCAATTTCGCCATCTCGATGGCGGTCAGGCGACCGACCCCGCGGCAACCGCCGGTAATCAGGCACCATTTTCCCTTTACGTCAATCATGTTTTATCCTTTGCGGCACAGGCCGCGAATCGGTTACAAGAGAAAAATAGCCTTTTAAACCGGGATTTGACACCGTCAAGGACATAAAAATGTTTACAGGCGTAAAAAAGGACGAAAATATATTGCGAACAGGGGTCACGCCCACAAGTGGGATACCCCTAACGTAAGTTTAGTTCTTTTTTAACCCACGCTAAATTTGAGCGAAAATAGTTCCTCCGGCTATTTACTTGTTGCTTTTCCTTCTATTGCAATCCCTGCACAGCATCTGACAATTCGTGTCAATGGTCGGGCCGCCTTCGCACCAGGGAGTGATATGGTCGGCTTCCATTTGCGCAAGCTCGAAATGTTGTTTGCAAATCGGGCATATACCCAGTTGACGCTCGTACGCCTTGATTTTCTGATTGTCCGTAAACGCACGGATTGAAAGGTTGCGTTCGTCACCTGTTAATATGTACGGATAAATTCCTTTCTTGTTGGTTACGTCGTCATCCTTGATGAGCCGGGCGACTTCGTTGTCAAGCATTTTGAAATCGTAGATGTTGTCCTTGTACTTGTCGTATAGCGGTCCCCATTCCACGCCCTTCATGATTTTCTTGCGTTCCTTCGTGGGTCTGAAAGTAGACTCGACCCAATCTATCACCGCCCGAAAATATTGTTGCAGAGCATTGGCGTTCACGTCGTGCTGGTGCTTTGCCATATAGACATCGACGGAATTTCTTGAAATCCACCTGATGGCCGTTTCCAGATAATCCTGGCGGATGGCGGAGCCGTTCAGGTAATCGGCTCCTATCTTTTGCGCCAGACAGCCGTTCTTGCTGAAATAGCGTTTTGCATCGGCGAGCCACGGCCCCGCATACACGGCGTTGCGGAGTTCCTGCTTGGTGAGTTCCTCGCCCGCGATATTAATGGTCTCGAACCACTTCAGTTTTTCGCTGTCGGTGCCGTCGCAAACATACACCATCAGTTCGTATTCAAGAATCTGTTCCTGTTCGTCCCTCTGCAAGTTGTGGAAATGCTTGAACAGGTAGCTGAAATCACCCGCGACATATTGACAAATAGAAATTGTCCGTTGTTGTCCGTCGATGACCTCGAACGTTCCGTCTTCACGGACCGCCCAGTACATCACGTTCAGCGGGAAACCCTGACGCACAGTCTCTATCACGGCGTCGCGCTGCTTGTCCTTGTAGATAAATTCCCGCTGATAAGGTGGACGAATGTCGAGTTTGCCTCCGAAAGCGACGACACGACCAGTTTCGTCATCATTCTCGTAGCCTTCCACAAGGTCGCGAATCTTGATTTGCTTGAGTTCAATTTTCATTTAAGCCTCCTTGCGGCGACGGATAAAAATTCTTGCATAAGTTGTTTTGCCATTAATGGCGGGTCGTGCATCGCCATCCTTCAACCGCGGAATACCGACGATTTCAGGATCATAGCCGGCCGATGATTCCATTCCCAAAATTTCGAACTGTTCCGGATTATACTTGTTCAAGAATGTTATGGGAACACCCATCACGCCGTTGAAGTCTTCAGGAATCAGTTCGGTCTTGTTGACTTCGATTGCGCCATAATTGTCGTAATGCGGATAATCCTCTTCGGAATACTTTTTATAGAGAATAATTTCTTCATGACGTTTTGGCAAGTCAAGGTTAGTGAACCAACAAGCGTTTCCAAGGCTACGCCATTTTTGACCACTTTCGTCAATCCAGAAACGAGTTTCCCTTGGTTCATAATAGTCAGGAACTTTAAATTTCATATCGCCCGAATGACTTCCAAGCCAAACTTTATTCTCTTTTATTAGTTTAAACACTTCTTTATACGTAATTGCGTTTTGATTTCCTACAATCAAGAATTCCTTTTTATATTCAACAAGCTGTTCTACATACTCCCTGAACAAACTAAACGGTGGATTTGTCACCACAATGTCGGCCTGTTTCAGGAGTTCAATGCATTCCGCGCTACGAAAATCCCCGTCGCCTTCAAAATAGTGGATGCCGATTTCTTCGGGGTCGGGAACACGGTTGCCGTTCCTGTCGCCAAAGTATTCCAGCCAAATGGCCCGCTCGGAATCGTTCTGGCTGAACAGGTCCCGCTCCTGGTTCTTGTAGCAGGTAGTGACAAGCCGCTTGAGTCCCAGATGTTCAAAATTGTAGGCGAAATAGTGGAAGAAATTGGACACCCGGGGGTCGTCGCAGTTGCAGAGAACAGTCTTGCCCTTGAAGTGTTTCTTGTAATGTTTCAGTTCGTTCTCGATATCCGAGAGCTGTGTATAGAACTCGTCTTTCTTGGCGTTCTTCGCGTTATGCAACTGACTGTTCTTCGCCATGGGGCTTGCTCCTTGGAGCATTGCCCTGATTCCGCACAACCAGCTTTCACAAATAAAAAAGGCGTGAAGTTGAATGCACTTGCCGTTTCGAGGCTCTCGACTGCCTACCAGAAACAAGCGCAAACAACTCACGCCCCAAATGGGCGACAGGAAAAATGGCAAAGTGGGATAGATTACTTCGTCGCCTTACGGCTTCTCGCAATGACATATCCGTTTTGTCATTACCGTCGAAATACACCCAAACGCACTATACAGGGTATAGCACGCCAAAGCATATCTGCGTGAGCGTCTGTCTCATTCTCTCTGGTACGAAACTGTCGAGATTTCGAAACGAGAACGAGAGCAAAAGCTCATAAAAATGTCTTGATGAAATATACTTTTTTTGACAAGAAACGGAGATGCCCGCCTACGCGGGCATGACAAAAGGGCGATTGGGTGGGGGTAAACAGGGTGATGCGGGGTTTTAGGGGCGAGCCCCTAGGCGAGGGGGTGTGCGAAAGCCCCGACAAGATCCTTCGACTCCACTACGTTCCGCTCAGGATGACACTCTGGCCGGGGCTGGAGCCAGGGGGAGCCTTCCCCCTCTCTTTGTAAAAAGCGCAGGTAAATAAAATTTTTCGGCACATTTTGGGGTGTATCTCCGTCTATATAGGTAGGAGGTTTTATAGCCATGAAAAAGAAAAGTGATATCGTCGCCAACGTACCCGAATTCCCACTAATTGACGAAAAACTGTTAAAAACGCGGATTTACACGATCCGCGGGGTCAAAGTGATGCTCGACTCCGACTTGGCGGAGATTTACGGGTATTCGACCAAGGCTTTCAATCAGCAGGTCAAAAACAACATCGAGAAATTCGCCGAGGATTTCCGGTTCCAGCTGAATAAAGACGAATTGGCTGAAGTATCAAGGTCAAAAAATTTGACCTTGGAGCAGGCGAAAAGCCTCAAAATGAGCGAATTTGGGCAGATTGATGTTTTGCGGTCAAAAAATTTGACCGCAAACTTGAGTTCGAAAAGCAGAAGTTTTCCTTACGCATTTACCGAACAGGGCATTTATATGCTTATGACTGTGCTTAAAGGTGAACAGGCTACAGCACAAAGCATTGCCCTTATCCGTCTTTTCAAGCAGATGAAGGACTATCTCGTCATCGAGAACCAACAGTTGCTCGGCAATTCAGGCATTGCAGAATTTGCTGTGCAGACGATTCAAAACACTCGCGACATCGCAACGATTTCTGCCGGTGTGCGCGAACTCTCCGGAGAAGTCCACAATATAGATGAACGCCTTGAAAAAGTCGGTTTGGACATTCAGAAGGTCATGGAGAACTTCATCGACCCAACAACTTACAAACACTTTCTAATTCTTGATGGACAAAAATTGGAATCTGATGTCGCATTCACCAAAATATACGGGATGGCGAAAAATTCCATCATAATCATAGACAACTACGTGGGCGTAAAGACGCTGGACTTGCTAAGGGGTATCGCCCCAAATGTCCAGGTGGCGATTTACAGCGAGCCTTGGGGCAATGAGGGAATAACGCCTGCGATAAAGGCAGACTTCGAAAAAGCTAGACCCGATGTATCCTTGAAAATCGACCGCCCGAACCGCAAATTCCACGACCGCTATGTATTCTTGGATTACGGCACCCGCAGCGAGAAACTATTCCATTGCGGAGCATCTTCAAAAGACGGAGGCAAGAAGATTACAACCATCATGCAAATCGAATGCCCAGAGATGTACCACCCGATAGTAGATAAACTGAAGAAACCGTCAGCGACGGGGTTTTAGGGGCGACCTAGCAGCTTACCGACAGAGATTGCACGGCCAGCGCAGGCACCTTGGTGCTGGAAAAGTCGTCGTAGTAGGCGTTTCCGCAGGCCACCACTTCTTGGATGATGTCGAAATAGTTCCCGCTCAGGGTCACGCTATCTACGGGGTGGACAATCTGGCCGTTTTCGCACCAGAAACCGTGGGCGCCAATGCTCAGTTCCCCGCTCACCGAATTGCAGCCGGAGTTGCCCTCCAGACGGGCCACCAGCAGGCACCTGGGGAACAGTTTCAGCAGTTCTTCCGTAGATTTTTCACCGCAGGGAATGTACATGTTGTAGAAGGACGTGGACATCTTGGTGCCCAAGTCGCGGACGCCGTTTCCGGTGGACTTGCAGCCCGCCTTGGCGGCGGTTTCCAGGTTGTAGAGGCCCTGGCCAAAGACGCCCCCGTCGATGACCTTCACCAGCTGGGTGGGCACCCCTTCGGAATCGTAGGGGAAATGATGGCTGAACAGGTCTCCGGAACCCACGCTCCACAGGGAGAGGCAATCCGACGCAATCTTCGAGCCTTCCTTGCCCGAAAGCCTGGAAAGGCCTTTCTGCATGGAATCCGCCAGGTAGGGCTGACTGTACATCCGCATGAACCGGCCCGAAATCCGCTCCGACAGGACCACGGGAATCTTGCCGCCCTCGATCTTCTTTGCGCCGAACAGTTCCGTAGAGTATCCAGCCGCACGGGTGGCGATTCCGTCTATGTCGATTTCGTTCCAGTTGCGGGTGGACTTGGTGAAACTCCCCAACTTCTTGACGCCGTCACGACATGCAACCGCCCCTACCCCGACAGAAACGGAATTGGAGCGGGTCCTGTAAAAAACGCCCTTGCTGTTTGCCACGTAGTCTTCGCTGTTGGAAAGGTCCGCCCCTAAGTAAGGGATGTTCTCGATTTCCTTGGACTTTGCGAAGGTCGCCTTTTCCAAATCGATGCAGACATCCTTCATTTCAGACAAGCCGATTTTTTCCAGGGCCGGATTGTAGTCCTCGTCTGGCTGCGGCAAGGCACCCGGTCCAGGCAAGTCCACGTTGATTTCATCGGTCCACTGGGTATGGCAAAGGGCATCTTTCAGGGTCTGCTCCAGGGCGTCTGCCGTAAGGCGTTCCGTATGGGCGTAGCCCGGACGGCCATTCTTGATGACGCGGATTCCCACACCTACGGAATCGGAAATTTCCGTATTCTGGACCTGCCCCTGAAAAAGGGAAAGGCCTTCGGAATGGGACTTGGAGGCAAGCACGTCGAACTGTTCCGCCTGGCCCTTGGCCTTGTCGCTGATGTAAGAAATGGCATCTTCGAGAGTCATATAAACTAGGTCCTCTGGGATTTACGTTCCAGCATTTTCCAGTAGGCGGCGGGGCTCCCGGTCACCGACTCCAAAGAAGAAGCCAGTTCTGCCGTAATGGGCGCCTCCCCCGCAATCAATTTTTCCAGAAGGTCTTCCGAAATGCCAAGCCGGCGGGCAAATTCCGCCTTGTCCATCTTGAGCCATTCCATGCCCTCGATAATCGCCTGACCCGGAGTGGGAACACCATGTCTTGCCATAACTACCCCATCACCTTATCTAGAACGTTACGCATTTTCTCTGCCATGGCGTCCCAGCTCATGGAAAGGGCCCGCTCCTTGGCGTTCTTTTCCAGCGTGGCAAGTTCTTCCTTATGGGAAAGAATGTATGCCACCTTCTGGCAGAATCCTTCCGGGTCGTCGTTTTCGTACAAAATTCCTGTCACACCGTCAATCACGGAGTCCTTGAGACCCGCCACATTGTTGGACACCGAAATGGTGCCGCACAGGTTGGCCTCGATGTTGTTGATTCCCCAGCCTTCCTTGAAAGAGGGATTGATGAACAGGCTGGAACGGCTAAGCAAATCACGCTTTTCGTCTTCGGAGACCCGGCCCAGGAATTTTACAGCGTCGGCAACACCCAAGTCTTTCACCAACTTTTCCAGCTCCCCGCGATAATCTCCGCCGCCAGCCACTTCCAGCACAATGCCCGGAACCAACTGCTTCAGGCGGGGCATGGCGTTGATGATAAACTGGGCATTCTTGTACTTCATGAGACGTCCCACGTAAGAAATCACGGGCGGGTCGGCCTTGGGTTGCGTGGGCTTGAAATATTCCGTGTCTATACCCGGTTCCACTACGGCAATGTCCCTGGCCCTAATTCCCATGTCGCGAATCTCGTCGGCTGTGCTATCCGAAATGGCAAGGAAAGGTTCGTTCTTGTAGAAAAGGGCTACGGAACGTTCCATCAGGTAAACGTAAAGGGCTATGGGGAAAAAGGCCTCGCGGAAAATGGACTTGCGGAAAAAGTGCATGACCATGTGGAGACGTTTTGTCTTGGTGCAGAGCGGCGTGAAAAAGGGAATCTTGTTCAGATCCTCTACAATCAGGTCATATTCCTTCTGGTGCTTGCGGGCGTAAAAGAATGCGGAATAGTTGAACAGGAACTTGCTGCCGATTCGAACGGTACGCATGCCGTCTACCACTTCTTCGTCGGGGAGCCCCGGCACCTTGTGGGCCAGCACCGTTATGTCGTAGCCGTTGCCGTTAATGCGCTTGAAAAGTTCGTGGAAGTAAAGTTCCGCACCGCCCGCTTCCGGGTTCTTGATGTCGCGCCAGTTGATTAGTAAAACTTTCTTGTTCGCCACGATATACCTAAATCTCTCTTTCGGGACAATATAAAAAATCGGCCTATTCTAGGAACAAATCCGCTTGAGTCCTTCTGCAAAAACAGCCGGTTCCTGCAGCAGGCTTATCACAATCCAGCCGTCTTCGTCAAAATCGAAGAAGAATCCCGGCTGCACCAACACGTGCTTTCCCTTGAGCAGGCGAAGCGTCTGTTCTTCGTCGTCGCCACCCAGGCGGATAACCGCATACCAGCCGCCAAGAATTTCAGGACAGTATTTGGAGGGGAGCTTTTCCCGCAGGGCCGCAAGATTTTGCCGCAGGCGTTCGCTGATTTGAGCCCCGTAGGCGGCAGACTGTTTCAGCATGGGGGCCGCCAGAGCCTGTGCGGTCGCAGAAACACTCAGGTAGGCATCCGCCACGTATTCCAGAGTCTCATGGATAGATTCCCTTATGGCTTCGGGAGCATAGACCGCCATCCAGCCGAGTTTAACCTGGGGACTTCCGCAAATCTTGCTGAGGCCGTTAAGCCAGACGATGGGACACTTGGGACCACAACCATCGTCACCCTGGAGCATCGCAGATGCGATAGGGGCCATGGATTCTGGCCTGGATCCTTCGTCGCAATGCTCCTCAGGATGACAAGAAACATACTCCCATGACCGCCGCACATCCTCAGAAAATCT
Source organism: Fibrobacter succinogenes (assembly GCA_902791475.1). Classification (GTDB taxonomy): domain Bacteria; phylum Fibrobacterota; class Fibrobacteria; order Fibrobacterales; family Fibrobacteraceae; genus Fibrobacter; species Fibrobacter succinogenes_J. The sequence goes on from CADAWC010000017.1 coordinate 85,575, forward strand.
ATAGTCCCCGAAAACTTCGTCCACCACCAGGACCAGGTTCCGCTCTTCGCAAAAGCGGACCACCTCTTTCCATTCGGACAAACTGACGGAATGCCCCGTGGGGTTGTGGGGGCAGACCAGCAATAGGATTTTTGCGTTTGACGGAGCGCTCAAAAGGCTGTCGGTATCCAGCACAAAACGGAAGCAATCCCTCTTGTCACCCTGGAGGGACTTTGTCCCGATAGGGTCTATGGATTTCCTCTTCTCCCGTTTCAACTTCAAGAAATACGGATAGCACTCCAGGTTTTCCAGCTCCGCCAGTGTGTCCAGCAAGGGGTAGCCCGGGACCGGCGTCAGTATAGCGTCGCCGGGATTGCAGAAGGCCTTGAACAGTATGGAGTAGGCTTCGCTGGTGCTTGCCGTCAAAAGGATCTGCTCAGGCGTAAAATTCCCGCCACGGCTACGGTAGTACTCCGACACCGCCTCTCGGGCCTTGAGCGTTCCCGCCGGATTCACGTCCCACAGGTTGAACTCCTGCTTCACGGCATCTACCGCAGGCGTCACGTCAAAAGGGAGCCCCACACGCAAGGGGCTGCTCACCGTCATGTCGATAAAGGCTAATCCGCCTGCGGCGGCATCTTTCTGAACTTCGGACTTCGCACGCTCCAGTTCGGCAAAGAAGGGCGTGGGGGTCAGGTCCTTCTGTTTCATTTTTGACGGCTCTTGATAAGGCCCGCCACAAAGACGGCGATGATGATACCTGCTGGCAGGCACACGGCGATGGTCAAGAGCATCAGCTTCTGGAAAGGCGACAGGCCCTTGATCTTTTTGCGGAAGCCGTTCAACTTGGCACGGACGCCTTCGCTGCGGATACCCTTTTCGGAAAGCTTTTTCATGCCCTCGTCCTTGAGCTTTTCGGTGGAACGGACCACGGACTGGACCCGCTCCGATTTCCAGAGCTTGTTCACCGATTCCTTGGAATCGTCCACGAACTTTTCAAGGCGTTCCCGCTTGATCTTGAAGGGTCGAGCCACGTCGGACAGAGCTTTCCACATAACAGCCTACTTGTACAAAAGGTTCACGCCGCTGAACAGGGCCCGCATGTTGGCCTTCAGGGTATCGCTGGAGACGCCACGGCCCTCTTCTTCCTTGCCGTTAGCGCGCAAGAGAATCCGGCTCAGGCCGCGACCCGCCCACAGCTTGTCCTTCTCGGGAACCACCACCTGGCGGTACTTCACCAGTTCCACCGGCATGTTGATTTCACGCATCAAGATAAGCCCGGCCTCGATAGGGCCTTCGGCGGTCACGGACCGGCGAATGGCTTCGCCGTCCTTCTTGAAATGGAATATAAAGCGGTTCTCGTCGGGAATCACTTCCACATTGTTGAACACCAAGCGGGCGTTCACGTTCACGCGTTCTTCGCGGAACACGTCCAGCACCCGCTCGGCGCTGAGTTCCCCTTCCTTTTCGCTCAGTTCCTTGAGCACGGGCTGCAGTTCTGCCGCCTCGGCCAGGGAGAGCCTGTAGCCGAACTTGGTAATAATCTCGTAAACCGCAGTGCGGCCGCTCTGGCTGGTAAAGGAGATGGAATCGTTCTGGTGGCGACCGATAATGGAGTAGTCGATGGGGCGGTAGGCACCCTTCTTCATGTCCTTGGTCTTGGAGGCACCATCCTGGTGGATACCGCTACGGTGCACAATGGCCTCGGCACCGATCAGCGGGGCACGGCTGTAAATGCTCACGCCGGACCACTGGGAAATCAGGATAGCCGTCTCGTAGATGCGTTCCAGGTGCAGGCCCGTATTCACGCCGGAGTTGTGGAGCGCCACGGCCACCTCGTAGAAATTGGTGTTGCCGCAGCGTTCGCCCAGGCCGTTCAGAGCCACTTCCAGCTGGGTGGCGCCCACAAAGAAGCTCTCCACCGTAGCGGCCGTAGCCATGCCCAAGTCGTTGTGGCAATGGACCGAGATGGCAATGTCCTTGGGCAAGGCTTCATAAACCTGCTTAATCTGGTTCACGTACAAGAAGGGCCTATACCGCTCCACCGTATTGGGCAGGTTTATGGTGGTGGCTCCCGCCTCCACCACGGCCTTCAGCACGTCAATTACAAAATCCATGTTGTCCAGGCAGTCCCCGAAGTGTTCGGCGCTGAACTCCACGTCGCCCTTGTCCCCTACCAGGGACTTGGCCAGCTTCACACACTTGACTGCCTTTTCCTTCACCTGTTCCGGAGTCAGGTGCAGCACATGCTCCATAGAGAGCTTGCTGGTAGCGAGGAACGTATGGATACGGGGGTGGGGGGCAAACTGCACCGCCTCCCAGCAGCGCTGGATATCGCTTTCCACGCAGCGGGCAAGACCAGAGACCACCACCTTCTGGGCAACCTCGTCCCCTTCTTCCGCCATCTTGGCAGTGAGCTGGGCCAGTTCCTTGCAGGACTCAAAATCCATCTCGCTAGAGGCGGGGAACCCCACCTCGGCGCCCTGCACGCCCAGTTTCAGGAGCTGCAGGTACACGTCCTTTTTCTGGGCGTTGTTCCAGGGCTTGGGCAGCGCCTGGTTCCCGTCACGCAGCGTGACATCATAAAAGAACGGTTGTCTCTTTGCCATTTCGGCAGCATTCATTTCACTCATCTTATCTCCTCGCCCACGCAACATGGCCGCAAGATTCATTTTTCGGTTTCAAAGATAGAAATTGACCCAAAAAAGGAAAACCCGCTGCCATATTGGAGCGGGCTCATTTAGGTTAATTCTGTTCAAAATCCTTGAAAACGGCCTAAAACCTCGCTCCACAAGCAAGTCGCAATAGAAGTAGCAGGTTCAAGGTCTTTTTCATATTGGGTAATATACAAAAAAACAGGCGGTTGGGCAAGAGATGCCCCCAAAACTTATTTCACGCAACGCACAGACACGGCGTCATTTTTCATATAGCTGCCGCCACCCGAAAAATGGAACCTGGCATCCAGGGAATACAGCATGGCATTTCCCCCGTCGCCACTGAACTCCGTATGGTCCTCGTCCGCCGCCCAGAAGATGGTTTCTTCGCCCAAGCCATCGAATTTCGACAACCAGCGTTTCCCAGCGGGCAGCGCCCCGAACCCAGTGGTATCGGTGGCAGGGTAATCCCGTTCCGTCCAACCGGTCTTGCTCCTAAGCGACGGCGACACATAATGGTATTCCGCCTCCACCAAGGAATCCAGTAAATTCCATTCATCGTAGTTGGGAATATGGAATCCTTCCGGGCAAGCTCCCTGAGTAGGACCCTTCAAATCAGCAAACTTTTTCTGGAAAGACTTATCCAGCCCCATGGCAGCCGTCCAGCTATAGAGGCGACCGTACTTCTCGCAGTTTTCTTGTTTGTTGTCGTAACACCAGGTCTTGTCCATATTGCAGTCGTAATACTTCAAGTTTTCGGCAAGCCAAGTCATGTCGCCAATCTTTGTCACCTTGTAGACGGTACCGTCGCGGGAATCGCAAATGGTCCCTTCCGCAAGGCTTTCAGGGCAAGCCTTTGGCTCTACGGTGCAGGAACCACTTCCCGAGCCATTTCCGTTCTCGTTTCCTTCCGAAGCAGAAGTCCCCGAGTCGCTATCGCAGGCCACCAGAATACAACTGATTGCCGTCACCAACAAATACATCAACTTTTTCATAGTACTCCTTTTACACTCCAATCCACGCTAAATATAAATTAAAACCGCACCTTGTAAATCCAGGGCCAGTTCTTGCCCGTAATCCAGAAATCACGACCGTCAAAGGCGATTCCGTTCAGCACATCCGCCTTGGGGTAGCGGCGGTTGATTTCCATCGCCTTTTCGGTAAAGTCTAGGTATTTCAGCACGCGACCGCTGGGCAGTTCGACTACGGCAATCAAGCCAGTGGTCCAGATGTTGGCGTAAAGGGTGTCACGGACCACTTCCAGTTCGTTCAGTTGTGGCACTTCGCGCCCGTTATCGCGCACGGGGATCGCCCCCACCACGCTAAAGCCGCCCAGCCCTATCTGCAAGAGTTCGCTGGAACCGTTGCTCATCAGGAGGGCGTCACGCCAGTAGGTAAGCCCCCAACCTTCCGTAGGTATGCGGAATTCGCCCTTCATGGCGAAGGGCTTGCGATTTAGAATAAACGCCTTCCTGGATTTCCAGGTCAGGTAAAAGATGTCGTCGCCAACGACCACGGAGCCTTCGCCAAAATAACGTTCCGCAAGCCGCAGGGAATCCAGAATCTTGCCGTCCAAAGTGCGGCGGTAAATGCCCGACTCGCCGTAATGCCCGGTGGATTCTATCAGGTCCTTGCCGTCAAAAAACAGCCCCTGGGTAAAGTGGTTCTGCTCGTGAGGAATGGAATCCACGATGGTCGGCACAATGCGGGGGGTATCGGCATAAGACGAGAGACGAAAGACGAAAGACGAGAGGACTAAAATGGGAAAAAAAAGACGGTTTACCATATTCACAAATTTCATAATCAGCAGTTAGCAATGAAAAATTAAAAATGTTTTGATTACAATTCTTTTTTCATTGTTCCTTTTTCTTTGCTCTTTTTGTCTTTTTCTAAATTGTATGGTATGGGCGCTGTAAAAGAACCGGCCAAAGTCAAAATCATCGTTGGGATCCTGGCAAAGGACGCCGCCTCGGTAGAGTCCGTCCGCAGCACCCTCCGCGAGCGTTTTGGCGAAGAGGACCTGAACCTGGAACCCTTCCCATTCACCTTCACCAACTACTACAAAGAAGAAATCGGCGACGCCCCCCTGCGGGCCTTCTTCAGCTACGAGCCCCTGGTGGATCGTACCGAAATCGTGGATATCAAGCTCTGGACCAACGACCTGGAACTTGAAATTGCAGAACGCGCGGGAACGCCGGGACTCCGCCCCGTGAACCTGGACCCGGGCTACATGACTCTCGGGCAGTTCTTCTTGGCCACCACCAAGGACCAGCGGCAGCGAGTCTATATCGGCCGCGGGATTTTCGTGGAGCCTACCCTGTACTTTCAGGACGGGCACTTTCACCATTTCGACTGGACCTACCGTGACTACCAGAGCGAAAAGTACATCGCCTACCTGGAGCAGGTCCGCGCCCGCCTCGCCTACCAGATGAGCACCGGGAAACCATACCGCCTACGCGCCAACCCCTAGCCTCTAAATCCTAACCCCTACCCCCTAAAAATGAAAGCCGGAATCATCACCATCGTCCTCCTCATCATCAGCAACTTCTTCATGACCCTTGCCTGGTACGGCAACCTCAAGCTGAAGGAGATGCACATCAGCACCGACTGGCCGCTGATCCTCGTGATTCTCGCCAGCTGGGGTATCGCCCTCATCGAATACTTCTTCATGATTCCCGCCAACAACATCGGGAGCCGTATCAATGGCGGGCCCTTCAGCCTCATGCAACTGAAAATCATCCAGGAGGCCATTTCCATCACGGTGTTCACCACCCTGGCTGTCACCCTGTTCCGCACCGAAACCCTCCAGTGGAACCACATCGTGGCCTTTGTGCTGGTCATCGGCGCCGTGTTCTTCGCGTTCTTGAAATAACTTTTATTTTGAAAGGGGGAAGCCTCCCGCACCACCTAAAGGTGGCCATGTACACTAAGCGCTAAAGCGCTAAGTGTCCAAAGGTCGCTGCAGCCTTGCCCTGCTGTCACCCTGGAGGAGCGTAGCGATAGGGCGATAGAATCACGGGGATCTCCTTGCCGTTTCCGCTACCCCCTCTCCTAGGGGCTTAGCCCCTAAGACCCCATAAATAATCCGAGTCTCAAGGGCACAGTCACCTGCAAAAAAGACCGTCGGTCGCAACTTCACTTTGTTCGTCGCTACCCTCCGGTTTTTTTGCTTAGCAACTATGCCCTCTCGCCTCGAAAATGAGTTTCGCGACGCAGGAGGTTGCTCGGTCACGGTGTTCCCTCGCAACCACAGCCGGTCATACTCTACCCCTCTTGTCATGCCCGATTTGCATCAAACGCAGGATATATTCAGACGGGCATTTCTTTTTAATAAACAATATTTTTCCCTATATCGGCTACAATTTTTTTGAGGACATCTTTTTCTACACTTGAAAACTTGCCGATAGACAGGACTCTTGTTTTCCAATGCTCAAAATATTGTTGAGGAAGTTCCTTTTTATTGAACGCTTTGGCAATATCAGCCTTCCATTCGTTAATTTTGCCTATTACCTGCGGGACATTCACCCCATTTACGACAGTGCGACCGCCAGCGGAAAAATTATCGCGGAATGATGGACAAACAACGCCTTTTCTCTGTAGCAACCATTGACAAGCGTATTCATAATCGCCCTCCAAAACACTCGGAGAGGCGATAAGCATTTCAATTTTTATCTCTTGTTTTTCATCTGCCGAAAGCTT
>CADAWC010000018.1 GCA_902791475.1 Fibrobacter succinogenes
CTTTTGGTAAAGCTCTAGAGCGGCAGTCCATTCATTTTCTGTGTGTTTCTTATACATGAAAACCCCGAAAGTTGTGTCCAACTTTCGGGGTTCACATCAGGAAGCGACTTTTTCTGTTATTTCTTTCTCAAGCTCGTAAGTGCGAACGCGAGCGATATCGCAATCCCGGCAAGCGGCAAGTAAGCGGGACTTTGGATTTTTGCGGTCGAGGCGAGAATTGCGGGGATGAGCCCGAAGAGCCCGCCGATAATCACGCCTGCGTACCAGAGCGTTTTCTTGACTTTGAATCTTTTATGCGCGATGATGGCGACTGCGAGCGGGGCGACGATGCCCGGCGTGTAAACGGAATAGGCCATTGTCAAAAGCCCGATGATGTCTTTACCTTGGAGCGCAAGGTAGGTGGCGATAATGCCGATGACAACGACGGAAATGCGCACAACGGAAATGCGGCGCGTGTTCAAAATGTCGCTTCCGAAAATGGCTGCGGAATTGATAAGGCATGTATCTGCTGACGAAAGGAGTGCCGACAAAAGCCCAACGGAAAGAAGTGCTGCAAGCGGGAGCGGGAGCACGCCGGAGGCGAGGCGGAACAGCGGATTTGTGGCGGAGCCTGCTGTAGCGGGAGCGTAGGTGGCAGCCCACATGCCGAGCAAAACGATAATTACGCTAAAGGCGAGGATGGCAAAACTGCCGGCGACAACGGCTTTGCGTGCCGATGTGGCATCTTTGGCGACGAGATTTCTGGAAATTACATCGGGGCCAAGGAAATAAGCGCCGCCGATAGTGAATAGCATAATGGCTAAATCGCTGGCGACGAATTTTTCATTCAAGAGATTAAAGTTGCCGAAAGTCGCGAGACCTGCGTTACCCGCTGTCGAACTGCTGGCGGCGAGAGTGCCCGCGGTTTGGAGTGCCGCATTTTCTGCGCCCGAGAATCCGCCGAAAAGATAAACGGCGGCGGCGATAAATCCGAGTGTCAAAATTCCAAATTGCAAAGCGTCGGTGCGGACAACAGAAAGCTGCCCGCCCAATAGCGTGTAGACAATGACGATTACGGCGGTAATCAATACGGATTGCGTCCCGGCATCGTGACCAAGCACAAGCCCGATAAATCCTGCGACGGCTGCAAATTGTGCGGCGATGATTCCAATCCACGAAACGGCAATGATTAAAGCGACGAGCTTTCGACCTGTTTTTCCGACTGTCTTTTCTGCAATTTCAGGGAGCGTGCGCACGTCAAGATCGTGAACGGGCTTGCTCAAAAATGCGGCTTGAAACCAGAACCCAATCGCTCCAACGGCGAGCCACCAGAAGGCGGCAAAACCGATGCTCTCGGCACGTGCGGCAATGCCCACTGTTGCGGAAGCCCCAAGGACGGTTGCCATGAGGCTCATGAATACAAACGGGGAGCTTTGCTTGCGACCTGCAACAACATAATCGTCAAAATTCTTGACTTTAAACAAGTCTCGAATGCAGATGAAACCGAGAACAAAGAAGTAAATGAGTAATAGTTTCATATCGACATGAAAAGGCGATGCCCGATTAAATCGGGCATGACAGGTTTACGACGTTGTAAAATTAGAAATTTTAGAGATTGCCGTATTCTCCGATGTCGGGGATGAGCGTTCCCGATTTCATGTGGTACGTGCGGTTGCTGTAGCCAAATGCCGTTCGATCGTGCGTGGCAACAATGACTGCTGCGCCTGATTTTGCAAGCCTTCCGAAAAGGCTGAAAACCTTGCGGCTGTTGTCTTCGTCGAGATTGCTTGTCGGTTCATCGGCGATAATCAAGTCGGGATTGTTGACAAGAGCACGTGCGATGGCGACTCGGCGCAATTCTCCACCCGATAAGTTGGCGGGGTATTCGTTTGCCAAATGAGCGATGCCGAGTTTTTTGAGGAGGCTCTGGATTTGCTCCTTGTCGATGCGTCGCTTGTAAAGGCTTGCGGCAAGTTCGATGTTTTCGGTCACGGTGAATGCGGGCAAGCAGGCGGCGTTTTGCGGGATGTAGCCGATGCGCTCGTTGCGCAATTTTGAACGGTCTTCGTCATTCAAGGTGTAAAGCGGTTGTCCGTCAATGGCGATGCAGCCAGATGTTGGTGCACTGATGCCTGCGAGGGCGTTCAAAAGCGTGCTCTTGCCGCTTCCGGATTCTCCGAAGATGACCGTGTAATCGCCTGACCAGGCGAAGAAATCGGCGTTGTTGACGGCTGGGAACTTTTCACCGCGTCGGGTATATTCTTTTGTAATGTTGTTACCATTGAGTATCATTAAGTTTCCTCCTTTAAAGCCGAGTAAACATCTAGACGGCCAACTTGTTTAGCTATTCGATAGGCGGCTCCTGTGCCTGTGATTGTGGGAATGAATATTGCAGCGATGATGATCGCAAAAATGGTTAGTGCGCTCGGAAACAAGAACGGTACGGATAAACTGTCGATAATGAACACGCGGAACGAGAGCGTTGCAAATACGCTGATAAACGCGCCTACGACAGTGCCGATGATGGTTGCGAGCAATGATTCGCCAAGAACGATGTGTTCCAATCTCTTTTGCGTGAAACCGATGACGCGGAGTGTTGCAAATTCGCGCTTGCGCTCGTTTGCAGAAATTGAGAAGGCTATTGAAACGGCGGCGATGGAGACAATCAAGAAAAATACGGCGATAACCCATACGATAATCTTGAAAGAACCTGCCGTAGCGATGACGTTATCGAATAAATTCTTGCGCGGAATCACGTGGATGTTATCGAATTTCTCGTGAAGCGTCTGCGATATTTTTTCAAAGTCTGCGCCTTTTTCGAGATTCGCAAGAATCGCGGAAGGTTCGCCTTCGGAAATGAAGTTGATACCTTTTTCTTTCGCTGCTTTCTGCAAAATTTCGATGGTCCCTACATCGGCAAAAATGGCTTGGTCAAGCTTATTACCCATGCGTTCTAGGTGTGCTACGACAGTAAATTCCTGATCGAAGAACTTGATTTTCCCGGATTCATCGACTTGAATGTCGCTACCCGCGATTACAGAACCAATGGGAAAGTCTTTCTTGTATGTTTTGCGAATCCACGGCTTGATGGTAAAATCGGTCTTGGAATCGAAACCGATGATGTTGACTTTTTTATCGCAGCAGCTAGATCCGAGCGTGGAAAAATAAAATTGCGATGTGGCAATTTTGATTCCTGGAGTTTTTCGGGTGAATTCGAGAATTTCTCGGGGGAGCGTGCGATGGCTTAATTCTCCTTGCAAGAGAACTGGTTGGTCTTTTGCTTCGCTGCCGTATGGAACGATGAGCAAGTCTGCGCCCATGCGCGATGAAAGCTGCTCCAGGCCTGCGTCAAGGCTTTCAGAAAAAAGAGCGCTTGATAAAAGTGTTGCCGAAGCGACTGCGGTTAAGATGACAAGTCCAATGCTTCGGAACGGATGACGCCAAAAGTTTGTATAAATAATTCTAAGTATGATTTGATTCATTTAAAGTCTCCTGTCGCGTTATACTGCGATTCAATAAGTAAATGCTGTTGGCGATTCCAACGAGCGCAATGACGATTCCTGTGATTTGCAAAACCGGGGAAGATATGGAATGACAATGCATGTGGGGTGCTGCGCAAACGCCTACAATTACGGCGGGTACAAGGGCTGTAAAAACACCGCCTGCAATCACTGCTGCCGATAATGCTTTTTTTGCTTTCGGGATCGCGATATAGGCAATGCCAAAAATCGCGATGACAATGCCGATAATTCCGTCAACACTAGAGGTCTTTTGGCAGCACATGATCATGTCTCCATGACCCGAGCAAAATGGAAGCAGAACAAATGAAAGTAGCGAAACGAGAACGCCAAATGCAATTACTGTTGCGCCGAATAAAATACCTTGTTTCATAATGACCTCCTAGATGACTTTTTGTTTTTGTTCGATGCCAAATATAGAAGGCAAATATGAGTTTGTCCAATACTTTATTTTTAATGGTTGTTATAGAAATTTTCTATACAAGATGTGTATGGTGGTTCCGGCTCGGAGGCCGGAATGACAAGAGCGTAAAAACGCCCATCGATGATGGGCGTGATGCAATGAGTTTGTTCGCTTTGCTTAGGCGTTTGAATTGTGTTCGGCGGTGTATGCCTTGAGATATTCTTCCATCTCGCGGATGTAAATGCGGCAGATGGTGCTGAGCATAAAGTTCTTTTTGGTGATGTAGCCAATTTCCATTGAACGGTCGTCTTCGCCATTGGCGTCCTTGAACGGCACGGCGACGTAATCGGAACCGTTGATTTCTTCGCTAATGATACCGGAACAAAGCGTGTAACCGTTGAGCCCCACCATCAAGTTGAGCATTGTGGCGCGGTCGTTTGCCTTAATGGTTTTGTGGTACTCGTTTGTACTCAAGATTTCTTCGGCGAAGTAATAGTTACCGCTTTCGCCCTGTTCAAAAGAAAGGCACGGGTAATCCGAAAGGTCTTCAAGGTTCACGTAAGGCTTGTTGGCGAGTGGATTGTTTTTCCACATGTAGGCGTAAGCCTTGCAATCAATCAGCTTTTGGAAAACGAGATCGTGTTCCTTGAGCAAATACGTGATGTACTTGCGGTTGAAATCGCTCAAGTAGATGATGCCGATTTCACTGCGGAGGCTCGTCACGTCATCGATGACTTCTTTGGTCTTTGTTTCGCGGATGGCGAATTCGTAATCATCGATGTTGAACTTTTTGGCCATGTTCACGAAGGACTTGACGGCGAAGGAATAGTGCTGTGTCGAAACGGCGAAACGCTTCTTCTTCTGTTCTTCCTTGCTGTAGCGTTCGAGAACGGACTCGTAATGGTTGTAGAGCTCGTTCGCGCGGGCGATGAATTCTTCGCCTTCGGGCGTGAGCGTGACGCCTCGGCTTGTGCGGTTGAAAACGGTGATGCCGATTTCATCTTCGAGCTCGCGGATGGCTGTCGTGAGAGACGGTTGGGATATGAACAAGGATTCGGCGGCCTTGTTGAAGGAGCCTGCTTTTGCAATCCCGATGGCGTAACGTAATTGTTGTAGTGTCATGTTCTGTTTATATCCCTTTATAGTTACGTGGTAAATATAAGAAATTTAATAGAAAAATCCTATATGTGTGGTAGGAATATTAAAAAAGAAGAAACCCCCAGGTGGATTCTAGGCTTCCTGGGAGCTTCTCGATGTGCGTAGCCTATGTATTGAACGCAACTTTTAGTCTATCGAGTGCCTCGACCAGGATGCTTCGTGGACAAGCAAGGTTAAGCCGCTGGAATCCTTCTCCGTTGTTCCCGAAAAAGATCCCGTTGTTGAGCCACAGTCGCGCCTTGTTGCGGACGCGATCTTGGATTTCGTCTGGCGAAAGTCCTGTCCCGTTGAAGTCTATCCATGCGAGGTAAGTCGCTTCCATTGGCGCAAGCTTGACGCCTTTCAGATTTTCTTTAATAAATTTGTCTGTAAATTCAATGTTGCCTTTGATGTACTTGAGGAGGGCATCGAGCCAGACTTCACCTTTGCTGTAGGCGGCTTGCGTCGAGACGATTCCCTGGATGCTGACTTGGCTATAACCGGTGGCAAAGATTTGCTTGCGAAACGCGCGACGGATTGATGGATTCTTTATGAAGACGTGTGCGATTTGGATGCCTGCCAAGTTGAATGTTTTTGTTGGCGCCGTGACGATGATGGATTTGTTGGCCAGTTCTTCGCTTATGGAGGCGAATATGGTGTGCGTACCTTCAAAGACGAAATCGCTGTGGATTTCATCGCTCACGACGATTACATTATGCTTGAGGCAAATCTCTCCGAGGCGTGTAAGTTCTTCGCGAGTCCAGACGCGGCAAACGGGATTGTGCGGGCTGCAAAGCAAAAAGAGCTTGATATTGTTTTCGACGATTTTCTTTTCGAAATCTTCAAAGTCAATGTGATAGCGACCGTCTTCGCCGTAAACGAGGTCGTTACTGACAACTTTGCGTTCGTTGTCTTCGATGACGTCAACAAAGTGCATGTAGACCGGCTGCTGGATAAGTACTCCATCGCCAACGTTTGTGAATGCTTTTATTGCCATGCCAAGCGCGAACATCACACCGGGAATCTTGATAATCGATTTGCGGTCTTCTATATCATAGTGGTGACGGCGGCGGTAGAAATTTTTGACAGCTTCGTAGTAGTCTTCTTTGGGTTCGCTGTACCCGAAGATTCCATATTCGGCAATGCGAATCAATTCATCTTGGATAAATGAAGACGTCTTGAAATCCATGTCAGCGACCCAAAGCGGGAGAAGGCTATAAGGATCCTCGCCAGGCTTTACTACACGCCGTTCCAACGCGAAGTCGTATTTGATCGAGTTCGTGTGGCGACGCTCAATAACGGTATCAAAGTCTAAATTTCGTTCTTTAATTTCTGACATGGCGAGTCTCCCTTGCAAAATTTTGCAGTTGTAGGCTTTTCACGCCGACACATAATATAGAAGGAATTGATATTTTTGTCCAATATTATATTTCTAGCACCTTTTATAGATTTTGATTATAAGTAGTATTCAGGTTCTGGAATTTTTCCTGCAAAGTTGAGAATTTCAAGAATCTTCTTTCGGTATAGCACAAAGGTGTCTTGAGTGCGCACGCGCGGGAATGGCAAGTCGATTTTGATGACCTGCTCGATTTTTGAGGGGCGGGCCTTCATCACGACAACGTAGTTACTGAGGTAAAGCGCTTCGTCAACATCGTGCGTGACCATCACCATGGTGGTTTTATATTTTTTCCAAAGGCGGTGGATTTCGTCTTGCATCGCCATGCGCGTGAAAGCGTCCAGTGCACCAAGGGGCTCGTCCAAAAGGAGAATATCCGGGTGGCCGACAAGCGCTCTTGCAAGGCTTGCTCGCTGATTCATGCCGCCGGAAAGTTCGTGCGGGTATGATTTTTCGAATCCCTTGAGCCCGACCGTTTCGATGAATTCGTCAACGTCTTGCTTGTGTTCCTTGTACACGTGGCGGGCCCTGAGCCCAAGCGAAATGTTGTCGCGGATGTTGAGCCATGGGAAAAGTGTTGCTTGCTGGAATGCAAAACCGCGATCGGCACCGGGCTTCGTAATTTTTTTGCCATCGACAAATACGCCGCCCGAAGTGGGTTCGGCAAGTCCTGCGATTTGCCTCAAGAGCGTTGTCTTTCCGCAGCCGGATGGACCGATAAGGCTCACGAAACTGCCTGCGGGAATGTCGAGATTGACTCCGTTCAGTGCGGCGACGGTTTCGCCTTCGTTACTGATAAATGTCTTTACAAGATTATCAATGTGGATTGCGCCTTTTACGTTTTCGATATTTTCTGCTACCATTTCAAAGTTCCCTTTTGCCAATTCAAGATTTTATCGCGCAATTTAAAGAGCAGGGTGAGTATGAGCATGCAGTAAACTGCAATGACGATGATTCCTGCGTAAACACCGCTATAGACGAGCATGGCCTTTTGCCAGGAGATGTACCAGCCGATACCGTATTTGACGCCGAACATTTCTGCGGTCATGAGCGCCAAGAATGCACTGATGATGCCGTAGAATACGCCAAGGAAAATGGAGGGCATGGCGGCCGGGATGCCGACTCGGAAAATCTGGAAAGCGCTACTTGCGCCGAGCGTGCGTGAAACTTCAAAATAGGCTTTGGGGACAGCCTGTATTGCAGAGCTCGTCATAAGCGCAACCGAGAACCAGACGGAAAGTGCAATGATAAAAACGCTTGCGCCAAAAGTTGTCGGGAAAATTGTCAACGAAATCGGAATCCAGATTGTTGCGGGAATTGGGCCTATCAGCTTGATGTAAGGGTTGATCCAATAATTGAACTTTTTGTTGAATCCAAGGAGAACGCCCGTGACAAAGCCGAATCCGGCACCGTAGAGGAATCCTGTGACTAAAAGTTTTGTCGAGTGCCAAATGCACTTGAGGATGATTTCGTAGCCTTCGAAAAACTGGGCGAGAATGTTGTCGTATTTCGGGAAAAACAAGACGGGGAAGAGGGCGAGCTTTCCGATGACAATGTCAATGATGGCGACGACGATTCCGACGCCTCCCCAAAACGCACCGGAATATTCCAGGCTTTTCTTCAATTTTTTGACAAAGGTGGAGACGATGCCGAGGATGAATGTAGTGACCAAAAAGAAATACAAAATCCAGGTGTAGTAAGCCTCTTCAGCTTCTGGGTGTTCGTCGCTGTCTTCAATAAGCAAGTGGATGGCAAGTGCGACAATAACACCTAAAAAGGGTAAAAATCTTCTTAATGTGTTTGTTAGTTTATTCTTCATTTAAACTCCTTGAATAAAAAAGCTCCTCCCCTTGTGAGGTCACGGGAAGGAGCTTGTACACAATGAGTCTTACTTCTTCAATGCGTACACTTTGGTGGAAAGGTATTTGAAGCCGTTGTCTGCAGTAATGACAACAACGTTCTTACCTTCGTTTTCCGGGCGGGCGGCAACGATGGATGCGGCGTAGATGCCTGCTGCGCCGGATGTTCCGAGGAAGAGACCTTCCTTTTCGGCGAGTTCGTGGGCAACGCCTGTAGCCTGGAGCGTAGAGACTTCAATGTATTCGTCATAGATCGAAGAATCGTTCAGCAGAGGAGGCGGTTCCGGAACGTTTGCGAACGGGGCAACACCATCGATCACGCCATGTTCTTCAGCTTCCGGGGTGAAGAAGCGGGAATCCGGAGTGGCCTGCACACCGACGATTTTCACGTTCGGATTGTGTTCGCGGAAGTACTTGGAAAGACCATTGAGCGTACCGCCCGTGCCTGCCATGGAAACGATAAAGTCTACCTTGCCATCCGTATCGGCAACGATTTCCGGGCCGGTGGTGTAGTAATGGGCGAGCGGGTTGTTTTCGTTTTCAATCTGGTTGATGAAGAATGCATTGTGTTCTTCGGCATACTTGCGGACGTCGGAGAGCAAGACGGCAACAGAGAAGGAGCCTTCCTTCAGGAGTTTGCTTACGTTCGGAAGGGCGTCGTAACCGAGGAGCGTTGCTCCATAGGTCTTGATCACTTGTATGCGTTCTTCAGAACCACCCGGTTCAAAGAAAACGGTGAGTTTGTAGCCCTTGGCAGCGGCGATAGCGGCAAGGCCGATGCCCGTGTTTCCGCTTGTGATTTCAACGATTTCTCCACCCGGCTTGAGCTTGCCTTCGCGTTCGGCTTCTTCAATCATTCTGAGGGCAGCGCGATCCTTCACGGAGCCGGACGGGTTGAAGTATTCGAGTTTTGCCAGGATATGGCCCTTGGCATTGTGATTCTTTTCAAAATTGTGGAGCTCCAGCAGCGGAGTGTGGCCGACGAGCTCGGTAATGGAATGGTGAATATTGGACATTGTTACCTCTCTTTTTTAAATGTTTTTCACAAGAGATTTCGGTTCTTCGAAATTTTCTGTGAATTTATCGGTGGCCTTATCATAGGAGTAGCCATCCGGAATTTTGATACCCTTTGATTCGAAGTCAGCAAAGTGACTCTTGACGAACTTTTCGATGTTCAATTTTTTCTTCAAGACGCCCGTCTTTTGAAGCTCTGCAGCGACGATATTGAACGTGCGGAGCGCGGCCTTGCGGGACGGAATGTGACCGTAGCTTTCGAGCAACTGGGCGTTGAATTCTTCACTGCCAGAAACGACATCCTTCGAGAGCTGGAGTCTTGCGGCTTCGCGCGGATTGCTGTTCACGAATGCGGATCCGCGAGCGGCAGCGCGCGTGTAAGCGGCGGCACCTTCCGGATTTTCCTTCCAGAGCTTGAGTGTCACGAATGCGACGCAGCAGTATTCTACGGCAAATTTCGGATCGATTGCGGTGTCGAGCAACTTGCGCAAGCCGTATTCTTTTTCGGCGGTTGCTGCGGTTGGATCATGAAGGGCGATAATGTCAACGGCACCTTTTTCAAGGGCAATCGGCAAGTCGCTTGCGCCATAGACGATGAATTCGACATCCGCTTCCGGGCCGTCTGCGACGATACCTAAATCGCGAAGCTTGCGTCTGAACGACATCACGGAACTATCGGATAAACCGATAACGCCTACCTTGGTTTTACGTCCCTTCAAATCTTCCAACTTTTGAATCGTTGATTTCTTGGTGACGTAATACTTGGTGCAACCCGTATGAACACCGGTGACAAAGACGATAGGGAGCCCGTTTTGAATGGGCTGAAGTTCGGTAGCGAGCAAGTCGTTCCCTGCATCGACTTTGCCAGCGACGATGAGCTCGTTCACAGAATTCTTTCCTGCATCAACAGGAACCATTTCGAATTTCTGACCAATCTTTTTGAATTCCTCGTCAAAGTAACCTTTGAGCCAAGCGACATGAACCGGGGCACTACACAACACACCAGTATAGTGTGCGATTCGGACTGGTTTGAAATCGGCAAAAGCGCTTGTTCCGAGGAGGAGGGCACTTATGAGCGTAGTCTTAATAATGCTTCGTAAATTCATTTTTGATTCCCTATTTTTGATTGTGAAAAGGTATAAATCACTTTTTCTAAATCAAAGATGTTTTGAAGGTGAAAAAACAAAATAATTCAAAAATACTTTGTTCTAATTTTGTTCGTGTATTGAGCGCTATAGGCTATGGTTATATAAACCTAGTTGCGCTCCTACTTTTTAGTTCTCAACGATATTTTTCGCTAAAGTTTTCGGTTCTTCGGTCGTTTCTGTAAATGTGCCTGTATCCTTATCGTACTTGTAACCGTCAGGAACGTGAATCCCCTTAGACGCAAAATTGGCAAAGTGGCTTGTGATGAACTTTTCGATGTTCAACTTTTTCTTGAGTACGCCCGTTTTTTGGAGTTCCGTGGCGACGGTTTTGAATGTGCGAATCGTTGCTTTGCGAGAAGTTCATTACCTGCGTCCGCTTTCCCAGCGACAATCAAGTCGTTGACGGAACCGGAACCTTCGGCAATCGGTACCATTTCGTATTTTTGCCCGATCTTTTTGAATTCTTCGTCGAAAAATCCTTTGAGCCATGCGGTATGAACCGGAGCACTGCACAACACTCCTGTGTAATGTGCTATTCGAACTGTTTTAATTTCGGCGAAAGCGCATGCTCCGAAAAGCAGAGCGCTTATAAGTGTTGTTTTAATAAGGTGTTTAAAATTCATTATTGCTGCCTCCTTTTTAGAAGCTGAATGTTGTTTGGAAAATGTAGCCAGATTGATAAGCGCCATGAGCAGCGTATTCAATATCGGTGTAAAGCGTCAGATTGACGTTCTTGTTAACGTTGTAAGAAATGCCGGCCCAGAAAGAAATGTTGGAAGCTCCTGTTCCAGATTCGGATTTGTCTTCGTTCTTTGAATCTGTCAACTGGCTCGTAAATACAAAGCCTGTAAACGGAGAAACACCGGAGCTGAATGCATAATAGAATTCAAAACCATAATCAGCAACGAGACCGCGCTGGACTCCATCATGCTTGAAAGGAACGGTCAAGCCAAATTCATTACCGATACCGAACTGTTCAGAGATGGGCAAGAACCATTGAACACCGCCCTTGAGGCTGAATTCCTGGCTGGAAATTTCTTTTTTTCCGGCGGGAATGTTGGCGTCTAAGAAAACGGAGAAGTTGGGATTGAATGCGTATTTTGCACCCACGCTAAAGTCCTTGAATCCGTCACCTTCTTTTGTTTTGTCATTCGGATCGGCAAAAAACTGGTAGCCGAGACCGGTGAGGCTCAATTCTAATCCTTTGACAACTGTATAGCGGGCGTTCAAGTCAAAAGATGTGGAATGGAAATCTCCATTGTACCAGTAGTTTGCCTTGATTCGTGCTTGTCCCTGGTGTTCGTCGAGAACAGTGTAATAATCCCATTCAGCAAAAGAACTGACAGTGGCAAGGGCAATAACGGAAATAATTTTTTTTGCCTTGATATTCATTGATAAACTCCTTGTTTGTTTTGTTTTTTAATGTCGGATTAAAAGTAAAAAGCACTTTTGCGCAGTCAAAGAGTTTTGTCAATTGAAAAAACAAAATAATTTAAAATTATTTTATTCTAATTTTGTTTGAGTATTGGGTGCTATCGCTCGCGATTATACGTATTGATTTATGTTATCGGAACTTATAAAAACTCCTTCCCGCATTAGCGAGAAGGAGTATTAGGAGTTTTATGCGATGAGTCTTACTTATTCAAAGCATAAACTTTTGTGGAAAGATATTTGAACCCGTTATCGGCTGTAATAACGACAATGTTCTTGTCTTTATTTTCAGGACGCGCTGCGACAATTGAGGCTGCATAAATTCCCGCTGCACTTGATGTGCCCAGAAAAAGCCCTTCGTGTTCGGCAAGTTCGTGCGCTACAGCTTTTGCCTGTAATGTAGAAACTTCGATGTATTCATCGTAAATTGAGGAATCCGTCAAGAACGTGGGAGGTTCTGCGACGTTTGCAAATGGTGCGACGCCGTCGATAACGCCATTCTTTTCGGCTTCTGGCGTGAAATAGCGGGAGTCCGGAGTCGCTTGCACACCGACGATTTTGACATTCGGATTCTTTTCGCGGAAATATTTTGAAAGCCCGTTCAGTGTTCCGCCTGTGCCTGCCATCGAAACGACAAAATCTACTTTGCCATCGGTATCTTCCCAGATTTCAGGGCCTGTCGTGTTGTAATGGGCTAGGGGATTGTTTTCGTTTTCGCATTGGTTGATGAAAAATGCGTTGTGTTCTTTGGTGTACTTTGTGATGGCCTCGATAACGATGTTGTCGCAAATAGTGCCGTCTTCAAGAGCTTTTTTCAATTCGGGAATATCTTTGTAATCAAAAAGCTGCGCGCCATAAGTCTTGATAACTTGAATGCGTTCCTTGGAACCGCCGGATTCAAAGAAAATAGTGACTTTGTACCCTTTTGCGGCTGCGATGGCGGCAAGAGCAATGCCTGTGTTTCCACTCGTGAGGTCAACGATTTCTCCACCCGGTTTCAGTTTCCCTTCGCGTTCGGCTGCTTCAATCATGCTGAGGGCGGCGCGATCCTTGACAGAACCTGTAGCGTTGAAATACTCGAGCTTTGCCAAAATATGGCCTTGGGCGTTGTGGTTCTTTTCGAAATTGTGAAGTTCAAGAAGCGGTGTATGCCCAATAAGTTCTGTAATAGAATGGTGGATATGTGACATGTTTACCTCTCTTTGTTAAAACGTCAGTCGCATTTGATTCCAGACAACATTTCCGTGAGTCGAATCTGCCGAAATACCTTCATCGACAAAACCAATTTTGGCGTAATAATGTACGAGCTTTTCTTTGCAAGTGAGAACAACGCCACGTCTGCCTTCTATTTTTGCGTTTTGAACGAATAATCTCAATAGCTTTTCTGCGCAACCTTGATGGCGGTATTCGGGGATAGTGTTGACTCCGAATATCATTTGCCATGCTCCGTTTGGATTGTGCATACCGGCGTCTTCGTACATTTTGTCGTTCAAATCGGGAATATCCGTTACAAATCCGTCTACGAATGAAATCAGCTTGTCGCCATCGAACATCAGCAAAAAATAGTCCGCATAGCGTTCCAGACGCTTTTGGAAATCTTCATGTTTTGCAGCTTCTGCTGGCGGAAAGCATGTTGCTTCCACTGCGGCAATCGCATTGCAATCGGATAGCGTCGCTTTTCTTATCGTAAATTTGCTTAGACTCATTTTAGTCGTTGTGATTTGATTTGAATCGTAATGCGCGTTCTGCGATTTTGTTTCTGTAAATGTTGATTTTTGCAATGGCTTCGCTGATGGGGAGCGCAATATCGAATGCGCGTACATTGAAGCGGGCCAATGACTGGATCGCTTGCGGACCAAGCTGTTCGCAAAGCACGTAATCTAAATCGGCTAGATTCTTGGCTGCTGCATACATCGATGAATGCTGAACTTCGCGCTGGCCACAAGTGCCGTCTCCGCAAGAACCATCGCAATGTTCCGGCTTTAAACGGACTTCGACTTTTTCGTATTTTCCGCTTGCTTCGTCAACTTCATAGATGTCAAATGCGGCTGCGTGTCCAAAGTGAACATTGACATTTACTCCGTCATTCGTGGCAACTGCTACTTTGTATTTAGCCATGTAAAAAAGCCTCCTTAACGCAGATGTAAAATGAACCACGAAGATGAATTTTCTACGTGGCTAAACTCCCGGCGTACCGGTTTAGTTTATATAAAAGAACGGTTACCTAGCGTTCTGTATTCTTTTAAATTTTTGCTTTTGTTCCGAAGTCCCGCATAATTTAAAAAGCGTAATAGGTAAATGCAATATAAAACCCTGTTTGAACAATAAATAAAGTTCGATTTTCTTGATTGCGATAGAAACTAAATGAATTGGGTGATAAAATGAAACTATAGCAATGTTGTAAATTGGATTTTTTTGAACGGAATGGGCTAAAAAAGTATTGAAAAGGGTAGACGCAAATTCTAAAATTTCGCAAACCTAGCGTTTCTGTAGGTAAATAAACCTAAGGAGACATTTCATTATGGCAAAACGTTTACGTCAGATCGCAATCTACGGTAAGGGCGGCATCGGTAAATCCACTACGACCCAGAATTTGACCGCAGGCCTTGTAGAACAAGGTAAGCACGTGCTCGTTGTCGGTTGCGACCCTAAGGCGGACTCTACTCGACTCTTGCTCGGCGGCCTCCACCAGAAAACCGTGCTCGATACCATTCGCGACAACAAGACCGAAATCCAGCTCTCTGACCTCGAAAAGGTCGGCTTCAAGGGCGTGCGCTGCGTGGAATCCGGTGGCCCGGAACCGGGCGTAGGTTGCGCTGGCCGCGGTATCATCACTTCCATCAGCATGCTCGAACAGCTCGGCGCTTACACCGAAGATCTCGATTACGTGTTCTACGATGTGCTCGGTGACGTTGTGTGCGGTGGCTTCGCCATGCCGATTCGTGAAGGCAAGGCCAAGGAAATCTACATCGTGGCTTCTGGCGAAATGATGGCCCTCTACGCTGCGAACAACATTTGTAAGGGTATCGCAAAGTATGCCGAACGCGGTGAAGTGCGACTCGGCGGTATCATCTGCAACAGCCGTAACGTCGATAACGAACTTGATTTGCTCCGCGCATTCACCAAGGAACTCAACACGCAGCTCATCCAGTACGTGCCGCGCAACAACATCGTGCAACAGGCAGAAATCCGCAAGAAGACCGTGATTGATTTCGAACCGAACTGCAACCAGGCCAACGTCTACCGCGAACTTGCAAAGAACATCGACGAAAACGAACTCTTTACCATCCCGACGCCGATGACGCAGGACCGCTTGGAACAAATTCTCATCGACTACGGCATGATGGAAAAAGACTACTCCATTTAGCGAGAACCGGCAGGAGGTAAAAATCTATGGCATCAACTAACATTAATTTAAATATGACCTCGGTCGAAAACCGCGAATATCGACTGGGTACCATTATCGGTTGGGACGGCAAAGCCAGCGACTTGATCAAGGAATCTGCCTACGACGAACGCAGCGCAAAAAAGCACGGTGGCTGCGCAAGCAAGGGGGCCGGCTGTAAGCTTTGCGAATTGCAATCTCCGCTCAACCAAGAAACCATGTGCTCCAACGCTATTGTCCAGTGCCAGGTGGGCAACCTCACGGACTGCGCTTTGATTGACCATTCCCCGATTGGCTGCAGCGGCGAAAACTCCAAATTCAACCTTTCTATGCATGTGGGCCTTAAGCGTCGTGGCAAGCCTTTGCAGAATACTTTGAACATCAGCACCAACCTGAAAGAACAGGACATGGTGTTCGGTGCTTCTGAAAAGCTTCGTCAAACGATTCGTGATGCAAAGGAACGTTTCAATCCCAAGGCTATTTTCATTGGCATGGCTTGCGCTACCGCTATTATCGGTGAAGATATTGACTCCATCGCCGAAGAAATGGAACCTGAAGTTGGCGTGCCTATAATTCCGCTGCACTGCGAAGGCTTCCGTTCCAAGCATTGGTCCACGGGCTTCGACATTGCATTCCATGGCGTTCTCCGTCAAATTGTGAATCGCCATCCGACCAAAAAGCAAAATGACTTGCTCAACATCGTTGCTCTTTGGGGAACGGACTATTTCTCTGAAATGCTTGCTCCGCTTGGGCTCCGCGTCAACTACCTCTTGGATACTGCATCTTTTGATGAAATCCGCCAGGCTTCTGAAGCTGTTGCAACCGCTACTTTCTGCGATACTTTGGGTGGCTACATGGCCACCGCACTTGAAGAATCCTTCGGCGTTCCGCAAATTGATGCTCCGCAGCCGTACGGTATCAAGGGCACTGACGAATGGCTCCGCGCTATTGCAAAAGTTGTCGGCAAAGAAAAAGAAGCTGAAGAATATATCGAAAGTGAACATAAGCGTATTGCTCCGAAGCTCGCTGAACTTCGCGAATTTTTCAAGGGCAAGAACGGCATCGTAATGACGGGTTCTGCTTATGCTCACGGCCTTATCAGTGTTCTTTCGGAACTCGGAATAGGCCACGATGCAGCCCTCGTGTTCCATCATGACCCCATTTACGATGGTGCAGGAAAGCATCAAGACACCTTGAAGGAACTTGTGGAAACTTACGGCGACATTCCGCACTATACTGTAAGTAAGACTCGCGCCTTCCAGCTTCCGCAACTTTTGAAGCGCGCCAAGACGGACTTCTTGCTCATTCGCCATCCGGGCCTTGCATCTGTCGCGGGCCACCTCGGATTCCCGACCCTCACCATGGGCGACGAACATATTCCGGTGGGCTATCAAGGTATCCTCCGCATTGGCGAAATGCTCAAGGGCGTTCTTTCACGTACAAAGTTTAACCAAGTTCTCAAGCGTAATGTGAAGCTCCCGTATTCTGATTGGTGGCTTGCTCAGGACGATCCGTTCTACCTGACACATCATCCAGAAACACTTAACGACCTTCCTGAACCGAGAAATCTCAAGTTCAGCAAAGATAAAGAATCCAATTCAGAAAACGCATAATAAGGGAGATTTCGAAAATGTCAGAAGCACTTAAAACAAAGAAAAAGAGCAATTCTATTTCGGACCCCCGCTATTCTTGCGCAGTCGGTGCGTCCAATACGGTTGTCGGCATCAAGGGTGCAGTTCCTATAGCAAACTGCTCTCCGGGTTGCCAGCTTAAGCAAACCGCATTCCTCACTTTTGAAAACGGCTTCCAGGGCAGCATTTTCGCTGGTGCCGGTAACATGCCGAGTGCGAACTCCACCGAAAATGACATCGTGTTCGGCGGTATCAAGACTTTGGATCAGTTAATCAAATCGACACTCAAAGTTTTCGATGGCGATCTTTATGTTGTTCTCACGGGTTGCGTGGGCGGCCTCATTGGTGATGACGTCCCCAGCTTGGTGAATGAATATCGCGATTTGGGCTACCCGATTGTGGCTGTGGATACCGCAGGCTTTAAGGGCAATAACCTTTTCGGTCACGAAGAAGTGGTAAACGCTATTGTTGATCAGTTTGTGGGCGATTACAAGGGCGAACGCAAGAAGGGCCTTGTCAACCTTTGGTTCGAAGTTCCGTATTACAACCAGAACTGGCGCGGAGATTATCAGGAACTTGCCCGTATTCTCCGTGGCGCTGGCTTTGAAGTGAATGTGCTCTTTGGACCTGAAAATAACGGTGTCAAGGATTGGTTGCGCATTCCGGAAGCCCAGTTCAATCTGGTGGTTTCGCCGTGGGTTGGCGTGAGAAACGCTGAACACCTTGAGAAAAAATACGGTCAGCCGTTCCTCCATATTCCTGAAATTCCAATCGGTGCCGACGCAACTGCTGCGTTTATCCGCAAGGTCGTTGATTTTGCCGGAATCGATAAGGAACAGAGCGAAAAGTTCATTGAACAAGAAAATGGTATTTATTACTACTATTTGGAACACTTCTCTGAATTCTTTGTTGAATACTGGTACGGTATGCCGAGTGAATTTGCAATTACCGCTGATTCCGCTTACACGCTTGCCTACACCAAGTTCCTTGCCGACCAAATCGGCCTTATTCCGCGCAAGGCGATTATCACGGACGATCCTCCGCAGAAATTCCGCAAGACCATCGAAGATGCTTTCCATAACATCAGCGAAGGTGTCGATGTTGAAGTGGAATTCGAAGAAGATGGCTACTTGATTGAAAAGGCAATCAAGGAAGTTGATTTCTCTTCTGGAAAGCCGTTGATTCTTGCTTCTTCTTGGGAAATCAATCTCGCCAACGATAAGGGCGCTTTGTTCTTCGAAATTACGCCTCCGTCCAGCGAAACTTTGATTATCAATCGTAGTTTCGTCGGTTATAAGGGTGCGCTTAATTTGCTTGAAAAAATTTATGGCGCATCCGTTGGCGGAAAATAAATTTAAAGCGTCTTCACTAATGAAATCAAAGAGTGCCGACTGAAAATTATTCAGCCGGCATTTCTTATTTGGGATCATGAAAATGCGATATTTCTCATTGTAAGGCCTTGCATGTCATGCCCGACTTGATCGGCCTCTCCTTTTTTATAATGCTCGTATGATAAACTCCGCGCGGGAATCTATTGTACATGTATAGGCTACTGCTATTTGAGTTTATTTTGCATAACTATACTTTATATGTAAATAAATTTCTTATATCGTGTGATAAAAATAAAGTATTTTACAAACCATTTTTTGTTTTCTAATTTATGCAGCGTAATCGAGAACATTGTGTTCCGAAACTTCCACAAATCAACACGAGGATACCTATATGTGTTGTAGCTGTAAATTCTCCAATAACTAAGCCAAAGCCTTTTTAAAGGCTAATCGGCAATTTTAAAAGTGCGCAGAACATTGCTCTGCGTGGTTACTAAACTCATAAAAAATAGGAGTTCCTCCATGAATTTCAATATTAAAAAATTTATAGCTCAAATTGCTCTTTTGTCTTCAATTACTGCAATTGCTGCTGAACCTATTGCTGTTACCACGAAATCTGGCGTAAGTGCTACACTCTATGGTTTTGCATCTTTGAACGCCGCCTACGAAGATTCCAAGAGCAATAATGGCAACTTTGCAAACTTTGCTGCTCAATCGGATATTGCCAACAAAAACGATGGTGGCTGGCATTTCACGCCGAACCTCACTCGAATCGGTTTGAATCTTTCGAGCGGTAGCGATACTTCGTTCTTCAAGGCGAACGGTAAAATCGAAGTTGATTTCTACGGCGGCGGTTCCGGTAATGCGCCTGTCCCACGCCTCCGTCATGGTTACGGCGAAATTTCTTTTGGCAAGTCCGGTTTCTCCATTTTGGGCGGTCAGACATGGGATTTGATTTCTCCCCTCGTGACTCCAACGCTCAATGCTGGCGTTCTTAACAACTCTGGTGATCCGGGCCTTCGCAGAGCACAACTCCGGCTGACCGAAAAAGTTCCTGTTGGTAATGGCTCTTTAGATTTTGCCGTTGCTCTTGTTCGCACTATCGGCGAAACGCAGCCGTACAACACTTCTTCTGCTTCAGAGACCGGTGTCGATGCAGACGTTCCTACCATTCAGGGACGCATCGGTATTGCCATTCCGCTTTGGGTTGAAAACAAAAAGTTCGGTTTAGGTATTTCTGGTCATTACGGTCAAGAAGAAGTTGACTTGGACGCCACTGGTGATACTAAGGATATTCCTTCATGGTCTTTTAACGTCGATTTGACTCTCCCCATCACAAGTAACTTTACCTTCCTTGGTGAGTATTTTGTCGGTGCTAATCTCGATACATACGCAGCCGGTATTGGACGCGGACTGGTTTCGAATACTGAAGATCCCGAAAGCGTAAGAAGCATTGGTGCTTACGGTGGATGGTTTGCAATTCAAGCCAAATTTATCCAAAAGTTGTCCTTTAATGTGGGTGCAGGGCTTGACAAGCTAAAACGTGAAGATGTTAGAAAAGCCGGTGGCCGTGAACAAAACTTCTCGTTCTTTGCCAACACGACCTACAATTTGACAGACGCATTCTCGTTGGGATTCGAATACCTTCACGTTCGAACGGATTACTTGATCGCCAATACGGTAAAAGAAGCGGACCTGAATCGTTATCACCTTTCTGCAACTTACGCCTTTTAACAATGGAGAATTCTACAATGACTCAGAATAAATTACACACTCGAATTGCAACGGCATTCCTGTTCGTTCTCGCCTGCGTGACTTCCACAATCGCCGCAGACAAACTTTCCATCGGCTACCTCTCTTCTACGGGCCAGGGGAAATTCTTCATCGCAAAGGATGCGGGCATTTTCAAGAAGAACGGCCTTGACGTAGAATTGGTGGAATTCTCGAATTCTGGCGATGGCATTGCTGCCGTTCGTGCCGGAAAGCTCGATGCTGGTGCATTTGGCTCTCTTGCTCCGCTTATCCATGTTTCGCAGGGTGCTGATATTCGCGTTATTGGCGGCCTCATGGGTGGCGACCAGGCTGTGATTACTCGCAAGGAAAATGCAGGCTCCGTCAAAAAACTGAGCGATCTCAAGGGAAAGAAAATCGCTACAATCCGTTTGGGAACAGCGGATGCCATTGTTCGCGGAGGCCTCAAAAAAGAAGGTATTGACTGGCGTAAGGATGTTACTATTGTAGAACTCAAGAATCCGCCTGCTGTTATCGAAGCCGTAAAGAACGGAAGCGTTTATGCAGGCGTGACCTGGGGTCCGCACGACCTCCGTGCCGAAGAAGCCGGCCTCTCCGTAGTGCTCCGCAGCAAGGACATCAATCCGGGACATATTTGTTGCCGCCTCATTGCATCGCTCCGCAAACTTGAAGGCCGTGACGACATTTACAAGCGCTTGGTCAAGTCGCTGATTGAAGCCGAAGAACTTGTCGCAAATGATCACAAGAAGAGCGTTGAAATTATCGCAAAGTGGATTAAGCTTGATACGGCTCTCGTCAACAAGGCTTTCTACAGCGGTTACGTGACGCAGGATACCGACCCGAACGTGAAAGGCGTTGAATTCTTTTGGGATTTCTTGAAGGATGCCGAATTCATCAAGTCCGACAAGAAGGTCTCTCAATACGTTCTCACGAACTACTATCGTGACGCCCTCGCAGAACTTCGCAAGCAACAGCCTAAATCTGAATTCTACGCACAGGCCGAAAAAATATTCCTATCCAGAAATTAAGGAACAAAAATGACACAAAAGCAAAGTGGTTTCGACGCAACGAATCTTGGTTTTTCCTATGATGGTAGACCCATTTTAAAAGACATCAACTTAAAAATAAATCAGGGAGAGTTTGTTTGTCTTTTGGGAGAAAGCGGCAGTGGCAAGACCACTTTGCTGAATCTTCTCGCCGGCCTTACCAAGCCGAGCGAGGGGAGTGTTTGTTGGAATGGGAAGGAAATTGAAAAACCTTCCGCAGAAAGGAGCGTAGTCTTTCAGGACTACACCCTTTTTCCTTGGTTGACTCTTCTCCAGAATGTTTCACTTGCTATCAAAAAGACGAAAAAAGTCAAGAATGGCTATGCAAAACATTTGGCTGAAGAATACCTGAACTTGGTGGGGCTTTCGGGGAGCCTTCACAAATATCCCTTTGAACTTTCGGGCGGCATGCGTCAACGCGGTGCTATTGCAAGAGCGTTGAGCGTTGGTGCGGATGCTCTTCTTTTGGATGAACCTTTTGGAGCACTTGATCCTGTAAATCGTGCCAGTCTCCAGGATTTGGTTTTGGAACTTTGCCGAGGCTCTAAAGACCGTGCAATTACAACTTTGTTTGTGACGCACGACATTCGCGAGGCCGTTTATCTCGGAAGTCGAATTATCGTTTTGGGATCGACGCCAGGCCGTATCATCGCAGATATTCCTTTGGATTTTCCAGTGAAAAAGAGCCGTAGCGAATGGTTCCGCAACGAAAAGGTTCAACAAACGATTGCCGCCATCGAAGAGGCTTATCACAAAGATATTCTTGAAAAACTTGGTCATGTTGTGCAGGGAGGTGCAAGTATATGAGAATTTTTATAAAGTATCTGTCTAAATTGTCGGGAGTACTCTTTCTTCTGTTTTTGCTTGGAATCTGGACTCTTATCAGCTGTGGCCCGGAATGGAGTAGCCAATACTTGTTCCCGTCTCCCAAGGCGATTTTGACGGCGCTTTTCAATTCTCGCGAGGAGCTTTTGCGCAGTGCGTGGGCGTCGCTTTTGAAACTTGTCCCTGCTTATTTCGCGGCTGCCGTCGTCGGAATCTCTCTCGGAATTGTTTCGGGGTCCGTCCCTTGGGTGGGTACTATGCTAAAGCCCATTTCACGATTCGCGGCTCCGATTCCGCCTAACGTTTACATCCCTTACGCCATTGCGATTTTGCCGACATTTTACTTGTCCTCTACTTTCATTATTTTCATTGCGGCCTTTTGGCCTGTCTACTTGAATACCGCCGCGGGTGCTGCGGACATTCCTGAAAAGTACAGGCGAAATGCCGCCATTATCGGCATCGGTCGCTTTGAATACTTGTGGCGAATTGCGTTTGTCGCAAGCCTTCCGTCCATATTTTCCGGGCTTTCCGTAGGCATGGGACTTTCGTTCATCATGCTCACCGTTGCTGAACTCTTCGGCGAAAATACAGGCCTTGGGCACTTTGTGCAATTCTACGCCGACTATTCCGATTACCCCAACATGGTTGCGGGAATTTTGTGGACAGGCATTGTTGTCCTTGCGATTATGGAACTCTTTGAATTTGTAAAACGCAAGGTGCTATTCTGGACGAAGGCGAATTAAGTCGACGAGTGTTATATTAACGTACTTTTGAAAAACCCGGATGCAAAATTTTGCAGCCGGGTATTTTGTATGGATTTTTTACAAACCGCAATACATCAGATGAACGCCCTCGAATGCGGACAATCCAGTTGATGCACTGAAAAAGGCTTCGTTGATATCTTTAGGAGAAAGGTCGTGACAATATTGGATGCCCGATTTTTTCGCCAAATCGACAACTTGAGCGGGGTCATATCCTTCGACCATACACTCGCCGCACGATGCTGTTATTTGTTTTAAGCGGCTGATTTTGGTTGTGCTGTTCGCACTGTCCCGCTCTTTTTCGTAGTAATCGAATACTATTGCACTATTGGGGGCTGCAATCTTAGAAATTTCCGCAATCGTCTTGAAAAAGATTTCAATAGGAATGTAGTAGGATACGCCGAGAATCGAAAAGACGGAGCGCTTTTTCGGATTAAAACCGGCGTTTGCCAATCTGCTAATGATGCTATCCTTGTTGAAATCGATTTCTACAAAGTGAACTTTGGGACGCCTCTTTGTGAAAAGTTCTCGCGTCCGCTCGATTTTGAAGACTTGCGTTTCGTACAAATCAAGTTCAAAAACATCTACGTTTTGACTTTTGTTCCTAAGCGCAAAGGAATCTAGGCCTGCACCCAAGAGAACGTATTGCACATCTCCTGTTTTCTGCTTGGCATCGACAATGTCTTCTGCAAATCGATTTCGTGGAAGAATGATTGGGAGAAGGTATTGGTCAATAAAATCCTTAGCTGGGTAATCTTTGGGCTTCGACTTTTTTGCAGGAAGGAACTGCCTTGCAAGATTGCGTGCGTGGCGATATTCCTTCAAACCCACAAAATCCTGTGCAAATTCGTCTTCAAAAATTTTTTCACTTTTAGCGTGAGTGTGGACAGCTCGGGCAAGAGCGCATAAAAGCGCAGTTCTGCTAATCATAAACTTGTGCACTCTAATTAAAGATGAATTTTTATGTTATTTGTATAAACCTTTGCTGAAGTAACGATCGCCACGGTCTGGGGCTACAAAGACAATGTTCCCGCGAGCGCCCGATGCAATCAGTTTCTTGGCTGCTGCGAAAGCGCCGCCCGAAGAAGATCCCGCAAAAATTCCCTCTTTTTGCGCGAGTTCACGGGAACCACCGAAAGCGTCGTCATCGTTAATTTTGATGACGCGGTCCACAAGCGACATGTCCATAGTGTCTGCAATAAAATCGTTTCCGATTCCTTCGATGTTGTAGTCTCCATGTTCGCCACCGCCCATTGTAGAGCCTACAGGGTCAGCGAGCACGCCTTGAATTTGGGGGTTGCGTTCCTTGAGCGCCTTGAGAATGCCCGAGAACGTTCCGCCGCTTCCTGCGCCTGCAACAACATAATCGACGTTGCCTTCGAGATCATCGTAAATTTCAGGTCCTGTTGTTTCATAATGGGCCTGCGGATTTGCCATGTTGTGGAATTGTCTGAGAGAAATGGAATCCGGAATTTGCTTTAGTAGTTCTTCTGCTTTCTTTTCGGCGCCGAGCATGCCTTCTTCACGCGGGGTGTTTATGAGTTCTGCGCCAAGCGCACGCAAAAGCGTCTGCTTTTCTTGTGAAAATTTTGTCGGTACTACAAAAATGACACGCACTCCGCGGTTCAATGCTGCAAATGCAATTCCAAGCCCGGTATTGCCTGCGGTTGCTTCGATAATCGTTCCGCCAGGTTTGAGCGTCCCTTTGGCGAACGCGTCTTCGACCATATAAAGCCCGGCGCGGTCTTTTACGCTGCCCGAAGGGTTCCACAATTCAAGTTTTACGAATAAATTTACGCCTTCAGGAACTCCAACATGCGTGAGCTTTACGAGCGGTGTTTTTCCAATCAGGGATTTCATGGATTCGTAGTAATGCATATAAATTTCTCCATTTGGATTGCTTCTGCCACATGTTGCTCGTAGCAAAATTGCCTATGGTTCCTTGCAATGACATGTATCGCAAAATTGAGGCAAACGTCATTGCGAGCGTAGCGAAGCAATCTATTATTGTTATGCTTGTGCCGCGTTGATGGCTTGGTTTACATCCGATATGATGTCATCAACTTTTTCAATGCCCACGGATAAGCGAATGAGCCCGTCAGTGATGCCGACTTTTTCGCGAATTTCCTTTGGGATAGATGCATGCGTCATTGTGGCTGGATGGCATACGAGGCTTTCGACGCCGCCCAAGCTTTCTGCGAGAGAAACGAGTTTCAGAGCTTTAAAGAATTTTTTGATATCGTAATTTTCACGAAGTTCGAACGAAATCATGGCACCACCGTTCTTGGCCTGTTTCTTGTTGATATCGTAGCCTTGTGCTGTCGGGAGTCCCGGATAATAAACGTGCTTTACGGCTTCGTGCTTTTCGAGATACTTTGCGATGGTTTCGGCATTTTCAGTATGGCGATCCAAGCGGACGCCAAGCGTCTTGATGCCGCGAATTAAGAGGAACGAATCAAAAGGTCCGAGAACGGCCCCGGTTGCGTTCTGCGTAAAAGCGAGCCTTTCAGCGAGTTCCTTGGAATTGACAACAGCAAGCCCTGCCACTAGGTCGCTGTGACCGCCTAAATACTTTGTCGCAGAATGCACGACAATGTCAGCACCCAATTCAATCGGACGCTGCAAATAAGGCGTCATAAATGTGTTATCGACAATGGTCAAAATGTTGTGCTTCTTGGCAATTGCGGCAACGCCTGCCAAGTCTATTACCGTCAAGAGCGGATTTGCTGGGCTTTCGACAAAGAATGCTTTCACATCGGGTGTTATTTTGGATTCAAGTAATTTCAAATCGGTCGTGTCTTCGATGGAATAACTGATGCCGAGATTCTTGAAAATTTTGTCCAAAACGCGGAAAGTGCCGCCATAGACGTTACTCGAAATGATGATGCGGTCTCCTTGCTTAAAAAGCGAAAGGACGGTTGTTGTTGCAGCCATGCCACTTGCAAATGCAAAGCCTGCGACTCCTCCTTCAAGTTCTGCAATCAGCGCTTCCAACGCTGCGCGCGTCGGGTTCCCTGTGCGGGAATATTCCCATCCTGAATTTTCGCCAAGGCCTGCCTGCTTGTAGGTAGAAGTCTGGTAGATAGGGACGTTTACAGCTCCTGTAATTTTGTCGCCATCAATGCCGCCGTGAATGAGTTTAGTTTCGATATTGTTGAAGTTTGACATAAGATAATAATCTCCTATGACGCTATTAAATGCTAGCGCCTTTGTGGTTTAAATTTTTTTTGAATAAAAAAATCCCGCTACGGAACATAAAACCGAGCGGGAATCTGTTTAAAAGAATAGCCTAAAAACTAGATGCCCGTCCGACATCGACAACAACAAGCAAAATTCAAGCTATTGAACGGGAAATTCATTTTTTATATCCTATTTCTTTTGTGGGTTAATTTAGATAAAGCCTTTCGTTTTGGCAAGAGATTTCTTTATACTATTTTTCTGGAACCGGCAATAATGATTTTCTATAGCCGTTTTGTTGTTGCGTTTTTTTTTGAATTTGAAACTCAACTGAAATTGGTTGCATAGAAAAATCTCCTGCGGAAAAAATTCCCGCAGGAGAAACCATGTCAAAAAAAATTTGTTTATCTTGCGCCTTCCGGCTTCAAGAACTTGTCTGTATCTTGTTCGTACCACCACTTGGTATAGGGTAACTTGATTCGAGCGGCAAGACTCTTTTCAAAGCTACGGTTCTTGATGGTATCGAGGATGCTCTTGGCAAAGTTGAGTGTTCCTTCGTATCCGAAAATCATGTATTCATCGGCGACGAAGAGCGCTGCATAACCCTGCTTGATGGCCCATACGGTTGAGCCCGGATGACGACTAAAGTAAATGTCTGGCTTGTGATAGTTCAATACGCTCATCACTTCGTAGTTTTGTTGGTCAGCCACAGTGAGCTTGAGCCCCTTTGGCGATGTCTTCAGCAAATGTTCGAGTGCTGGCGGAATCTGGCCGTTATCGTACTTGTAGTCATAATGCCAAGCAAGACCGTGAACCACTTCCATGCCGAGTTCCTGCAATACGCGCGAAACTTCGTAGGTGTAGCCCGGGCCCATGCCAATCACGGCGCGAAGACCCTTGAGTTCCCTCTTGACTTCTTCGATTTGCGGCAAGTAAATGGCGCGTTGGCGCTCGATGTAACGTTCCACTTCGGCTTCCTTGCCAATCGTTTTGCCGATGGCGCGGAACCAAGTTTCAAAACCGGTAATGCCGTTCGGGTTAATCGTACGCACATATGGTACACCGTAAGTTTCTTCGAGGGCGTTGCCGAGGTAGGTGCCGAGCGTTCCGCAAATGCAAACCATTGCTTGGGCTTCGCTCAAGTGCGAAAGTTCTTCGACAGTGGAGTTACAATAAACGAATTGCGGTTCTGCGCCGATTTCCTTGAAAAGTTCCGTAATTTGCGGGCGAGCGCTTTCAAAGAAGTTCTTGAAGATAATCTTGTTATTCTTCTTCTCGGGCGGTTTCACGATGCCCTGTAAAACAGCGTGGTCTGCGATATCGAAACCGCTAGCCCAAATGCGGCTCTTGAAACCTTCGCAATGGATTGGAATTATTGGAATGTCGTATTCGTCCGCGAGTTCGTCGGCGAGACCGTCAACGTCTTCGCCAATCACGCCCGACACGCAAGAAGACGAGAGGAAAATCGCTTCCGGGTGGAACTTTTCGTACGTGTACTGCGTTGCTTTGCGGAGTGCTTCGATAGCGCCAAAGACTGTATCGTTTTCGTTCAAGTCCGTGCAGACGTAAACGGAATTTGTCTTTTCGTTAATGCGTTCGGCGAGTTGTCGGAATTTGACATCTTCACCTTGTGCAAGCGCAACGCAACCGGCTGGAGCGTGATAGACAACAGCCACATTGCGGATACTGATGAGCTGGTCCAAAGCGCAGCCCGAAAGGCAAGAACTGGATTGGCTAAAGCAGCGTTCGCGATTCTTGACAGAACCGCATTGAGAACGGTGTGCCAGTGTATCCAAGTCGCCCGAAAATCCAGTGATGGATCCAAGACGGTTTTCGCGAACACCGACATTTGCATTTTTAAAATTAAATGGCATTAGATCCTCCTTAAATTTTCAGCATGGAAAGTGCTGCAGAGTAGATGTCTTCCAACAAGTAAAGACCGCCGGAATAACCCGCCACATGCGAGTTGATGACGATTTTTTCGATCATCGGATAGCTGATGTTCACGAAATGGCCCTTGAGTTCGTGGGCGAGTTTCTTTTCCCAGTTCGAACCGATGATGAGCGGGGAGCCACCAAAGTCCATTTTGCGGATTTGATTCTGGAGGTCGAAACCGTCCGTGGTGAACTCGACTTTTGTTTTGATGTCGTAATTCAGCGTGTTTGTTTCTTGCGAGACTTCTTCGCGGAATGCTTCTGGCGTGTCATCCGTAACGAACAGCTTTTGCGGGAAAAGACCCATGTCGTTCACGAGGAACTTGGTCACGGCAATTACGTACTGGGCTTCGCTCACGACGGTAAAGCGCTTGCTCACGATACGGCTTTCGAGAATCGTATCGGCGTAACGTTCCAGGTAGTAGAAGAACTGCGCTTCGTTCTGCTGGATAACGGATTCCGTGAGTTCTTTGTCTGCACCCGTGAATTCAGCGACCGTGCGGAGGAACTTTGTCGTTTCGGCAGCGCCAATTGGCAAAATCGGGTAGTGCAACAGCGGAATGTTGAATTCCTTTTCAAGATACTTTGCGCTTTCGAGGCCTGCCCACGGCGAAACTAGAATCGTGTATTCTGCCGTCGGAATCTTTTGCAAGTTTTCAAGCCCGCGGTCAAAACCGAAAATCGTATTTGTCTTGAGACCGATGGACTGCAAAAGACGTTCGAGTTCACGCAAGTTGCCAAGCCAATACGGATCCTGTTGCGGCACGCCAGCGAACAAGTTGACAAGTCCCTTTTCCTTCGGGGCTTCGCCCTTGAACTTTCTCACATACTGTTCAAAGATGCTCTTTAAAATCCAATCATGGCCGATGTAGTTGTTGCCTTTGAATCCGGGCGTTTTTGCCCAAATGACGGGCTTCTCGGCATCTTCGAATTCCTCTGCGACTTCTTGAATGTCGTCACCAATGATTTCACCCGTGCAACCGGAAAGAACCACGAACAGGTCGGCATCGATGATTTTGAGAGCGTTGCTGATGGTTGAACGCAACTTATCTGCACCGCCAAACACGACTTCTTTTTCGCTGATACTTGTGCAAGGGTAAATGTTGGGGCTGAATCTGCCGCTCGTGCCGTTGTTATCGTTTAGCTTGGATGCGCATCCCGGACCGGAATGCAAAACGGGAATTGCTCCAGGAATGGATTGCACGGTCTGCATTGCTGCCAAAGCGCATTTGTAGCGCGCCTGATCCAATATTTTAGCCATGAGAGAAAGTCTCCTTTACACGGATGCGATCCATGTAGATTTGTGAACCAACGTCATAGACGCCGGGAACGCCAACAGCATCTGCTCTGCAGTGAGCGCAGTGCTTGAAAACATTGATAAATACGCCGGCCTGTTCCTGTGCAATTGCGAGTCCCTTCGGAGTCGGGGCCGGAAGATCCTTGAATCCGTTTTGCGGAATCAGCGGAATGATGTTGTATATAATCGCTCCCGCTTCGCGGACTGTAGCGGCCACATCTTCGATATGGTTGTCGTTGATGCCTGGGCAAAGAACCGTATTCACTTTCACGAGTGTCCCGCTTTTTGCAACCTTGCGAATGCCTTCCAGCTGGTTGTGGATCAAGATTTCAGCGGCTTCGACACCCGTGTAGGTCTTGCCGTGGTAAAAAATTCTTGCGTTAATCATCGCTTCGATTTCTGGGTCAACGGCGTTCACCGTGACCGTAAGCGTATCGATGCCCACGTCAATGACTTCGTCTGCCTTGTCGTTCAGCAAAAGTCCGTTTGTGCTCATGCAACGAATCAGGTTTGGAAATTCCTTTTTGACGAGGCGGAAAGTGTCCAGTGCAAAAGGTGTCGCGAGCGTGTCGCCAGGGCCAGCAATACCCACCGTAGTAAGATCCGGTACGAATTCAAGAGCCTTGCGAATATAGCCACATGCTTCTTCCGGTTTGATAACTTTACTTGTATTTCCCGGAACTTGTGCGTCTTCGTTGATGCGACGGTCGCAAAAACGGCATTCGATGTTACAACCCGGAGCGACGGGCAAATGGATACGCCCTTTACGATTCTTGCATGCGCCAAAGCAGGGGTGCTCTCTAAAAACTGTTTCTTGATCGATTGCCATAAAACCTCACAAAGGCAAAAGATTCGTGGTAAACACAAGGCATAAAAGCCTTGCGCTAAACTAGCGGTAAATACCGATTTAGTTTATGTGGAAAATGATGAACGGTTTGCCTAGCGTTCTGTTGTGTGATTAATTCTTTTACTTCCCTGTCGAAGAAGTTCGGGCAAAAATTTAAAAAGCGGTATAGCGAAAGACAATATGAAACAAGGGGTGAAAATTAAAAAAAATGTTTTTTCTGGGCGTGCAATAGATTCCCGCTGAAAGGGGCTATAAAAAGTTTTTATAACGACGCGTAAAAAAGAAAAATTGTGACGAAATGGGCTAAAAAAGTATTGAAAAGGGTAGACGCAAATTCTAAAATTGTTCTTGCCTAGCGTTTCTATAGGAAAATCCTAAGGAGACACTTATAATATGTCAAAGAAATTACGTCAAATCGCTATCTATGGTAAGGGCGGCATCGGTAAATCTACTACGACTCAGAACTTGACCGCAGGCCTTGTGGAACAGGGAAAGCACGTGCTCGTTGTCGGTTGCGACCCGAAGGCTGACTCTACTCGTCTTTTGCTCGGTGGTCTCCATCAGAAGACTGTGCTCGATACCATTCGCGATAACAAGACCGAAATCCAGCTCTCTGACCTTGAAAAGGTCGGCTTCAAGGGCGTGCGCTGCGTGGAATCCGGTGGCCCGGAACCGGGCGTGGGTTGCGCAGGCCGCGGCATCATCACTTCCATCAGCATGCTTGAACAGCTCGGTGCTTACACCGAAGATCTCGACTACGTTTTCTACGACGTGCTCGGTGACGTTGTGTGCGGTGGTTTCGCCATGCCGATTCGTGAAGGCAAGGCAAAGGAAATCTACATCGTTGCTTCCGGCGAAATGATGGCCCTCTACGCTGCGAATAACATTTGTAAGGGTATTGCCAAGTACGCTGAACGCGGTGAAGTGCGACTCGGCGGTATTATCTGCAACAGCCGTAACGTCGATAACGAACTTGACTTGCTCCGTGCATTCACCAAGGAACTCAATACGCAGCTCATCCAGTACGTGCCGCGCAACAACATCGTGCAGCAGGCAGAAATCCGCAAGAAGACCGTGATTGATTTCGAACCGAACTGCAACCAGGCCAACGTCTACCGCGAACTTGCAAAGAACATCGACGAAAACGAGCTCTTTACCATCCCGACGCCGATGACGCAGGACCGCTTGGAACAAATTCTCATCGACTACGGCATGATGGAAAAAGACTACTCCATTTAAAACTTTTTATTGCCAACTATCTCTAAAAAATCCTGCCCAATCGGGTAGGATTTTTGCGTTATTTTTACAAAAAAAGTGAAATAAATCTCCGAAAAAAGCGTGTTAAGAATATGGAAGCCTAAAAAACTTCTGAAAAACGTAACACCATATTGACGGATATAAAATTATATCCTAAATTCAAAGGAGATTAAATGCCGACATTGCTTAAATAATATGCACAAAAGGGACATCGAAAGCGCTGAACTCGTGAAGGGCGGAATTTTACTTACGGCAAAGGACGGGCGTACAGCCCTTTTGAAATTCCGTGATTCGGAACGACTTCGTTCTGCTAGTGCAGAACAGCGGGCTGCTTTCAGATTGTCTTTTGGTGGCTTGCGCTGGGATGAAATAGACGAAGATCTCTCTTACGATAGCATTTTTGAACCGCAAGCACATCCGTTGCGTGGCTCAGCAAAATTTAAATCGCTTAACATGTCCGAGGTTGCAAGGCGGCTAGGAATACAGCAGTCATTGATGGCTGCGTATATGAACGGTTCCAAAAAGCCGTCTGCTGAACGTGAAAAACTTATTCGTGAAGAAATCCGTAAAATCGGGCGAGAACTTTTGGAAATTTGAGTTTTTACTTCCCGATGATCCCGCTCGCGACCACGCCTTTGTCTGCATAGAGCACGAGTACTTGACCCGGTGCCGATGCGAATTGCGGTTCGTCAAATTTCACGCTGATTGTACCGGCTGTAGTGTCCAAAGCAGTAATTCTTGCCGTTGCTCCTTTATGCCCGAGGCGAATATGTGCCGTGAGCGGTTGCTTCAAAAGTGGGGATGTCTCCGAAACCATCAGGTTTAAGTCAACGGCAGAAACTTCGGTACAGCTCAATGCGCTTCGCGGACCTAAAATCACCTGATTGTGGTGTGCATCAATTGCTACGACATAAAGCGGTTCCGCTTGCCCGCCGATGTTGAGCCCCTTACGTTGCCCGATCGTGTAATGCACAATGCCCTTATGCTTCCCGAGAACTTTTCCGTTCACATCGATAAAATCTCCGGGAACGTTATCGCTCTCGTCAAATAGCACCGAGTAATCGCCGCACTCGATAAAATCCTGGCTTTCGCGCTTTGTTGCAAAATCGTCCCAGCCGATTTCCTTGGCGAGCGCTTTCACGTCTGCTTTCTGCATTCCGCCGAGCGGGAAAATCACAGTGGAAAGTTGCTCTGCCGAGAGCCTTGATAAAAAGTACGTCTGGTCTTTATGCTCGTCCAATGCTTCGTACAAGAACGGAACATCAGGATTCTTGAAATCGAGCCGCGCGTAATGCCCCGTCGCAAAGTAATCGAAATCAATCCCGAGCTTGCGTGCCGCATGCTGTAGCGCTCCAAACTTGATGCTCTGATTGCAACGGACGCACGGATTCGGCGTTCGCCCTGCGCGGTATTCCGCACGGAAATAGTCGAGTACTTCACGCTTGTAATCTTCGGCAACCGGAACAACATAATGCGGAATCCCGAGACGTTCGGCAACGAGTTTTGCCTCTTCGATATTCTTGTCTTCGCTCGGACCGTAACAGCCTTCGCGACCTTCGACTGCAGGCATTTTTACGGAGCCGTCCCACGTCGCCATCGTCATGCCGACAACTTCGTAACCTTGCTTTTTCAGTAAATACGCCGAAAGGGCGGAATCTACACCGCCCGACAATCCAACGGCGACACGCTTTTTTTCAGACATCTTGTTGCCTTTTGTAATTCACCCGGCGCGCATCTCGAAAAAACTTTTAGAATAGCACGACTACAGATGAGGTATAAAACACAAATAAACGCTAGGGAGGCGAATGGAACCTTCTAGCGTTTTTCACTCAATAATGAATCATCTTAATGTTTTTTCGGTTTCTACTGCGAGGCGAATGGAACCGCGAAGCACTTACCGAACAAATTTTATCTAACACTTAGTCAGCGAAGAGCGGAGTGGAAAGGTAACGGTCACCGCTATCCGGGAGGAGTGCGACAATCGTCTTGCCCTTGTTTTCCGGACGCTTTGCGAGTTCAATTGCGGCATGCAAAGCAGCGCCAGAAGAAATACCCACGAGGATGCCTTCAGCCTTGGCAATTGCCTTCCCTGCGGCAAATGCGTCTTCGTTCTTGACCGGGAGCACTTCGTCATAGACGGAGGTGTTCAAAGTATCCGGAACAAAGCCTGCGCCAATACCCTGGATCTTGTGCGGACCAGCCGTGCCCTTGGAAAGCACCGGAGAAGATTCCGGTTCGACAGCGACAACCTTCACATTCGGATTTTGGGACTTGAGGTATT
Source organism: Fibrobacter succinogenes (assembly GCA_902791475.1). Taxonomy (GTDB): domain Bacteria; phylum Fibrobacterota; class Fibrobacteria; order Fibrobacterales; family Fibrobacteraceae; genus Fibrobacter; species Fibrobacter succinogenes_J. Next base: position 33,407 of record CADAWC010000018.1, read on the forward strand.
CACCGACACCCGTGACCGTTCCACCAGTACCTACGCCTGCAACGAAAATGTCAACCTTGCCATCCGTGTCTTCCCAAATTTCCGGACCCGTCGTTGCCTTGTGGGCGGCCGGGTTTGCCGGGTTCACGAACTGACCCGGGATAAAGCTGTTCGGAATTTCATTGGAAAGTTCCGTTGCACGAGCGATAGCGCCCTTCATGCCCTTAGCGCCTTCAGTGAGAACAATTTCTGCACCGTAAGCCTTGATGAGCTGGCGACGTTCAACACTCATGGTTTCCGGCATCACGATGATGATGCGATAGCCGCGAGCAGCAGCGACTGAAGCAAGACCGATACCCGTGTTACCAGAAGTCGGTTCGATAATCACGGAACCCGGCTTAAGCTTGCCTGAAGCTTCGGCATCGTCGATCATTGCCTTAGCAATACGATCCTTGACAGATCCAGCCGGGTTGAAATATTCAAGCTTTGCCACAATCTTAGCCTGGAGATTGTTTTCCTTTTCGATGTGGGAAAGTTCGAGGAGCGGGGTATGACCGATAAGTTGGTCAGCAGATGCGTAAATTTTTGACATGGTAGAATCCTTTTTGTTAGGGGTTTAGGTTTTAGGGGTTGACGCTTTCCAGCGTCATCGGCTGCACTCGGTCATAAAAATATGCATGCATATTTTTGCGACACTCGTTTTGCACGATACTAGGCGTTAGGTTTATAATCGCGGCAAAGCCGCCTGACTGACCTACAACCTATCACCTACAACCTATCACCTTATTGATGTTTTTATTAAATGTTATCCAATGCCTGTGCGAGGTCGTTGATGATGTCTTCGTAGTGTTCCGTACCGATAGAGAGACGGATCGTTGCAGGAGAGATACCAGCTTCGGCAAGTTCAGCCGGAGTGAGTTCGGAGTGGGTCGTTGTATACGGGTGAACAACGAGGCTCTTCACGTCGGCAACGTTAGCGAGCAAGCTGAAAATCTTGAGCCCGTCGATGAACTTGAAAGCTTCTGCCTGGCCGCCCTTCACATCGAATGTGAAGATGGAACCTGCACCGTTCGGGAAGTACTTCTGGTAGAGAGCGTGCTGCGGATGATCTGCAAAGCTCGGGTGGTTGACCTTAGCGACCTTCGGGTGCTTCGAGAGGAATTCGAGAACCTTCTTGGTGTTTTCGATATGGCGATCGAGGCGGAGCGAAAGCGTTTCAGTGCCCTGCAAGAGAAGGAATGCGTTGAACGGGGAAATTGCTGCACCTTCGTCACGGAGAAGGATAGCGCGGATGTAAACGATGTAAGCTGCAGCGCCAGCTGCTGCGGTGAAAGGCACACCGTAGCTCGGGTTCGTTTCAGTGAACTGCGGGAACTTGCCAGATGCAGCCCAATCAAACTTGCCACCGTCAACAATCACGCCGCCGAGAGTCGTACCGTGACCGCCGATGAACTTCGTTGCAGAATGCACGACGATATCAGCACCGTGTTCGAGCGGACGAATCAAGTACGGAGTACCGAAGGTGTTGTCGATCACGACCGGAATCTTGTTCTTGTGAGCGAGTTCGGAGATGGCCTCGATATCCGGGATGTCGGAGTTCGGGTTGCCGAGCGTTTCGATAAAGACGAGCTTCGTGTTGTCCTTGATAGCGCCTTCGACTTCCTTCAAGTTGTGGATGTCAACGAAAGTCGTCTCGATGCCGAACTTGGAAAGCGTATGTTCCAAGAGGTTGTAGGTGCCACCGTAAATGGAGCGCTGTGCGACCACGTGGTCACCCTTGCGGGCGAGAGCCGTGATGGCGTAAGTAAGAGCTGCTGCACCGGAAGCGACTGCGAGACCTGCGATACCGCCTTCGAGAGCGGCGATGCGCTTTTCAAAAACGTCCTGCGTGGTATTGGTGAGGCGGCCGTAAATGTTGCCTGCATCCTTCAGATGGAAACGGTCAGAAGCGTGCTGAGCGTTGTGGAACACGTAAGAGGTGGTCTGGTATATAGGAACTGCGCGGGAATCGGTTGCCGGGTCAGCAGTCTCCTGACCAACGTGGAGCTGAAGAGTTTCGAAATGGAGCTTATTCTGAGTCGTCATATTATTTAAATCCTTTTGTGCGCTTGGCGCGAAATTTTCGCGTTCGCCCGAACGTTTTGTTACTGTTGGCGTCGGGCGACGCGATAGTTAATAGTTTTGCTCAATCCTGAGCGTTAAATTTTGGCGGTATTAGGCCCGCCCGCCTTCAGCTTGGTTACACATTCGACATCGCATAGCGAAATCCTCCAGGCTTTTCCCTTGCGGGGCGCCTCGTTCGTTTGATGTGCATAATTTAAAAACAAAATCCTACTAGTCCAATAGGAAAGTGGGGTGAATTATAAAATTTTTCTAGAAAAGTTGCTTATCTATAAATAAAAGCTATAACAAGACCGTAATTTTGGTAATAACGGGGGGTAAATGCCAATAAAAAAGGTAATGTAGTCGGAAAAATAGGGCCTCTAGAGCGTTGATTACGGATTTAAAAAGAATTCATGTGCTCCGGCAATTGCCCGAGCGATCCTTACAGGCACTCCGTTTTGCTTCGCGAGCTTTGGCCATTCCCTTACAGAGTCTTCAACTTCAGCAAGAATTTTCTTGTAACGTCCTTGCTTCAATCCCGCAAACTTGGCTACAGCTTTGAAGTCGTCTAGCTTAAACCCGCTACGCTTTCCGTTGAACGTCATCTGGTGCGTCCCTGTCCATGCGCCTTGCGGATTGTAGGCGTACGTCATATCGAATGCGGGTGCCAATGTCCACATGCCTCGCTTGTCCATCAAGAAACCGATATTTTTGGCGTGGTCGTCTTGGTTGCGTGCGCAGATATTGAATGCAGCTCGGCGATACATTTCTTCAAGCGCGTCATAGCCGAGTCCAAGTCGCTTGATTACATTTAACGCCTGTTCGTAACTGTATGCTCCCGGCATGTTGAAATCGTAGTGGGCGATGCCACAAAGCGATTGGTAGTGTAATTTCTTTCCGCCGGCAAGTCTGTCGAATCGTCTCGTCATAAAATGCCTGTGCCCTGCGCACTCGTACAGCCTGCATTCTGTCATTTTGATACCCGCAAGTTTTGCCATTTGCGAATAAGAATATTCAATAGCTCCGTAGCCGAACAAGTCTGCACTTTCTTTATCGCGGTTGTTTGTGACGTCGTCAAGTTTCAAAAGCCAATAGCCAAATCTCGGATCGGTTGCGACTTGCCCTGAACGCATTTCACCACTTTCCTCATCGTAGGCCACAAGGATTTTTGCACGAGCGCCGCCCGCAGAAGTGCCGACCCTGAGAATTTCTTCAAACGACTTGCTCTCTTTTTTACTGAGAGCTTTTATTGAAAATCGTTTGCGCTGATTCAATACTTCCGCTGCTAAAATTCTCAAGTTTTCAACGTTTAAGAAATCGTCCGTTGTAGAATCTGGTCCCTGTAATGGCAAAAACTCCAGTGCGCCCATGCCTCGGTTGCCCGTATAACACAAGCGTTCGAGTGCAGTGAAACTTTCTGGTGAACGCCCTTGCCGTAAAAGCCATGCGTCAATAATGCTATTGCCGAACTTGTCCGGAAGGCTGTCTGCGAAAAGTCCCGGTAACCCGTGAAATGTCTTTGATAGCGTCGGGAATGAGTAAATCTGCCGGGATATGGGCATGGCGATGGGTGAGGGCTCAACGCCCGCTCCGATAAAGTTCGGTGCGTATTCAAAATGCGCAACGCTTTCGCCTTCCATCATTGAAAGCGCCCCGATTGTCGTTCCCCAAAGTTTTACTTCTACCGCAATCATGTTGTACCGTTACTTGTCTTCGTCCCAAACCCAGGGTGTTTTGGAAGTATCGTTGGCTGGTTTGTCTGCGTTGTATTCGGCGGCGTTGTCCGCTAAAATGTTTGCTGTGTTTGTGTTTTTATGCGGGCTGCGGACTCGTTGGCGGCTCTTGATTTTTCCCATATATAAAAGCTGCATGGGGGAGGGCGAATCGTCTGGAAAAATGCTCAAAAAGTTTTCAAGCATTCCGCATGCACGCAGTACCTTGATGAAATTTACAACCTGTACAGAATCGCCACGCTCAATGCGCTCAACGGTTCCCTTGCTCACTCCCGACTGTTCGGCAAGTTGCGCTTGAGTCCAGTTGTTCCGAATGCGGAACGCTGCCAAACGTTTCCCGAGTAGCGTGAGTGCAGATTCATCAGTCTGTGCGGAGTATGTGTTCATGTTCCCTCCTTTTCTAAAAGTAATATACTAAAAACTATTGAAAAGTCAAATGTTATCTATTTAAATTTAATGAATAATAGTTAAAAATAACACTAATTCTTTAAATTAAGAGAATTAAATCATAAAAGAGCGAATGATTGACGTCTTGGTGCGGTTTTTGAAAGATTTCCTTTTTGTCCATGCATTTAATCATTGCTGTCCACTAAAAAAAAGATACCCCGTCTGAAAACCGCATGAATAAAGGGATAGAGACGACTTAACGAGTCGACGAATTTGAATTTGGCTAGGGCGATGGGCTCGTTTTCAAAATTGACTGGCAGTCCGAAGACATGATTGAGTGGGGAATTGGCCACGGCGAAGAATGGGATCCGAGCAAGAGTGCTTTTGCGGAAGAATATTCCAAGTTGCAACATAAAAGGTTCTAAAAACACCCCTCCCTTTGACAATATATCCACGAAATTAGCAAAATCACTTGTAAAATACCCCTGTTTTGGGGGTATTTTTGAATTTAGGAATATGATAAGGGAGGACTTATGAACTTTGGTTCTAGTTTGTCTTTGGTTTTGGCTGCTGGCCTTGTGTCGGCTGCATCTTCGTTTGCCCAGCCTAACGACGAGTGGAATGGCAAGCCGAGAATTTTTGGTGTGAATACTTTGAGTCCGCATGTGACTTCGATGCCGTACTCCACGGTTGAAGAGGCTGTGAAGGGCGACCGTCATGCGTCGGAATGGTACCAGACGCTTTCGGGCGAATGGAGATTTTACCATGTCGATAAGCCTAGCCAGCGTAACAATGATTTCTACAAGGACAACTACGATGTGTCCAAGTGGGATAAAATCAAGGTTCCGAGTTCTTGGCAGCTTTTAGGCTATGACCATCCGATTTACACGAACGTTATTTATCCGTGGTCTCAGAACAACCGCGTTTCTGCACCGTACGCTCCGACGGATTTTAACCCGGTCGGTCATTATCGCCGTACGTTCACGGTTCCTGAAAACTGGGATGGCAAGCGCATCCGTTTGCACTTTGAAGGTGTTGAATCCGCTTACTATGTATGGGTGAACGGCAATTATGTCGGCTACAGTGAAGATACTTTCACGGGTCATGAATTCGATATCAATAAGTACCTCCGCAAGGGCGAAAACAACATCTCTGTGCAGGTATTCCGCTGGTGCGACGGTTCTTGGCTCGAAGACCAGGACTTTATCCGTCTTTCCGGTATTATGCGCGATGTGTATATCTACGCTGTGCCGCAGGTCCATATTCAGGACTTCCAGATTGATGCGACTCTTACGAACAACTACAAGGATGGTCTCTTAAAGACGACCGCCTGGATTTACAATTCTACGGGCAAGCAGTCTGGTGATTACACCGTGGAACTTTCTTTGTACGATGCTTCCGGTGCCGAAGTGATTAAGCCGACTTCCCAGAAGGTTTCCGGCATTGGTCCGAATGGTGCCGAAAAGAGCGTCCATTTCGAAATTCCGTATTCTTCTCCGAAGCGCTGGTCTGCCGAAACACCTGACCTCTATACCGCAGTGCTTACGTTCAAGGATGCTGACGGCAAGATTCTCCAGGTTGAAAGTAACAAGATTGGCTTCCGCAAGATTGAAATCAAGAAAGACAATGGTGCTCCGCGTTTGTACGTAAACGGCATGCCTGTGAAGTTCCATGGCGTGGACCGTCACGAACTTGATCCGGATAACGGCCGTGCTGTGACTTACGATCGTATGGAAAAAGACATTATCCTCATGAAGCGCTTCAACATCAACGCGCTCCGTATGTCTCACTATCCGAACAATCCGGTGATGTACGATCTTTGCGATAAGTACGGTATTTACGTGATTGACGAAGCCAACGTGGAAAGCCACGGTGCCAATAACCAGTTGCCCAAGAACAGCGACGACTGGCGCGCTCCGGCTGTAGACCGTATGAATACCATGGTGCAGCGCGACAAAAACCATCCGTCTATTATTCTCTGGTCGCTCGGTAACGAAGCGGGTAATGGTAACGTGTTTGCCTCGGAACGTGAACGCGCTCACCAGATTGATTCCACTCGCTATGTGCATTACGAAGGCGACTGGAACAATGCCGATGTGAACAGCTGGATGTACTTTGGTCCAGATGCTGTCCAGAATTATCGCGATGCCAACAAGCCGATTATGTTGTGCGAATACGAGCACGCAATGGGTAACTCTGTGGGTGATTTGCAGGAATACATGGACGCCTTCTACGGTAACCCGCGCTCTTTCGGTGGCTTCATTTGGGACTTCATTGACCAGGGCCTGCGCCACAAGGGAACTCCGTACTTCGAATTTGGCGGTATGTGGGGCGACTGGCAGAACGACGACAACTTCTGCGCTAACGGTCTCGTGTTCCCCGATCGTAAAATCCAGCCGGAAATGTGGGAAGTCAAGTATCAGTACAGTCAAGTTCGCGTCCATAACGTAGACGCCGCAAAGGGCAAGATTGAAATTGAAAGCCGCTACCTCTACAAGAATCTTGGCGACTTCCTCGATGCCTTCTGGCAGATTAAGGAAAACGGCAAGGTCATTAAGGAAGGTAAGATTGACGGGTCACAGATGAACATCGGTCCGAACCAGAAGAAAACCGTAACGATTGACATGCCAAAGATTGAAACGACTGTAGGTGCCGAGTACTTCCTGGATATCGATTTCCGCCTCAAAAAAGATGAACTCTGGGCTAAGGCGGGCTACAGCATCGGTCATGAACAGTTCGGCATTGATTTAGGCCAGCTCTGGTCTACTGAAATTGATGTGAGCACCATGGAGGCCCACAAGGTCACTAAGAACAATGGTCTCACGATTGAAGGCTCTGATTTCAAGATTAAGTTTGACGAAAAGTCCGGTACGCTTGCAAGCTACGTTCTTGATGGCGATACGATTATCAAGAACGGCGGCCGTCCGAACTTCTGGCGCGCCCCGATTGATAACGACAAGGGCTTCAACATGGAACGCGGCCATGGCGAATGGCGCAAGGCAAGCAACAACCGCTCTGTCACTTCCGAGGTCAAGGAAGTTTCCGCTCGCGAAACGCAGGTGACGTTCAATTTCGGTTTCCCGGATGTCGGCAGCACCCGCATGAAGCTTACGTACACGGTTTACGGCAGTGGCGATATCGTTGTGGAATACACGCTCAATCCAGATGGGTCCAAGAGCTATTTGCCGAACGTGGGTACGCTCTTCACTGTTCCTGGTGGTTACGAAAAGGTCCGTTACTTTGGTCGTGGTCCGGACGAAAACTACATCGGACGTAACCGCGGTAGCTTCATGGGACTTTATTCGACGTATGCAGACTCTATGACCGTCATGTACATGGAAATTGGCGAAACGGGCCAGCGCACCGATGTAAAGTGGGCGACACTTACAAACGAAAAGACGGGCAAGGGCCTTATGATTGTGGGTAACCCGCGCATGGAATTCAGCGCCCAGCACTACACTCCGGAACAGCTCACTAATGTAAAGCTCCCGTGGGAACTCAAGCGCGACAAGGATATCACGCTCCGTGTGGACTTGCACCAAATGGGTGTCGGTGGCATCAACTCTTGGGGCGCAGAACCGCTCAACGCTTACCGCCTGAACGCCAATCGCGAATACTCTCACAAGTTCCGCATTGCGCCGATTCGTAAGCAGTTGAACGACCCGACGGAATACTCGCTGCTTGGTTTCAAGAACTTTGGCTGGAACAAGGAAATTCCGCCTGCTCCATATAGCCAAAAGGAAATCGACAAGATTTACGAAAATCAGCCGGATAAGGACATTACGGAAGGCGCAAATCCAGATACGGAAGGGCTTATTCCTGTAGCGCTCCCGGGCGAGATTCGTGACCTCTCTGTCGCAGAAAAGAACTACAATGTCTTTGATGCTCAGGGCAAGAAGGTTGGCACATTCGCAACTCGCGGTGTCGAAGACCTCCATGCGATTACGTCTGGGCTCGTCAAGAATTCTGGCGTGTATATCGTGAAGTCCAAGAACGGTGGCCAAGCTTTCCGCATCACCGTTAAGAAGTAAGAAATAATCGATTGAAGAACTGTCATCGCGAGGCTTCCAACAGCGCCCCGCGATGACTTTTTTTATGCTCGAATTGTCACCCCGGCCATTGTGCCGGGGTCGCCTTTTAAGAAAATCCAGTGAGAATGCATTGATAAAAAATCAATGAGAAGAATTCCAAACCTATATGAAATCCCCTCTCCGAGGGGTATTTTATATAAGGGAAAACTGTCATCCTGGAGAGTTCGTAGAACTCGATAGGATCTATGAAAACGGTGTGTTTTGGTTATGAGGAGAACCTATGCTTAAAACAAAGAAATCTTTAGCAAGTCGTATCCTTGGTACTGCAGCAATTGCTTGTGCAGTAGGTTTTTCAAGTGCTGTCGCGACAACGGACAATCCGCTTACACTTTGGTACAACAGCGATGCAGGTTCTGAATTTACGAACGCGCTCCCGATTGGTAACGGCTACATGGGTGGCCTCATTTATGGTGGCGTCGAAAAAGATTACATCGGTCTTAACGAAAGTACTGTTTGGTCGGGCGGCCCTGGCGACAACAATAAGCAGGGTGCTGCAAACCACTTGAAAGACGCCCGTGACGCCTTGTGGCGTGGCGATTACCGCACTGCAGAATCCATTGTAAGCCAGTACATGATTGGACCGGGGCCTGCAAGTTTCCAGCCGGTGGGCGATCTTGTGATTTCTACTTCGCACAAGGGTTCCTCCAATTACCGCCGTGAACTTGACCTCAAGACTGCAATCGCAAAGACTACCTACACGGTGGGCGGCGTCAAGCATACCCGTGAATATTTCGCAAGCTATCCCGATCACGTGATTGTCGTGCATCTCTCTGCCGATAAGGATGGCTCCGTAAGCTTTGGTGCAACGATGACGACTCCGCATCGCAATAACCGCATGACCTCTAGCGGCAACACGCTCATTTACGATGTGACCGTCAACTCCATCAAGTTTCAGAACCGCTTGACTGTTGTTACCGATGGCGGCAAGGTCAGCGTCGTAAACGGCAACATCAATGTCGAAGGTGCAAACAGCGCAACGCTTATCCTCACGACCGCTACAAACTTCAAGTCTTATAACGATGTGAGTGGCGATCCGGGTGCTATCGCATCCGAAATCATGTCGAAGGTTGCAAAGAAGTCCTATGAAGACATCTTGAATGACCACTTGAAAGATTACCAGACCATTTTCAACCGCGTTAAGCTCGACCTTGGCACGGCTGACAAGAGCGCAGGCGATATCACCTCTACCCGCGTCAAGAATTTCAATTCCACGAACGACCCGTCTCTCGTAGAACTTCATTACCAGTATGGCCGTTACTTGCTCATCGCAAGCTCCCGTAAGGGTGGCCAGCCGGCCAACTTGCAGGGCATCTGGAACAAGGACACAAACCCGATTTGGGGCAGTAAGTACACGACAAACATCAACCTCGAAATGAACTACTGGCCGGCAGAATCCGGCAACCTCGAAGAATGCGTCTGGCCGCTCATTGACAAAATCAAGTCCATGGTGCCGCAGGGCGAAAAGACCGCCAAGGTGCATTGGGGCGTAAATGAAGGCTGGGTCGAACACCACAATACCGACCTTTGGAACCGCTCTGCTCCGATTGACGGCGCATGGGGACTTTGGCCGACAGGTGCTGGCTGGCTCACGACCCACCTTTGGGAACACTTCCTCTACAATCCGACCGACAAGGAATACCTCAAGGATGTTTACCCGACGATGAAGGGTGCCGCACTCTTCTTCGTGAACAGCCTTGTCGAAGAACCGACTACGGGCAACAAGTACTTGGTGACCGCTCCGAGTGATTCTCCGGAAAATGACCACGGTGGATACAACGTTTGCTTTGGCCCGACGATGGACAACCAGATTATCCGCGACGTTTTGAACTACACGATTGAAGCCTCCAAGATTCTCGGCGTCGATGAAGATGTCCGCGCCAAGATGGAAGCGACCGTCAAGCGCTTGCCGCCGACAAAGACGGGTAAGTACGGACAAATTACCGAATGGCTCCAGGACTGGGACGATCCCAACAATAAAAACCGCCACATTTCACACTTGTATGGTCTTTTCCCGAGCGCTCAGATTACCCCTGAAGAAACTCCGGACTTAATCAAGGGCGCAGGCGTTACGCTCCAACAGCGCGGCGACGATGCTACCGGTTGGTCTCTTGCTTGGAAGATTAACTTCTGGGCACGTATGCACGATGGCGACCATGCTTACAGAATGATTCGCATGCTTCTCACGCCGAGCAAGACTTATAACAACCTGTTCGATGCGCATCCGCCGTTCCAGATTGATGGTAACTTCGGTGCAGTCTCTGGCGTGAACGAAATGCTCATGCAGAGCCATAACAACAGAATTAACCTGCTCCCGGCTCTCCCGTCGCAGTGGGCAAACGGCTCCGTGAAGGGCATCCGCGCTCGCGGTGGTTTCGAAATCGATTCCATGGCATGGAAGGGCGGCAAGCTTACCTATGTTGCAATCAAGTCTCTCGTGGGTAGCACGCTGAATGTAGTGTCCGGTTCTAACAAGTTCTCGACCTCGACCGTTCCGGGCAAAGTCTATGAATTCGATGGCAATCTCAAGGTGACGAACGCTCCGTTCGAACCGCTTGAAATTACGGACAAGATTCAGGCTGAAAACTATGTGGCTATGGACGGCGTGCAAATTGAAGAAGATTCTCTTGGCATTCCGAACATTGGCTGGATTAATGATGGCGACTGGACTCAGTACTACATAAATGTCCCGGCTGCAGGTAGCTACGTCTTGACGGGTCGCGTTGCCACAGGCTCCGAAAAAGAAAGTGTCATCACGGTCACGGATTCTACGGGCAAGATTCTCGGAACGCTCTCTGTGGACCCCGCAAAGTCTAAGGGATGGAACGACTGGTATGAATCTTCTACGAAGATTACGCTCCCGGCGGGCAAGCAAAAGCTTACGTTCACTTACACCGGCGAAGATACGTACCTTGGCAACGTAGACTGGTACAATCTTGAAGCCGACCCGGCATCTGTTGCAATGCCGGTCATGCGTAATGCTTCGCTCTCCGTAAGTCGCGTGCCGTACTCTCACGCATCCATTGCGCTGATGGTTACAGCTCCGGCCTCCAGTGACTTTGTTGTCCATCTTGTTGGTGTGAACGGCAAGTTCATTGGCTCGCAGCGCGGCCACGGTGAAGGTCTTGCAGAATTTGGCAAGTCGTCACCTCTTGCTCCAGGCATGTACTTCGCCATCGTCAAGAGTGGCTCCATGCAAAAGACCATGAAACTCACTGTCCATTAAGCTTGTCACCCCGCACTTGTTGCGGGGTCACCTTGCACAATTGTCATCCTGAGCGAAGCGTAGCGAAGTCGAAGGATCCAGGGCGGTTCAAATAACACTTTCCTCCTCACTCACAAAGCCTGGGACTCTCGTAGCCTCGGGCTTTTTCGTGTTATGTCACCCCGGATTTATTCCGGGGTCGGCGTGTACACTTGCGATTGCGTTGTCATGCCCGCCAGAGCTTGTGCTGAGCGCCGTCGAAGTAAGCGGGCATCTCCTTCTTGTATTGATAAATTGACAAAACAACTTGCATTCACGCATGCGACATTCCACATCCAATAGCATACATTTATGGGTGGGGATAGTAGGTTAATAAAAAAAGGGAGGATCTCATGAAAAAGAGAGTTCTTGGTTTAGCTTTTCTTCTTTGCGCAAACTCATTCGCCGTTACAAGCCAGTTCCGCGGTGTGAACTGGGCGGATAAGCGCGACAACTTCGTCTCGGACGTTCTCGTGCTTTCGGGCATGAACCTTTCGGACACTTACGAATCGGCTTCTGTCGTTGCGGAGCGCGTCATCGGGCAATTCCAGGAGTTGTTCGGCACGAACAGCGTCCGCATTCCTATCAACGAGCCGACTGCACTCAAGTTCTGGAACACTTATACAGGCGTTATTGACGTGGGTCTTTCCAAGGGGCGCATCGTCATTGGCTATTGGGGCCCCGCGCAACCAGCCGGCCCGAAGAACATGAACGACTGGTGGAAAATGTGGGAAACCGTCGTGAAAAAGTACGGCGACCATCCGAACGCCTACTTTGAAATTTTCAACGAACCGCACATGTATAACAAGACGGACCTTCGCAATCTCTATGCGGAATGGCTCAAGAAATTCCCGAACGTCCCGCGCGACCACATTTTGCTCGATGGCTCCGGCCTCGCTTGGAACGTCCCAGATATTGCCGACGACCCGCGCTTTGAAGGTTGCCTTTTTGCCGTTCACGAATACACGTTCTGGAACATGAGCATCACCACTGAACAGGGCTGGAAAAACAGCTTCAAGGGCAAGGTCGGCAAGTACATCGACCGCACCGTCTGCACGGAATGGGGTGGCGCCATGAGTCCTGGCGACAAGGCGGGCGTGCATTACGACTATCAGGATTACAACAAGGCTCCGACCAACTACTTCACCGCTTACATCCGCGGCATGTCGGACCAGCTCCGCGAATGGGAAATGGGCAGTTTCTACTGGCCGGGCCTCCGTGATGGTGACTGGTACAGCATGACCAAGCGCACGGGTGAGGGCGCAAACATCAAGCTTCAGATTGTGAACCAGTCCGGTGTGGACCGCATGCAAATGGCATGGGCCGATACGGTCGAAACGACGCCCCCGCAACAGGACCCGTTTGGCGGTTTTGATGCAGACGGAAAGCCGGTTGCTGGTAAGGCTATTGCTATTCCGGGCAAGATTGAAGCCGAAAATTACGACCTCGGCGGTAGCCGCGTCTCGTTCTACGACAAGTCTTCCGCAAACGAAGGCGGTGCTTACCGCAAGGACGCTGTGGACATTGTTGCGCTAGATTCCGCAGACCTCTCGAAGGGCTATGCTTTAGGCTACACGCAGGATGGCGAATGGCTTGAATATACCGTCAATGTGGCAAAAACGGCGAAATTCACTGTCGAAGTGCAAATGGCGACCGCTTCTGAAAAGGCGGGCGTGCAGCTCTTTATCGACAACAAGGCTGTTTCTGACAGCATCATCGCAAAACAGGGCGAGGATTGGTCGACTTATACCGCCGTGCAATCCCAATTGGGCGAAATTGCTGCTGGTGAACACGTCCTCAAGATGCAAATTGTGGGCAATTACGTGAATATCGACAATATTCGCTTCTGCGAAGGTGAAAAATGCGAAGAAACGGTCGGAATCCGCGCAAATCGCGCTTCCTCCGTGCGCTCCCTCGAAAACACCTCCCCGCGTCTCCGCGTCCAAAACAACAAGCTCTTTGTCGAGAAAAATGGCAAACGCTTCGACCTCACCGGCCACCGCATCAGGTAAAACAATCCAAAATGCAATACTTATGAAAAGCATTGTATAAAGCTGTAGTGAGATATTTGGTAAATGTGAAAAATGATTAAGTCATTGTGAAAATAAAGCGTCGGCCACAACCTTAAAAGGCGAGTGCCGCGACCATACTTGTATGGTCATGGTTGAGCCGTAAGGTTGGCGCTTGCGCCAGGATGGGTTTAAATCAACTCCGAGCTGGGGCCCCGCCCGCATGACGTACTTTTTGCATTCAAAAAAAACGGTTTCCATTACGAATATTCCATTATGGACTTTTTATCAATGATAAGTATTTGCTTTTTTGGAGCACTTTTCAAAAAAGAGGATATGTTTAGAATGGTTATGGGTATTAACCGTGTATGAGGATTAGGTATATGAGAAAGCTTTCTCTCTCTTTGGCTGCAGTAGTCGTTGCTGGTTTTGTCTCCGTTGCTAACGCAGCCCTTGCCGATGGCGGTGCAAAATTCTTGGGCAATATTACTACGGGCGGCCAGATTCGTAGCGACTTTGCTCAATATTGGAACCAGATTACACCCGAAAACGGCTGTAAGTGGGGCTCCATCCATTCCCTTTCTAATGGCAACAGCGGTACAAGCAAGTTCGCCTGGGACAACTTCGACAAGTGCGAAAGCGCTTACAAGTGGGCCAAGGAAAAACCGGGCGAACGCCACTTCAAGTTCCACGCCCTCGTTTGGGGTTCCCAGTACCCGAACTTCCTCTGCAAAAAGAAAAATCCGGGCATTACCGTAGAACTCACCAAAAAGTACATCACCGAATGGTTTGATGCCGTTGCCGCGAAGTTCCCGGACCTCGAATACATTGACGTGGTGAACGAAGCTATTTGGGCGGGTAACAACTACCACTCCGGTTACGGCAAGCCTGCTGCAGGTGCCGAAGGCCACAGCACCGACGATACCGAATGCGGCGGCTCCTACATTATCGAAGCCCTCGGTGGTGACCGCGTTGTAAATGGCAAGCACCAGTACGACTTTATCACGAATGCCTTCAAAATGGCCCGCGAACGTTGGCCGAAGGCTGTACTTATCTATAACGACTACAACACGCTCTCCTGGCAGATCAACGAAGGTATCGAACTTATCCAGACCATCGTCAAGAATGGCGCTCCGGTCGATGCCTACGGTCAGCAGGCTCACGACTGTAAGGGCATGAGCAAGTCCGATTTCGAAAGCAAGATGACCCGTATCCATAACGAGACGGGCCTCCCGCTCCTCGTTTCGGAATACGATATCGGCGAAGCGGACGATACCAAGCAGAAAAACGATTACGCAAACCAGATTCCGTTCATGTGGGAAACGCCGTGGGTTGCTGGCATCACCATCTGGGGCTACATCAACGGCTCTACCTGGGTCCAGAACACGGGTCTTATCGAAAAGGATGGTCGCAAGCGCGCTTCCATGAACTGGCTCGAAGACTACTTCGCCAAGAACTTGAGCAAGGGCAAGAACGATGTGACCTTCACTCCGGTTGAACCCGAACCGCAGCTTCCGTTCAAGGGTGAAGCGATTGCCATTCCGGGTAAGGTCGAAGCCGAAGATTTCGATATTCCGGGTGTGGGCGTCAACGAAGACGGTACGAGCAACCAGTCCTACAGCGACGATTCCGAAAATCACGGCGATAGCGATTACCGCAAGGACACGGGCGTTGACCTTTACAAGAAGGCGACCGGTGTAATCGTGGGCTACAACAGCGAAGGCGACTGGCTCGAATGGACCGTGAACGTGAAGGATGCGGGCGACTACACGATGTTTGCCGCCGTGGCTGCCGCGGGTTCTACCTCCAGCTTCCAACTCTCTCTCGATGGCAAGGCGCTTACCGAAAAGATTTCTGTCCCTGCTGCCAAGGAAGGTGAAGAAAACTACGATGACTACAACAAGGTCAAGGCAAACGTGACTCTCCCGGAAGGCAAACATGTTCTCCGCATGGATGTGACTGGGGCCTGGTTTGACGTGGACTACTTCACCTTCGTGAAGGGCAAGGACGCGACCGACCCCGAACCGATCGAAGAAGAAATTCCGGATGCCATTCAGTCGAACCTCCGCATGAATTACCCGGTTCTCAGCGATTACGATGTCTTTGACATGAACGGCGTCCGTCTCGGCCGCATGAGCGCCTACTCTGTAGACGAAGCCGTGACGACCCTCAAGAATACGAGCGCCATCAAGGTCCAGGGAATCTACCTGCTTCGTTCCGTCAAGAGCGGCATGGTAAAGTCCGTCCGCGTGACCCGTTAAAATATCCTAATCCATAACTTCCCCGAATGGGGGAGTCTAAAATACCCAAAGGCCTTCGAGCTCACCCTCGAAGGTCCTTTTTTTGCGTTTTTTCCTCAAAATAGTCTTTTTGTAAAAATTCCATTATGGACATTTTGTCAATGATAAATATTTGCTCATTTAGAGAAATTCAATTATTTAGAAATATGTTTATAAAGGTTGTATGGGACTCTTAACCTATGAGGATGTGGAAATGAAATCAAAATATTTCAAAGGTTTATTGGCTGCTGCACTTTTGGGTGGTGCAGTAAGTTCTTATGCAGGCCCCGGCCTTGCCGATGGCGCGGCCAAGTTCATCGGTAACATTACCCAGAGTAATAGTGTCGGCTCAGACTTTACTGCGCTCTGGAACCAGGCTACGGCCGAAAACGGCTGTAAGTGGGGTTCCGTCGAAGGTACTCGTGGCCGTTACAACTGGGGTGCCTGCGATGCTGCCTATAACTGGGCAAAGCAGAACGGGGGTCACTTCAAGTTCCACGCTTTGGTGTGGGGCTCCCAGTATCCGAACTGGCTCAATGGCCTTAGCACAGACGAAACGAAGAAGGCGATTACCGCCTGGTTCGATGCGGTCAAGGAACATTACCCCGATCTCGAAATGATCGACGTGGTGAACGAAGCTATCCGCACGGGCAACAACAGCTATCATTCTCCTTATGGCAAGAACAACAACATCATTCCGGCACTCGGTGGCGATAATGGTGGCAATTACCAGTTCGTAACGACCGCCTTCAAGATGGCGCGCGAACGTTGGCCGAAGGCTATCCTCATTTATAACGACTATAACACGGTTCAGTGGAACAAGGATCAGGGCATTCAGCTTATCCAGACCATCAAGAAAAACGGTGCTCCGGTTGACGCATACGGCTTGCAGGCCCACGACATGATGAGCCAGGGCGGTGGCGCTGGTGGTACCGGTGGCGGCGGCGTCTGCTTGAACATCAACACCCTTAAGAGTGTGCTCAAGGAAATTTGGGACAAGACCCAGACCCCGATGTTCATCAGCGAATACGACATTGCAACTACCGACGACAATATCCAGAAGCAGTGCTACTCCGAACAGATTTCTCACTTCATGGAAAACGAACACATTGCCGGCATTACCATCTGGGGCTACATTTATGGTCGCACTTGGCTCGACTGTAACGGCACTGCGAGTGGCTGCTCCGGCATTGTCAAGAATGGCCAGGACCGCGCCGCTTTGAAGTGGATGAGGGAGTACCTCAAGAGCAACAAGGGCGTGAACACGACTGGCCTCAATACTGGTGTTCTCACTCCGGTTGACCCTGTTCCGCAGGAACCGTTCAAGGGCGAAGCTCTCGCTGTTCCGGGCAAGATTGAAGTCGAAGATTTCGATAAGCCGGGCCAGGGCAAGAACGAAGACGGTACGAGCAATGAATCCTATGGCGACGATTTCGAAAACCATGGCGACTCTGACTACCGCAAGGATACCGGTGCTGACCTTTACAAGAAGGCTACTGGCGTTGCTCTCGGCTACAACACTACGGGTGACTGGTACGAATACACCATCAACATTGCCGAAGCTGGCGACTACACCGCAATCGCTTCTGTTGCTACCGAAGGCACGGGCGCATTCACGCTCTCTCTCGATGGCAAGTCTCTCGCTGAATTCGAAGTCACTGGCACAAGCTACGACGACTTCTCCGACGTGAAGAAGAAGGTGACGCTCCCGGCCGGTAAGCACGTGCTCCGCCTCGATGTGACTCAGCAGTACTTCGACATCGACTACATCAACTTTGTGAAGGGTGAAGTTGCCGACAATCCGGGTGGTGGCGATGAACCGCCGATTTCCATCCAGCCGCAGATCCAGTATCAGGCTCCGAGAATCGGCAGCTACGACGTCTTCGATGCAAATGGTGTCCGTCTTGGCCGCATGAACGCTTACTCCATGAACGAAGCCATGCAGATTCTCAAGAGCTCTAACGAAGTCAAGAACAACGGCATCTACATGCTCCGCTCCGTCCAGAATGGCGCCGTGAAGTCTGTCCGTATCTCTCGCTAAAAGGAATCCTAATCCATAACTCCCCTAAACCAAACGGGGAGCCTTAAATACCCAAAGGCCTTCGAGGTAACACTCGAAGGTTCTTTTTTTGCAGTGTCACCCCGGCCTGTCACCCCGGACTCCGTTCCGGGGCGGGGTCGGCATACACACTTGCGATTGCTTTGTCACCCCGGCCTCCGTGCCGGGGTCGGTATCTCGTTATTCAGTACAATGTAAACTTCCGTTTATCGACATTTTGGCAATGATAAATTTTCGCAATCTTGAATAAACTGATGAAAATGAGAATAAGTTTATAATGGTGTTAGAGTACTAACCAAAGAGGATGTTGGAAAATGAAATCAAAATTCATTAAGGGTTTTGTGTCTGTTGCTCTATTGGGTGCAGCGAGTTCCTTTGCAGGCCCCGGCATGGCCGATGGCGGTGCAAAATTCCTAGGAAATATTACAACTCGTGGCCAAGTTCAATCCGATTTCGGGACTTACTGGAACCAGATTACCGCCGAAAACGAATGCAAGTGGGCATCCATCGAAGGCACTCGCGGTCGTTACAATTGGTCGGGGTGCGATGCTTGCTATAACTGGGCAAAAAAGAATGGTGGCAAGTTCAAGTTCCACGCTCTTGTGTGGGGCTCCCAGTACCCGAACTGGCTCAATGGCCTTAGCACGGACGAAACCAAGAAGGCGATTACCGCATGGTTCGATGCCGTTGCCGCTCATTACCCCGATCTCGAAATGATCGACGTGGTGAATGAAGCCATCAAGTCGGGTGGCAGCTACCACTCCGGTTATGGCCGAAACAACAACATTATCCCGGCTCTCGGCGGCGATAACGGCAACTACGAATTCGTGGCGACTGCATTTAAGATGGCGCGCGAACGCTGGCCGAAGGCAATCCTTATCTACAACGACTACAACACGTTCAGGTGGCAGATTAACGAAGGTATCGACCTCGTGAACAAACTCGTGAAGCAGGGTGCTCCGGTCGATGCTTATGGTCAGCAGGCCCATGACTTGACCGATATGAATTCGAGCGATTTCAAGAACGCCTTGAACAAAATCCAGAATAGCGTCAAGAATGCCAAGGGCGAACCGATGCCGCTCTTCATTACCGAATACGATATCGGTACGGATAACGACAACCAGCAGAAACAGCGCTATTCTGAACAGATTCCCGCATTCTGGGAATCTCCTCAGGTCGCGGGCATTACTCTCTGGGGCTACATCTACGGTGCTACCTGGACCACGAACGGAAACTCCGGCCTTATCAAGAACGGTAGCGACCGTCCGGCAATGACCTGGCTCAAGCAGTATTTCAAGGAACACCTCAAGGACGGTAAGGACAATACGGGCCTTTTTGCTCCGTATGTTCCGCCTGAGCCGGTGCCGCGCAAGCCGTTCAAGGGCTCTGCTTTGGCAATCCCGGGCAAGATTGAAGTCGAAGACTTTGACATTACCGGTGTCGGTGAAACGGATGGCGTAAGCAATGTGTCTTACAGCGATGGCGACCCTGAAAACCACGGCGATTCCGACTACCGCAAGAGCGATGCGTCCGATGTCGATATCTATAAGAAGGCTACAGGGAACATTGTTGGCTACAACACGACCGGTGACTGGCTGGAATACTCTGTCGACATCGCAGAAGCGGGCGACTACACGGCTACGGCATCTGTCGCTGCGAGTGGTTCTGGTTCCTTCAAGCTCTCCATTGACGGAAAGTCTGTTGGTGAATTCGATGTGACAGGCTCCAGTTACGATGATTTCATTGACGTGAAGAAAAAGGTGACGCTCCCGGCCGGTAAGCATACCCTCCGTATGGACGTGACAGCACAGTATTTCGATATCGATTACATCAACTTCACGAAGGGCGATGAAGAACCGCCTATCGCTATCCAGACCCAGGTTCGCTACGAATATCCGGAAGTCAGCGACTACTACGTCTTTGACGTGAACGGAGTGCGCATCGGTCGTATGAGCGCTTACTCCATGGACGAAGCTGTGGCAACTCTCAAGAATACGAGCGCCCTCAAGGTCCAGGGCGTGTATATGCTCCGCTCCGTCAAAACGGGTGAAGTCAAGTCGGTCCGTATCGCCCGCTAACTAGAATTCCTAATCCATAACTCCCCAATAGGGAGCCTATTACACCCAAAGGCCTTCGAGGTACCCCCTCGAAGGTTCTTTTTTTTGTGCATTGTCATGCCCGTGCGCTTTGTCATGCCCGCGAACATTGTCATTCCCGCCTCCGAGCGGGAATCTCCCTCTCGTTGTGTGACAAAAAGCAAAAAATCTGAAAATCCGGGATTTTCTAGTGCTCATTGTACCTCAAACCATAAAATTGATGTATTTTAATAAATTGCAGAAAGGGAGCAATTATGAGTGATAGTGAAAATCAGGTCGCATACGCTGAACTGTTTTCGGAGATTTTTTACGAACAGTTCATTTCCGCATATTATGTGAATTTGCTGGATTTCTCGTATGTCGTTTACTATCGCAAAAAGGGCCTTGAAAAAAAGTATGGCAATGGCGAAAACGCCGTATCCGCTCTCCAGAAGTTTATTTCCGAAGATGTCCATCCCGAAGACCGCGATGTGCTAAAGGATTTGCTGTCCGTAGCTTATATTCGTGGCCGCCTCAAAAAGGAAAGCAGTTTCTCGTTTGTGGTGCGTGAGATTGTAACAGGCAAGGAACGCTATTGCAAGCTCCAGGTTACCCGTGGCCGTGATGAAGACCACATGGCCATCTGCTTCTTGAATGTCGATGACGAAATCCGCAAACGCATGAAGGCCGAGGAAGGCTATCGCGTCATCCAGGCCCTTGCCATGGAATTCAATGCGCTTTATCGCATCGATCTTGATTCGGAAAAAATGCATTCCTATGTCAAGTCGCAGACGGCACGCATTTTTGAAAAAGAGCTTCGCGGCGAGATGCTCTATTCCGAGGCTTTAGAGAAATATGCCAAAGAAATTGTAAGTAGCGGAGATGCCAAGCGCGTTTTGACTTTAGCGTCGATCGAGAGCATTCGTGAAAGGTTTTCTAGGCAGAGCCACTTCGAGGTGGACTACAAAAATAAGGATGGACGCTATTTTCAGCTGAAATTCGTCCGGGTTTCCGATGAAAAATCGCCTGTGGTAGTGCTTGGCATTGCAGACCGCGACGAAGAAAAACGTTCGGACGTGATGAACCGCGAATTTTCCGAAATTGCAAATGCGTTGAGCATTGAGTACGAAATTATTTACTATGTGAACTTGAATGACAATTCGTACGACGTGTTCAACCAGGAAGGTAGCTATATCAAGCTCAAGCTCCTGATGAGCGGCCAGAATTTTTTCGAAGAATGTACGAGAGACATCAAGAAGATTATCTACCCGCAAGATGTTGAACGGTTGACCTCGGTCATGAATAAGGATTTTTTGCTCTCCCAGCTTGAGGGAGACAAAACCTTTTCAATCGAATATAGGCTTATGGTCAATGGCGAACCTCAATACTACCGTCTTAAGGCGCTCTGGTCCAATACCGCTGACGATCACATTATTATCGCTGTTGCCAATATCCACAAGGAAGTCCTTGCCCGTAAAGAGCGCGAACGCAACATGGAACGCAACTTCGACATTATCAATGTACTTGCAACGGAATTCACCTCGGTCTACTATGTCGATCTTGATACGGATACGTTTACGCCTTACACGGTGAGCGACTATGCCGAAGTCAATTACGGAAAGCTGTATCAACACGATAATTGTTATTCTAAAGTGTTCAAGGCGTATGTCAACGGATTTGTCCATGAACTCGATAAGAAAAGAATTGGTGATTTTGCTTCTATTGAACATATCAAGAAGCAGCTTGAAAGCCAAAAATCGCTTATAGCGCACTACAGAAAATATGATACCGGAGGAACTCGCTTTAGTGAGATTAAGTTCGTGAAAGTCGGTTCGCAAAATGAAACGCCGCGTGCTGTTGTAGTTTGTTTTGCCGACAAGGATGCCGAAATTCTAAACCGCTATGTTGATAGCAAGCTTTATGAAGATTATTTTGGCGTTTATTATGTGGATCTCGAAGACGATACTATCCGCAGTATCCGTGAATCGACTGTTTACGAAAAAGGTAAAAGTTATGGGTACATTACCAAGTACAGTAGCGCTATTCTTGAGTTCAGCAAGGAGGTCTTGCCGGAGTTCCGCGAAACTTGGGTAAACATGGCGAACGTCGATTTTATGCGTTTGTACTTGGCGGATGTCGATAAGCGCGAATACAGCTACCGTGCGCTCAAAGGCGAATGGCGTCGTGCTACAGCCTTCGTGGTGGAACGTAAAAATGGAGTTCCGGTCAGCTTTATTCTTGCGTTCATGTTCATTGACAATATAACCGCACAAAAGATGGAACTGGACGCAAAGATTGCGGAACAGAAGCGGGAACTTGAGGAACAGCAGAAGCTTTTGGAACAGGCTCTTGTGCAGGCTGAAAAGGCAAACAATGCAAAGACGATGTTCCTTTCGAACATGTCGCATGACATCCGCACGCCGATGAATGCCATTATCGGTTTTACAAACCTTGCGCTGAATAATTTGGATGACCCTGTGCTGGTCAAGAATTATTTGAACAAGACTGTCGTTTCGAGTACGCATTTGCTCTCGCTCATCAATGATATTCTCGATATGAGCCGCATTGAGTCGGGCAAGATTCGCCTTGAAGAGGTAAACTGCAACTTGTCCGAAATCATGCATGACCTGAATACGATTGTTTTAGGTCAGGCGAGTGAAAAACAGCAAAACCTTTACATGGATACGTTCAATATCGAGAACGAACTTGTTATTTGTGACAAGCTGCGCTTGCATCAGATGCTGATCAACCTGCTTTCAAATGCGGTCAAGTTTACGCCGGTGGGCGGGAACATTCATGTGTTTGTCCGCCAGACGGCTTGCGATGAACAAACGGGAACGTACGAGTTTCATGTCAAGGACGATGGCATCGGCATGAGTCCGGAATTCTTGAAAGTCCTGTACCAACCGTTTGAACGCGAACGCACCTCAACGATTTCCAAGACGCAAGGGACTGGGCTTGGAATGTCTATCACCAAGAAAATTGTTGATATGATGGGAGGCTCTATAGATGTTGTCAGCGTTCCTAATCAGGGAACGGAATTCATCATTCATCTGAAACTAAAAATCCAGGATACATCTGCCGATTTGACGAACCTCGAAGCGTTGCAGAATGCTCGTGCTCTCGTCGTCGCTAGCGATTATAATGCATGCTCCAGTGCGACAAACCTTTTGCGTCGATTGGGAATGCGTGCAGAATGGACGATGTATGGCCGTGAAGCGGTGCTGCGTGCAAAAGAAGCTGTTGACCGTCACGAATGCTATTCAGTCATTGTTCTTGACGACTTGTTGCTCGATATGGAAAGTATTGACGCCGTGGAACAATTGCGCATGATTCCAGGGAATGGTAATCCGATTATCGTTATGGCGTCCTATGACTGTGCAAACATTGAAAAAAGTGCGCGCGAAGCGGGTGTGACTGCGTTTATAAGCAAACCGCTATTCCTCACGGAAATGCATGATGTCTTGGCCCGTGCCACAGGTGTTCTGAAAGACGATGTGAAAGTGGAGTGCGTTAAATCTGAGAATTTTGTTGGTAAGAAAATCCTTCTTGTCGAAGACAATGAGCTCAATCGTGAAATTGCACAAAGCGTCCTTGAAGAATTGGGCTTTGTTGTTAATTGTGCCGAAGACGGCTGTGTCGCTTTAGGAATGCTCAAAATGGCAAAGCAGGGCGCCTATGACTTGATTTTGATGGATGTGCAGATGCCTGTGATGGATGGCCTCGAAGCCACTCGCCAGATTAGGTCTTTGCGCGACGATTACTTCAAGAATGTCCCGATTATAGCGATGACTGCGAATGCGTTTGAAGAAGACCGCAAGGCCGCCATGGATGCTGGCATGAACGAGCATATCGCAAAGCCCATTGACGTTGAAAAACTCAAGAAAGTCCTTCGTAAATTCTTAGGATAAACGAATTACTTGAAAAATTCCACGCACCCGTACACGGAAATGAGCTCCGGTTTTTCCGGGTTGCGCCTGTTCCAACACTGTTGGACTTTAATCTTGCACGGACGTTTTTCGCCTTTGACTCGCATCTCGCTATTGAACGTGAACGAGTCGTTGTTCAGCTGCGGATCGTGCAAAAGCTTTGCAAATTCATCCCAGTTCTCGCGCCCAAAGATGTTCCAGAATTCGCTATTGTTTTCTGGCTCAATCATAGTCTTGGGGAAACTCAAGGATTTTGCATTCTTGGCCTCGAGCTTCAGCATGGAAGGCTCGTAAGTGTATTCGAATGTAACGCCTCGATGCAGTGAGGCAAAGAATTGGCTTTTTTTGCGCTCGTTCAGATACTGCTCGTAAATGATGTTGTCTGAACTTTCTTCGGTGTTTTCGAAAATAGAACGTGCGATCTTGGCAAAATCGGCATCGCTGAGTTTGCTTGTACGTTGGTCGTTCAATTCTTTGGGCAGTCTGTCGGCAACATCTCCGAGACATTCCAAAAGCAAGGGGCTGAATACGCCGCACTCGTTGTTGCGGATCATCTCGAGTGCCTTCTCGTGGCTGAACGCTTTTTTATAGCAGCGTTCGCTAGTGAGGGCGTCATACACGTCGGCAACAGAAACGACTTGAGCACTGATAGGGATTTCGTCGCCTTTGAGGCCGTCGGGGTAACCGCGTCCGTCCCAGCGCTCGTGGTGCCAGCGGCAAATGTCGTAGGCGAATTTCATCAACGGCTCGTTCTTGAAGAACTGGATGGCATCGAGCATTTTGGCACCGTTCATGGAGTGTTGCTTCATGATGTCGAATTCTTCTTTTGTGAGCTTGCCGGGCTTGTTCAAAATCTCGTCGGGAATCGTGATCTTACCGATATCGTGCATCGAAGATGCTGTAGCGATAGTGCCGATTTCTTCTTCGGTAATCTTGTAATCCTGGGAGCGCTTGAGCAATGCGCGTAAAAGAATGTCTGTAATCTTTTTGATGTGCAGAACGTGCTGGCCGCTTTCTCCGTTACGGAATTCCACAATGTGGCTCAAGATGGAAATCAGCATGTCGCTGTTTCTCGTCCTTTCGTAAATCTTGTCAGCCACAAGTTCCGAAAGCTGCATCTGCTTCACATAAAGATTGATTGTATTGCGGACTCGCGTCTGCACGACCATCTGGTCGAACGGACGGTAAATAAAGTCGGTCACGCCGAGCGAAAAAGCTTTTTCCACTTGAGGGGGAGATGTTTCTGCCGAAATCATCACGACCGGGGTTCCCTTAATCCACCCTTTTTCGTTCATGATTTCTAGGACTTCGAGTCCATCACGTCCGGGCATAATCATGTCCAACAGGACTAGCGTGATATCTTTTGCTGTTGTTTCAAGAATCCCGATGGCCTCGTCACCGTCTTTTGCTTCGATGATATCATATTCGTCAGAGAGCAGATCCGAAAGTACGACTCTGTTCATGGCGTCATCATCGACAATCAAAATTTTTGCACGTTCGTTGCTCATGGCCGAAACACCAATTTTTATTTTCTCTTTCTTAAGTGGTTGTACCTTTTTAATTTAAGAAAAATGTAACGAAAAAGAGCGTTTTATCTCCTGAAAAATCAAAATACCCCTTCCATTTGCGCAAAATCACCATGTTTTTCTAAATTTTCCTCGAAATGCCGAAACCAGCAAATTATTTCCCCGCCATTGACGGGCTCCGTCTTCTTGCGAGCCTGAACATTGTCATGCTCCATTTGGGCAGTTCCAATGCTCTTATGTACATGTCCGATTGCAAGTGGGTGATGCCCATCATTTCGGCACCAGCTTTTGCTGCGGGCATCTTCTACGTGCTGGCCGGATTCCTCTTTGCAAGCAAGTACAGTGATCCGGATCGCAGTATCCCGGTCATCCCGTTCATGTTCAGCCGCATAGCGAAGCTTTACCGTTTGCACTTTTTCATGACGCTCCTCATGTTTGTGCTGGTCGTATTCAAGATGAGCGGCTACACGCATTTACCCGCATTCTCTGAAATTGGCGATTGCGCTTCGGCGGGATTAGCTAAGATGTTCCACCCGTGGCGGAGCCTCATCATGCACCTCACGCTTACGTGGTCGATTGTCCCCGATCTTGGCATGAAGTTGAATGAACCATCCTGGTCCTTGACGAGCTTTTTCCTCTGCTATGCGATTACGCCGTGGTTTAGCCGCTGGCTTATCCGGCAGAACCGTCGTACGCTCTGGATTCTCTTTGGCTGCGTGTTCGTTCCGGGAATTCTCTGGGCGGTCGTGTATGGCAAAACGGGCAATTTATGGTTTGATGGTTTCGATGCCAAGTACCGCTTTTTCCACATGTTTGCTCCGGTACGCGTCTTTGAATATATCTTTGGCATGGTGCTTTACCGCCTTTACAACGAGGGCGTCTTTGACGTTTTCAAGAAAGATTATGTGAGCGGTGTGGCTCAGGCGCTTTTGCTCCTCGCACTTTACGGAAGCCTCTTCCTCATGCGTCCAGATGCAAATCCAGGGTATAATTACTTTATCCACCACAGCCTCCCGATTTTCATTTACGGCATGTTCGTTGTGAGCCTCCTTTCGGGCAAGGGCTTCTTGGCGAGATTCTTCTGCATCCCGCTTGTGCGTCGTGTTGGCCGTGCGTCTTTCTACCCGTACTTGATCCATCTGCCCGTCATCACGTTTGCATGGGGCATTTGCAACCTGAACCGTCCGAAGAACACCATCCTTTTGCTCCTCTTTATTTATACGGTCAGCACGCTTTACATGGAATTTAAAATCTGGCGCCGCAAGAGAGCGAAGGCGGCACAGGCCGCTCTTCGCTAGTTTTGAGTTCTAAGTTGCTAGTTACTAGGCTTTTTTCGCTAAAATCTCTAGTAACTATAAACTAGTAACTAGTAACTCATGCTAAAATCCGAGACTTTATTCGGTTTTTCCCAAACGGGTTCTGAAAATAAGTGTATTTTATACCATAGGGCGACTGGAGACGCCCGTTGGAAGGGATATTCTTGTTGGAGGATCTACAAATCATGGACTGTCTTGAATCGTCAGACTTGACTCATGCGATTCTGTCTAGTGCAGGCGTTGGCTTGTGGGTCATCGAAGTAGATGAAGGCCGCCCTCCACGAATGTATGCCGACAAGGCTTTGCTCCAGATTCTTGGATTCCCCGAAGAAACGCTCCCCGAAGACCTCTACAACTTGTGGTGCAATAACGTAGACCTCTCGTATTATGAGGCGTATGCCGAATTTGTGGAGCAGATGAATCGCGGTGAAATGTCCGAACTGGAATACGCCTGGAACCACCAGTCGCGCGGGGTCATATTCCTGCAGAATCACGGCAAGCGTAATGACGAGTACAAGCGGGGCGTTCGCCTTGAAGGCTGTTGCACCGATGTGACCGAACAGATTGAGTTCAAGATGCACTTGCGTGAACTCGACCAGTATTCCGATATTGCAAACACGCTTGGCGATGGTTTCGACAATATTTATTACGTCGATATCAATGACAATTCGTTCATTGAGTTTAACGCCCAAGGTGTCGTGAAGACTCTCGATGCCAAGAACTGTAGTGATTTTTTTGCGGGCTTTGAACAGGCTTTGGAAAAGGTTGTTTACAGGGAAGACTGGGACGCGGTGCAGGAATTTATCGACAAGGAAAAATTGCTTCGCGGTCTCGAAAATGATCGTGCCGTTTCGATTTCGTTCCGCTTCTCGTTTGACGGGCGCCTCGTTTATTACCGCTTGAAGGCGACGAAAACTCCTGATTCCGAGAATCACATCGTCGTGACGCTTGAAAACGTCGATGAAGAAGAATCCGCCAAGGCCGAACGCAAGGCGATTGCCAACCGCGACATGGCTGTGATTTCTGGCCTGTCCGATGACTTCGGCTGCGTGGTGTACGTGGATTACGAAACGCTTTCCGAGGTACACTACCGCTTTGACCCGATGTTTGACGAGATGGTTCCTGGCTGGTCTAAGATTGACAACTTTGGCGAACGTCTAAAAGTACTTGTCGATACGGTGGTCCACCCGAGTGACCGTGAATCGTTCTGCTTGGCGACTGAACCTACGAAGGTTCTCGACATGGTGGATCGGGAACACGTGTACTTTGTCAACTTCAGGTTGCAGGTCGGTGGCGAAGATATTTACTACCAAATTAAGTTCGTCAAGGACGAAAACTTCAAGAATCACGTGATTGCCGGTTTCCATAGCGTCGATGCCGAGACCAAACGCGAAATGGCAAACCTCGAAAAGGCGGAACTTGCAAACAAGGCAAAGAGCGCGTTCCTTTTCAACATGTCGCACGACATCCGCACGCCGCTCAATGCGATGATTGGCTTTACCGATATGGCGGTCAAGAATATTGACGACAAGGCCAAGGCGCTTGATTGCCTCAGCAAGTCGAAGCTTTCGAGTGAACATCTTTTGTCCTTGATCAACGATGTGCTGGACATGTCGCGCATTGAAAGCGGTAAGGTGGAACTGGACTTGAATCCTGTTAATTTGGATGAAAATGGCGAAGATTATGTGCCTATGCTCCGTTCTCTTGCCGAAAAGAAAAACGTGCATTTTGAATTTGCGCATCACGATATCCAGAACCGCTATGTGTATGTCGATTTCTTGCGCTTGAACCAAGTGCTGATTAACGTTGTCTCGAATGCGGTGAAATATACGCCTTCCGGAGGCTCGGTTACGGTCGATATACGCCAGGTTGCCTCGGATCGCGATGGCTACGGAATGTACCAGTTTGTCATTCAGGATACGGGTATCGGCATGAGCGCAGAATACCAGCAGCACCTCTTTGATGAATTCTCCCGTGAGCGGACTTCGACGGTCAGTAAGCAGCAGGGAACAGGCCTTGGACTTGCCATTACCAAGCGCATTATCGATATGATGGAAGGCTCCATCGAAGTGGATAGCAAGGTAGGGGAAGGGTCCAAGTTTACCATCCGCATTCCGATGCGCATTCAGGAACATCCCGAAGATGTTGAACAAGTGCGTTTTGCTCATTCGGAGGAGGAGCCTGTTTCGTTCGAGGGATTTAAGATTCTTGTCGTCGAAGATAACGAGCTGAATCTCGAAATTTCCAAAGATATTTTGGAAAGTGCTGGTGTTGTCGTGGAATCGGCAGAAGACGGTTCCATTGCGGTGGATCGATTAAAAGAAAAAGGTCCCGACTACTACGACTGTATTTTGATGGATATCCAGATGCCGGTGATGGACGGCTTTGAAGCGACGCGTACTATTCGCCAAATGTTCCCGGACAAGCGAATACCAATTATTGCGCTTTCGGCAAATGCGTTTGATGAAGACCGCCGCAAGTCCTTTGAAGCGGGTATGGATGGTCACTTGGCAAAGCCCATCGTCATCGCCCAACTCGAAGATGCGTTGAAGAAGTTTCTTAGACGTTGAGAGGATCATTTTAGTGATTTGTGGTTGGTGGTTAGTGATTAGGATTTATAATCGCGGCGAAGCCACCCTGTTTACTAACCACTGTTTACTAACCACTAATCACTGCTCCAACTGCTTGATTCCAGCCACTACTGCAACGTAGTCTGCTTCGACTTTTTCGAGGAGTGCCTGAGAATTGGCGGTAAATACTTCCGGGCGCAGGTCCTCGGTGAGTTCGCTGCTTGATGCGGAGAGTTTGTTCAGCCCAAGATTGGCGGCAACGCCTTTAAGCGTGTGCGCAGCGCGGAATGCCGTCTTTGCATCGTTTCCTGCAAAGGCTGCCTTGAGTTCATTAAAGCTCGGGTCGTTCAAAAAAAGTCCCAAATACTTTGCAACGCGAGATTCCATGCGGAGTCTTTCAAGAACTTCATCCAATGATTCACCGAGAGAGCTGTAAAATTCAGAGAGTGTCATAAATTTATCCTAACCTTGTTTTGAAATATCGATGTGTCCATAAACGGCAGATAAGACCGGAACATCGTTCGAACCTTTTGTCCAAATCTGGAGCGCCTTGACATTGCAGGGGGTGCTTTGGCCGTCTATGTTGAATGTTTGCTTGATAAGGATTGGCTTATCTTTGGGTGTCGATTTGCGTCGTATAATCTTCCTGATCTTTTCGAGGTTTTCTGCGACGTCTTTGGCTTCTTCGTTTGGCTTGTATTCGTCGATAATTGTTCTTGGTAATCCAAGCTTTTGTGATGCCTTTGAAGAAAGCTTTATGACCGACGGGGTGAACGTGTATTCGAAAAGAATCCCGTTCAGTGAGTATTCAAAGAAGTGACATTTCTTGCGTTCGTCAATTAACTGCCTGAACGCCTGATTGTAAATCGGATGATTTTGGTCGTTCATCATCGCATCGGCGATGTCGTAAAAGTCCTTGTCCGCTTGCTTGCTCCAGTCGAACGTCTGTAAAGCAGTTACAAGCCTGTCTGCAATAGCGTCCAGGCATTCGATTAAAAGCGGGTTGAATACGCCGCATTCGTTGTTGTGGATCATCTCAAGTGCTTTCTCGTGAGTGAAGGCGTGCTTGTAGCAGCGTTCGCTCGTAAGAGCGTCGTACACGTCGGCGATGGAGACGATTTGTGCGGCTATGGGGATTTCGTCCCCTTTGAGGCCGTCGGGGTAGCCGCGGCCATCCCAGCGTTCGTGGTGCCAACGGCAAATCTCGTAGGCGTATTTCATCAGCGGCTCGTCTTTTCCGACGGGCACTGCGTTGAGCATTTGCGCGCAGTTTACCGTGTGCCCCTTCATGATGTTGAACTCTTCGGGCGTGAGTTTGCCTGGCTTGTTCAAGATCTCGTCGGAAATCGTAATCTTTCCGATATCGTGCATAGAAGATGCGGTGCAGATGATACCGATATCGTTCTTGTTGATTTGGTACTTGTTAGAACGGTGCAAGAGTTCGCGCAAGAGCATTTCGGTGATGGTGTTGATGTGCAGCACGTGCATGCCGCTTTCGCCGTTGCGGAATTCCACAATGTGGCTCAGCATGGTCACCATCATGCTATTGTTGCGAGTCTTTTCGTAAATCTGGTTTAAGACGAGGTCCGAAAGGTTCTTTTGTTTTTGGTACAGGCGGATGGTGTTGCTTACGCGGTTCTTGAGAACCATCTCGTCGAATGGCCTTCCGATAAAATCGGTCACGCCGAGCATGTAGGCGCCTTCGATTAGCGCATGTGCCGTTTCGCCAGAAATCATGATGACCGGGATTTCGTTAATCCAACCGTTCTTGTTCATGATGGCTAGCACTTCCATGCCGTCTTTTTCGGGCATCACCATGTCGAGGAGCACGAGTGAAATTTCGGAGGTCTTTTCTCGGAGGATCAGCAGCGCTTCGTTACCGTTTTCAGCTTCGATAATGTTGTATTTGTCACTGAGTACGTCCGATAACAGTGCCCTGTTCATGGCCACATCGTCAACAATCAGTATAAGAGGGCGTTTCTCATCCATAACGCAATCCTTTGAAACCCAAATACAATACGTAATAAATGTATATAATTTTGAAAATCAAGTGTAAGAAAATTGTAACTTCGTTGAAAAAGTTGCTTGCCGTCACAACGTATTTTTTGTGCTAAAATGTTCAATATTGCCATTTTTATAAAAAATGTATATATATTATAATATAATTGTAATAAAATTTAGCTGGATGTTTGCTTATGCGCGTAACGCTCTTAAGTGTATTATTTCTTGTGCTGCTAGGGGGGCAGACCTTTGCGGGTCCACAGACTGTTAAAGTGGGCTTTTTCGCTAATTCCGGCTATCATGAAATTTCGCAAAAAGGGGAAAAGGGCGGTTACGTATACGAACTGCTTCGCCAGATGTCTCGCTATGCCAATTTGAACTTCGAATTTGTCGGCTACGATAAGACTTGGGACGATATGCTGAAGATGCTCGAAGGGGGTGAAATAGACCTTGTCGCATCAAATCAGAAAGCTAAAAATCAAGGGGATGTTTTTGCCTGTTCGCTGCCGGTCGGCCCTAATGGGGATTGCATTCTCGTTCGCAAGTCAGACAAGGGACTGCTAGACGAAATCAATTATGCCATCGGTCAGATGGATGCCGAAAATCCAAGCTGGAGAAACCTGCTTTATCTCAAGTATTTTGATAAAGAGAAAAATAATTTATCTATACTCAGCAACCGTGAACGCCTGTTTTTAAAGGCTTTGAAACAGTCCAATCGCTTTTTAAAGGTCACGGTTCAAAATGCAAAATTCCCGTATGCTTATATGGACGGTGATGTGGCACGAGGCGTTTTGCTAGACCTCTTTGCTGAAATTGCAGGGCAATATGGCTTGAAATATGAATTTGTCAAACCGGCTGAAAATGACGGCGACAACAGTGTAAAATTCAAAAAGTTGCAGATCGTTCTTGATGCAAAGTACGATATGGCTGGTGGTGACGACTGGTGGGTTTTTACGCCAGAATATTTGCGGGACCAGCTGTTTGACTATAATGACAGCTTGTTGCTTGGCATGCGTATTGCGGTTCCTAGAGATGTCCCTCGTGAACTGGTTTCTGTTTTGACAAAGAGCATGCTGTCGATTTCTCCAAAGACGGTACGTGCAAAAGTCATCAAGTACGCCGGATTCCGGATGCCTAATTACTCGGGTATCACGCATCAGTATTCTCGGATTATGGTTACGGTTGGTTCCGTTTTCGGGGTCCTCGGGATAATCTTGATTGCCTCTCTAGTGTGGATTGCGTTTAGGCGCCGACTGAAAAATCGCCAGGATGAACTGGATTTCAAGTTGCGTGAAGCCAATGCCTACGCGGCCGAAGCGAAAGAAGCGAAGTCCAAGTTTTTGCTGAACATGAGCCATGATATTCGCACGCCGATGAACGCCATTATCGGCTACGCAGAACGTGCCGAGCGCCATCTCGACAGCAGGACGGATATCCAGGATGCTCTCCGGAAAATCCGCATGTCGGGTGGTTATTTGCTCCAGCTGATTGAAGAAGTTTTAGATATGGCAAAAATCGAGTCTGGGCAAATCATGCTGAAAGAACGCATGGTGAATCTCACCTCGTGCATGACGGAACTTTGCGAAGCCTGTGACCCCATGATGAAACATAAAAATCTCTCGTTTGTCAGGGATTTTTCGTCAATCAAGAATAACTTTGTCGTCGCCAATGTGAATAGCCTTCGCCAAATCCTCTATAATATCATTTCGAATGCGCAAAAGTTTACAACGTTTGGTGGCCGCGTCGTCTTTACCGTAGAAGAACTCCCGTGTCGCGTGAGTGGCTATGCTGTATTTAATTTTGAAATAAGCGATAACGGTCTTGGCATGTCCAAGGAATTCTTGGAACACATTTACGATGAATTTGCCCGTGAGCAGTCTTCGACGCAAAGTGGTGTGCAAGGGACGGGACTGGGAATGTCTATCGTAAAGCACCTTGTCGATATGATGGGGGCTGAAATTGACGTGCAGAGTGAAATTGGCTTAGGGACGACCGTCCGTATAAGGGCTCAGTTCAAAATTGCGACAAAAAGCGATGTGTCCCTGGATCATGGGGAAGAATGTTCGCTAGAAAATGCCGAATTTTTAAAGGGCAGGCGCGTGTTGCTCGTTGAAGATAACGAATTCAACCGTGAAGTCGCGCAGGACTTTTTGCATGATGCCGAAATGGTTGTCGAAATCGCCGAAAACGGGCTGGAGGCGGTGACTAAAGTTCGTGAAAATGGCCCTGATTATTACGACTGCATTCTGATGGATGTGCAGATGCCTGTGATGGATGGCTACGAAGCGACGAAGGCGATTCGGAAAATGTATCCGCAGACGAAAATCCCGATTATAGCGCTTTCTGCAAATGCCTTTGAAGAAGATCGCCAGAAGTCGATGGCGTCGGGATTGGACGCTCATTTGCCAAAACCTTTTGTCGTGGCGAAGGTTCTTGGAACGATGTATTCCCTAATGCAAAGAAAAGTTAACGTAAGTTAGTGTGCAGGAACACTTTAAGAACACTTTTTGTGTGATTTTACGCATTATGTCAATCCTTTTACAAAAGAAGGGTTGATTTTTGTCATGCATTCAAACTATCTTTTAGCTTGGATGGGTGAAATCTTTTTTGAAAAAGGAATTCATATGAAGAATTTGGCAAAAGTTATGTTTGGCGTTGCTGCAGCCGCTGCAGTGACGGCTTCTGCTGGACAGTACCCGTTCCCGCAGAACATGAAATACCCGCACGGCACGATCATTGAATATGCCGATACGGATATGATCAAGGAACATTATAAGCTGTGGAAGCAGGCCTGGTACCAGGCTTCCAATGGTTGGGTGCTTGCTCCGGAAGGAACTTGCTCTACTGTTTCCGAAGCTATTGCATACGGTATGTTGATTTCCGTCTACATGGACGATCAGGATGTTTTCAAGAAGCTCTATAACACTTGGACAAGCAACAGCGCTGGTGCCAATGGTGGTATGAACTGGCGTATCAACAACGGTAACTGTCCGCAGCAGTCTGCCGGTACGGGAACCGCATCTGACGCAGACTTCGACGCCGCTCTCGCTCTCGTGATGGCTTCCAAGCAGTGGAATGACGCTTCTTACCTCACTGCTGGTAAGTCCCTCATTTCTTGGATTGCTTCTAACGATATCGCAAGCAACAAGATTAAGCCGGGTAACCAGTGGAACGACGCTTTCAACCCGAGCTATTCAACGACTGCTAACTTCCAGCTTTTCCAGGATGTTGCCGGTGGTTCTTGGTCTAGCGTTATTTCTCAGACCTATACCGAATTGAGCGCTTGCCAGGATGCTACGACCGGTCTTGTTCCGGACTGGTGCGACTGGAGCGGTCACAAGCCGACCAAGACGTCTGCAGCCGTTTCTAACGATATCGGTTTCTACGATGACGCTGCCCGTACTCCGTGGCGCATGGCTTGGGCTTATTACTGGTACGGTGATACCAAGGCTCAGGCTTTCAATAAGAAGGTTGTTGATTGGCTTATCCCGACGACTCGTACTGCTAGTGGCGTGAACTCCGGTTATGCCTATACTGGTGGAAAGTACATTGCTGATGAAAGTGCTATTCGTAACTTTGTGTCTTCTTCGTTCTCCGGCGGTCTTGGCCTTGCTGCTTCTTCCTTTGCCGATAACGCTAATGCAGTTGCCTATCTCAGTACCGTTTACAAGGTCCTCAAGGAAAAGAAGAGCTGCACTACCGCTCAGGGTTGCGGTGAAGGCTCTGTCGAAGGTGAAAAGTACTATCCGGCTACCTTGAACATGCTCTACCTCCTCCTTTTGACGGGTAACATGCCGAACCTCTACAATACAACTGGTTTCACTAAGTTCACTCCGGATCCGAGCAAGGCTCCGTCTATTTCTACGGGTTCTGGCGAACAGCAGAAATTCGGTGACACGACGGTGGCTGTTTCTGGCCTTTGGAACTGGGGTGCATACCACGACAAGCTCGGTATCGGCACTCAGATGATTCCGGACTCTGGTACTTCTCCGCTTTATAAGATGGAAGATGGTTCTATCATCGCTCGTGCTTCTATGGAAATCGGTCCGGAACCGGAATGGACTCAGGAAAAGGCTGATGCTGGCCTCCTCAAGTATCCGTCTGCTGGTATCGCCGTTTCCTTCAAGGCTGATGATTGCAAGAAGACCAAGACTTGCGGTGTTGACTTCTCTGCTCTTGGCATCAAGTATGTGCGTGTTAGTGCAAAGGCTTCTGGTCCGATCCGCTTTGCTGTGTTGAATGATGCTACTGTCCAGGCTGGTGGTGAACCGGGTACCTATGTGGATCCGTCTGATGATTTCAAGGAAGTGACCTATGATTTCACTCCGGAAGACTACGGCTTTAAGGGCTTTACCGAAGGCAACAATTTTGGCGGTCTCATGGATTGGGTGGACCTCAATACAGCTCCGGAAGGCAATCAGATTGTTAAGGTTGTTACCGGTTTCAAGTGGGAAGTCAAGGATGCCAAGGGTGGCATCGGTGAAATCTCCATCAAGTCCGTTGAACTTCTCGATGCTTCTAAGCAGCCGATTGATCCGGTCAAGGTTACTGGCATTGAAATCAAGCCGGTCAGCCTTTACAAGGTTTCCATGCTCCCGAGCTTCAGCGTTCGTGCAAATGGCATGAAGCTTGAAATCAACGGCGCTAAGGCTGGTAACGTGTTCGCTGTCTACAACATGCAGGGCAAGGCAATTGCTGGTGGCATGCTGTTTAGCAGCAACCTGACCGTTAACGTTCCGGCTACGGGTTCCTACATTGTTCGCGTCGGTTCCGAAATGAACCGCGTCAATGTCAAGTAATTCTTTTCATAAGAATTCCAAAAAAGCAAAAAGCCGAGGCGATAGCCTCGGCTTTTTGCTTTGTCATCCCGGCAGGAGCCTGCCCTGAGTGTCGTCAGGAGTGTTGTCAAGCCCCGCTCTGACGGGGCTTCTCCCTCTCGTTATTCTGGGAGGCTATCGAGAGATTTTCTTCGTTAAAGGCGCTTGTCCGTTTGCTTCGGCGCGGATGATGTACGTGCCCTTGGGGAATTTTGCAGGCACTTCAAAACCGCTGACGTTACCAAGAGTATTCCCATTCAAGTCAAAGAGCGTGAACTTTGTGTAGTTTTGAGCATCTGCAAGCGGGCGTTTTGCCAAGCCCGGAAGAGATGTTACTGAATCTGGGTTCTCGCCGGCTTTGGGCTTTCGAACCTTGAGGCTCTTTTCCGTGAATTCGATAACATAGCTGCCGTCGCTTTCGCGCTTGATGGCTTTGCCGCCCTGTTCTACGATTGCGTTTTCTCCGACGCTTTGCGTGTCGATGTTTACGCGGAGCGGAATGCTTGCGGGCATGTACTCGCTAGGGATTTCCCATTCTACCGTAAAGCCGTCATCCGTTGCGGTTTCTTTGGCTGCATCGATGATAAAGTGTGCGCGGTAATAGGCGCCTACGGTGCCGAATGGGGCAACCCAAAGCTTGTTTTCAATAGCGTGCTTGAATTGCTTCTCGATATCCGCAGGGTCGATGGCGTAATCGTCACCCTGGTCGTCTGTGACGCCATGGTTTAAGACGACGAGCCAGGAACCGCCTTTCACTTGAACGTCCCACGGATTGGCGCCTTCGAAGTTACCGATGAAAGCCGCCGTGTCGAGCGACGAAAGCATTTCATCTACGGTGGCGCCTGAACGCGTCCAGATTTTGGCTTTGAGGCTTAACCAGTCCGGCTCCACATCCCATTCGTTGCGCCCATGCCAACCGCAGTCGCGGTTGATGAAATGGTGCTTGGCGATGAAGCTTTTGACATTGTCGTTGTCTTCGCAGAAAGGAGTGGCAAATGAAATGACGCGAATGTTCGCCCCGTTATCGGCGAGAGTCTTTTCGATGTTTTCGGCGAACTGGATGATTTCTTTTTCCAATTCGCTGTTGTCGCTAATCGAAGTCAGGTGCCCGTGCGATTCGGTATGGTTACCCATTTCGTGACCGCTGTTTGCAAGTGCCGCAAAACCATCGGCCTTTTGCCTATAGCCGCTCCCCATGCTTGTGAGGAAAAACGTGACATGAACATCGGGCAGCTTGTCTAGCACAGGTTTTAGATTTTCAATTTGGTTTTCGAGGGCGTCATCGAAAGTGAAACTTACGGCACCGACATGGCCGTTCCAAGGAATGGTTGTAATGGGATTTGCCATGGTAATGCCTGCGAGTCCGAATGCGAAAGTGCACGCCGTTACGGCTTTTATATTTGAAAATAATTTGCTGTTCATAATCCACGTCCAAACAACTTAAAAATTAAAAGTTAAAAATAAAAAATGGTAAATTCACTCTTCATTCTTCATTTTTCATCCTTCATTTGCCTCGGAGCGAAGTATGCCTGGAACATTGAGATTATTCTTTGGCGGTAAAGTACAGCAGTGATTTTGTGATAAAAACGGAAAGGCTGACTTTCCAATCGGCTTTGTAGTATTTTGCGACATCGAATTCTATTATTGAAAAATCAAATCTTGCGGACCATCCAAAATCGAATTTGGAATCTGTCATTCCGATTTCAGGCCCGGTCGCTAATAACGTCACTGTATCGAATGCATAAACAAAGCTGGGGTTTGCATAAATAGAGAAATAATCTTTTTTGAAATGCGTTTTTGCTCGTAAAAAGAACAAATAAGTATCAGTCTTGATATAGGAATCATAAAGCCATCCGCCAATATCGAAGCCTGCGGTTACCATTTTGTCGCCAAAGAGGTATCCGCCAAAGCCTGAGGCTAGCGAAATATTCTTTTTTTCTTCGGCAAAAGTCATTCCGACAAGCAGTAATAGAGAAAGCCAAATGATACGCATGTTAGAAATATACAATTTTAAACAAGCGAAAAAATTCCCGGAGGCATTCGCCTTCGGGACTTCTGTAAACGAGCTCAGCGAGCTTGAAATTACATCGCTTCGAGCTTCTTGCCCTTGGTTTCGTTCACCAGCTTGGCGACGAACACAAAGCTTATTGCCGCAAAGGTCGTGTAAATCAAGTAGGTCGGGCCGATGCCGATGCCGTCCTTGCCGACGAGAACCGGGAAAGACCAGCTGACCAGGAAGTTTGCACCCCACTGGGCGAGGCCACATATTGCGATAGCCACGGCACGGATGCGGTTGTTGAACATTTCGCCGAGCATCACCCACATCACCGGGCCCCACGTGGCGGCAAAGAATGCCACGTAGAAGTTTGCGGCGAGGAGGGCGAAGACGCCGCTAGAACCGACGAGGTTACCGCTAGCGTCGGAACCGAAGAGGAAGCAGCAGGCGAGAATGCCAAGCGTTACGGTCATACCGGCAGAACCGATGAGCAAAAGCGGCTTACGACCAATCTTATCAATAAGGAGGATTGCAGCGATTGTCATGGTCAAGTTGATGGCGCTAGAAATCACGCTCGTGAGGAATGCATCGCTTTCACCGAAACCGACACTCTGCCAAAGCATGGAACCGTAGTAGAAGATAACGTTGATACCCACAAGCTGCTGGAGGATGGCAAGTCCGAGACCCGCCCAGACAATCGGAGCGATGCGCTTCTTGCCTGCGACTGTTTCGAGGAGGTCCGAAAGCTTTGCCGGCTTGCTGTTCTTGAAGGAATCTTGGATTTCTTGCGTCTTTTCAGCAATGCCCACAGATGCGATCATCGAAAGCACTTTCTGAGCTTCTTCGATGCGGCCCTTGCTCACGAGGAAACGCGGGGATTCCGGGAGCTGCCAAGCGGCCACGCCGTAAAGGAATGCCGGGATGGCTTCGACCCAGAACATCACCTTCCAGGAATGGATGCCCATGATCATGTTACTAGCAGAACCCGAAATGCGGACGATGATATAGTTCGAAAGGAGGGCAACAAAGATACCGATAACGATGGCGAACTGCTGCATGGAACCTAGACGCCCACGCAAATGCGCCGGGGAGGTTTCGGCAATGTAAATCGGGGCGATGATAGATGCTACACCGATACCCACACCGCCAATCACGCGCCAGGCGATGAAGTCGTAGATGGTGAACGGGAGACCGGAACCGATGGCGCTGATAAAGAAAAGGACGGACGCTGCGAGCATGCAACGTACACGTCCAAACTTATCTGCCAGGCGACCGGCGAAATATGCACCGATGGCAGCGCCTATCAATGCAAGGGAAACTGCAAGACCGAGCTGCATGTCGTTGCAGTTGAAGTAGCCCTTAAGCGCAACGTTTGCGCCGTTAATCACGGACGAGTCAAAACCGAATAGGAACCCTCCGATGGCGGCGGAAAGGGTTATCATGATGACATGTCCAACTTTGTAATTGTCTTCTACTGCCATTTTCGTACCTCTGTTTTTTGATTTTGTCAAATGGATTAGCCGCTAATATAGCTATCAAGAAATTGTAAATTCAAGGTTTACAATCAACCTCGATAGTCCAAAAAGGACTAACGGTTTTCTTACTTTCCAGCATAGTTGGAGGCTTGAGACCATTGCTCCCTATATGTCTATTATATATAATTTTATTACATTGGAACAGAAATTTTTAAAAGCGGCCTTTTTTATATATTCCAACTTGGAATATGTGGCCGATGAATTTTTATTTTGTTTTTTATATAAAAACCGCCTTTTTGCGGAAGGAGAAATAAACGAATTTGTCTAGTATAAAAAGAATTTGTGCGGAATTTATGTTTTTGTGTTTGTCTGCATTGGCTTTTTCGGGGTGTGCGGTGACCTCGTCAGGGAACATGTTGGGCGATGCGGCGGTTCTCAAGTATTCGTCAGATCAGAAAAAATTTCGCTTTATCGAGGCGAGTGGAATTTTCGCAGGCGATGAAAATAGAGAAATTTCGTCCCCGCATACAACAAGCTCTGTTGGTGGTGGGGCTTTCAATGGAAGGGTAGAATTGTTTTCGTTTGATTACTCGCTTGCAGGGCAAAAGGGCGGATTGTTTTTGTCTGTTCCATTTTCAATTCCGATGGATATAGGGATTCGCCCTAGTTTTGTGCAATGGATGGGGCCTGCGTATTTGGGCGCGGGAGTCTCTTTTGTCGGAGGTTATTACTCCAATGAACAAAAAGTAAGCTATGAACCTAATGTGAAAAATCCGACGGGACGTTTTGACGGTTTTATTCTGTACAATGTTGGCGGCGGTGCGATGTTTGATCTCGGTGAAGTATTTTCTTTGGGTGCCTACGTCAATTATGAACGATTGGCTTTTAATAGCGGTGGTTCTACAGTAAAGAACTATGGAATCTATATAGATGTTTTGGGTTCTTCGCATGAGAAAGAAAATTATCCAGGGTATGCTCATCGTGTGAATGTGCTGACGATTGGAATCAGTGCATTTTGGAAAAAGAAACATCCTTGGGGATTGTATTTGGAATATGCACCGGAAGAAATCCCGCTAAATGACAAGTGCGGTAAGCTTCAGGGTGGCTGGATTTTCTTGTATTGATTTGATAATGGAGGGGGAATTTTCTACTTGGCGCTCCTACGGAGCGCATTTAGTTCGGCTCGGCAATGTCAAAACAACTAGTTGTTTGACGTCTATGACGTAAGTGGCTGCGGTTCGAAAATGCAAAAACAAGTTTTTGCGCTTTCTCACCTTGCACACTTTTGCCGCTGCTCTCGCCTTTGACACTCTTTGAGTGTCTTTTGCTAGGCTCGGAAATGAAAACGCAAGCGTTTTCGCTTCACTCGCTTCTATGGCTTTCGAACTTCGAAACGAACCAGGGCTATAAGGACCGTCAGGACCCGTCCCTGACGCTCATTTTCACGCTGAACACGGACGAGCCCAAGTTCAAGGACTTTGGTCACCTCGTGTGGACGACGACCCCGTGGACGCTGTACTCCAACTTCTGCATTGTTGTGGGCCCGGACATGGACTATAACCTGGTGGAGCAGGACGGCAAGAAGTACTGGATTGCCGCAAGTCGTACCGCCGCCTACTTCAAGAACCCGAACATCGTCGATACTTGCAAGGGTTTCGAACTCGTGGGCAAGGACTACGAGCCGCTCTCCCGCATTTCCGATGCGTTCGTGACGCCGGACCAACTGTTCCGTCACTACAAGATTGTTTTTATGGAAGGGGGAAGTATCCCCCTGGTTCGCACTTCGTTGCTCTCCACCCCTACTGCGGGGCTCAGGCGCCGCCCCGCAAAACCATGCAAGGCGAATGCCGCAGCCATGCTCGCATGGCTATGGCTGAGCCGCAGGGGTTTCTGTAACACCCCGCTTACCCCACCCGCCCGCCCAAATGCCCCAAAAATGCAATGTTTTTCCCAAAAGACACCTTTTGGCAGTGGAATAATCTATATTTCGCATTGAAAATAGGGTTTTCTCTTATTCTCGACTTGAAATCTCGACCATTTCATACACAGAGGATAAGACGAACGCTCACGTCTGCGGTAGATTGGCTCTACCGTATCGTTTTGCTATAGGCAGATTTATTTTTGTCTTTTTTGCTTTGCGGCCTTTATGGGGCGTGAGTTGTTTGTGTTTGTTTGTGTAGGGCAGTCGAGAGCCTCAAGTCGATAAATGCATTCAACTTCACGCCTTTTTTCTTAAAATCCGTGGTTCAATGCCTGAATGGGATTAAACTCGCATCCAGAGTTTAACTCTTGTTCTTGACTTGAAATCTCGACAATTTCTACACAAGGAATAAGACGAAACTCGCAACGCCAGTATAGTATACGGGTGAATTGTACCCTGTGCGTATTGTACGCACTGGGTATTGCGTGTCGTTGATTCTATGAAAATGTCCTGATTAAAGCTCCGCCGAGAGTGAACTCGTTCACCTCGGAACGGAGTAAAAATGCTGGGCTTGCAGAAGGCAAAAAATCAATGGACGCAGAAAAGCATTGATTACGCGGCCAATCAATCGTACCTTGACGATTTGTACTCGGTTTATCCCGTCGTGCATGAAAATGTT